>JBELLK010000003.1:0-108363 GCA_042088625.1 Flavobacteriales bacterium
GGTGATCAAGGACGACGAAGTACGCGTTCGAGACTATGGCCGTGGCATTCCGTTGGGGAAGGTGGTGGATTGCGTGTCCAAGATCAATACGGGGGGCAAGTACGACAGCCGCGCGTTCAAGAAATCGGTGGGACTCAATGGGGTTGGCACCAAGGCGGTGAATGCCTTGAGCACCGAGTTCATTGTGGAGAGTGTGCGGGAAGGTCAACTCAAACGTGCGGGCTTTGAACTTGGCGAACTCACCGACGACGCCAAGGTGGAAACCACCACCAAGCGCAACGGCACGCGCATTCGTTTCAAGCCCGACCCCGAGATTTTCAAGGCCTACCGTTTCCGCACGGAACACGTGGAGAAACTGCTCTGGAACTACGCCTACCTCAACACGGGGTTGACCTTGTACCTCAACGGGGAGAAGTTCCGGAGCGAGAACGGCCTCAAAGACCTGCTCGAGGACCGACTGGACAGCAAGCTGCGCTATCCCATCATCCACATCGCGGGAGAGGACATCGAAGTGGCCCTCACCCACACCGACGCCTACGGCGAGGACTACCAGAGCTTTGTCAACGGCCAGTTCACGCCCCAGGGCGGAACGCACCAAGCCGCCTTCCGCGAAGCGTACATCAAGGTTGTCCGCGACTTCTTTGGTAAGGACTACGACGCCCAGGACATTCGCGGTGGCATTTCTGCGGCCGTGGCGGTGAAGGTGGAGGAGCCCGTGTTTGAGTCCCAAACCAAGACCAAGCTCGGCTCCCAAGACGTGGGGCCGGGGCGTCCGTCGCTCAAGAGCTTTGTCTTTGAGTTCCTCAAGCGCGAACTCGACAACTTCCTGCACCGCAACCCGGAAACTGCCCAAGCCCTTCAAGCACGGATCATTCAGAGTGAGAAGGAGCGCAAGGATTTGGCCGGCATCAAAAAGCTCGCCCGCGAACGCGCCAAAAAGGCTTCGCTGCACAACCGCAAGCTGCGCGATTGCCGGTTGCACTTGACGGACGTCAAGAAAGACCGCAACGAAGAGACCACGCTGTTCATCACGGAGGGGGATTCGGCTTCGGGGTCGATCACCAAGGCGCGCGACGTCGCCACCCAGGCGGTGTTCAGTTTGAAGGGAAAGCCGTTGAACAGTTTTGGGCTCACAAAGAAGGTGGTTTACGAAAACGAGGAATTCAACCTGTTGCAGGCCGCCCTCAACATTGAAGATGGCCTGGACACGTTGCGTTACAACAAGGTGGTCATCGCCACGGATGCCGACGTGGATGGCATGCACATTCGGTTGCTGCTCATCACGTTCTTCCTGCAGTTCTTCCCAGATTTGGTCAAACGTGGTCACCTATACGTGCTGCAAACGCCGCTTTTCCGCGTTCGAAACAAGAAGAAAACCTTCTACTGCTACGACGAAATGGAGAAGCAGAGTGCCTTAGGCGAATTGGGGTCCCGAGCTGAGATCACACGATTCAAGGGGCTTGGAGAAATCAGTCCTGACGAATTCAGTCACTTCATTGGAGAGGACATTCGTTTGGACCCTGTGGTCATCGGCAAGGAGCAGAGCCTTCAAGAAATGCTTGGCTTCTTCATGGGCAAAAACACCCCCAACCGCCAAAAATTCATCATTGAGAATCTCCGCGTGGAGAAAGACGAAGTGAGCGAAGCATGAGTGAGCACGAAGACATTCACGACGACGAGCGCGACGAGCGCGACGACGAGTTCTCGGGTGACGAAGCGGCGTCGGACGCGGGGGAGATGGAGCACGTCGTTCCCGTGCGAGGGATGTACAACGACTACTTCCTGGACTACGCGAGCTACGTCATTCTCGAACGTGCCGTACCTCACCAGCACGACGGGCTGAAGCCCGTGCAGCGTCGCATCCTGCACAGCCTGCGGGAAATGGACGACGGTCGATTCCACAAGGTGGCCAACGTCATCGGCAACACGATGAAGTATCACCCGCACGGGGATGCGAGCATCGGGGATGCCATGGTCCAAATCGGCCAGCGCGAACTTTTGCTCGATTGCCAAGGAAACTGGGGAAACATCCTCACCGGCGACCGTGCTGCCGCACCGCGATACATCGAGGTCAAGCTGAGCAAGTTTGCCCTCGAGGTGCTCTTCAACGCCAAGACGACGACTTGGTTGTCATCCTACGACGGTCGCAACAAAGAGCCCGAAACGCTCCCAGTGAAGTTTCCGTTGCTGTTGGCAAGCGGGGTGGATGGGATTGCTGTGGGTTTGGCCTGCAAGATTTTGCCTTACAACTTCATTGAGCTCATCGACGCGTGCATTGCGCACTACCAAAACAAGCGATTCAAGCTCTATCCGGATTTCGCCACCGGCGGGATGGCGGACATGGAGAATTACAACGATGGCCTTCGCGGCGATCGGGTGCGGGTGCGTGCGCGCATTGACAAGGTGGACAGCAAAACCCTTGTCGTGCGCGAGGTGCCCTACGGCGTGACCACAGGGTCGCTGATTGACAGCATTCTCAAGGCCAACGACAAGGGCAAAATCAAAGTCAAGAAGGTCGAGGACAACACCGCCGACAAGGTGGAGGTGGTGGTGCATTTGGCCAACAACGTGTCGCCTGACAAGATGCTTGACGCGCTCTATGCGTTCACAGATTGTGAGGTGAGTTTGGCGCCCAACAGTTGCGTGGTGTTTGACGACAAGCCCGTGTTCATGGGCATCTCGGACATTCTGCGCATCAGTGCCGATCGCACGCGTTTCTTGCTGAAGCGCGAATTGGAAATCGAGCTTGGAGAGCTTCAAGAGACGTGGCACTTTGCCTCCTTGGAGAAGATTTTCATCGAGAACCGCATCTACCGCGACATCGAGGAATGCGAAACTTGGGAGGAGATTCTGGCGGCCATCCACGAAGGCCTGAAGCCACACATCAAGCACCTCTTGCGTGAGGTGACGGACGAGGACGTGACCCGCCTGACAGAAATCCGAATCAAGCGCATTTCGAAATTTGACAGCTTCAAAGCGGACGAACGCATCGCGGCATTGGAAGGGGACATCGAGAAGGTCAAACACCACCTCGATCACCTCACCGAGTACGCCATCGATTGGTTCAAGAAACTCAAGGACAAGTACGGCGAGGGGCGTGAGCGCAAAACCGAATTGCGCACATTCGAATCCATCGATCGCAGCAAAGTCGCGGTGGCCAACGCCAAGCTTTACTGGAATCCAGCGGAAGGATTTGTGGGAACGGGCCTGAAGCGCACCGAAGGTGAATTGTTGGGGGAGTGCTCCGACATTGACCACATCATCGTGTTCCGGAAGGACGGTGTGATGCAGGTGAGCAAGGTGTCGAGCAAGGCCTTCTTCGGAAAGGACCTGCTCTACGCTGCGGTGTGGAAGAAAGGCGACAAGCGCACGACTTACAACGTCATTTACCTCGATGGGGCCACGGGACGCAGCATGGTGAAGCGCTTCAACGTGACCTCCATCACCCGCGACCGCGAGTATCCCATCACCAAAGGCACCCCCAAATCAAAGATCCTGTACTTCACCGCCAACCCCAACGGCGAGGCGGAGGTGGTCACGGTCTTCTTGCGCGCCCAGGCCCGTCTCAAGAAGGTGAAATTCGACCTCGAATTCAGCGACATTGGCATCAAGGGCCGTGGGGCAGGAGGCAATCTGGTGTCGAAGTTCCCCGTGCGTAAAATTGAACTCAAAGAGGCCGGTGTCAGCACGCTCGGTGCACGCAAGGTCTGGTTCGACGAAACGGTGCGTCGATTGAACGCCGACGGACGGGGGATCTTCCTGGGAGATTTCAAGCCGGATGACAAGATTTTGGTCTTGCTCAACACCGGGGAATACCTGTTCACGGGCTTCGATTTGAGCACACACTTCGACGAGCGCATGATGCACCTCGAGCGTTTTGACGAGGACAAACCCGTCTCCGTCGTGTATTATGACGGGGAGAAGGAAGAGTGGTATGTCAAGCGGTTCCTTCCGGAATACAGCAAGAATGCAACGGGATTCATTGGCGACCACGAACAGTCCAAACTCTGGGTGGCTTCCACCTTGCATCATCCCCATGTGCGCATCCGGTACAACCGTCGGTTCAAGCATAGCCGAGATCGTGAGGACGACATTGTCGATCTGCGTGGCTTCATTTCTGTCAAAGGCGTCAAGGCGATTGGCAACAAACTGAGTGCCTTGCCCGTGACGGAAGTCACATTGGAGCCTGTGATGGAAGAGCTGGAGCAAGCCCACGAGCGAGAGCTTCAGGCCGCCCGCGATGCCGATAAAGCGCGTGAGGTGGAAGCCCAGCAGCCTGAGGAAGCACCTGCAGACGTCGTCGACAAGTCTGGCGCCAGCGATGCCAGTCCATCGTCGTCGGAGTCTGTCAACGACGGTGGGCAGGCCTCCTTGTTCTGAGGAAATTCACATGATTTGGACTTGGTGTTGATTGTACACCAAGCCCCGGAATTTGTTCTACCTTCGGAAGCTCAAATTGACCGCCATGAAATTCCAATTGCAACCTTGGATGTGCACGTACGCATCGTTGCTCGTCGCTGCTGTCTTCGCTTCATGTGGAACTCCAGCGCCATCTGGCACCGCAGAGGTGAAAGGATCTGCTGCATTGGCAGATGAGCTCGTTCATCCTGAGTGGACCAAAAATGCCACCATCTACGAAGTCAACCTGCGCCAACACACGCCCGAGGGCACGATCCAGGCGTTCATTCCCGACTTGCCGAGATTGAAAGAGCTCGGGGTGGACATTTTGTGGTTGATGCCGATTCACCCCATAGGGGAGGTGAACCGCAAAGGTGGAGAGAACAAGAACAATTACATTGTCGAGCCTGGAAGCAGTTCGCTAGGAAGTCCATACAGTGTGCAGGACTACTACGCGGTGAACCCGGATTACGGCACGCACGACGATTTGCGCGCATTGACCACCGCGGCTCACGACTTGGGCATGCGCGTGATTTTGGATTGGGTGGCCAACCACAGTGCGTTTGATTGCGTTTGGACGGAGGACCACCGCGAATACTACTTGCTTGACAGCACGGGCAGTTTGCAACCGCCATTGGGCACGGACTGGTGGGACGTCGCGCAGCTCGATTGGGAGGGAGGCCAGGACAACGGTCTCTACTCCGCGATGGCGGACGCCATGACGTTTTGGGTTGCGGACTGTGGCATCGACGGATTTCGATGCGATGTCGCCATGAAGGTGCCTACGCCGTTTTGGGAAATGGCACGTCGTCAGCTCGAAGCGTTGCAGCCTGAAGTCTTCATGCTTGCCGAAGCAGAGGAGCCCGACCACCACAACCGTGCGTTCGACATGAGCTACGGTTGGCACTTTCATCACTTGACCAACCAAGTGGCCCAGGGCAAAGAACCAGTGCAGGTGTTGCGAGACTACGTGAAGGAAGAGGCAGAGCGATTCCCCACGGACGCTTACCGGTTGGGGTTCATCACGAACCACGACGAAAACAGCTGGAATGGCACAGTGGAAGAGCGGTACGGCGAGGCTGGCGATGCCATGGGCGTCCTTGCTGCGACCCTTCTCGACATGCCCTTGGTGTATTCGGGTCAAGAGTCTTACAACACCGATCGCTTGCGGTTCTTTGAAAAGGACACCGTGGCGTGGGGCGAGTACAGCAAAGCTGATTTTTACCGTCAGTTGAATGAACTGAATCACACCCAAGAAGCGCTTTGGAATGGCGATTTTGGTGGCGCGCCCCAGTTGATTGAAACTTCTGCCGACGACGACGTGTTCGCATTCATGAAGGAGAAAAATGGCAGCACAGTTGTGGTGATTTTGAACCTTTCTGATGAAGCACAAGAGGTGGCGCTGACCCTGCCTGATGCCCAACTTGATTTGGTGATGGGGCAGGGGCAAGTTGAGGGGTGGAATGCAGGCCAAACCCTAGAACCTTGGGGCTACAGCGTTCTTGCCACAAATCGGTAACCACAGAGCGACATTGTCCTCATCCGCGAGACTTACATTCGCATCATGGAATTGAAGCGATTGGCCTTGATTGCGCATGATGGCAAGAAAGACGACCTCATGGCTTTTGTCGCACGACACAAAGCTTGGTTTGAGCGGCGTGAACTGGTAGGGACCGGCACGACAGGTGGACGCATTGAATCCATGGGTCTGACGGTGGAGTGTTTGGCCTCTGGGCCGCTAGGAGGGGATGCCCAAATCGCGGCGCGAATCACTGAAGGTGAGTTGGATGCGGTGATGTTCTTTCGCGACCCGATGGGCAAGCACCCGCACGAACCAGATGTGAACATGTTGCTGCGTCAATGCGACGTGCACAACGTCGCCCTTGCAACCAACGAAGCGACGGCCGAGCTGCTCGTGCTCGCCGTCAAGGAGGATCAACGATGAAGGTGGCTCGCGGTCATGGGCCGTGGCCTGTGACCAACACTGAGTCGGTGGTGTTTGGTTGGATGCCCCAACGCCTTCACGGTGTGGAGCCCTCGGAGCGTTCAGGCATGGCCCGCTGGCTTTTGGAGCACGTCAGCGGAAAGCCTCGAGGGACCAGGATTGCTGAGGACATGAGGTGGACCGAGTCTCAACTCGATCAACTTGCGGTGTTGGCTGAACGCCTCAACGCTGGAGAGCCTCTGCAGTACGTGCTTGGGGAGGCTTGGTTTGATGGCCTTTGCCTTCGGGTCACGCCTTCCGTGTTGATCCCAAGACCTGAGTCTGAAGAATTGGTTGCCGCGTTGGCCCAACACGTCAATCCAAGCGCAGTTGGATTTCGAGCCCTCGATTGGTGCACGGGTTCCGGTTGCATGGCCCTGGCGCTGAAGGATCGGTTGCCTCGTGTTGACGTGCTTGGGTATGACGTTTCTGACGAGGCGATTGAGGTGGCGCGCGACAATGCCGACCGCTGTGGACTTGATGCAAGGTTCAGTACGATGGACTTGTTCAATTCAGGGCCGCCAGAAAAGCCCTTCGACATGGTCATGTCCAATCCACCCTACATCCCCAACGCGGAGAGGGCAACGATGCATGCGCGAGTCACCGAACATGAACCTGGTCTGGCGTTGTTTGTGCCGGACGACGATGTTTTGACGTTTTACCGCGCCTTGGAGCGATGGTGCATGCAAGGTGGTTTGAAGGCTGAGGGATGGCTCGGCATGGAATGTCACACCCGACGTGCAGGAGACGTGGCGTCCCTGTTGGTGTCTTCAGGGGGTTGGAAACACGTTGAAATCCTCGAGGATTTGCAGGGCTTGCCACGTCATGTTGTGGCCTGCCGTTCGCTACCTTGAAGGCATGGACATTCGTGCCCAAATCCAGCAATTGCGCGAGGAACTTCATGCGCACAACCACAGGTATTACGTGCTTGCGGAGCCCATCATTTCCGACCGGGAATTCGATGAGAAACTGGAGGAGCTGGCTGACCTCGAGGCGCGACATCCCGAGTTGGACGATCCCACGTCGCCGACCAAACGCGTTGGGGGGGACTTGACGGACAAATTCGAGAAGGTCGCGCACAAATCGCCCATGCTGTCGTTGTCCAACAGTTACAACGCGGACGAAGTGGCGCAATGGGCAGAACGCGTGAAGTCGGGATTGCCTGACGAGGAGGTCGAGTTTGTGATCGAATTGAAGTACGATGGGGTGGCCATCGCCTTGTGGTACGAAGGTGGAGCGCTGATCAGAGCCTTGACCCGCGGCGATGGCACACAGGGCGAAGACGTGCGCACGAATGTGGCGACAATCCCCACCGTGCCGCTGCGTTTGAAGGACGGTGCTCCGACGTCGCTTGAAATCCGAGGTGAAATTTTCTTCCCTTGGCCTGCATTCGAAGATCTGAATGCCACCCGTCGCGATGCTGGAGAGCCTGAATTTGCCAACCCTCGAAACACAGCCGCAGGCACCTTGAAATTGCAGGACAGTTCCGTTGTGGCAGCGCGACCCTTGGATTGCATGATGTACAACGTGGATGCGGAAACGATGCGGTCCTTGGGCATTTCACGTCACAGTGAGGCGGTTCAGGCCGCCGCCGATTGGGGATTCAAGACTCCGCAGGGACGCCGGTTGGAAGTGTTGCACGACGTCGCCGACATCATGGAGTCTGTTGAGCATTGGGAGCAGGCGCGCCATGATTTGGACTTTGCCATCGACGGACTTGTCATCAAGGTGAATCGTTACGACCAGCAGAAGCGACTTGGCATGACCTCCAAAAGCCCGAGATGGGCGTTGGCGTACAAGTTTGAAACCGAACGCGTCAGCACGGAGCTCTTGGGGGTGCGCTACCAAGTTGGCCGGACCGGGGCCGTGACCCCCGTTGCAGATCTCCAGCCCGTGCAGCTCGGCGGCACCACCGTCGAACACGCGTCGTTGCACAACGCCGACCAAATTGCCAAACTCGACCTGCGCGAGGGCGATGCGGTGTTTGTTGAAAAGGGAGGGGAGATCATTCCGAAGATCGTGGGGGTCGACCGCGAAGCAGGTGGTGCGAGCGATCTGTTTTCTCAAGTGGTCACCTTCCCGGCCGAATGTCCTGAATGCGCCACAACCCTTGTTCGCAAGGAGGGGGAAGCTCAACATTATTGTCCCAATCAAGCCACGTGCCCGGCTCAAGTGCGCGGCCGCATCAATCATTTCATTTCCCGAAAAGCCATGAACATCGATGGTCTCGGGAAAGAGACGGTATCTCAGCTCGTCAATGCCGGGCTGGTGCGGGACGTAGCGGACTTGTACGACCTTACAGCACAGGATTTGTTGCCGCTTGAGCGCATGGCCCAAAAATCTGTGGACAACCTGCTCTCAGGCCTGGAGGCGAGCAAGAAGGTTCCCTTTGAGCGGGTGTTGTTTGGCCTTGGCATTCGCCACGTGGGCGAGACGGTGGCCAAACATCTCGCCGGTGCCCTCAAAACCGTGGATGCATTCAGCGTTGCCACAGAGGAATCTTTGGTCGCCTTGGAAGAGATCGGTCCCATTGTGGCAAGCAGCGTGGTAAATCACTTTCAAGACGACTCCTTCACGGACGTGTTGAAGCGTTTGATGCATGCAGGCTTGCAAATGGAGGTGGTCGAAGACGTTCCACTTGGCAATGCCCTCGAAGGTGAAGTGGTTGTGGTCAGTGGGGTGTTTGAGTCGATGTCCCGCGATGAGGCCAAATCTGCCGTCACCAGCCATGGTGGGCGCTTGGTCGGAAGCATCAGCGGGAAGACGACGTTGGTGTTGGCCGGGGAGAACATGGGGCCGAGCAAACTTCAAAAAGCGGAGAAGCTTGGAGTGCCCATTGTCGATGAGGCGACGTTTCTTGCCCGCATTGGACAGTCGAATTCCTAAGTCCGGAGAGAAGGGCCCTTCGAACTGGGGTCAGAATTTGAAATTCACCTTCAGGTTCACCCTACGTCCAGTCAAGAAATTGGGGACGGCATAGTAACGTCCGTTCACATCTTGGATCCAGTTGTGGTTGATGGTGTTGTTGATGCCCAGCATGTTGAACACCTCCAGGGAGATGAGGCCATCGCGATTGGGGTCATCGCTGAACAAAGCGCGCGAAAACCCAACGTCTACGCGCCGATATGCAGGCGTGCGCAGGATGTCTTCGTAGCGGTTGTAGGAGGGAGGTCCGTAGGGGAGCCCCGTCCCAAAGAACAAGCTCAGCAACACCTTGTAGTCTGGGTTTCGAGGCATTTCATCCTGGAACAACATGCTGAAGCTGAACCGTTGGTCTGCCGGTCTGGGAATCATGCCGGGATAGACCACAACGGTGTCGGTGATGACCGCAAAAGGACCTGTGTGGTACCCGGGGACGACCCGCAGCCCATCCTCATTGAAGTACTCTTCGTAGCTGTCGTCAACGAGATCCTCTTCGGTTTGCAGGGCAGACATGCGGAGCCAGCTTTGGACCCCTGGAATGAATTCGCCATTCACCATCAGATCCACCCCGGTTGCATACCCCGAGCTGTTGTTGGTGGCGTAGTAACGCTGGCGCACGTTTTCGATTTCGTAGGGAATCAAATTGTCGAGGTCCTTGTAGTACACCTCTCCGACAAGCTTGAACGGCCGTCCTTTTGATTCAAACTGATGGTCGACGCCTGCCACGGCGTGAATGGCCCTTTGGGGCTCGACGTCTGAACGGACCTTCCCATCCAAACCGCGCATTTCACGATAGAAAGGAGGTTGGTAGTAATAGCCTCCAGACAATTTGAACGAGGTCAATGGACGGCGTTGCGGCGTGAATGACGCATGGCCGCGCGGCCCTCCAACCAAGTGGGTGTTGCGTTCCACCGCCCAGCGATCGGGCAAGACAGACCACCGATGGGCCCGCATGCCGAGGTTGATGTCCAGTGTGCCTTTGCCTGTGTTCCAACGCCAGGTGTCTTGAATGAAGGCCGTGCTGCGGTGTGCCGAAACGACGTTGACGGCATCCACGACGTAGGGCAGGTTGATGTATTGGTCTGGCCTTCCTCCAGGATTGTTGTAGCCCAAATTGTCGGGCGGGTGAGGCGCAAAGAATCCAGCACTGTCCACCACGTTCCATTCCGACACCACGTCGTCGAAGGTTTCAAGGCGATGCTTCACGCCCCAGTGCACTTGGTGGTCGCCCACCAGCACATTGCCTTTCACCGCAGAACTCAGCACCCTTGCAAAGAGGGTGTTCCTTCCGTGCTGCAGGAAGCCTCCCACGCCAAAGGTGTTGCCCTCATTGAAGGTGTCTCCGCCAGGATCTCGCTCGAGCTCGCTGAGGAAGTACTGTCCCAGAACGTCAAAAGACTCACGTTCTGCAGTCTGAAAAACGGAGTTGATCCAACGAAGACGAGTGGTTTCTGTGCTGCGCTCGAACGCCAGCGCCCCAAATCCCGTTTCGTACCCTGATTGCTCTTGGCCGTCGTAGTACACCGTCAACCGCGCCGCTTGGTTGATGGTTCCGATGTTGGTCTCTCTCGTGGCGGGGAAGAATCGGTAGTCGTTTCGACCGTACACACCTAGCGCCTGGATTTCCCAGGGGCCATATCCGTCGGGGTCGTAAGTGACGTAGGTCTGCGCATCGAGGTAAGTCGGGGCGTATTCGCCTCGCTCGTCCAGGGTCGAAAGCACGTAGCTGTTGTTTCGGTACCGCACGCCGAGGTTGATTTTGAATGGTCCCGCAACGTTGTCGTGCTGAACTTGTGCCCCGAGAGCGCTGGCCGTCACACGTGTGGCAGGCCCTGTGGGCTTGCGGTAGGCAATGTCGAGCACGGAACTGAGTTTGTCTCCGTATTTGGCCTCAAACCCACCAGCACTGAATTCAATGCGGTCCACCATGTCGGGATTCGCAAACGACAGCCCCTCTTGTTGTCCGGACCTCACCAAAAACGGACGGTAGACCTCGATGTCGTTGACGTACACAAGGTTTTCGTCAAACGAGCCACCACGTACGTTGTAAGCGCTGCTCAATTCCGACGTGAAATTGACGGGGGCCTGGAGCAAGGCGTCTTCGATGGTCCCCCTTGGTGTCGGGATTTTGTTGGCCAGACGCGGGTCGATTTTCTGCACAGTCACGTCAGATGGACCATTGTCGATGACTTCGGCTTCTTTCAAGTTGGTTCCAGGAACCAATCTGAAATTCTTGTAGGCTGAGGCCTTGTCAAACGTCAGCGTCCAGAATTCTGGCGTGTGACCTACAAACGAAGCCTTGATGGTCCAAGGTCCCGAACTGGGGAATTCAATTCGGTATTGTCCTTGGGGGTCTGTGGTGACGCCCAAACGCATGTTTTCCTCCACGAGAACGGCGGCACCGGGCAGCAAATCTCCATTCGTGTCCGTCACGGTTCCCGAGAGCGTGAACGTGTCTTGTCCCCAAAGCGAAAAGCTGAAGACCAAGCTGGCCAGCACCATTGCCTGCCGAACCATCATCATTGTCGCTTGAGGTCGCCTGACTTGAGCGCCTGGAGAAACTTTGCCCAAGCCACAGGGTTCAATAAGTTCACAGCAGGATATTGGCCGGCGTAGCCCGCTTGAACAGCCTGTGCTGCCAAGACTTCAGTGGAGGTCGATTGCCCATCTCGGCCCACTTCCATCAAACGGTCGTACATGTCCATGGGGTCCATTCCTGCGTCCCATGCAGGGTCCAAACCAGCGTTGGGAAGTCCGAGGGCCAGGAATTCGTTCTTGAAACGCTCTTTCGTGGGCCATGGGTAGACAAAGGCATCCGTCATGTTGACCGTGTCCCTGCCCATGGGCTGGACAAGGTTGATGCGCCCCATCTCGCTGCCGCCAGGAATCACAGCTTGCTGCGTGACGTAACCGACGCTTGAGAATTCTAGGGTGTCTCCTTCAAGGGCAGGCAAGCTGAAAAATCCGCGCACATCAGTCATGGTGCCGCGGCGGTCGCGTGCCCTGAACACAGTGCAATAGGGCAAGGGGGAGAGTGAGTCACCTGTGACGACAAGCCCGCTGACCTGCACCACATTGCTGGGTTGGGAAAGCGCGTCTTCTTGTGCGTGGCCTAGCAGGCTCGGAACAAGCGTCAGCAGCAACAGGCAGGCGGTCAAGGGCAAGGTGCGCGTCATGGGCAAGGAAGGTACGATGCATCAAGCGCCTTCTTCGACTGCCGTCTTGAATTCACTCGTGAAATGGAAGGTGATTTCAGGAAAATTCTGAATTTCCATGTTCAACATGAACTGAGAAGGAGCCAGGTACACCTCGAGGCCGTCTTTGTCGCGCACGATGTCCTGGGCCTTGATGCGTCGGAACTCCGACATCTTGTCTTCGTTATCAGACTCAATCCAGCAGGCCTTCGAGTAGGGCTTGGCTTGGAATTCGCACTTGGCCCCGTATTCGTGCTCCAAACGATATTGGATGACTTCGAATTGAAGTTCACCGACGGTGCCGACAATTTTGCGGTTGCCAGCTTCCCTGATGAACAATTGGGCCACACCCTCGTCGGTCAATTGTTGGATGCCCTTTTCGAGCTGCTTGCTCTTCATGGGGTCTTTGTTCACCAGTTCTTTGAAGATCTCTGGAGAAAAGCTCGGGATGCCCCGAAACTGCAGGTCCTCGCCCTCGGTCAGGGTGTCGCCGATTTTGAAGTTGCCCGTGTCGTAAAGCCCCACCACATCGCCAGGCCAAGCTTGTTCCACCACGCTTTTTTCTTGGGCCAAAAAACTTGCCGGGTTGGCAAACTTGAGCTTTTTATCCAAGCGCGTGTGCTGGTAGAAGGTGTTGCGCTCGAAGCTGCCGGAACACACGCGCAGAAAGGCAATGCGATCGCGGTGCTTGGGGTCGATGTTCGCGTGGATTTTGAAGATGAAGCCGGTGAATTTCGATTCGTCCGGGGCCACCATGCGGGACGAGGTCTCGCGGGGTTTGGGGTTGGGCGCAATGTCCACAAAGGTGTCGAGCATCTCTTGCACCCCAAAATTGTTCACCGCGCTGCCGAAAAAGACTGGCGCCAACTTGCCCTCGAGATAGGGGGCAGGGTCCCACGCATCGTACACGCCCTCAATCAACTCCACGTCTTCGCGCAACGTGTCGGCGTGTTCGCCCACCAAGTCGTCCAATGAGGCGTCGTCGAGGGAGTCAATGGCAACCACATCCTTGGCAACTTTGGTTTTGTCGGCTTGGAACAGCCGCAAGCTTTTGTTGTAGAGGTTGTAGACCCCTTGAAAGGTGTGTCCTTGTGAAATGGGCCAAGAGAGGGGGCGGACTTGAATGTTGAGCTTGGCCTCAACCTCGTCGAGCAGGTCGGTGGGGTCGCGGCCTTCAAGGTCCATTTTGTTGATGAACACGATCACCGGGGTGTTGCGCATGCGACACACCTCCATGAGACGCTCAGTTTGGGGCTCCACGCCTTTGACGCAATCAATGACCAAAATCACACTGTCCACCGCGGTCAGCGTGCGGTAGGTGTCTTCGGCGAAATCGCGGTGACCTGGGGTGTCGAGCAAGTTGATCAGCAAGTCTTTGTAATGGAAGGCCATCACGGAGGTGGCCACCGAAATGCCACGCTGACGCTCGATTTCCATGAAGTCTGACGCAGCCGTTTTAGTGATCTTGTTGTTCTTCACGGCCCCTGCCGTTTGGATCGCCCCACCGAAGAGGAGAAACTTCTCGGTCAAGGTGGTTTTCCCGGCGTCAGGGTGGGAGATGATGGCGAACGTGCGTCGACGCTCGATTTGCTGTTGGATCGCGGCACTCATGAGAAGCCCAAAATTACGCCTTCCTTCGCGACTGCACGAGCAAGTCAAGCAATTCATTCCACGCAGGAACGAGGTGCTGTGGGCGACAGGATTGAACGTAATCGTGCGCCTGGTCGGTGGCAACGGCTTGCGTTTCGGGGGGCGTCAACATCAACGCTTGAATCGACTCGGCAAGGGCGTCGGCATCACCAGGCGGGTAGAGCAATCCGCGACCCTCGGCGAGAATTTCTGAGGTTCCGCCTGCGTCCGTTCCAATGACCGGCACTCGGCGGGCCATCGCTTCGAGCGTGACGGTGCCAATGGTTTCAGAGGTGCTGGTCATGGCAAATCCGTCCAGCGCATCGTACGCCGGAAGCACATCAGGTTGGCCTGGAATGAAGTGCGATCGGCTGGTTACACCGAGTTCTCGAGCTGTCTCACGGAGGAGTCGGTGCTCGTCCGCATCGTTGTTGGTGGTGTTGTCGCCGACGAACAGCCAATGGACATGAGGTGGCAATTGTGCCAAAGCGCGAAGTGCATCCCTTTGGCCTTTGCCCACGTCAAGGCGCCCCACGGTTCCCATCAAAAACACGTCCTCAGGAAGCTTCAGCTCCAAGGCTTGTTGTGCCTCATTCTTGGCGACGGCCTTGGTGGTGAACCAACGCTCGTCAAGGGGGAGGGGAAGCACGTGACAACGGTGCTCGGACATGGGGGTTTTTGTGATGCACTCGCGCTTGAGCCATTCAAGTCCAGTCACCCAAGCATCTACACGGCGATAGCGGAGCAGGTGCCATGGCATTTTTTTGGGCCGAGGGATTTGCATCGCTTGTTGCATGACAAGTGCAGCTCCCAGCGCGTTGGCCAAATGCCCAGCCCACTCCAGATCTCGACGGTCACGAATCCAAATGACGTCCGCCTTCATTCCACGCGCCCAGAATCCTGCATGCCGTTTGCCGCCGATCTTCGAAATCGGAGGGGCGGACACCATGGAGAGTCCCCAATCCAACCCTTGTTGCCAGGCGGGCGTTCCTGCTGGCACGACCACATCGACGTGGTGTCCGGCATCTCTCATCCAGCGAGCCATGACCAACATGTTGCGCTCCAATCCACCCCAACCACAGGATGAGGTGATAAAGCATATTGTTTTGTTGGACAATGTTTTGCGTCTTGTTTAATTGTCGCGTCTGTCGGGGCGTAGTGTCAACTCGCTGACCACGCCCTTGCCCCGGCTTTCCACAGCAAAGACGACGCCTTCGGCCACGTATTCAGGGCTCATGCCGGCGTCGAACTGAGGACGATAATTCGCGCGAAGTTCGTCGTTGTTGGTGCGGTCGATGAACGGGGTGTTCACGGCGCCGGGATTGATGGTGGTCACCGCCAACTCATTCCGGAATTCCGTGCGCAAGGACTCCGAAATGGCCAGCACTGCATGTTTTGTGGCGCAATACACGCCGCTGTTGGGAAAGACCTGTCGTGCAGCGAGGGAACCAATGTTGATCACATGACCTCGGTTGGCAAGCAAAGAGGGAAGGGCGGCGTGGATCGTAGACAAGACGCCGCTGACGTTCACTTCGACCATGGCGTGCCATTCGTTCAATGGTGCTTCTTGAAGTGGGTTGAACAGGCCCATGCCTGCATTGGGGATGACGACGTCAATGCCACCCCAAGTCTCCACCATGGCCTTTGCACAAGCCGACACTTGTTCTGGCGCCGTCACGTCCACAGGATGGGCGCAGAGCTCGCCTTCGAGGTGTGCTGTTTCACTGGACAGGCTTTCAAGTTGGTCAAGGCTTCTGGCAGAAGCCCAAACGCGGTGTCCAGCGGCCGTCAATGCGATCGCACAAGCGCGGCCAATGCCGCTCGAAGCGCCTGTGATCCAGATGCGAAGGGGAGTTTCCATGGGTCAAGGATTGGATTCCCATTGTGCAAATCCGATGACACGGTCGTAGCCGTCCCAGTCGTCATAGTGCACAAGGAGGGTGTACAAATTGTTGGTTTGAAAGTGGGTGCCCTCAAGGTCGGACAGGGCCCCCGGGCGACCTGGAGATTGGCCCCGCTCGCGTGCGACGTAGTGGTAGTTGTAGTACCCCTGCTTCAGAAGGTGGCGGTGGGTGTACACGCCTTGTGCGTCGTCGTATTCCATGCGGAATGCATCAAGGCATTGGTGTTGAGACAACGCGCCGACGAGGAAAATGTCTCGGTTGACCAAAGGGTGTCTTGTGTCCAAACGCCAATGCACCCAAACGTAGTCACTCCCTGTGAATGCCTCCAAGCGATCGTTGTGCGTGACCATGGCGCCATGAATGTCCTCTCCACCGCCGAAGTAGTCGTAAGTACGTCGTTCCTCTTGGTCCAAATAGAAGTAGAAATGGTCGGCACGCTCTTCCAAGCGCGCCACGCCCCGTGCTGTGAATTCCAGGCCTTTGAGGTCTGCAAATCGGTGGGTGTTTCCGCCTTCGAACACGTATCCGGCCCGTTGGAAATCGATCTCGGCGCCTTTGATGAAGCGCGGTTGGAGGCCGCTGAGGGCCCGATCCCACCTCCAATTGGGCACCACGCTGACGTGAAGACGATCGTAGGGGTCGGACAACCCGTAACCCTCTTCAAAAATGGAGAAGTGAACTTCTTGATGGGTGCGGCTGAGTGCGAGGTCGCTGGGCTCGCCGGTTTGGGCTTCCACACGACACAAATCCTCGTAAACGACAAAGCGACGCGCCACGACGGGGATGTCAGGCTCAGCGGGATCAAACACCTCCAGCAGGTAATTGCCGCTTCGGGTCCACTTCAGGTCGTCGTTGGGCAAAAACAGCTGATGGTGCGTGTAGTCTACCTTGGTCCCAAAGCTTGCCTCTTCGTCTTCCATCGGGGTTGTGTGAAACCCTTGGAGGTACTCGCTTGGGTGCATGTCGGATGGCTGCCAGTGGCGATTGCAATGCACCACCCGTACTTCCCATGCCACGTAATCTTCGGACAAATCGTCAAACCTCAACTCAAGCATGCCGACGCCGCGTTCATCTGTCAACGGCACAACTGGGGGTGCCAACGGAGCGCCTGCAGGATGAAGCAGAACCGTTTTCAGGTTGTCGAGGTCCGGAGGGAGCGGTGGAATGGAGGGAGGTTGGCCCGCTGCACACAAGTGCATCATCGCTGCGACGAAGCCCGCAAATATTCCCTTCGACAAAGTCATGCCCCAAAGTTCGTCGGAAATCCTTTCACGATTTCCCTTTGCGACCGTGAACAAATCTGGCATCGACTTGGGGTGTTCTTTTGCTTTGTGGGGGCTACCTTTGCGCCCCGAAAACCTTTGGACATGTCCAATACCTTACGAATCAAAAAGGGAGTTGACATCCGCTTGGCTGGAGAGCCCTCTCTTCAATGTGGCGATGCACCACAACCCAAGGTGGTCGCGATTCAGCCCACCGACTTTCCAGGTTTGACGCCCAAGTTGGCGGTCAAAGAGGGAGCCCAAGTCCAGGCCGGAGACGCCCTGTTCTTCGACAAAACGCACACCTCAGTGATGTTTGCCAGCCCGGTTTCGGGCACGGTGAAGGAAGTCGTTCGAGGTGCCAAGCGACGCATTTTGGCGGTCACTGTCGAATCAGACGGTGCTGGCACGGCGAAGGATTTTGGTGCTTGGAACGGAGGAGATCGCGATGCCCTCGTGGCCCACATCGCCGCTGCCGGGGCATTCGCCACAATGCGCCAGCGTCCATTCGACGTGCTTGCCAACCCATCCGACACCCCCCGCGCCATCTACGTGAGCGGCTTTGATTCGGCTCCTCTGGCGGCCGACACTGGGATCGTTGTGGAAGGACGCATGGATGACTTGCAGCGCGGCATCGACGCGCTCGGCGTGTTGGCCGGCGAAGGCGGCGTGCACGTCGGAACCCGTTCTGGCGACAACACGTTGACCGGACTCAAGGGCTGCGCGACAACTTCGTTCAACGGACCTCACCCTGCCGGCAACGTCGGGGTGCAGATTCACCACACCGCGCCGATCAACAAAGGCGAGGTGTTGTGGACCATGGGCTTGCAAGACGTCATCAACCTCGGTGCGTTCCTCCGCACGGGCCACTACACCGCTAGTCGCGTGGTGGCGCTTGGGGGATCAGAAATGAATGACCCGCGTCATGTTCGCACTGTTGCAGGGGCGTCCTTGAGCGACATTGGCGTTTCGGCCAACGAAGGAGCCCGCATCGTCAGTGGAAGCGTGTTGACTGGAACCACTGCAGGTGCCGTGGGTTACCTCGGCGCATTTGCGACTCAGGTGGTCGCGTTGCCAGAAGGACACGACCCCAAGTTTTTGTTGACGGAAGGCTGGCTCAGCCCAGGCCTCAACAAGTTTTCCATGAGCCGCGCGTACCCAACATGGCTCATGCCCAAGAAGAAGCAGTACACGTTGGACACCAACCAAAACGGCGAAGACCGTGCGTTTGTGGTCAGCGGCCAATACGAAGCTGTGTTCCCATTTGACATCTATCCGGTGCATCTGATCAAGAGCATCATGGTGAACGACATCGATGCGATGGAGAAGCTCGGCATCTACGAGGTGGCACCTGAAGACTTCGCGCTTTGCGAGTTTGTGTGCACCTCCAAAATCCCTGTTCAGTCCATCATCCGAGAGGGTTTGGACGCATTGAAAGTGGAACTCGGTTGAGTCAACCGGAACAGAACGCAAGAATCAGAACACGATGAAAGCCATTCACAATCTCCTTCAATCGGTCAAGCCTCAATTCGAAGAGGGCGGCAAACTGTCGCGCTTTTGGGTGGTGTTTGACTCGCTGGAAACGTTTGCCTTCACCCCGGGCCACGTCACACACAGCGGCGCGCACATCCGGGACGGCATCGACCTGAAGCGCACCATGTTCTTGGTGATCGTGGCCATGGTTCCCTGCCTGTTGTTTGGCATGTGGAACATCGGGCACCAGTATCACCTGAGCCTGGGCCAAACGTCGGACCTCCTCGCCAATGTCCTCGTCGGCGCATGGAAGGTCATCCCGCTCATCATTGTCAGCTACGGCGTGGGTCTCGGGATTGAGTTCCTCTTTGCAGGCATGCGCGGACACAGCATCAACGAGGGCTACCTCGTGTCAGGGATGTTGATTCCACTCATCATGCCGGTGGACGTGCCGCTCTGGATGGTGGCTTTGGCCGTGGCCTTCGCGGTCGTTGTGGCCAAGGAAGTCTTTGGAGGCACAGGCATGAACATTTTGAACGTGGCCCTCACGGCGCGTGCGTTCTTGTTTTTTGCTTACCCCAAGCAGCTCAGCGGCGAGATCTGGATTCACGACGTGGCCACCAGCAAGGCAGGAGGGATGCTCGTGGACGGATACACCGGCGCAACGGCACTGGGCCATTTGGCTGGAACGGTAGGCACGGCCGCCGACCAGGCCAGCACGGCAACCATGTCGTTGTTTGCGGAAGGAGGGATGTTCTCCCTCAGCAACTGCTTCCTGGGTTTGATCCCTGGTTCGGTGGGTGAAACGTCGGCATTGGCCTGCTTGATTGGCGCGGCGATTTTGATTTGGACCGGCATTGGAAGTTGGCGCGTCATCGCGTCGTTCCTCGCAGGCGGCCTCGTGATGGGCTTCTTGTTCAACCTCATCGGCGCCAACGCCTACATGACCATCAGCCCGATTCACCAGGTGGTGATGGGAGGGTTCATGTTTGGCATGGTCTTCATGGCCACCGATCCGGTGAGTGCAGCCCAAACCAACACGGGCAAGCTCTGGTATGGATTTTTCGGCGGCTTGTTCAGCATCATGATTCGCGTCTTCAACCCCGCCTACCCAGAAGGGGTCATGATGGCGATTCTCTTCATGAACGTCATGGCACCGCTCATTGACCACTACGTCATTGAAGGCAACATCAAGCGTCGTGAAAAGCGCATGACTGTCGCAGCTGCCTAACCCGATACACCAACGATCAAGACAAACCTCATGGCGATCAACAAAAACGGAACCGGCTACACGTTTGGCTTTGCCATCGTGATGGTGGTGGTGGTGGGAGCGGCCCTCGCGGCCACAGCGATGTCGCTGAAGCCCCTCCAACAAGCCAACGCGGCCGACAAAAAGATGATGGACATCCTCGGAGCCATCAAAGTCGATTCTCAGCGGGACAACGCGAAAGCATTGTTTGCAGAATACGTCACTTCTCGCGTGGCCATCGACGCCAGCGGCAAGCAAGTGTCTTTGAAGCAAGGAGAGGTGAACGCGACCGACGCGACGGACCCGTTCAACATCGACATCAAAAAGGACTACCGCTCGCACAAGCCCGCCAAGGGCGACCTGGCGTGGGGCAATGCGGACGACTTGAGCTTCCCTGTCTTCGAATGCCAAAAAGAAGGTGAGACCTACTACGTCGTTCCCATGGTGGGTTCAGGACTGTGGGGGCCGATTTGGGGTTACGTGGCGCTTGAAGGCGACATGCAGACCATCTACGGCGCCAAGTTTGACCACAAGACAGAAACGCCCGGTCTCGGTGCCGAGATCAAGGAAGACTTTTTCACGGTGAAGTTTGAAGGCAAGACCCTCGCGGAAGTGGGGCCAACGTACTTCTCCGTCTTGAAGGGAGGCGCTGTGACCAACGAGCACAGCGTGGATGGCATCACCGGAGGCACCATCACGTCCAAGGGCGTGGATGAAATGCTCAACCGGACGATGGGCATCTACCTCAAGTACTTCAACAACGCACAACGCGCGCAACGATGAGCACAGACACCAACACTGCGGTCGAGACCAAGCGTGAGAGCTTGTTCAGCAAAAAGAACCGCAAACTCCTCAAGGACCCCCTTGACGACAGCAACCCCATCACGGTTCAAGTCCTGGGCATTTGCTCCGCGCTGGCGATCACCGTGCAGCTTCAGCAGGCCGTCATCATGAGCCTCTCGGTGCTGTTTGTGATGATTGGCGGAAACGTCATCATCTCGTTGCTTCGCAACCTCGTCCCTGATCGAATCCGCATCATCGTGCAGCTCGTTGTCGTGGCTTCGCTCGTGATCATCGTGGACCAGGTCTTGAAGGCCTTCCAGCCGGACATCAGCGAGAAGCTCTCCGTCTTTGTCGGACTGATCATCACGAACTGCATCATCATGGGGCGTCTCGAGGCGTTTGCATTGGGCAACAAGCCTGGACCATCGCTCCTTGATGCCATCGGCAACGCGATGGGATATGCATGGATTCTCCTCGTGGTTTCCATTGTGCGTGAAATTTTCGGCAGCGGAGCCATCTCGCTCCCCGGCATGGGCCAGGTGAAGTTTTTGCCCTCCAGCTGGTTCATTTCTGAAGGCGGGTTCTACGAGAACAACAACTTGATGATTTTGCCTCCGATGGCTTTGATCACGGTGGGCCTCATCATTTGGATTCAACGCAGCCGCAACCAGGCACTCATCGAAGAAAACTAAGACATGGAATACCTAAGCATCTTCGTGAAGGGCATCTTCATCGAGAACATGATCTTCGCCTACTTCCTGGGCATGTGTTCTTACCTCGCGGTGTCCAAAACCGTCAAAACCGCCAACGGCCTTGGTCTCGCGGTCATCTTTGTGTTGGGCATCACGGTGCCAATCAACTACCTCCTGGAGAACTACGTGCTCAAAGAGGGCGCGCTGGCTTGGCTGAACCCCGAGTACGCCAATGTCGACCTGAGCTTCCTCAGCTTCATCATGTTCATCGCGGTCATCGCGTCGATGGTGCAGCTCGTTGAAATGATCGTCGAGAAGTTCGCGCCCGCGCTGTACGGCGCCCTCGGCATCTTCTTGCCGCTCATCGCGGTGAACTGCTCCATCCTCGGTGGTGCGCTCTTCATGCAAGACCGCCAGTACCCCAGCATCGGGGAGGCGACAGTCTTTGGACTGGGCAGCGGCGTAGGATGGTGGCTTGCCATCGTGGCCATCGCGGCCATCCGCGAAAAGATTCGTTACTCACACGTGCCTGCGCCACTCCGTGGTTTGGGCATCACATTCATCATCACTGGACTCATGGGCATCGCGTTCATGAGCTTCATGGGCATTGAAATCTGATCAGACATGACGACCACGCTGATTCTGACCATCGCCTTCTTCCTCACGGTCATCTTGATGCTCGTGAGCCTCCTCCTTTTTGTGAAGGCCAAACTCTCGCCCGCGGGCAAACTCAAAATCACCATCAACGGAGAGCAAACGCTCGAAGTCGACGGTGGCTCCACGTTGCTGACCACCTTGGGCAACAGCGGGGTGTTTTTGCCTTCCGCCTGTGGCGGAGGTGGCACGTGCGTCCAATGCAAGTGCCAAGTGAACACCGGTGGAGGTTCGATCCTTCCCACTGAGACGCCTCACTTCTCGCGCAAGGAGGTTGCCGACAACTGGCGCCTCGGTTGCCAAGTGAAGGTGAAAGAGGACATGGACATCCAGGTGCCGGAAGAAGTCTTTGGCATCAAGAAGTGGGAGTGCGAAGTGGTGTCCAACTACAACGTGGCTTCCTTCATCAAGGAGTTTGTGGTGCGCTTGCCTGAAGGCGAAACGCTCGACTTTGAGGCGGGTGGTTACATCCAGGTGGACGTTCCCACGACCACAGTCGAGTACAAGAACATCGACATCACGGCACACCCAGATCACCACCCCGATCCCAACACCTTTCAGTCGGAGTGGGACAAGTTTGGGTTGTGGGATTTGAAGATGGTCAATGAAGAGCCGATTGTTCGCGCGTATTCGATGGCCAACCACCCCGCAGAGGGCAACATCGTGATGCTCAACATCCGGATTGCCACGCCACCTTGGGATCGCGCGCGCAACGGTTGGATGCAGGTCAATCCCGGCATTTGTTCGTCGTTTGTGTTCGACCAAAAGCCAGGCGACAAGGTCACCATCTCTGGCCCTTACGGCGAGTTCTTCATCAAGGAGACGGAAGCGGAAATGGTGTACATCGGCGGTGGTGCCGGCATGGCGCCCATGCGCTCTCACTTGTTCCACCTCTTCCACACGTTGAAAACCGGTCGAAAGGTGACGTTCTTCTATGGCGGACGTTCCAAGCGTGAGTTGTTCTACGTGGACGATTTCCGCGCCATCGAGAAGGAGTTTGACAACTTCAAGTTCCACCTCGTGTTGTCAGAGCCTGCGGAAGGTGACAACTGGAATGAAAAGAAGAACATCGACGACGAGGGGGATGGCTTCCTTGGCTTCGTGCACAACGCGGTGATCGATCACCATTTGAAAGATCACGAGGCTCCAGAGGACATTGAATTCTACTTCTGTGGACCGCCAATGATGAACCAGGCGGTGCTCAAGATGTGCGACGACTGGGGCGTTCCCCCTGAAAATGTGGCCTTCGATGACTTCGGTGGCTAAGTCGAGCATTGTTCGATTCACAAAGGCTCTTGCGGTTGCGGGGGCCTTTGTCGCCTTTGGGTGTGGGGACCCAAATCCCGTGTCATTCGGCACCGAAGGGCGGTTGTGGGTGCACCAAGGTGAGGCGCAAGGCACGACGTACACGGTGAAGTACGTGTCTCCTGATTCTGTGTCTCAAGCTGCTTTTGAGGCTTGCTTGGAGGAGGTAGATGTGGAAATGAATGCGTGGCGTCCTACGTCTACGCTGTCTCAGTTCAATGCCTTCACTGAGGTGGATGCACCTTTCAGCTTCGCCGATTCCGCTGGAGTTTGGGAGGACGTTTGGCGCATTTCAGAGGAGGTGCATCGCCAGGTGGGAGGAGCCTTCGATGTGACGGTGGGGCCGTTGATGAAGCTTTGGGGGTTCAGGATGGAACGCCGGGATGTGGTGACTCAAGCCATGGTGGACAGCGTTCGTCCATTCTCGCATTTTGGGGAGGATGTCGTCCAGTTCATTCCGAACATGGCCGCTTCGGAAGGAAACGCCACATTGCGCAAAAGCGACCTGCGGACGGAACTGGATTTCAATGCGGTTGCTCAAGGGTACACCGTAGATCAAATGGCGGAAGTACTGCGGGATCGCGGCGTCAAACACATGATGGTGGAACTCGGTGGCGAAGTCAAATGCCTTGGCCAAAACCAGCAAGCACAGCCTTGGCGCATTGCCATCGATCGACCGCAGGAGGAAGGGCGCACGCTCCAAGCCATTTTGCCTGTGACCGACATGTCCATCTGCACCAGTGGCAACTACCGGAAAGTCAGCATTGTGAATGGGCAGCGGTTGTCTCACACCCTTGACCCCCGTACGGGTGTTCCCGTGACGCATGGATTGCTCAGCGCCACTGTGGTCGCGCCAGAAGCGGCCTACGCCGATGCCTATGCCACGGCTTGCATGGTCCTCGGACCTGAAGAAGGGCAGCGCTGGATTGCCCAAATGCAAGAAGAAGGTGAGGTGCTCGAGGCCTTGTTCATCATGGATGGTGCAAACGGTGAATTCACCTATTGGGCGACGCCGTCGTTGGATGCGCAATTGGAATGGTTGGAGCCATTGCACAAATACGACCCCGCTTCGGTTGAGTGACTTGAGTGTCGAAACCAAACGAAGATTTTGTCGTATCTTCAAGAGTGCGTCGAAGAAATACAGCTTTTCGACGTCCTAACAACATCCTTCAACCCTTGGTCATGACTCACAACGTGCCCTCTTTCAACGTTTTCATCCTCGCTGCTGTGGCCGGGATGGTTTTGTTGCCCACGCCTGGCGCAGGGCAAAGCATTTTGGACGCGGGAAGTGCCTGCGGTTGCCCTGAATTGAGCGCTCGTGATACCATTTGGGTCGACGACGCCAACGGGAGTGGCGCCGGGACGGCGACTTGGACGTGCGATCACGTCTACGTGCTGTCCGAGCAGGTGTTCGTCAATGCATCCGACACGCTGACCATTGACCCGGGCACGGTGGTGCTTGGTGCGCAAGGAGAGGGCATGTCGGTCATTGAGGTTCCGGCCAACAATGACGTGGGGCTCGTCCGGTCTGTTTCCTACAGTTCTTACCCCGGTGCCCTTGTTGTGGCTCGCGGTGGAATGTTGATGGCCCAAGGCACGGCAGAATGCCCCATTCAGTTTTCATTCTTGGGTGATCCCATGGACGGCAGTGTTGGGCTCGATGTGCAAGGCCAATGGGGAGGAGTGGTGCTTTGCGGAGCAGGCGCGCTCAATACGTTTTATTTGGAAGGCATTGAGAGTCCGTCCCAAACGGGCGGTGTGGGCACTGGTGAGGACCGCGCAGAAGGCATTGTAGATTCATCAGGACAAGACCGTAACGTCTATGGAGGCAACACGGATCCCAATGGCTCTTCGGGAGCGTTGCGTCACGTGTCCATTCGTCACGGAAGCACCAACCTGGGGTGGAATCAATTCCTCAATGGCAACGAAACCGATTTGTTGCAATTGGCAGGATGCGGTGCCGGAACTGAGGTTGAGTATGTCGAATTGGTGGGCTCTGCAGATGATGGTCTCCACATTTTGGGAGGAACGGTTGAGGTTCGCCATGTGATCAGCGCCTTTCACGCAGAGGATGCGTTTGAAAGTGACCAAGGCTGGCAGGGCGCAGGCCAACATTTGTTTGGCATCCAAGACACGGCACTTGCCCATCCCACCAACCCGCCCATGACCTCGCAGGTTTGGATGATGCAAGGTGACGACTTTGAGGAATTCAACATGGACTTGTATTACGAGCCTTATACGTCGCCCTGGATGAGCAACCTGACGCTGCTGACCAACGGCAATGAGGTTGCGGTGCGCGGATTGAGTTTGCCCGGTGGAGATTGGGTCAACAGCATTGTGCACGGCGTCAGTGAAGCTGCTCTGTCACTTCGCTACAGCTACTACTGCGATGGATACGCCGCAATCTTGCCTGCCAACGTGGGGGGTGGTTTTTCCGTGCTTCGCATGCGCAACTGGATGGTTTCAGGCATGGACGAGTCTGCGGACAGCCTGACGTTTGGGACCGTGTACGGTACATTCAACCAAAGCCCCATCACGACCCTCTTGAATCCCTACCTCGTGGACAGTGGTTTCACCTTCCAAACGTTGTTGACGGATGGTGCGTTTGCGCTTGAAGCTGGCAACCTCGTGGAGGGATTGGATCCCAGGCCTGTGCAAGGCGAGACAGTCTCGGCATTTTACCAATACCTCGATCCAAGATTGGAGTCTGTGTCATATCACGGTGCCTTCGATCCCAACGAAGAACCTTGGTTCTTGGGATGGAGCATGCTCGCAGCAAAAGGCCTCTACGGCGTCGTTCAGTCGGTGCCAGGTTGCACTTACGCCTTTGCATGCAACTTCAACGCAGAAGCGACAGAAGACGATGGTTCGTGCGAGGTGGAGTCGTGTGCTGGGTGCACGTACACAATCGCCCCCAACTTTGATGCTTCGGCCTTGTATGACGACGGGTCATGCACGTTTGAGTTCCCGTCGGATTGTCCCGGAGACTTGAATGGTGACGGCGTGGTCAGCTCCATTGACCTTCTGGAGTTCTTGTCCGTGTACGGCTCTGGGTGTTGAACCGCTGAAGGCTCAAGCGGGCTCTTCGGCCCTGCATGCATCTTGAGCACGAGCGCCACACACGGAGCACCCTCCATCTTCATTCCTGAGCAACGGATTGTTGCTTGAGCACGTGCCGCTGAATTCGCCGTCTGGTTTGACGAGAATTTTGATGGCGATGCCTGCAACGCCGAGGGCGAGAAGGCCAATCGCAAGGAGGAGTTCTGTCATGCCCATGTGCTCAGCCGATGATGTTTCGAACGTCTTTGAAAAAGGTGCGTAGGGCGACTTTTGGCTCGACCCCTTGCTTTTCAGCTTCTTCGAGCACGCGCTTCGCCCCGAGGATGTTGGTCAACCGGTCGCCCAATTCGGCGACATCGTTCGCGTCGTCGTCCATGGAAGCGTAGACTTCTTGTTCCAAGCGGTCCAGCGCTGCCATGTCGTGTTCGGCAATGAGCTTTCGGATTTCAGCAGCGTTCATGAGGCAACGGCTTCGGCGAGTTCGGTGACTTTGTCCTTTTTGGCTGTGGCGAACTCTTCAATCAATTTGCCATCCTTAAACCCTGCGAAGTAGGGCAGGTCATTGATCTTGAAGGCTTGCTTCACGTCGAGGTGAGCTTCCACGTCGACGTCAATGAAGGTGACGTCACTCAAAGAGGCCTCTTCCTTCAAGGTGTTGACATGGGGCGCCAACAATTTGCACACGCCACACCATGACGCATGGAAGCGAATGAAGAGGCGAGGTTGGGTCTTGATTTGGTCGATGAGGTCAGGCAGTTGCATGGTGTAAAATTAAGGATGCAATGAGGGAAACAAGCATGACGGGGTGTGGTTCAGACGCCAAGGTTCGTTGAATGTTGTTGCCTCATGGGGCTACCTTTGCGGCATGAATACGCGCGAGCAGCATTTGGAGGCCTTTGGACGGTTGTTGGACATCATGGACGACCTGCGTGAAAAGTGTCCATGGGATCGGAAACAGACGTTCGAATCGCTGCGGCATTTGACCATTGAGGAAACGTATGAGCTTGCGGATGCCATTTTGGACAAAGACGTTGAGGAGATCCGAAAAGAAACAGGCGACTTGCTCTTGCACATGGTGTTTTACGCAAAGCTTGGCTCTGAGCTCCCCAAGGAAGAGGGAGGCTATGACATTGCCGATGCCTTGCATGGCATTTGTGACAAGTTGGTAGAGCGCCATCCGCACATTTACGGCGATGTGGAGGCCAACGACGAGGAAACCGTCAAGGCCAACTGGGAAAAGCTCAAATTGAAGGAAGGCAAAACCTCAGTGCTCGAAGGGGTGCCGCGTTCGCTGCCGAGCTTGGTCAAAGCATACCGGGTGCAAGACAAGGTTCGAGGGGTGGGGTTCGATTGGGACAACGCCGATCAGGTGTGGGACAAGGTGCAAGAAGAATTGGGGGAGTTGCGTGCAGAGCTCGACACGCCGGCGCGTGATGCCGAACGTGTTGCCGATGAATTTGGGGACGTGATGTTTGCGTTGATCAATTACGCCCGCTTTGTGGATGTCAACCCGGACGAGGCGCTCGAGCGCACCAACCGCCGCTTCATCGCTCGGTTTCAGCACCTCGAAGCGGCGGTCCGCGAAGAGGGCAAGGACTTGTCAGGCATGAGCTTGAAAGAGATGGACGTCTATTGGGATCGCGCCAAAGCAGCGCTCAAGTCCTGACCGTCGGCGCATTCATTCCACGAGTTCTTGAACCCCTTCCACGAAGGACTCCACCCAAAGACTGTATTGCAGCCCGCTGGGATGCAGCCCATCAGGGGCGACCAAGCCTGGCGTTTCCGGATGCTGTTGTGAAATGGGCGTGATGTTGAAGTGGGCAATGCCGGCAGCTTCCGTACGCGCAAGGCAAGTGTCATTGAAGGTTTGCAGAGCGGCTGAGATGCTGCTTTGATTGGATGCCCCAAAGGGGGTGTACCCGTAATCAGGAATGCTCACTACAAAGACCCGATCTGATCGTCCGCCCGTCAAGGACACCGCCCGATCAAGGAGCGCGTCGAATTCGCTGGCGTATGCTTCCACTGGCAAACCTTGATATTGGTTGTTGACGCCAATCAAGAGCGAAACCAAGTCCCAGGTTGCAGTGTCCACTTGGGCTGCGTCCATGCCGTTGGACAGATTGGTTGTGGTCCACCCAGTGGTTGCGGCGATTTCAGCTTCATTCCACGAGATTCCTTCGGTTCGCCCACGAAGGCTGTCCACCAATTGGTTGGGCCACCGCTCCGCCTCTGGCACACTTTCACCGATGGTGTAGCTGTCCCCCAAGGCCAAATACCGCAGGGTGTTGCCCTGCAATTCGAGCGAGTCTGTGTCGGACGGCGCAATGTTGACGTCGGGAGGAGAGGGCGGGGTGTCTTTTTGGCAAGCACCTAAGCCAAGGCTGAGGAAAAAGGCGGCCAAAAGGGCCAAAGTTTGAGGCGGCGTGCAAGGGTTCCAAAAGGTTGTGGAGGGCTTCATGTCACTAAGGTCGAACAACGCCCACAGATTGCAAGGCCCGACGTACTTTCGTGGCCACAACAAAGGAACATGAGAATTTGGATGGCCGCAGCCCTGAGCTGCATGATCGGAGCCGGGGTTTGGGCTCAACAAGAGACGCCGCAGCGGGTGAACACCAATGCGTTCAAGCAGCTTGGTCAGGAACTGCCTACGCCCAACGTGTATCGCACAGCCTCAGGCGCACCAGGGCATGCTTACTGGCAGCAGAAGGCGGATTACAACATGAAGATTCGCTTGGATGACGCGACTCAGCGCATCGACGGTTCAGAGACGATCACCTACACCAACAACAGTCCTGACGCGCTTCACTACGTGTGGATCCAATTGGACCAAAACGTCCGCGCCCTCGACAGCGACAGCTACAAGATTCAGGAATCCTCGCTGGACGACCGAACCTACTTCAGCGACTTGGAGAAACTGGAGCCCACGTTTGATGGAGGCTTCAACATCGAGAAGGTGGCAGATGTGACGGGCAATGCATTGAGCTACACGATCAACAAGACGATGATGCGCATCGATCTTCCGCGCCCCTTGAAGCCGGGCACGAAGTTTTCGTTCAGCATCGACTGGTGGTACAACATCAACGACCGCATGGACATCGGCGGCCGAAGCGGGTACGAGTACTTCGAGGACGAGGACAACTACCTGTACACCATCGCGCAATTCTATCCCCGCATGGTCGTGTACAGCGACAACGAAGGTTGGCAAAACAAGCAGTTCCTCGGAAACGGTGAATTCACATTGAATTTTGGCGACTACCACGTTGAATTGACGGTGCCCGCGGACCACATCGTGGCTTCAACAGGTACGTTGTCCAACCCCAGTGCAGTGCTGACGTCTGCCCAACGTCGTCGATACGCCGAGGCGAAGAAGTCTTACGACCAACCGGTGCTGATTGTCACGGAGGAGGAGGCCCGGGAAAATGAAAAAACCAAAGCGGAGGGAGAGAAGACGTGGGTCTTCGATGCGAAAAACGTGCGCGACTTCGGTTGGGCGTCAAGCCGCAAGTTCATTTGGGACGCCATGGCAGTGAAGGTGGGCAACAAGTCTCCCCTCGCCATGAGCTTCTACCCCAAGGAGGGCAACCCGCTTTGGGAGCAGTACAGCACCAAGGCCGTGGCCCAAACCCTCAAGACCTACAGCAAGCACACCATTGACTATCCCTACCCAGTGGCCATTTCTGTAAATGCCGCCCGAATCGGAATGGAGTATCCCATGATCTGCTTCAACTACGGTCGTTGCGAAGAGGATGGCACGTACAGCGAGCGCACCAAATACGGCATGATCGGGGTGATCATCCACGAAGTCGGGCACAACTTCTTCCCGATGATCATCAATTCCGACGAGCGTCAGTGGACCTGGATGGACGAGGGACTCAACACGTTTGTCCAGTTCTTGACGGAGAAGGAATTCGACCGCGACTATCCTTCGCGTAGAGGAAGCGCACGCAACATTCGGGACTACATGGGTGGAGACAAAACACGCATCAGCCCCATCATGACCAATTCGGAGTCGATTTACCAGTTTGGCAACAACGCCTATGGCAAGCCCGCAACGGCGCTGAACATCCTGCGTGAGACCGTGATGGGCCGTGAATTGTTTGATTACGCCTTCAAAGAGTACAGCCGCCGTTGGGCCTTCAAACATCCGTCGCCTGCCGACTTCTTCAGGACCATGGAGGACGCCTCGGGGGTAGACTTGGACTGGTTTTGGCGCGGATGGTTCTACACCACCGATCACTGTGACATCGCAATGGAGGAGGTGCGTTGGTTGCAAATGGAATCTGGTGACCCAGATGTGGAAGCGGCATTCCGCAAGGCCCAGGACGCCATGGAGCCCGCGGACATCACTCAAGTACGCAACGCCAATGGAGGCATTCCACAATCATATTTGGAAGCCGATCCGACCCTGAACGACTACTACACCACGCGCGACCCCTACGCGGTGCTCGAACTCGACCGTCAAGAGGCGAAGAAAGCAAGTGAAGGGCTCAGTGAAGCGGAAAAGGTCATGCTCGAGAGTGGCAAGCAGTTTTATGAAATCACCTTCCGCAACGTGGGCGGTTTGGTGATGCCACTGATCCTGGAGTTTGAGTACGCGGATGGCGAAAGAGAGGTGCGTCGCATTCCAGCCGAAATCTGGAAAATGAGCGAGCCCACCGTCACGAAGGTGTTTGTGACAGACAGGCCTGCCTCACGCATCACGTTGGATCCCTACCTGGAGACGGCGGACGTGGACATGGGCAACAACCACTGGCCTCCACGTCCGGAGCCAACTCGCTTTGAGGTGTTCCAGGGAAGCCCTTACAGCCGATACTACTCGGGGGCAGGAGAGAACCCCATGCAACGCGCGCGTCGCAACACGGAGCTTGAAAACACAAACGAGTAACGTGAGGACCGGCGAGCCGTCGGTCAGCTGAACAGCATCATGAGTCCGATGGACGCGCTGGCCAAGGCCACGCCCCATCGGGCTTTTTGATTGGGACGGTCGTTCAACAACACGACGCCCGCGACAGTGGCCAAGACGATGACGCTCAAATTCAACATCGGGATGACCATGGCGCGCGCGAGCAAATCCGCATCAAAGGCAAGAAGCAAGAAATACAATGAGGCGAAGTTGGTCACGCCAAGCAGGACGCCTCCGATCACATCTCGTCGTCTGGGCAGGCCATGTCCCAACTGAATTTGGTGTGCAAGTCCAACCACCCCTCCTAAGGTGAACGGCACTGAAGCAAACGCCATTTGCATGCCTGGGGCATCCAAGCTTGCGTCCTTGGAGAACCAACCAAACACGAGGTCAATGCATCCGCTGCCGACAAACATCACCACCGGCATCCACCACAACCCACTGGAGGTGTTTGCTTGCCCTTGAATCCCTTCAGATTCGCCAGCCTTGGCAGAAAGCCAAACCGCGGGGAAGGCGAGCGCCAGCCCGAGCCATTGCCCTGAGCCAATGTCGTGAATCCCGTCAGCCATGGCGAGCACCAACACGGGAATGGCCATCGACAACTTGGTGGCGATGGTGGCGACGCTGATGCCCAATTCTTGAGAGCAGGTTGCGGTCAGTCTGAAGAGGGGATAGAAAAACACGCCGATCAGTGCGAGCGGCCAAATCCAATCCGACCGCACGCTGGTCAGCATGGCTTCCGTGCCTCCAGCCAGGGTCCATCCAAGCCCGGCCGCCACGAAGTAATTCACCGTGATGGCCCAAGCAGTTCGGATGCCCCATCGCTTGAAGCTCGGGAACAACAAGAAGATGAATACGGTGCTCAAGATGGTCGCGAGAAACGTCAGCATGGCGAGGACGTTTGGTTTGCCTTCCAAACGCGCAACAGGTCTTCTCCAAGGGCCTGCGTCGTCATGGCTTCGCCATTGGGACATTGTGGTGCCTGCAACCCTGAATGCAATTGGAGCGGGGCGGTGAGGACATGCACTTCGTCCCAGACTTCAGACGACATGACGCTTTGTGCCACTTGAGCTCCGCCTTCGATCATGCAGGCGTGGATTCCGGTTTGAGCTCGGAAGTCAGCCCACCAGGGTTCTGAGAAGGTGGGGCCCTGGATGCCTCGGACCTCGTATCCGGCTTCGCGCCATGTGTCCAACACGGGGTCGCGGTGTTGGGGGTGAGGTGCCAGCAACGTGACGCCGTCCTGGCCCTCAGGGGCGTCGCCGGGTTTGGGGGCGGTTCCGGAAGTGAGGATGAACTTTTGGGGGCTTCTGCCGGGCACGTGTCTCGTACTGAGTGCCGGACGATCCACCAACCATGTGCGCATTCCGACAAGGATGCCGTCGTGGGTGGCGCGCAGCGCATGGGTGTGTCGCGCTGAGGTTGCGCTTGTCAGGGGGTGCCCGCCACGGCCAGCGGTCGCCCGTTCATCGGGGTCCACAAAACCGTCACGGCTCTCGGCCCATTTCAGTGTGATCCAAGGCCGGTCCTCATTCATGACGAAGAAGAACTTCCGATTGAGCTCGCGGGCTTCTTCCTCGAGGCAACCGGCAACCACTTCGATGCCCGCTTCTTTTAATTTCTCCAGCCCTCGGCCCGCCACCATGGGGTTGGGGTCTTTGGACGCCACAACCACTCTGCCAACCCCACGTGATGTCAACAAGTCGGCGCAAGGTGGCGTTTTTCCGTGGTGACTGCACGGCTCTAGGGTGACGTACGCTGTGGCCTTGGACAAGTTGGTGTCCAGGCTGATGGTGCTGAGGGCATTGACTTCGGCATGTCCTTCGCCAAAATGCCGATGCCAACCTTCTCCAAGAATCCGATGGTCTTCAACCACGACGCAGGCCACCATGGGGTTGGGCCATGTGGTGAGTTGTCCTTTCTGGGCAAGCTCAAGGGCCCTGCGCATCCAGCGCTCGTCGCCGGGCGTCCAGGTCATGTTGTCCGGTTGGCGCAGGCTTGCAAGGTGTTTTGCATGAGCGAAGCAATGGTCATGGGGCCAACTCCGCCTGGAACGGGTGTGATCCAGCTGGTTTTGGGTGCGACGGCGTCGAAATCCACATCGCCCGTCAAACGCGACCCTGATTTTTTCGATGCATCGGGGATGCGGTTGATCCCCACGTCAATCACAACGGCACCTTCTTTCACCATGTCTGCAGTGACGAAGTGTGCCCGTCCGATGGCCGCCACCAAGATGTCGGCGCGACGTGTGTGCTCCGCCAAGTTCTGGGTTCGGCTGTGGCAAACGGTCACCGTGCAGTTTCCTGGTGCGCCGTTGCGGCGAAGCAACAAGGCCATGGGCGTGCCTACAATTGAGCTGCGCCCCAAAATCACCGCGTGCTTGCCTTGGGTGTCGATGCCTGCGCGGTCCAGCAGCGACATGATGCCCATGGGTGTGGCAGGCAGGAAGCAGGGGAGGTCCAAAGACATCTTGCCGGCATTGACAGGGTGGAAGCCATCCACGTCTTTGGACGGGAGCACCGCCTCGAGCACCGCTTGATCTTCGATGTGGTCGGGGAGGGGAAGCTGCACAATGAACCCGTCGACGTCTGGGTCGTTGTTGAGGTCGTGCACCACCTGAAGCAACGCGTCTTGCGAGATGTCTGCAGGCTTCTCGACCAAGGTGCTTTCGAATCCCACGCGTGCGCAGGCCTTCACTTTGTGGCCAACATACGCACGGCTGGCGGGATTGTCGCCCACAAGGACGGCCGCGAGGTGGGGCCGTTTCTGGCCTTTGGCGACTCGGTCTTGGACCGCTTCTGTGAGTTCAGCTTCGATGGCCAGTGACGTGGCCTTCCCGTCCAACAAGTTGTGCATGGTGGCTTGAATTAAAAGACGAAACTAGGTCGACTTGCAGACATGGTCAACGGCCGCGGCCTGGCATGCGCATGCCAGGGATGCGGGGCATGCCCCCGCCTTTGGCCATCATGCCCATGACCTTCTTCATGTCCTCGAATTGCTTGAGGAGTCGGTTCACCTCTTCCACACTGCGCCCGCAACCTTTGGCGATGCGGCCGCGACGGCTGCCGTTGATGATGCCGGGCTCAGCGCGCTCAGAAGGGGTCATCGATTGAATGATGCTCTCAATGCCCACAAACGCGTTGTCATCCACATCGATGCCTTTCAGCGCTTTGCCCATGCCCGGAAGCATGCCAAGGAGGTCCTTGACGTTGCCCATCTTCTTGATTTGTTGAATTTGGGCCAGGAAGTCGTCGAGGTCGAAGGTGTTTTTGCGCAGCTTGGCTTCAATGCGTTTGGCCTCCTTTTCATCAATGGCCTGCTCTGCGCGCTCGACCAGTGAGACCACATCGCCTTTGCCCAAAATGCGGTCCGCCATCCGCTCGGGGTGGAAGACGTCCAAGGCATCCATCTTTTCACCGGTGCCTACAAATTTGATCGGCTTGCCGACGACGGAATGGATGCTCAGGGCAGCACCGCCTCTCGCATCGCCGTCCAGTTTGGTGAGGATCACCCCGCTGAAGTCGAGTCGGTCGTTGAAAGCCTTGGCGGTCTGCACCGCGTCTTGGCCTGTCATGGCATCCACCACAAACAGGATCTCGTCCGGTTGGACGACGTCGCGAACCGACGAAATCTCGTCCATCAACACTTCGTCAATGGCCAAACGTCCCGCGGTGTCCACAATGGCTGCTCCGTATCCTTCAGCCTTGGCTTTGGCCATCCCGCGCTGGGCAATGCCCACGGCGTCTTTTACGCCGGGTTCAGAATACACATCTGCACCCACACTCTCACCCACGACGTGAAGCTGGTCTACAGCCGCTGGCCGGTGAACGTCGCATGCAATGAGCAGTGGCTTTCGCCCTGACTTGGTGATTTGTGCAGCCAGCTTGCCCGCATGGGTGGTTTTGCCGGCCCCTTGCAGTCCTGCGAGGAGGATCGTTGCGGGCTTGCCTTTGAGTTCCATGGGTGCCGCCGCTTGCCCCATGAGCTTGGTCAATTCCTCATGCGTGATTTTAATGAGGAGCTGTCCGGGCTGGATCGAGGTCAACACTTCACGCCCCAAGGCCTGCTCTTTGACGGTCTTAACAAAATTCTTGGCGGTCTTGAAATCGACGTCCGCGTCCAACAGTGCTTTCCGCACTTCCTTCAACGTATCACCGACGTTGACTTCAGTGATGGACCCGTGTCCTTTCAACACCTTGAAGGCGCGTTCAAATCGTTCTTGGAGGTTTTCAAACATGTCTTTCACTCAGGCTTTCCGCGGCGTTGCGGCATGCAAATGTAGTTCTGATGTAACCCAAATCAAGGAACTCCGTAAGCCTCTCTCGCAAAACGACGAATCGGTATAAATATTCGACGAATGACGAAAAAGTCTTGTCATTCATGGTGATTTCAACGACGAGTTGTATATTTAGGGTGAAATAATCTTTTCAAATCATGCGAACGAACATTTGCCTCGCCATTATGGCCCTCTTCGCCTTGGTCCCGTTCTCGGGAGTCAACGCGCAGTATTCGTTGACTGTGGAGTCTTCTCCTGCAGTTGGCGCCGGTGGTACTGTTTACCGGTTCTACGTCAACGCCAATGACGCCACAGACAAGATTTCTGCGGTGTTTGGCAACGACCAAGCACACCTGGTGATCAACACCCCTGACAACATTTTTAACAGCGCCTTCAACGCAAGCTGGAACGCTTCGGGCATCAACGCGGCTTTCTTGCCGCTGGCGCCAGACTTGGCTGACGACAGCTACGCGACCATCGGTTTGGACGGTCCTGCTTCGACGTCTGGAATTGCTGGTGCTGCAGACCCCTCATTGGTTGAGGATGCAGCATTGTCTCCTTCAGTAAGCGGATACTTCCTGTCTGGTGGCACTTCACTGAACGTGAATACCCTCACGGGGGCTTCATGGTACGTGTTGAACACCGCGGCGAATGCCTTGCCTGACGGTGGACGTTGGTTCATTGGACAGGTCACGACCACAGGTTCAATCTCAGGTCAAATCAACTACCAGGTCTTCCCACTCGGTGTGGGCGCGGATCAAGTTCAAGCCTCTGTGGCCTTTGACGGTGCCGGCACCTTCGGAGGAGGTGGTTCATCCACCACGCCTGGTTGCACAGACGCGACAGCGTGCAACTACAACGCTGATGCCGATGAGGACGATGGCTCTTGCACTTACCCAACTTCTTCCAATGTGGATTGCGATGGCAACTGTCTCGTGGCGGTTGACTGTGCCGGAGAGTGTGGTGGTTCTGCTGTTTTGGATGAGTGTGGTGTTTGTAATGGAGACGGCATTCCTGCCGGTGACTGTGATTGCAATGGGAACCAGCTCGACGCCTTGGGTGTCTGCGGAGGATCTTGCACTGCTGACGCTGATGCCGATGGTATCTGCGACGACGCCGACGATTGCGTTGGTTCACTCGATGCTTGTGGCATTTGCAATGGACCCGGTGCCATTTACGCCTGCGGATGTTCTGACATTCCCGCAGGCGATTGTGATTGCGACGGCAACCAGCTCGACGCTCTTGGCGTTTGTGGCGGTGCATGTTCGGCGGACGCAGATGCGGATGGCATTTGTGACGATGTGGACCCATGTGTAGGCGAATTGGATGCCTGTGGTGTTTGCAACGGTGACGACAGTTCTTGTGCCGGATGTGACGGTGTGCCCAACAGCGGTCTCGTAGAAGACGAATGTGGCGTTTGCGGTGGTGACGGCAGCTCTTGCGCCGATCCTTGTGCTGCGGCCAACCAAGCTTCTGCTTACTCCCTCACCGTGGAGTCTTCTCCAGCAGTTGGCGCCGGTGGTACCGTTTACCGTTTCTATGTCAATGCCAATGACGCCACAGACAAAATCTCTGCGGTGTTTGGTAACGACCAAGCAAACCTGGTGATCAACACCCCTGACAACATTTTCAACAGCGCATTCAATGCAAGCTGGAATGCTTCTGGCATCAATGCGGCCTTCTTGCCGCTTGCTCCAGATTTGGCAGACGACAGCTATGCGACCATTGGTTTGGATGGACCTGCATCTACATCTGGGATTGCCGGTGCTGCAGACCCCTCACTTGTTGAAGACGCGGCGTTGTCTCCTTCAGTAAGCGGATACTTCCTGTCTGGCGGTACGTCATTGAACGTGAACACCCTCACAGGTGCTTCTTGGTACGTGTTGAACACTGCAGCGAACGCATTGCCTGTTGACGGCCGTTGGTTCATTGGACAGGTTACAACCGCTGGTTCCATCTCCGGCCAAATCAACTACCAGGTCTTCCCACTCGGCGTGGGTGCCGACCAGGTCCAGTCTTCTGTAACCTTTGACGGTGCAGGCACCTTCGGAGGCGGAGGTTCTGAGGTCGTGTGCGGTTGCATGGATGACACGGCTTGCAACTACAACGCAGATGCCACCAACGACGATGGGTCATGCTCTTACGCGGCGGCCAACTTCGATTGCGACGGCAACTGCCTTGTGGCGGTTGATTGTGCTGGCGAGTGCGGCGGTTCAGCTGTGGAAGACGTGGTCGGCGACTGCGGTGGTGACTGCACTGCCGATGCTGACGGCGACGGCATCTGTGACGATGTTGACCCATGTGTCGGAGAACTGGACGCTTGTGGCGTGTGCAACGGCGACAACTCTTCTTGCACGGGTTGCACTGATGCAACTGCATGCAACTACGACGAAGACGCCACCATCAGTGACGACTCTTGCTTGACGCTTGATGAGTGCGGCGTGTGCGGCGGTTCTGGCATCGCTGACGGTGCTTGCGACTGCGACGGAAACGTCCTTGACGCATGTGGTGTTTGTGGCGGCTCTGGTGTGGACGCCGATGCCGACGGCATCTGCGATGACGTTGACGAATGTGTCGGTGCCATTGACGGTTGCGGTGTGTGCAACGGTGACGGAACGACCTGCACAGGTTGTGCCGATCCTGCAGCGAGCAACTACGACGAAGCCAACATCTTCGCAGATAACGGTCAGTGTTTGTACGCGACCACGTTCAACGTGGACATGAGCTGCTTCGACAACGCTGGTGCCAGTGTGAACGGTGCGACCAGCTTTACGGATGTGTTTGTGACAGGTCCAATTTTGGGCTGGGCTGGCAACGATGGCTACAATGCCCTCACTGACGAAGATGGCGATGGCATTTACTCAGTGACCCTCGATTTTCCTGCGGGCACCATCGAGTACAAGTATGGCATCAACGGTTTCGCAGACCAGGAGAACTTGATTGACGACATGCAGAACGGTGGCGATTGCGCCCCCGTCACGGACTACGCTGGTTATGCCAACCGTCAGGTTGCTGCTGGCGCAACGGCCGAAGATACTTACGGTTCTTGCACCTCTTGTGCGGACCAAGTCGAGCCTGTGAACCTCACGTTCCAAGTGGACATGAACCAATACGCTGAAGGGTATGCCTACGGTGGTGTGTTTGTGAACGGCAGCTTCAACAGCTGGTGTGGTGGTTGCAACCCCATGAATGACGACGATGCCGATGGCATTTGGACATTGACGGTCAGCCTTTTGCCCGGAACCTACGAGTACAAGTTCACTTTGGATGGTTGGAACTACCAGGAAGAATTCGCCGGAGGTGAGTCTTGCACAACAACCATTGATGGATTCACCAACCGTACGGTGACCCTCGACGCCGAAACAACATTGCCCGCAGTGTGCTGGGAGTCTTGTGACGTGTGTCCAGACATCGAGGACGTTCTGGGTTGCATGGACCCAACAGCCAACAACTACAACGCTGAAGCGACGCTTGAGCCAGAAAACGCCTGTTTGTACGATTTGACGGTGTCTGTTGACATCTCCCAAACGTCGTTCACGGGTGTGACTCTTGCAGGCGCGTACAACGGCTGGAACAACGGTTCAAACCCCATGTCTGATGACGACGGCGACGGCGTGTACAGCATCACTGTTTCTGTGACTGCGGGCGCCCAGGAATACAAGTTCTTGGGCAACGGCGATTGGGCTCTTGCGGAGAACTTTGACGGAACAGAGTCTTGCACAACCGATCCTGCTGAGTTCGTGAACCGCGTGGTTCTCGTGGAAGGTCCAACGACTGTGGATGCAGTTTGCTACAATTCATGCGAAGCGTGCGTTCCTGGTGACATCCTCGGTTGCACCGACGCCTCAGCAAACAATTACAATGCCGAAGCCACTTCTGACGACGGTTCCTGCTTGTACAACACCACATTCAATGTGGACATGAGCTGTGCCGGTGTTGATTTTTACGAAGTGTTCGTCACTGGTCCTCTTTGGGGTTGGCCCGCGAACAGCGGCTTCAACCAGTTGTTGGACGCCGATGGTGATGGCATCTACAGCGTGACCATCGAAACGCCTGCTGGCGACATCGAGTACAAGTACGGCATCGATGGATTCGCGGATCAAGAGAACTTGATTGACGACATGCAGAATGGCGCTTCTTGCGCTCCTGTAACGGATTACAGTGGCTTTGCCAACCGCCTCGCGGCTTCTGGAAGCACGACCAACGACACCTACGGCAGCTGCGAAGCTTGCCCTGAAGACGTTGAGGGTTGCATTGACGAGACTGCGTGCAACTACGATCCTGCTGCCACGGTTCAGGCCTTTGTGTCTGTGGGTGGAGGTCAGTTGAGCATCGAACTCACTGCCGGTTCTTTCCCAGGTGAAATTTCTTGGAGTTTGAATGGTGTGGATTACGGTGCGCCGTACTCTGGTATCATCGACCTCGAGCCAGGCATGTACACCATTGCTGGTTCAGACTCTTATGGTGACGGATGGAATGGTGCGACCATGACCATCACAGACCTCGGATCTGGCACGGAGTACAGCCTCGTCGTGGATGTGTCTGACGCATCTGTGGATGTAGAGGTGACAGGAGCTGTGGCTTCAACGTGTGAGTACGAGTCTTGCGCCGGTTGTACCGACGAGACAGCGTGCAACTATGACGCCGACGCCACCCTCGACGACGGTTCTTGTGAGGCGCCTGACGCCCTCACTGGTTGCGGAGATACTTGCTTGGACGGAGGTGTGCTCTACGAGTTCAACATTTCCGACCAGTTCAGCGACGGCATGTGCTGCACTTACGGAGAAGGTTCTTACAGCATTGTGTTGGACGGCGACACCATCGCCACGGGCGGTGACTTCGGCGCAAGTGCCACGGAGCGTTTCTGCGCACCTGCAACGTCTTGCATCCAGATTGTGCTGGTTGCTGACAACTACCCAGGTGAGCAGACGTGGAGCGTGACTGCCGATGGGGTGGAAGTGCTCGGCGCTGGCCTCGACGGTTCAACTGCAACGTACTTCTTGGGCGAATGTGCTCCAGGTTGTACCGACGAAGCAGCATGCAACTACGACGCTGATGCCCTCGTGGACGACGGATCTTGCCTCGAGCTCGACGCTTGCGGTGAGTGCGGTGGTTCCGGTGTGGACACCGACGGTGACGGCATTTGCGACGCGGAAGAAATTGCGGGTTGCCAAGATGAAACTGCCTGCAACTACGATCCAGCTGCCACGGACCCAGTTCCTGCAAGCGGACTGAATATCGTGTTGACTGCTGGTTCTTGGCCCTCAGAGATCTCTTGGACCTTGAATGGTCAGAGCTACGGCGCTCCTTACGACGCTTTCGTGGAGCTTGCTCCGGGCTCATACACCATTGAAGGAACTGACTCTTATGGTGATGGATGGAACGGTGCAGAGATGACCATCGTGGATGGTGCGTCTGGCACGTCTTACAGCCTTGTGGTGACAGGTTCTTCTGCCTCAGTGGATGTGGAAGTTACCGGTGCTGAAGGTTGTACCTACGCTCCGGACTACTACGAGTGTGACGGCGAGACCTGCCTCAACGACGCTGACGGCGACGGTGTGTGTGATGAACTCGAAGTTGCAGGTTGTGTGGTCCCAACGGCTTGCAACTACGTTGCCAGCGGTGTGACGGATCTCGTGCCTTGCATTTACCCTGAGCCTGGTTACCTCTGTGACGGCACTTGTGATGGCGATGCTGACGGCGACGGTGTTTGTGATGCCAACGAAATCGTGGGATGTCAAGACAGCTCTGCGTGCAACTACGATGCATCTGCCACTGATGCTGGTGAATGTGACTTCACGAGCTGCCTCGGATGTACAGACGCTGCGGCTTGCAACTACGATGCAGACGCAACTCAAGACGATGGTTCATGCGACTTCTGCTCATGTGCTGCCGATGCTGCAGGTGGACAGAATGGCTTCAACCTCTCTGTTGAAACCCACGCTGAGGGTGGTGTGTTTGGATTGACCACGTACCGTGTGTACGTGACGACGCCTGACAGTGCTGACTTCGTGTCTGCCATTGCGGGTGATGAACTCAACCCATCTTACCTCCGCACGAGCACGAGCTTCTACCAGAACACTGCTTTCGGTGGATTGACGGCCGATCTCATCAATCCGTTGTTCTTCACGCTTGCTCCTGAGTTGGCTTACGACAGCTGGTTGACCATCGGCATCGATTCTGCGCCAATGCCTGGCGACGGCACTGCGGGTGTTACCCTGGCGCAAGCTGCGGGCGACACATGGGCCACCGATTTCGAAGCAGGTCAGAACCTCGAAATGAACAGCTTCTTCGGCGGATCTTGGTTCACCACGAACCTCGTGAGCAACGGTGTGGCTGGCGCTGACAAGAAGGTGTTGGTGGCTCAGTTGACCACGGACGGAACGTTGACAGGTCAGTTGTACGTGCAGGTGTTCCCACTAGGTGTGGGTGCCAATGCAGAGTACCTGACGCTCAGCTTCGGCAGCAGTTCTTGCGGTTGCACGGATGCGACGGCTTGCAACTACAACGACGGCGCTCAGTACGACGACGGTTCTTGCTACTACGCCGAGCAGTTCTACGCTTGTGATGGCGCTTGCTTGAACGACGCGGACGGCGACGGCATTTGTGACGAACTCGAGATTGCGGGCTGTCAGGATGCTGAGGCTTGCAACTATGACGAGACGGCCACAGATGATGACGGCAACTGTGAGTACGTGGAACCAACCTTGTTGCCTGGTGACGCGCCTGCGTGCGGCTTGTTCTTCAGCGGATATGCTGAGGGTTCGAGCAACAACAAGTTCCTTGAGATCTACAACCCAACCGACGCTGCAATCAGCTTGGACGGCTACGCTTACCCAAGCGTAAGCAATGCTCCTGACAATGGTGCAGGCAACTACGACTTCTGGAACGCATTTGACGCTGGTGCCTCTGTGGCCCCAGGCGATGTTTATGTGATTGCCCACGGTTCTGCTGACCCAGCCATCTTGGCCGAAGCAGACGAGACGTTCTCGTTCCTTTCGAACGGCGACGACGGCTTCATGCTCGTGATGGGTACGCAGGACGACTTCATCCAAATCGACGCCATCGGTGACTGGAATGGCGATCCTGGATCTGGTTGGAATGTTGCAGGTGTGTCTGCAGGAACGAAGGATCACAGCTTGATTCGCAAGTCTGACATCACCAACGGAAATGGAGGCGACTGGATCGGTTCAGCCGGCACGGATGCTGACAACAGCGAGTGGATTGTCCTCGACCAAAACGATTGGACAGGTCTTGGAAGCCACGACTTCACAGGAACATGTGCCGGTGGCAACTACGCCATTGTCTACGACTGTGACGACGTGTGCTTGAACGACGCAGACGGCGACGGTGTGTGTGACGAGTTGGAGATTGCCGGTTGTACTGACAGCGGTGCCTGCAACTACGACAGCGCCGCGACGGACGACGATGCTTCTTGTGAGTACCTCACTTGCGCTGGTTGTACCGACAGCATGGCCTGCAACTACGACGATGCTGCGACCATCGAAGACGGGTCTTGCACCTACGCTGAGCAGTTCTACGACTGCGATGGCAACTGCTTGAGCGACTTGAACATGAACGGCATCTGCGACGAGTTGGAGATCCTCGGTTGCACTTACGCTGCGGCTTGCAACTACGACATGGACGCCAACGTGGACGACGGTCAGTGTGACTTCAGCTGCTTGTTGACCGGATGTACCGATGCGACAGCAGTGAACTACGACGCCGCGGCGACCACAGACGATGGTTCTTGCTTGTTCGTGGGTTGCACGGATCCAGAAGGTCTCGACTACGATCCAACAGCCAACTACCCAGGTGGCTGTGACTACCCAGAAGCCTGCCCAGGTGACTTCACCGGCGATGGCGAGGTGGACGTCAACGACTTGCTTGACTTCTTCCAGCTCTGGGGTAACGTTTGTGACTAAGACTTACGCCTGATTGAAAGGGAACGGGCCGCCTTCGGGTGGCCCGTTCTTATTTTTGGCCTTTCCCAAGCGCATCCAGCATGACTCCCCAAGACGACGCCAAGCGAGAACAGCTCAGAGCTCAATTGAACGACACGCACACGTGGCCGTGTGTGTTCAAGTTCAAATTCATCATGCCTGCGAAGCCGGAGAATGAGGCGACGCTGCGTGCGATTTTTGGCCAACAGGCCTCGTTTCAAATCCGAGAATCGAAGAACGGCAACTACCGCGCAGTGACGGTGGACGAAGAGGTCCGCGGGCCCGATGACATTTTCGCGCGATACGAGGCTGCGGCGACAATCCCTGGCATCCTGTCACTCTGAGTCATGCAGACATTGCAATGGACGCTGTTGGTGGGGCTGCTTGGAATGGTGGCCTACGTGCTGTGGTCGAGGCTAAAAGCATCCTACGCCAAAGGTGTTGCGCCACGGGTGGATGCCGATTGGGAAGGAGAGGCTGTCGGGTTGGTAGGAGATGTGCTCGAGGTGGCGGTCAAGGTGCGGCAGGAGGGAAAAGTCCAAATTTGGTTGGAAGGCCCGAATGGCGATGTGGTGGAGGTTCACAACGGCGAGTTGGGAAGGGGGGTGCACGCCTGGAGTGTGGCCCGCCCTGAGCGATCAGGAGCGTGGCTTGCGAAGTTGTCGTGCCAGGGTCACCGCACAGAGAGGCGGTTTCATCTCTGAACCAGCTTGAAGGATTCGTCTGAGCGTCACATGCGCTCAGGCATGTCGATGCCCAGCAATCCCATCCCGTTGGAAACGGTGGTGCTCACCGCGGCGCACAACGCGAGCCTGAGGTTGCGGACGTCGCTGTTCGCCTCTTTGGCAATTGGATGGTCTTGATAGAAGCTGGAGAACGACTTGATGAGGTCGTAAGCATGGTTGGCAATGAGTGAAGGGTCATAGGTCTCAGCCGCTTCTTGGACCACATCTGGGAAGGACAACACACCCGCGGCAAGGGCTCGCTCTGAGGCGTCCAGCGGAGTGTCAGGTACCCAAGAGAGCCCCTCGACGTTCGCGTTGCGAAGGATGCTCTTGCAACGGACCACATTAAACTGGATGAAGGGAGCGGTGTTGCCGAAGAAGTCAATGCTGGACTTGGGGTCAAACATCATGGATTTCGCAGGGGCGACCTTCAGCAGGAAGTACTTCAATGCGCCGTGACCGACTTGCCTTGCGAGTTGGTCTTTTTCCTCTTCGCCAAAGTCGTCGACCTTGCCGAGTTCGTCGGAAATGCTCCGGGCGGTGGTGCGCATTTCGAGGAGCAAGTCGTCCGCATCCACAACCGTGCCTTCACGCGATTTCATTTTGCCTTCAGGCAGTTCCACCATGCCGTAACTGAGGTGGTGGTTTTGGTCTGCTTGGGCGAAGCCCAACTTCTTCAAGATGAGGAACAAGACTTTGAAGTGGTACTCCTGCTCGTTGCCCACCGTGTAGACCTGTCGGTCCAAAGAGGGGTGATCTTCAAATCGCAAAATGGCGGTGCCAATGTCTTGCGTCATGTACACAGCCGTGCCGTCTCCACGAAGGAGCAACTTCTCGTCAAGGCCGTCTTCAGCCAAATCTACCCAAATGGAGCCATCGTCTTTTTGGAAGAACAACCCACGGGCGAGGCCATCTTCGACGTGCTTTTTGCCCAGGAGGTAGGTGTCTGATTCGTAGTAGAGTTGGTCGAAGCTCACACCCATGTCCTTGTAAGTGGCGTCGAATCCGTCATACACCCAGCCATTCATCGTCTTCCACAGCGTCACGACTTCGGCATCGCCTTCTTCCCAACGCTGCAACATGTTTCGCGCCTCCTGCATGATGGGGCTCGCCGACTCTGCGTCCTTGGGTTCGAGTCCCTGTGCCACGCCTTCGGCCACCTCCGCTTTGAACACCTTGTCAAAGGCCACGTAGTACCGGCCGACGAGTTTGTCGCCTTTCTCGCCCGTGGAGGCTGGGGTTTCTCCGTTCCCAAATCGCTGCCATGCCACCATCGATTTGCAGATGTGGATGCCACGGTCGTTGATGATTTGGACTTTCACCACGTCGTGACCAGCGGCTTCGAGGATGTTCGACACACTGTAGCCCAAAAAGTTGTTCCGCAAGTGCCCCAAGTGCAAGGGCTTGTTGGTGTTGGGAGAACTGTACTCCACCATGACTTGCGGTTTGGAGGCACGCGGTGCGAATCCCCACTTCGGGTTGCTTACCGCGTCTTGCAACGCCCCAGACCAACTGGCGTTGCTCAGGGTCAAGTTCAAGAATCCCTTCACGACGCCGAAGCTGACGATCCAGTCGAAACGCGCTGTCAACGCTTCTCCAAGTCGCTCGGCCGCGACGTGCGGAGGGGCGCCGGCAAGTCCCGCAAGGGGAAAGACCACCAAAGTGCGGTCCCCGTCAAATTCCGCTCGGGTGGATTGGATTTGGATTTGGGCGTCGGCCGGACGCTTTCCGAATTCCGCTTCAAACGTGTCGAGCACTGCGGAGTGCAATTGGGCATCGAGAAGGTGAATCATGACTGGGATTCAAGTGGGAGGTGAACTTCGGCCATCATGCAACGCGCAGAGCCGCCTCCGCAGGTTTCGATGGTGGTGAGATCGTTGGTAACCAAGGTGCCAAATCCAGAAAGCGTCGAGCGTTGGTCTTCACTCAGCACGTCGTGCGCCTGTTGGCTCATGACGATGAGCTTCTCGCCTTGGGTGGTTTGGACCTCGAGCATGTTGCCAGCGAATTGGTTGATTTGGGCTTCGGTCAAGAGGACCAAGGTCAAGCCGTCGCCTTCCAACGTGTCTTTCAGCAGCGCTTTGTCGTCTGGGTGGTCCACGCAGTCCAAACACACAGCAGCCCATCCCGTTCCAATGGCCATCATGACGTTGGTGTGGTAAATGGGCATGCGCTTGTCATCTACTGATTGCATCGCCTCAAACACCACGCCTTCGAGGTCCATGGCCTCGCACCAATGTTCGAATGCATCACGGTCCGTACGGGGGCTGAGGGCGGCGTACGCCTTGCCATGGATGCGGTCGAGCACCATGCTACCCGTGCCTTCCAAAAACGCATCGTGTGCTTCAAACTCCGTGAAGTCCACAATTTCTGTCAGGTCAAACCCATGGGCGTGCACCAAGTCATGAAGGATGTCCTCTCGGCGTTCCTGCCGACGATTGGGCGCAAACATGGGGTACAGGCCAACGCGACCGTCGGCGTGGAAACTGACCCAGTTGTTGGGAAACAGGGCGTCGGGCGTGTCCGTTGAAGGATCGTCCTCGAACACCATGACATGAACGCCTCTGGACTCGAGGTCTTGCACCATGCCATCAAATTCTTCCAGTGCCATTTCATGCACGTCGTCCACGTCAGAATCGCGCTGATAGTGATTGTTGCCCGCGGTTTCTTCGTTTTTACGAAACGTTGCAGGGCGCACCATGAGGATGTTGGATGTGCTTTGGGCGAGGGTCATCAGGAGGTCAGATTGGATGAGATGAAAGGGTCAGGCCTTTCGGCAGAGGGGCATGGTGACACAGCGAAGAAGGCCTTCCATCTTGGCCGTTTCCTTCATGGGTGTGGTGTGGACGCGGTAACCCCAAGATTCGAGCTGTTTGTTCACACCTTCGAACGACGGGCAAGACACCACGTCCTGAGGTGTGAATGAAATGAGGTTGCACTGCATGTCATACATCGCTTGCGCATCGACAAGGTGCATTTGGCCCTCAAATCGCGTTTCAATGAAGGTCCGATCCTCCTCGAGTTTAAGTCCTTCCAAATGGACCAAAGCATGGCCACCGGACAGCACGCTGAGGCAACAATCCAAATGCAGAGCGTTGGCGCGAGGGTCTTCATCTGATTTGGCCAGTTGAACCCCCCTGACATTCCAATCCGGGAATTGGTCGGCGAGCCAATCGAGCGCGGCTTCGTTTGTTCGTGACGTCGTGTATGTGGCAAAGTCGTCAGGCGCACTGTATCCCACCCAGAGTTCGCCGTTCATGGGCATCACGTCACCGCCTTCAATCCTGACGCCAGCCGGGGGATGAAGGATGTGGGATGGGCTGATGCCGGAGAGGAGGGGAGCGATGCCTTCCCATTCATCGACGCGATCTTCAATCATGCGCGTGGCCACCAATCGGTCGTCCACCACGGCACCGACGTCTCTGGCAAAAAGTTGATTGACGTCTACAAGGGTTTTGGGCCTCACCACCTTCACGTCGTGCAATTCCAACAGCGAGGCCAAGTCGTCCAACTCCCGCTGGCAGTCCGCTTCAGTCGGAAACGTGCCCGCGAGGATGTGTTCTTTGGATTTGGGGTCATACGACTCTGCGACGGTAGGCGTGCCGCCCATCGACGAGGCCGTTCCGACAACCACAGTGCCTAGGGCGTCCCACTCATTGACCACGTGGAGTTTCATCCTCTTGTCAGGGCTTGTCAAAATGCTCACGCTTGTGGCGCAGCAATTCGAGCATGGTTTCCTGTTTCATCATCTCCGAAGCCAATTGGGGGGATTTGGAGATTTGAGGCGGAAGGAACATGCAGTGAAGGCTGTCCTTGCTGCTCAAGACATACATGGACGAAGGGGCATTGACCTCGAATTGTCGGATCAAGGCCGTGTCGCCATCCTCAACCTGGTCAAACTCGGCATACGTCACGTTGTCTTTGCCGTATTGGTCGTGCAGGCTCAGACGCATGCCCTCAGGGTTGCCTTCAAAATTTTCAAAGAAGTCGAGGAAGTAATTGAGGTCCAATCCGAGCAGTGCCACTTTTTGGTCACCCTCATCGATCCATGGGCTTGCATAGCGAATGTGACATCCGCCAGCTCTGTTGCGCAGGCCATTGTGGAACCATTTGTCCATCATTTCCTCTTGCATCCTCAACATGGAGGTGTCGGCGGTGCGATGTCCTGGAAAGTGTGCAAACATCTGCTTCCACTCGCCAATGTTGGACAAATGAAAGTAGTCGTACAGGTCTTCCAGAACCACCTCGAGTGTGTCGTCAGACATGAATGTGACCAACCCTTGGTTGTCCACAGTGATGGCCAAAGGATCCAATTCGGGGTGGACCTCCAAGTCGGGCACTGGCAACACATCGTCTGGCGCATCGTTGGCGAGCGTCACAGGTTCAAAGGCTTTGGAAGGCGGTGGCGGTGTTTCACAAGACTGCATCGCCAAGACTGCGATGAACACCCCCAACACTGTCGCAGGAAAACGTGTCATGCCTCAAAGATACGCGCAGAGCAGGCGTCAATGCAGGGGCTCAATTCACGAACAACGAGCTCCCATCCGTCGGGGATTGTTGGATGAGCTTGCGCGTCAATTCAATCCGTTCCAACAGGCTTCGCTGCATGGCGTCCACGGTCGGTTGGCTCAGGATTTCGGCGCGTTGCATGGCGTCAATGCCAAGGTGCTGCACGAGCCGTATCAGGCCTTGATTTTCAAGGTTTCCAACATACATGTCATGTGCCTTCATTTCCTGGATCAAGGCGTCGCGTGCCGCCATGCACGCCGATCCAAGAGGCCAGGCAGACCACTCTTTGATGGCTTCTACCTCCCCAAGGGGATAGGGCACGACACCCGGGCTTTCGTCCATGTTTTGCAGTCGGAAAAGGCCCGTGGCCTTCACCGCCACGTCGCGCTTCCCACCAGAAAGTCGTTTCTGGACTGTCACGAGCCGCATCGTTGCGCCAACGCGCCAGATTTTTTGGTCGTGAGAAAACGGGATGCCAAACTCGTCAACATGCATGGCTTCCAAATCGTTGAACAACACTTGATAGCGTTGTTCAAATACGTGCAAACCGATGATTTCCCCTGGCATTGGGAGCAGTCGCAAGGGGACGAGTGGCAATGGCATACTGCGAGGGTACGACTTCCTTTCGTCGCAAAATCCTGAATCGTCACAGAGTCCTCAGTTGGAGGGGTAAGCACGTCCTTCAGGGACGGCAACGCCTGCATACGCACGTTGCCCATTGGCATACATCCCCTCAATCAACATGCCGTCTTGTTTTGCCGCCATGGCGATGCGCGCCGCCTTGAAGACGTCTTGCACGGTCGTGATTGGCTGGCCATCCACACGGAGCACAATGAACCCTTGCTTCAATCCTTGTTGCCGCCAAGAACCAGCCCCCATGTGGGTGACCATGGCGCCGCCACGCAGGTCGAGCTTGTCACGTAGGGTTTGGGGCACTTTGCCCAATTGGACTCCCCAAGTCCTCTCAAGTTCGGCGGCGGACTCCAGAGCCTCGTTCGATGACGCAGATGGATTCTCCGGCCGTTTGAGGCGGGGTTTTGACAATGCTGTGGTGCCTGCCCGGTCGGTCAAGGTGACGTCCACCTGAAGCGATCGGCGTTGCCGCTCCAGCGTGAGGTTGACGCGGTCGCCGGGTCGGTGCTTGGAAAGTTGTTCTTGAAGTGAAGGGAAATTGCCGATCTGGATGCCATTCACAGCAACAATGTGGTCTCCAGGAAGAAGCCCAGCAGCGGCGGCTCCGCCGTCTGGAAGGGTGGAGGCCACTTCGACTCGATTGGTGCTCGAGGCAACTTGAATGCCCAAATAGGCCCGTTGCACACGTCCAAACTCTTGGATGTCTCTTGTCACCTTGGCCACAATCGAGGCTGGAATGGCGAAAGAATACCCTGCATAGGAGCCTGTTCGGGAGGCAATGGCAGTGTTGATGCCGATCAATTCACCACGCATGTTGACCAAGGCGCCGCCGCTGTTTCCGGGGTTGACCGCGGCGTCGGTTTGAAGGAAACTCTCCACGGGAAAAATGTCTTTCGACGCATTGGATTCCAGCAGGCGAATGTTTCTTCCTTTTGCACTGACAATTCCGGCTGTGACCGTGGAGGTGAGGTTCAATGGGTTGCCCACCGCCAGAACCCATTCGCCCACGCGCACCTCGTCAGAGTTGCCAAATCGCATCGCCGGCATAGGAACTTCAGTGTCGATGTCCAGCACGGCCAAATCTGTGCTCGGGTCACTACCCACAAGCCGCGCAGGGTGCGCAGTGCCATCAGAGGTGTTGACCCAGATTTCGCGCGCGCCTTCAATGACGTGATGGTTGGTGACAATCAGTCCGTCGTCGCCTACAATGACTCCGCTTCCTGAGCCTTGGGCAATCCGTCCCGCGGCCATGCCGAGCATGCTCAGCCAGGGGTTGCTTTGGTCGGCGACGATGGACGCCGTTTGGACGTGAACTACGGCATCCACGGAGGCTTCAGCGGCCTTTACAAAGGCGTCGTCAGCGGGGGCAACCCGGCTTGCGGGAGGTGCTGGCCAATTGGGTGTGGTCCCAGGTGAGGTGTGCAAAGCTGGATGCGCTTGAACAGTCGAATCCGCAACCCTTTCAGACAACATCCAAGCGCCTGATGCGCCGAGCATGGTGCATCCGACAGCCAGAACTGCGATGCCAATCCGTCTTTGAGCTTTCATGTGTTGATGGAGTTGAACCACCACAAAGCAACATCACGCTCAGCAGGCTGGCGTCATCCAAAGTGTCAAGAAAATTGAAACGCGAAGCCCGTTTACTTTTCTTGGGTCAGCCCAATTTCCCGAAGCCGTTCATGCAGGTAAGTTCCCGCAGTTGTTGGTGGGTCGATGGGCCCCTGTCCTTCTTTTACACACTGCGGCAAGGCGGCGAGGCTCATGCTGGGAACAGGGTGGCAAAAGAACGGCATGCTGAATCGAGGTTGTCCCCACTTTTCGCGTGGGGGATTCACCACTCGGTGCGTGGTGGACTTCAATTCGTGGTTGGTCAACCGCTGAAGCATGTCACCCACATTGACAACGAGGTGTTCTGGAAGGGCCTTGACAGCCGTCCAGGTACCTTCTTTGTCCATGACTTCAAGCCCGTCTGCTGAAGCGCCGACCAGCAGGGTGATGAGGTTGATGTCTTCGTGCTGACCTGCGCGAACGCTGGAGTCAGGCTCAGACTTGATGGGCGGATAGTGAATCAGCCTGAGGATGCTGTTTCCGCCAGGCACGAACTGTTCGAAATACCCTTCTTCCAGTCCAAGATGCAGCGCAATGGCCTTGAGCATTTGGCGCCCAACATGCTCCAAGTTTTGATAGAGCTGGTCGGCTTGAGGGGCCAATTGGGGCCGTTCTTCAACCTCAGCATTGGGCGGATAGTTGTCCATGTCGGCACCCTCAGGGATGTTGGTTTGGCCCACTTGCCAAAACTCCTTCAGGTCAGCAGCGTTCGAATCCTTGGCGTGCTCGGTCCCAAAACTCACGAAGCCCCGTTGGCGATTGTGCTCGGGGTGCTCGTGCTTCAATTTGGTCTCGGGCGGAAGCGCGAAAAAAGCCTCGGCCTCTTTGTACATCGTCTCGATGATGGCCGGGGCCACACCATGGCCAGAAATGGCTGCAAAGCCGACAGAGCGGTAGGCTGCGCCGAGGTCGTTGACAAAAGCTTGTCTTTGGGCATCCGTACCGTGGGTGAAATGGCTCAAATCGAGCGTAGGGATGCCAGCGACAAAGTCGAGGTGCGCGACAGAATCTGGAGGGTTCTTCATGGCGAGTGAGTTGGAGACCCGAAGTTCGTAAACCTCGGCGTTATTTCATGCGAGCGACGTCACACAGGAGTTTGGTCAACGCTTCCGAGTGGGCTTGCCAGGAGAATTGTGCTTCAATGCTGACACGAGCGCGCTGAGCCATGTGGGTCGCTTGCTGTCCGTTGTCCAACAGGTCGTCAATGGCCTTCGCGAAGGATTGGGCATTTTCGCACACCACGGCATGACCTGAGCTGGGCAAGTTCAGTGGGGCAAAGGCATGGGGGGAGAGGACGCATGGCAATTCCGTCGCCATGGCCTCAAGCACTTTGTTTTGGAGTCCTGTGCCAATGCGAAGGGGAGCCACGAACAGTGTGGCACGTTGGTATGCTTCGACAATGTTGTCCACCCATCCTGTCACTTTCACGCGGTCGCTGGCCAGGGCTTTCACACTGGGTTTGGGTTCTGCGCCTGCGAGGACCACCCGGACATTGGGATGCGACACCAAGGGCAAGATGTCTTCCACGAGGTGATGGGCGGCGTCTACGTTGGGAGGATAGGACATGTTGCCCGTGAACAAAATCACAGGATCGCACTGATCATCCGTCTCCGATGGAGGCCCGGGAGCAAACGCCTCGAGGTCCACACCATTTGGGACAAGATGGATGCGGTCGCGGTCGCGATGCTGAATCAGCAGACGGTCATTTTGCGAAATGATGGTGTTGGCGTCGAAGTAGTCAAACACCCTGGATTCGTAGCGTGCCAAGCGTGTTCCTTCCGTGCGGAGCAACCACTGGGTGGCGCGTTGATGCAAAGACGAATGGGTGTGAGATCGACGGTGCATGCCGGCACTCAGGGCGTCCATGTAGTCCAAGACCTTGGGCAATTCATGAAGGTCTTTGACGTATTCAGCGCAGCGAACCAGTTGGCAATAGATGACATCTGGCTCCTGGACGTGGATCAACTTCTTGATTTGACGTTTGGCTTTCCCTTCAGTGAACCACACCACCTGGAAAGGCAATTTCGACGCCCAGGACCAAGCCATGCGCCACATTCTGCGGATCCAGGACAAGCGAACGACGTGAATCTCCTTCACCAAGGGGCGGAGGGCCTCGCGTTGTTCAGGGGTCAATGCATGGTCCGTCAAACAACACAACGTGACATCGTGGGCTTTGCCAAGGTGCTTCAATTGGTGATGCAACCGCAGTTTGTCCCCCTTTTCAAGTGGATACGGAATGCGTGAAGTCAGCACAAAGACGTTCATGCGCTCACCCAAGTTTGCAGATGCGCGATGAGGCTTCGTGCACTCGCGCGGTGTCCCAAATGTTCCAAAGCCCATTCGCGCCCGTTTTGACCCAACTTCAAGGCAAGGGCGTCGTCCTCCAGCACGCGGATCAAGGCCGCCTGCATTTCTTCAGTGGTGTTGGCCACGAGCACGTGCTGTTCATGCGTCAAGGCCAGCCCCTCCATGCCTTTGGAGGTTGTGATGACCGGACGCCCTGAGGCCAATGCCTCAGCGAGTTTGATGCGCATGCCTGAGCCCGCGTGCAGAGGCACGACCACAGCGCAAGGGGTGTCGTAGGTGTCTTCCGCACTTTTGACCTCGCCCAAAATTCGAATCCCGCGATCTGAATTGGACGCCCAGGATTCGGGCATGTTGCGGCCTGCAAGCAAGAGCTCAGCCTGGGGCATGGCACGGTGAACTTCCGGCCAAACCTCATCCTTCAGCCACGTGACCCCCTGAACATTGGGGGTCCAGTCCATGGCGCCGAGATGAAGAACCTTCGTCGGCCGTTGATCGATGCAACGGTGCTTTCGGTCTTCAACGTCCAGCCCAAAAGGCACCGACGTCACCCGTCCAACGGCATCCTCTCGTTGCTCCGCCATGATCTGTTCAAACCAATGGGCGTCTTTGGTCGTGATGGCCACGACGGCGTCGACCTCACCCAAGATGCGCATCTCTTCCTCGTGCAATTGGCTTTGAAACAAGTCGAGCAGCCACTTTTTGGGCCCATGGCTCATGCCCGCGGAGACCTCTTGCCAAAGTTGGTGCTCCACATTGTGCGCCCGAAGGACGATTTCAGCATCGCTCAGGCGCCGAATGGCAGGGATGTAGGACGTGGTGAACAACGATTCAAGGATGATGACGTCAAAGACACGCTCCCTCAGGTTGTCCTCGATGGCACGTTCCATTTCCGGGACATGGAATCGGCTCAGGTGGTAGCTTTCTCCTGTGATCACGTGACTGAACGCATCCCGAAGGTTCAATTCCGTTTCGGCAAACACCGGCTCAAGTCCGGTGGCTTCCAGGTAAGATGATGTCAACTCATCTTCCACAAATGGGTGCTTGTGGGTGTGCAGGGTGAGCACCTTCACGTGATGACCCTCCTGAATCAAACCTGTTGCCAAGCTGTCCATCGCCATGCACCCGCCATCCACGGCAGGGCGAGGGGGTTTGTGACAAATCTGAAGGATGCGAAGTGGACTCGACATGATGAGAATGGCGCGAAGTTAGGACGTGCCCCATCTTGGAAGCCACCGTCGCTCTCGGTTGGTGCTCCACAACAACATCACCGCCAATGGAATGAGGACCACGGTGCTCAGCCACATGCCCGTGGCGGGCGTGAGGCTGCCTGTTTTGACCAGTTGTTCTCCCAACATGGACATGGTGTAGTAGAGCAAAAAGACGCACAAGGCCAAGATTGTTGGCACCCCCAAGCCACCGCGGCCCACCAAAGCCCCGAGCGAGCTGCCCACGGCAAACAGCACCATGCACCCGATGGCGAGGATGCATTTCCTGTGCCATTCGATGTCATGCCTGAATTGCCGCTTTTGTTTGCCTTCCATGTTGATGACCGCGTTGTCGAGGCTTCGGATTTGGTTGCGTGTCGCTTCTTTCGCTTTGCTCAGCACCTTGCGAAGGGTGACTGGGGCGAGGGTGGCGTGCCACGGGGAACCTGCGCCTTCCAATGCCACAGCTTGAGGGCTGCCGTACCAGCCTGTGGTGTCGACGATGCGCTCGACTTGCCTCAGCCCGTATTGCACAAGCGCGTCCCGCTCGACCTCGATGGTTTGTTGGAGCGAGTCGCTGTGATAGGCCAAATCTCGAAGGTCCATCTGTTCGAACGATCGGCGAAACAAGTCCTCGTTGGCCATCGAGAAATCCAAGCTGTGCAACGGGATTTGGAAGCGCTGCCGGGCGAAGGAACTTTGAATGTGCGGGTGGACGCGTTCCGAGGTTTTGGTAACCGATTCTCGATGCTCTTCGTAGCTCACGCCGTCTTCCAGTTCCAAAATCAGGCTGCCCTGTTCCTCAGACATGCGCCCGCGTTTGGCATGCACCACAAGCATGCTTTCGCCTTTGGCGTCACGGTGATCGTGAATCAAGATGTCGTCGAGGGTGCCGTCGGGCTGTTTTTGGGCGACCCGAATGGAAAACCCGTCAATGCCATTGTAAAAGACACCCTCTCTGATGTTCAAGGCGGGTCGCTGTTTGGTCACAGAGTACAACAAGGCCCTGAACCTCACGTTGGCGGCAGGCCAAGCCGTGTTGCTGAACCAGAACGCTCCGCTGCAAATGACAAGCATGCACAACACAAGGGGGCGCAGGATGCGGAAAAAGGACATGCCAGAAGCCTTCATGGCGGTCAATTCGCTTCGCTCTGCCAGGTTGCCCATGGCCATGATGGAGGCGACGAGCACGGCCAGTGGAAGGGCGAGGTTGACCAAACGGGCAGAGGCGAAGACCATCAGCTTGAACACCACCCACAGTTCAAGTCCTTTGCCGACCAAATCGTCGGCATACACCCACAAAAACTGCATGTCCAAGATGAACAGCGCCACGGGAAGCGTGACGGCAAAGGGCCCGAGAAAAGCCTTCAGCAAAAGACGTGACATCCGCACCACGCGAAGATACTCGTCTCAAGTCGTGTACCTTGCCTACCCAAATCCCAGAATCCATGCGTTTCACACGAATTCGAATTTCTGCAATGGCCGGCACCGCAGTTGTGGCTGGCCTTTTGATGGTTGGCTGCGGTCAGCCTGCTCCAACCGGCCCTGATTTTGAGGCCGCCCCAGCAATGGAGTCCCAGGCGAGTGCGCCAGACGAGGACGGTTTTGTTTGGAAGACCGAGCAATTCGCCGACCTCAAACTCATCCGCTACCAAATCCCGGGATGGGACAAGCTTTCACCCAAACAGCAAGCGCTTGTGTATTGCTTGAACATGGCGGGCCTCAGCGGACGCGACATCATGTACGACCAGAACAACCGCTACAACCTTCGCATCCGTCGTTTGCTCGAAGACATCTACGTCAATTACGAGGGCGACCGTGGCACGGTGGGATGGCAGGCGTTTGAGGTGTACCTGAAGCGCATTTGGTTCTCCAATGGCATTCACCACCACTACGCCAACACCAAGCATCAGCCGGGCTTCAGTGAGGCTTACATGGATCATTTGCTCGCCGAGACTGGCAACAGTTTGGACGCCGAATTGCGTGGCGTCATGTTCGATCCTGCTGTGGAGGCCAAAAAGGTGGAGCAGGACGGTTCCAAAGGGCTTGTGGAAAGTTCAGCTGTGAATTTTTACGCGCCAGACGTGTCCACAGAGGAGGCCAAGGCTTACTTCGAATCCATCGTCGACAGAGGCGACCGCAGCCCTGTCGAATATGGCTTGAACAGCCGCCTCGAAAAGGACGCCGAAGGCAACGTCGTCGAGAACGTCTACAAACTTGATGGCCTGTACGGCGAGAGCATTGCGGAGATCATCAAGTGGCTCAACGAGGCCATTCAATATGCCGAGAACGACAAGCAGGCTGCTGCGCTCCGCAACCTCGTGGCCTACTACGAAACGGGCGACCTCGAGAAGTGGAGCTTGTACAACATCAACTGGGTTCAAGACACCGAAGGCGATGTGGACTACATCAATGGGTTTGTGGAGGTCTACAACGACCCCCTCGGATACACAGGCAGCTACGAGACCATCGTCGAAATCAAGGACTTCGACGCCAGTGCCCGCATGGCCACGCTCATGAACAGCGCACAGTGGTTTGAGGACCACATGCCCTTCATGGATGCACACAAGAAGTCCGAAGTGGTGGGCATCACGTACAACGTGGTGAATGTGGCCGGCGAGGCCGGAGACGCCTCTCCAAGCACGCCCATTGGCGTGAACCTCCCCAACAGCAACTGGATTCGTCAGGTCCACGGCTCGAAGTCGGTGTCGCTTGGCAACATTGTGAATGCCTACGACAAAGCTGCAGGTGGGGGCATGCTCGAAGAGTTCGTGCACGACGACGCGGAATTGATGCGCGTCAAGGCCCACAGTGAACTTGCTGGCAAGCTCCACACGGCCATGCACGAGGTGATCGGACACGCTTCCGGACAGCTCGAGCCGGGCGTGGGCACCCCCAAGGAGACCATTGCTGAGTACAGCTCGACCCTCGAGGAAGGGCGCGCCGACTTGGTGGCCTTGTATTTCTTGCTCGATGAAAAAATGGTCGATCTCGGCTTGATGAAGACGCTCGACGTGGGGCGCGCGGAGTACGACAGCTACTTGCGCAACGGCATGCTGACGCAGCTCCAGCGTTTGGAGTTGGGTGCGGACATCGAAGAGTCGCACATGCGCAACCGCGCGTGGGTCAGCAACTGGTGCTTCGAAAAGGGCCAGCCTGAAGGTGTGGTCGAAAAGGTGGTCCGCGACGGCAAAACCTACATCGACATCAAGGACTACGATCGTTTGCGCGAGCTCTTCGGAGAATTGCTGATGGAGGTGCAGCGCATCAAGTCCCAAGGCGACTACGATGCCGCCAAGGCCCTTGTGGAAGGCTACGGGGTCAAGGTGAACCAAGCGGAGCATAAGGAAATTTTGGACCGCGTGGCGGTGTTGGGCGTGGCGCCTTACGGCGGGTTCATCAATCCTGAAATGAGTGCCACGCGCGATTCGGACGGCAACATCACTTCCGTGGAAGTGACCTACCCGGACGATTTCACAGGCCAAATGCTCCGCTACAGCGAGCAGTTCAGCTTCTTGCCGGACGTCAATTGACCTTGGCGGCATCCTGTGCCGTTTCCGAAACACTTTGAGCCCCGACGTGCAACATCGCGTCGGGGCTCTGTGTTGTTCCTTTGCAACCTGCTCTAAGTTCGCGACCCATGATTCGATTTGCCTTTTTCTTGACGCTTGCGTTTTCTGCCATGACCGCATGTTCTCAAGTGCCCTGCGTGGACGGATTTGCAGGAGACTTCCCATGTGAAGGTTTGGACCTGTTGTCGGTTCGTTCACTCGAGGAACTCGGAGGCGGTGCAAACGGCAACGATTGTTGGGGATGGGTGGATCCGGAGTCAGGGAGGGAGTTTGTCCTGTACGGTCGCTCGAATGGACTGTCGATTGTGGATGTCACAGACCCCGTCAATCCTGACTATTTGGCCAACGTGCCCACGGCGTCGGTGCAGAGTCTGTGGCGTGACGTCAAGGTCTTTGACAACCATGCCTTCATCGTCAGTGAGGCGCCAGCCCACGGCATGCAGGTGGTCGACTTGACCGCGGTGCCCCAAATCACGGACGGTCCAATCGAATTGTTGCCTGTGTCGGCGTATTTGGGCTTCGGCAATGCCCACAACATTGTGATGAATGAAGGGTCGGGTCATGCGTACGCTGTGGGGACCAACACCGCAGGTGGCGGCCTTCACGCCATCGATGTCAGCGATCCGGCGAACCCTGTGATTGCTGGGACTTTCGAGGCGTCGTACACCCACGATGCGCAAGTGGTGATGTACATGGGGCCGGACCAAGACCACGCGGGAGAGGAGGTGGCGTTTTGTTTCAACGAGGATCACGTGGCGATCGTCGACGTCACCGACAAGACGGACATGGCGTTGATTTCTGATTTGACCTACGCCCAAGTGGAGTACACCCACCAAGGCTGGTTGAGTGAAGACCAAACCTTCCTCTACTTCAACGACGAACTCGACGAGCGCACCTGGGGTCATGGAACGCGGACCTACATCGCGGATGTCAGTGACTTGGACAACCCTGTGGTCTTGGGGTATTATGACTCGCCCAACACGGCCGTCGACCACAACTTGTACGTGAAGGGGGACAAGGTCTACGCCTCAAACTACATGAGCGGCCTGCGGATGTCCACCATCCGTGAAAACGGCCAGTTGGAGCCCTACGCATACTTTGACGTGCGACCTGACTCGGACACCACCACGTTCTATGGCACCTGGAGCAACTATCCGTATTTCCCCAGCGGCAACATTGCCGTGTCGTGCCGAAGTGTGGGCCTGTTCATGTTGAAGGAGCCCGCACCTGTGAGCGACCTCAACGAGTCAGTGGAGGAACGTGCTGTGGGCTCATTGACGGTTCATCCCAACCCGTCTCGAGGGGATGTGATGCTGTGGGGCATGCCTGAAGCCACTGAAGTTCGCGTCCTCAACGTCTTGGGCCAAGAGGTGCGCGGGTGGAGGCGTGTTCCCGGGTTGAATGGCCTTCACGTCGACCTGTCTGTTTTGGAAGAAGGCATCTACCTTGTTCAGGCTCGAACGGCTCGAGGTGACGTGCGCACCAGCCGTGTGCTGTTGAAGCGTTGATCAGCTTCTGGGGTTCAGCAACTCGTGCATGATTTCCCGACAATCGTTGGGGTGCAAGGCGCGTCGCAATTCTCCCTCGTGTGCCAGGCTGATGGTTCCGGTCTCTTCGCTGACCACCCAAACCAAGGCGTCGGTCACTTCTGACAATCCCAGTGCCGCCCTGTGTCGCATGCCGAGTTCGACCGGGAGGTGGTTGTTTTGGCTGACGGGAAGCACGCAGCGAACCCCGCGAATTCGGCCCACGGCGATGTAAAGTCCACCGTCGTGCATGCTGCATTCTTTGTGGAAAATGGCCTCGATGAGCGGCGCGTAGATGTCGGCCACAAGCTTCGTGGAGCTCTGAATGTGGTGGGTCAAATCCGACTCGCGCTGAACGATGATCAACGCGCCTTCGTTCCGAGAGGCCAGGCGCTCTAGGGCACGGACCACTTCTTCAACGGGAAATGCCGAGCGCGCCTCTTGTGCCCGTTGCGGCAAAAGCCGAATCAACCACTCTGGCGGCTCCTTGAAGGAAGCACGGTCTCCAATGGAAAACAGGAATTGCCGGAGCTCCTGCTGAAAGACGATGATGATGGCCAAGATCCCCACAGCGATGAACTGTCCGAGGATTTCACTCATGAAATTCATGCCCACCAGCGTCACCACTTGCCAGATGATGTAGATGGCCAAGAGCCCCATGAACACCGGAATCGCCGAGGTGCCTTTGGTGAGGCGATAGAGCCAGTAGACGATCAAGGCCACCAGCACCAAGTCAAGCGCCTGGACGCCCATCTTGACAAACGGCGCAATGGCGTTCCACAATTCAAATGCAAGGAGTCCCGTCATCATGGCTGCGACGAAGTTCGTGAATCTCGCAATGCGTTGTGCAACGCAACGACTTCTGCAGCTTCGGCCACATCGTGGACGCGGAGCAGATGCGCCCCTCGGTCCACCGCCCAGGCATGCAGGGTGGTCGTGCCGTTCAAGGCGTCGTCGCTCGAGACGTCGAGGACCTTTTGGATCATGGACTTGCGGCTGACACCGACAAGCACGGGGCATTCGAGGGCTTGGAATTCCGGGAGGGCGTCGAGCAGGGCGTAGTTGTGCGCGACCGTTTTGCCAAACCCAAACCCGACGTCCACAATCACGTCCGTGACGCCCGCGTCGTAGGCGCGGAAGAGCTTGGTTTGGAGGTTCTGGTACACGTCGCTGACCACGTCGTCGTAGGTCGGGTTCGCCTGCATCGTGGCGGGCGTGCCCTGCATGTGCATCATGACGTAGGGCGCTCTGGCGTCCGCAACGACCTTCCACATGTCTGGATCGGCGTCGCCGCCGGAGACGTCATTGATGAGGTCGGCGCCGGCATCCAGCGCCCGGCGCGCCACCGAGGCGTGAAAGGTGTCGATGCTGAGCAGGGCGTCCGGGTGGGCGTTTCGCAGGGCGGACAGGACGGGAGAGAGGCGCGCCCATTCTTCGTCCGCGCCGACCTGCTCGGCACCGGGCCGCGTCGATTGGGCTCCGAGATCGAGCACGTCGGCCCCTTCACGAAGCATCCGCTCGGCCTGGGCGACCGCGCGCCCCGTGTCGTTCCACGCCCCGCCATCGTGAAACGAATCGGGCGTGAGGTTGAGGATGCCCATCACCCAAGTTTGGTGAAAACTCCTCAAGGAACCGCGGATAGAAATCGAAGGGGACAAGACCTGCATTGTAACTTGCCGCAAGTTAGCATGGACACCCTCGCCCAATACGACGCTTGCCTCGCAACTTGTGAGGATTTGTTCAAGCGAAAGACCCAGGATTACGGCACGGCTTGGCGCATTTTGCGTCCTTCCTCGTTGACCGACCAAATCTTCATCAAGGCCAATCGCATCCGCACCATCCAACAAGTGGGAGAGTCGAAAGTGGATGAGGGCGTGGAGTCGGAATTCATCGGCATCGTCAACTACTGCTTCATGGCGATGCTGCAATGTCGTTTGCCGGAAGACGCGCCGATGGAGTTGAGTGTTGCGGAGGCCAACCGTCTGTATGACGAGGCCAAGGACGAGACCCGCGCGCTCATGCAAAAGAAGAACCACGACTACGGCGAGGCCTGGCGTGACATGCGCATCTCTTCGCTGACCGACCTCATTTTGATGAAGGTCCTGCGGGTGAAGCAGATCGAAAACAACGATGGCCAAACCGTGGCCAGCGAAGGGGTGGAAGCCAATTACATGGACATGGCAAATTACGCCCTTTTCGCATTGATTTTGAGTTCAGAAGGCAATTCTGAGTAAACCAAAGATTAAGGATATGTTGAAGGCTCTTGACGGATTGACTTGGCTCTCACGGATGCTCGTGGGGGCGCTTTTTGTGGTCTCAGGATTGATCAAATCAAACGACGCCTTGGGCTTCATGTACAAGCTCGAGGAGTACTTCGAGCCCGGTGCCATGAACCTCGAATTCCTCGCGCCATGGGGATTGGAACTGGCTGTCTTTGTGTGCATCGCCGAGATCTTGTTGGGCGTCGCCATCCTCGTGGGCGCCTTGCCCAAGCTGACTGCGGTGTTGACGACCGTGATGATGGTGTTCTTCACGTGGCTGACATGGTACACGGCAACTTGCGATCCCTACGGCACGAAAGAGATCGTCGACGCTTCTGGGGCGGTCGTGGAGATTGCGAACCAATGCGTGTTGGAGTGCGGGTGTTTTGGCAATGCCATTCCGCTGACGGCCTACCAGAGTTTCTTGAAAGACGTCGTGCTGTTGATTTTCGTGGCGCCCATCTTGCTCAGCGCCTTCCTTGGACGCATCAAGCTGAACACGCCACGACAGTCGACCTTCCTGTACGCCGGAGCCTTGGCGGTGACCTACTTGTTTGCTGAGGGCATGTTGGAGTGGGGGTTCCCCGTGTTGTATTTGGCCTTGAACCTGATTGCGGCTGAGGCGGTGAAGCGCCGCAGCAACCACGCCCAAAAGGAGTGGTTCATGGCCCTTGCCGTGGTCGTGGTCAGCGGGTTTGTCCAGTACTGGACGTTGGCCCACCTGCCGCTCAAGGACTACCGCCCATATGCCGACGGCGAAAGCATCGTTGAGAACCGCATGACGGCGGAGGAGCTTGGCCTGGAGGGGCCGGAGTTTGACAAGGAAATCCGCTTCTACCATCCCGAAACAGGGGCGGAGACGCTCGTCATGCAGTCGCGTTACATGGACGAGAAGCTTTGGGACAAGAACAACGAACCGGGCAAGACCTTCAACGAAACCTACCCTGAAGGCGATTGGGAGAACGCGAAGGAGGTGAAGATCAAAGACGGTTACGAGCAGCGCATCATGGACTTCCAAATGGTCGACGCGGGCGGGTTTGACCTGACCGACGACATCCTCGCATCTGAAAAGCCCGTGTTGCTGCACGTGTCCAAGGATTTGGCGACCATGCCGACGGCGTGGCAGGACGATTTCAATGCGCTGGGCAGCGCCGCTGCCGAGGCGGGTTGGGAGATGTTCGGTTTGACCAACGCGACGGCCGAAGAGCATGCGGCGTTCGCTGCGCAGGAGGGGGCGACCTACCCATTCCTCACGTGCGACCAAACCGAACTCAAGATTGTCGTTCGCGCCAACCCTGGGTTGGTGTTGATCCAGGACGGTGTGGTGATCGAGAAGTGGGCGGGCCGCGACGTGCCGAGCCCTGAGGACCTTCGTGAATTCGTAAGCGGACGCTGATCATGCAGCGCTTGCTTCGCCAACTGGCCCAAGGTTTGGGCGTGCTTTGGGGGAGCGTGACGTTGGTGTTTTTGATTTTCTCGCAAGTGCCAGATCCGGCGCGTGCCATTGCAGGCCAAAACGAGCGCGCCGAAGCCATCGAGGCTTTCCGCGAGCTTCATGGCCTCAACCTGTCGTTGGGGGAGCGATACGTCCGATTCCTTGGTGAGCTGTCGCCCCTCGGCTCCACGGCCAGTGGGGGATGGGGACTGAAATGGCCCGGACTGGGAACGAGTTACTTTGGGGGGCGTCCCGTGGTGGAGGCGCTGGTGGAGGCAATGCCCGCCACGATGCTGCTCGCCTTCGCTGCGATGGGCTTGGCCTTGGTGCTGGGCATCGCATTGGGCTTGATGCTGGCGTGGCGTGGCGACGGGCCTTTGGCGCGCATTGTCATTGGCACTTCCACGTTGGGCATGAGCGCACCGTCGTTTTTTGTGGCGATTCTCGTGGCGTGGGGCCTGGGGGTGGTTTGGCATGACTACACAGGACTGCCGCCGACAGGCGGGTGGCGTGTGCTCGACCCGTTTGAGGGTCCTCAGGTGGCGTGGAAGCACCTCATTTTGCCCGCACTTACGTTGGGCATTCGCCCGTTGTCTGTGGTCATTCAACTGACGCGCAATGCTGCGGCCGATGTGATGGAAGAGTCTTACGTGCGTACGGCCAGGGCGAAGGGACTCGGAGGTTGGCAACTCATGCGTCGTCACGTCGTCCGCAACGCGATGAACCCTGTGCTCACGGCTGCCAGCGGGTGGTTTGCCAGCATGCTTGCCGGGGCGGTGTTTGTGGAGTACGTGTTTGGTTGGAACGGCATGGGGCTGCTCATGTTCCGCGCCCTGGAGCAGGGCGACTTGCCGATTGTGATGGGGGCCGTGCTGGTGGTCGCCACCGTGTTTGTGGTGGTGAACATCCTGGTGGATGTCGCGTATGGATGGCTCGATCCTCGGGTCAGGCTGGACTGACGGTGGTGTCGGTGTCGGTTGAAGGCGCGTCTTTGGTCAGCGCGAACTGAATGTCTTCTTGGATCCACGTGGCGAGCTTTTCTGCCACGGCGTGGAAGTACCGCTTGGTCTTGTAGCTGGAAACCCATTCAATGCCTCGGACGGCGTTGGTGAGGAAAAGCTCGTCGGCTTGAATCAGGTTTTGGGGCGTCAAGGCGGCCTCGTACACCTTCACGCCGTGGTCGATGGCGGTGCGGATCAGCACAGAACGCATGATGCCGCCGACGCATCCGTCGTCCAAGCTTGGTGTGTAGAGAACGCCATTGGAGACGACAAACAAATTCGACCTCGACGACTCAATGATTCGCTGCTCCGGATTCAGCACCAGCGCATCCCCCCAGCCACGGGCCGAAGCATGACGTGCCGCCTGGATGTAGACCGTGCTGGCGACGTTCTTGAATTTGCTGATCGGGGAGGGGTGCTTGACCATGTCCTGGTAGATGTCCACGTCCAGGCCTTTGGCCGGCAACGAGAATCCCTCGGTGTCCATGGGTGTGGCGCTTGCGACCCAAGTCACGGCATCGGTCTCGGGGGTGTAGGCGCCGCCGCCTGCCCGGTAGGCCGTCAAGCGGATGCGAACATCTCGGTGGGCGCCCCAGGTTTGGCTCCAAACCCCGATGGACTCGCGGAGGGCGTCCTCCTCAAGGTTGGCGTCCAGTTCAATGCCGTGGGCTTCGAGGGCCGCATGCAGGCGTTGCACGTGCAAACTCAAGAAGGGGACGTGGTCTGAGGTGAAGCGCATCGACTCAAAGACGCCATCACCCAGCGTGAATCCGCGGTTGCCAAACGCTTTGGGCAGGTCGGCCCCGCGCACAACAGCTCCGTTCACAAGGAATGTGTCCAACGTCGTCACGGGATGAATATACGCGTTCGCCTCTCAGCTCGCATGGGTCACATTGACGATGTGCAACACGGCGTCGAGCAAGGGGGCGTTGGGTTCAATGAGCACGCCACGGACGCCCACGGGCGAGGCCGCATCCAGGTCGCGTTGCTTGTCGCCGACCATCCACGAACGCGCGGGGTCGAGCTGATGTTTGGCGCATGCCCGCTCCACCATGAGGCTCCCAGGCTTCCGGCTCAAAGAGCGGCCCGTGGAGGGGTGGTGGGGGCTGTAGAAGATGTCGAGGATGGGCGTACCGTTTTTTTCGCATTCGGCGCCCAAAAACGCATGGATTTCCGCCACGTCATCATGGGTGTACAACCCCTTGGCCAGTCCACCTTGGTTGGTGATGAGCACGACTTCAAACCCTGCCTCGCGCGCCACCTTCAGGGCGCCCATCACCGTCGGCAGAATTGTGAACTCGGAGAGGTTTTTCGTGTAGTCCCCAGGGTCGTGGTTGATCACGCCGTCGCGGTCGAGGAAGAGGCAAGGTCGCAGGCTCATGGTGCAAACCTAATGCCGCACGCCAAGGATGTCGTATTTTTCATGGACAACTCGAGAACCATGAAGCGCTTTCTCCTTTTTGCGATGCTGGTGTGCTGTGCAAGCGCGTTTTCCGCCCAAACCGACTGCCCCAACGTCTTTGACTACAACGACAACAACACGATTGACATCGAGGATTTCTTGGGAATCCTCGGCGTATTCGCAGATGACGACACGGATGATGACGGCATCTGGGATAGCCTCGATGCGTGCATTGATGTGACGGCTTCCAACTATTCGGCCGATCCCTCTGAGGCGTGTGCGTACATCGACGTGCTGGGTATCTGTGGCGGGGGCTGCGAGGGCGATGGTGACGGCATCTGCGCCGACATTGATACGTGTGTTGGAGAGCTTGATGAATGCGGGGTGTGCAACGGCTCTGGCCCGACAGAAATCGTCATCGAAGACATCACGATCCTGTACGACAGCGTGTATGCCGAGCAAATTGGGGAGTGGCTCGTGTTCGAGGTGGGCGCCGACACGACGTTCAGCTACACGTGCGCGCCATTCTTTGGCGACTGCGGCGATCCTGTGAGCTACCAAGGCTACGACTACGCAACGGTGTTGATCGGCGACCAGTGCTGGTTTGCGGAAAACTTGCGCAACGAGAACTACGACAACGGCGACGCGATTCCAGCGGGGCTAAGCGACTCAGAATGGACTTCGACCACGTCGGGCGCCACGGCGGTGTACGGGGAGGGAAGCAGCGAATGCTTTACGTACACTTGATGGCGATGCGTCATGGTCCCTGAACGAATACGGCCGTTTGTACAACTGGTATGCCGTGGACGACGTCCGTGGCCTTTGTCCGAGCGGCTGGCACGTCCCGACAGACGGGGAGTGGACTGTGATGACGGACGTGTTGGGCGGAGAAATCGTCGCAGGAGGCCAGATGAAGACCACCTACGGTTGGTACAACGATGGCAATGGCACGAACTCGAGCGGTTTTTCAGGTTTGCCGGGCGGCAGCCGGAACTACAACAATGGATACTTCTACAGCGCTGGAAACGACGGAGACTGGTGGAGTTCCTCGCCCGTTGGATCCATCGCATGGTACCGAAACCTGTACACCACCAACGAGAATGTCTACCGCAGCTACAGCGTTCAGCGGCACGGCTTTTCTGTCCGTTGCGTTCGGGATGCTGAGTGAGCGCAGCGAGCGAGTGATCAACTCTTAAATCTTGGCCTTGCGCAGCAAGGCTCGAGGGAAGGAGTGAAAAAAATCCGGGCCGGGCAGGTCGGGATTTTTTTTGAGGAAAGAGGGCGTCACCCGTGGGGGGTGGGTGGCGCGCCGTTCGATGTACTTTCGTGACATGGCAACGTCCCCGTTTGAATCCTGGAGCGCAGAGAGGTGGAAGGCCGCGGCCCGCGGTCAAGACGACATGATGGGCGAAGTGAGGTGGGACGGATTGCGTGTGCCTCAAGTGGTGGGGGAGGAATCAGGGCGCGCGGCAAGCGTCCCGTTCGGATCTCGACCTCAGGACGGGTGGGAGATCCAGCAGTCCTTTGAGGACAAAGGCGCGCTGATGCAAGGTCTCATGCACGGGGTGGAAGGGATTCGCACGACGGCTGAAGGCATGGACCGAGCGTCGATTGGTGCGCTGCTTGCCGACGTGCATCCGGAAATGGTGGCGTTGCACGTGGACGGAGTTGAAACCGTGGGGGCGTTGCGTGCGGTGGTGGCCTGGGCCAAGGGAGAGGTCGTCAGGGGTTCCAGCACTTGGGATGTGGGACGCGTCAATGTGTTCGATGCCGAGGCGCTTGCGCTTCATGCCGAGGCTTGGCATGCGGCGATGCCGGCGTTTCATGTTTGGGGTGTGGACGCGGCCAAATGGCAAGACCGAGGCATGCTTCACGTCGACGCCTTGGGCGCCGTGCTCAGCGCGTCGAAAGCAGGTCTCAATGCGCTTGTCGCGGCCGGGTGGTCGCCCGAAGACGCGGCCAAGCATGCAACCCTGAGGTTGGCCTTCAGCACGGATGTGCTGTCAAGCGTGGCGATGGCCCGTGCGGCGCGCGCGCTTTGGTCTCGGTTGCTCACCTCGATGGACATGGCGGACGGCGCCGTGGTTCGGCTTGAAGGCCAAACCTCGATCCTGGGCCTCCATGCCGAGGGCGGGCGTGATGCGCTCCTCAGCCACACCATTGCGGCCTACGCCGCGGTCCTCGGAGGCGTGGACGGGCTCGAGGTGCGGCGCCACGATTTTCGCGAGGTGCTTGAGGGGCGTGGTAGGGCCAAGGAGGCGGTGCGCGCCGAGCGCTGGGCAAGAAACATCCAGCACATCCTGCGCGAAGAAGCCGGGCTCGGCGAGCACGCTGACGTGATGCGTGGCAGCCGTGCGATCGAATCATTGACGCGTCAAATGGCGGAACAGGCCTGGGCGCGACACGAAGAAATGGAGGCCGCGGGCGGATGGCGCGCGGGCGCAGAGTTGATGACAGCGTGGACGCTCGAAGGGCAGCGCGCTCACCTCGCCCGGCCGTGGTACGTCTCGAGCGACATGGCGCGTGGCGAAAAGCCCTGGGCGCAGGACGCCGAGGCGCGCTTCTTCCCGCTCGACCACGCAGCACTGGAACTGTCGCGCGAGCCGATCCAAGGCGCTGCGTGGCCCGAGGAGCTTTGCGAAGACGTCAACGCGGGGCGCGAGGCGCACCCGCATGAAGACTTTGGGCCGGGCGTGGCGCCTTACCTCGGCGGACCGTACGCGACGATGTACGCGGTGCGGCCGTGGACCGTGCGTCAGTACGCGGGCTTCTCGACGGCCGAGGAGAGCAACGCGTTTTACCGCCGCAACCTCGCGGCCGGCCAAAAGGGCTTGAGCGTCGCCTTTGACCTCGCGACGCATCGTGGCTACGACAGCGACCACGAGCGCGTGAAAGGCGACGTGGGCAAGGCGGGCGTGGCCATCGACAGCGTCGAAGACATGAAGCGCCTCTTTGAAGGCATCCCGCTCGACCAAATGAGCGTCAGCATGACGATGAACGGGGCGGTGCTGCCGGTTTTGGCCTTCTACATCGTGGCGGCAGAGGAGCAAGGCGTGGCGCAAGACCAGCTGACGGGCACCATCCAAAACGACATCCTCAAGGAGTTCATGGTGCGCAACACGTTCATCTATCCGCCCGCGCCGTCGATGCGGATTATCAGCGACATTTTCGCGTACACCGCCGAGCACATGCCGCGCTTCAACTCGATCAGCATCAGCGGCTACCACATGCAGGAGGCGGGTGCGACGCAGGAGATTGAGCTGGCGTACACGCTGGCCGACGGCTTTGAGTACGTCAAGACAGGGGTGGAGGCCGGCCTCGACGTGGACGCGTTTGCGCCGCGGCTGAGCTTCTTTTGGGCCAACGGCATGGCGCACCTCAAGGAGATTGCCAAGATGCGCGCCGGTCGTGTGTTGTGGGCCGATCGCATGAAGGGGGAGTTCGGTGCCAATGCGAAAGGCCAAATGCTCCGCACCCACACCCAAACCTCGGGCTGGTCCCTGACCGCTCAAGACCCGTGGAACAACGTCGCGCGCACGGCCATCGAAGCCTTGTCCGCCACGATGGGCGGCACCCAATCCCTGCACACCAACTCGCTCGACGAGGCCATCGCCCTGCCCACCGACATGTCCGCCCGCATCGCTCGCAACACGCAGCTGCTCCTCCAAACCGAGGCCGGCTACACGGCCGCCGTGGACCCCTGGGCGGGCAGCCACGTCCTCGAAGACCTCACGGCCGAGATGATCGCGTCGGCCGAGTCCCTCATGGCCGAGATCGCCGAGAAGGGGGGCATGGCCAAGGCCATCGACGAGGGCCTCCCCAAACTTCGCATCGAAGAGGCCGCGGCCTCCAAGCAAGCCGCCATCGACCGCGGCCGCGACAAGATCATCGGTGTCAACCTCTTCGCGGTCGAGGAGGAAGACGACGTCGAGGTTCTGGTCGTGGACCAAGACGAGGTCCAGCGCCAACAACTCGCGGGCCTTGAGACGCTCAAGGCCTCCCGCGACAGCGATGCCGTCTCTGCGGCCCTCGACTCCCTGACCTCGGCGGCGCGCGGCGGCGGCAATTTGCTCGCCGCCTCGGTCGCTGCCGCCCGCGTGCGCTGCACGCTCGGCGAGATCAGCGCAGCCCTCGAGGCGGTCTTCACCCGCTTCCAACCCGCTGACCGTCGCGTCTCAGGCGTATTTTCACGGGCCATGGAAGGGTCCGAAGCTTACGACAACGTCCGCGCTCTCAGCGACGCGTTCGCGGCCCGCTCCGGCCGCCGGCCCCGCATTCTCGTCGCCAAAATGGGACAGGACGGCCACGACCGGGGTGCCAAAGTCGTCGCCTCGTCCTTCGCCGACCTCGGCTTCGACGTCGACCTCGGCCCGCTCTTCAGCACACCCGCCGAAGTGGCGCGCCAGGCGGTAGAAAACGACGTCCACGTGGTCGGCGTCAGCACGCTCGCGGCTGGCCACCTGACCCTCGTGCCCGGACTGCTTGAAGCCCTGCGTGAGGCTGGCCGTCCCGACATCCTCGTTGTGGCCGGCGGCGTCATTCCACCGGGCGACCACGAGGCGCTGTACAACCACGGCGTCGTCGGCGTCTTTGGTCCCGGCACGCCCATCACGACGAGCGCCAAGGACATCTTGGAATTGCTTTTGGAAGCTTACGGGAGCTGACCTTTCGCCTTTCTAGCCTGTTCGCCCTGGTCCATGAAGTGTCTTGCACCTCTCGCTGATGCAATTCACTTGCTGGGGGCTCAGCAGAGTTCGCCAAAGACACTCAGCACCGCCAATACGTCGCTCACACCAACCGATTCATCGCCGTCAATGTCCATGGAGCAGTTGGAGGCGCAGCCAAATTCACCAAGCACCATCAATACGTCGCTGACGCCCACGGCGCCGTCACTGTCAAGGTCTTCAGGACATGGGCTGCCCGTGGGGTCAGCGTTGGGTGCATCAGGTGTTGGGGGCGCGGAGGTGTTGGGGATGAAGGTGGTCCATTCATCTGCGCCATCGGTGACGCGACCGAGGCTCGTGTTGGACAGTTGGGGCGTGGCCCAATCGATTTGGTCCACACATCGCCAACCAAACGTGTCCCAGACGCTCAAAATCAAGTCATCGCCCGTGGATTCGATGTTGAACGACGCGTGGAATGGTCCTTGTTCAGGGTCGTTGTCGAGCCAAACCAATTGGTGGTCTCCAGCGGCGACGGTGGCGTCAGGGAACATGTAGCGTTGGGGTTCGCTGCGCCGGTTGGTGAGCATAAGGCCAGAGACGTCGGCGGCCTCTGCGCCAACGTTGACCAGTTCGACCCAGTCAGCAAAACCGCCAGCGTCGTCTGAGATGTACGACGTGTTGAGGGCCATGACTTCGTTGAGGCGGAATGGCACATTGGTGGAGCGGCTGATCCAGGCTTGTCCTGGAATGCACGGGTCGGTGGGTTGCGCACCGTCGCTGTACGTGGCTGAGGTGTACCAGCTGACTTGGTCAGCATTGGGCAAGTGAACCTTCAGCCCAAACCGTGCGTCGCCTGCCAGCCCGTCGCCGCTGAGCCCATCGTCGTTCATCGCATACGTGGTGAATCCGCTGCCGTCGACGCTGAGGTGCAGCTGGACGGAGAGGGGGGTGCCTGCGGCTTCGGCTTTGACCCGCAGCGTGTCGTCCACAACGGGGGTGTAGACCCAAGCTTGGATGTCGCGCGGGAATTGGGCATCGAACGTTTGGTTGTAAGCGCTGGTGGCACGGGCGTCCACATTTTCGGCGATGCCTTGGGTGACGTGACCTCCAGAACCACTGGTGAGGCAGTTCAGGTAGTCGTCGTTGTCAAACCCGTAGTCCAAGGTCCTGTAGGTGTCTTCGAGGGCCGCGGGCAAACACATGTTGAGCAAGGTGTTTCCCCGCTCAAGCCAAGCCGTGCCAGAAAAGCCTCCGTTGTCAATCAAGTCTCGGATGTACCACCCCAAACGCGTTCGGTACTGCTCCACGCCCATCATGCGGTCGTACAGAGGTTTGGTTCCCCATTGGTCGTAGTCGTACACGTTTTGGTTCACCCAATTGCCACCCCATTCAATGCCCAAGGTGTTGTCCACATCGTAGCTGAACATCATCAGTCGACCATCGGACGGACGCTCGTAGAGGTAGAAGTTGTTTTGGTTGCCGATGTAGTTGTCCCAATGCCCCACGAGCAACTCGACCGCAGCCAATTTCAAAAAGCCGTCGACGTCGAACACGGCCTCAAGCGCGCAAGGGAAGTCCGCGTCGCTGGCCGTGCCCACGGTGTGACAGAGGTCACGGATGGCACTGTAATCATCCAATCCTTCATTGGTCTTCAGCTCGTAGACCCGTTGTTCGCCGTTCCAAGAAGGGGTGAATTTGTACGACTCAGGGTTGTCGCCGAGATCGGCCAAATCGGCCGGATACGTGCACTTCCAGAGGTTGCCGTGATCGTGTTTGAATCGCTTTTGGAGGAATTCCTCATCGACGTGTTCCACGTTGATGTACAGCCCGCGATACTCGTCGTTGATGTACAATTTCACATGGCTGATGCGCGGGGCGACGTAGCCTTGTTCGCGCATGTAATCCCAAACCATCCGTGCCCTCAACATGGACGGATCGTTGTGGTTGCCGTTCAAATTGAGCTTCTCCAACCCGTTCCAATTCACGCCTGGCGTGAAGGAATTGAAGCTGACTTTGAAGCTCTTCTTTCCTGCGGTTCGGGAGGTGTTGCCCCGCAGGCGAATGCCGACGTTGGTCACAGTGTCCATGCCGAGCGAACTCTCGTACACGAAGGTTCCTGGCCATTCAATGTTGGAGTAGGCGTTGTCTGGATTGAGGATGAAGTCTAAATCTTCGGAAGCCATCGTCAACCTGACGGTGGCCACTTCATCCGCCAAAAACGCCGGCCCCAAAGGCGGGACGTAATCCTGGGCCGATGCAACCAAGGAGGTCACAAGAGCGGCACAAGCGATGGCCGAGAGGCGCAATGCATTCATGACGAGGGTCGACGTGGTGTTCATGTGCTTCCCAAGATACGAAGGGGTGTGCGCAGGCCATTGAGAAAGTCTTTGACGTCCATGGCGGGCTTGCCTTGGGGTTGGACGCGCAACAAGTTCAAGGCCACGTCACCACACTGCACGGCAAGTTCAGTTTTGGTGCTGTGAACGGTTCCGGGAGTGCTTCCCCAGTTGCTCGTCAGTGCTGAGCTGTGGATGCGGAGGGTGCCGCCACCGGGAAGGGTCGTCCAAGCGCCGGGGAAGGGGTGGAGCCCGCGGATTTGGTTGTGAATCTCTTGGGCGCTTCGGCTCCAGTCAATCTGTCCGTGTTCTTTGAAGAGTTTGGGCGCTTCTTTCAGGCGTTCGCCTTCTGTGGCGAGCTCGGATTGTGGGACGGGGTGCGCTGTGCCGTCAGCGAGGTTGTCCACAGTGGCCACCAACAGGTGTTTGCCGGCCTCGAGCAGTCGGTCGTGGACGTCGCCCGTGGTGTCGTCCGGTCCAATGGAGACTTCCACCCTGTCAAGCACATGACCGGTGTCGATTTCGTGCTTGAGCAGGAAGGTGGACGCGCCTGTTGTCGTTTCCCCGTTGAGCACGGCCCAGTGAATGGGGGCTGCGCCTCGGTACTGGGGCAACAGCGAACCGTGCAGGTTCACGGTGCCCAGGGGTGGCCGGTTCCACACGGATTCAGGCAACATTCGGAACGCCACCACCACGCCCAAGTCGGCATTCCACCCGTCGAGCACGGCGAGAAATTCCGGCGACTTCAGCGACACCGGCTGGGCCAAGGGAAGACCATGTCGTTCAGCCACTTGCTTCACCTCGCTGGCCCGCAGGGACCGTCCACGTCCGGCAGGCCGGTCTGGGGCCGTCACCACCCCGACGATTTCATGCCGACTTTCAAGCAGTTGCTCGAGGCACGTGGCCGCAAATTGCGGGGTTCCGAGAAACACAATGCGCAGGCTTCGAGGTGCGCTGTCAGAGGTCAAATCCATGACGCAAAGGTCAGGCTCAACCTTCCTCCTTCAAAGAGGGGTGGCCTTCTTGCCAAGGAAGAAGCCACAGGCCCAAGGCTGCGCCGACAATCATGCACAAAAAGTACACCCAGTCCGCCCGCCAAATCACGTCAATGGGCTGGGTCCAAACCAAAGTCAGGGCGTAGGCAACCACCACGTAGATCCCCACCGACACAAACTCGATGGCAAAGACCTGCTTGGTGAATCCTGCGCCCTGCAGCACGGAGACAAGGATCGAGGACATGGCGTAAAACTGGAGGGCGACAAAAGCCGTCCACAAGGTGGCGGACATGGCCGCCAGTCCTGGCGCGTCGTCAAAAAAGAAGCTCGCAATCCAATCGGGGTAGAAGATGTATCCGTGGGTGAGGAGCCAGACGCCACCGTAACTCAACGCGAGCAGCTTCAGCACGGCCGGCCGAAGCGCATCCCGTCGCCCTTCGCCGAGCAACGTGCTGACGACCGTGCGTGTGGTTTGGCCCAAGCCGCTGCAAATCACAAACGCGAGCATGAAGGCATTTCTTGTCAAGTGGCTGACTTTGAGTTCCATCATGCCGATGCGCTCGACAAAAAAGAAGAAGGACGCCCAGGTGGCGATGGTCATCCCAAATTGTCCCATGACTGGCGCAGACAGGCGCCACCACTGCCGTTCCATGGCGCGGTTTCGAGGAGCCCTGCCCATGAACGCTTCGGGGTGGGTGCGGCGGCTCGCCCACAGCCACGCAAAAACGGCGCCAACGGATTCGGCCACGAACGAGGCATAAGCCGCGCCGCGCGCCCCCCTGGCCGTACCACCCCACCATCCTTCAACCCACATGGCGTCGAGCACCACGTTGGTGCCGGCCATGAGCAGGGCGAGGGCAAGGATGGGACGGGTTTGGGCTCGACCAATCCAATCGGCTTCCACGGCCATCAGCACGGCGAACGGCAACAGTCCCCAAGCCCGGATGCCCAGGAACGGCTCGAACACCGCTTGCACTTCGGGGTTGGCGAGCAGCAGCTTCCAGCCGCCAAGGGCATTGATGCCCAGCAAGATGGCGGCTAATAGCATCCCAAGAGCACCGAGGCACAAGCGACCCGTCCGGAAGGCTTGCGCCATTTGTTGAGGCTGACCGCGGCCTTTGAAGCGAGCCACCAGAATTTGGATGCCCACGCTTCCGCCCATGATGACCATGGTGAAGGTCAAATACACAAGCCCGGCATTGCCCGCTCCATTGATCTCGGTTTCTCCAGCTCTGCTCAGGAAGAAGTTGTCCGTGAGGACCACCAAAAACTGCACGAGGCTGCCCAGTGAAATCGGCACAGCGATGCGGAGCAGGTTCCAAACGTCCGTTCGGAAGGGCGTGGACGAGGTGGTGCTCAAGGGAGGAGGTTGGGAGGGGGCGTCAAGCCGTGTCGGGCCAAGATGCCCTGAGCGTTGCGAACCGATTTGTGCATCCACTCGGCTTCGAGAACGGTCTGCTCGCTTGGATGCAAGTGCCATGCTTGTCCAGAAGTTTCCAGACGGTGCCTCAACCGTTGCATGAGGATGGCCGCGGCCACGCTGATGTTGAAACTCTCGGCAAATCCGTGCATGGGGATTTCCACAAAGGCATCTGCGTGTTCCATCATGAAGTCCGAAGCGCCTGAAAACTCCGTGCCCATGACCAGAGCAAAAGGGCGGTCGAGGGGAAGGGTCTCAGGGGTGTGCCCGTCCGCATGGGGCGAGGTCACCACCAGTGAAATGCCTCTGGATTTGAGGGATTCGACGCAGGCCATCCGCGGATCTTGGGCATGATGGTAGCGATGAAGGTTGAGCCATTGCGAGGCACCTTTGGCGACGCCTTTGTTCCGCGACCATGCGTTCTCGTTTTCGATGAGATGCACGTCAAGCAGCCCAAGGCCGTCGGCACTTCTCATCACGGCGCTGGCGTTGCGACTCTGGTAGACGTTTTCGAGCACCACGGAAATGTGGCGGGTGCGCCGGGCGATGACGTGTTGAATTTTGGCCAATCGGGCCTCAGTCAACAAGGGCCGCAGCACGTCCATGCACGCTTCAGCGTGACTGACATCAGCATCGGAGGGAAGGTCGAAGGGCACGACGCAAAGTTGGGGACAAAAAAATCCCCTCACCGAAGCGAGGGGATTTCCGAGTTGTTGTGGTTGACCAATCAGACAGTCAAGCCAGCGCCAGCCTTGAACTTCACAACGTTCTTGGCAGCGATTTTGATTTCAGCACCGGTCTGTGGGTTGCGGCCAGTACGTGCAGCACGGTGGCTGACAGAGAAAGAACCGAAACCAACGAGAGAAACACGGTCACCGCCTTTGAGGGCACCGTGGATTGCGCCAGTAGTGGCGTCGAGAGCGCGTGCAGCGTCAGCCTTTGAAAGACCTGCACCAGATGCGATTGCATCGACCAATTCAGACTTGTTCATATAGTATGAGTTGAGGTTAAACAAAAATGTCTTGGCCAAATGTATACGTGCAATCCCAGTGCTGACAAGGGATAGCGGGCGCCAAGGTGCATTTTGTGGACAAACGACCCTTCTTTGTTGATAAGGGCGTCTTTTTGGGGCGTTTTTCGCTCGTTTTCCCTGAGGTTACGCGGGTTTCAAGCGGGTTTCAAGCGGATTTCACAGGTGCAGGTCGCACCCATTCCAGAACGAGGGAGCTCGCCGCCAAGGCCAAATACTCCGGTCCGGTCACACCCACCACCCAGTGCTGACCCGCAGCCACCAAGCACGCGACAATGCCTAAGCTGGTCCTGACAATGCCCAAAAACTCGGTGTCCCGCGCCGGGCTCGACTCAGGCCGGTGCGTCAACGCTCCCGCTCCATGGGAGGCCAAGCAAACCCACGGAGCCACAGCGCTGGGCAACCCCAGAATGCCTGCCAAGGAAAGGGCGGCTCCAACGAGGTGCAAGGCAAGGTGGACGCGGCGAGGCAATTGAAGCATGCCGCAAAAGTAGGAGGGGAGCCTTGACAATACCTTCGTGGCATGAAAGAGATCACCCCTTACCGTCCTGAAATCCGATTCAGCGACGTAGATGCATACGGCGTTGTGCACAATGCCAAATACGTAGTCTACATGGAGCAGGCGCGCATCCATTGGTGGCGTCAGGCCATGGGCGATGGCACATGGGATTGGTCCAAGGTGGGCGTGCTCGTGGCGCATCACACCATCGATTATTTGCGGCCCGTGCGGTTGGGCGATGTCTTGGAAGTGTCCAGTCACATCGGAGCGCTCGGCAACAAGAGCATGGATGTCCACTATGAAATGACCTGCAACGGACATCCTGTGGCCCGTGCCAAGACGGTCCTTGTGTGCTTTGACCACAAAACCCAAACGACGATTCCCATTCCCGAGCCTTGGCGTCAAGCCCTCGCGGCGTTCATCGCGTGACGACCCAGACTCTGTGTTCCCACGACTCGAGCTGCTCGATGGACCGAACATCCACGCTTTTGAGCGAACCGTCCCCTTGCAGTTCTTCCACGCTTACCGCCCCGTCGAGCCAAGCCTCGAGGTTGTCCCACGGCAAGGGACGGGCTTCTGACGCTGCGTTCACCAAGGTGACCACGCGAACGTTGTCGTCGCTGCGGGCAAACCCATAGACGCCGCGCTTGGGGAAGAAATGCTCCATGCCGCCCTTGAATACCGCCGGATGCTGTCGGCGCAGGTTCAGGAGTCCACGGACATGGTTGAACCAAGCTTGTTCGTCGTCCAATCGGCCGCTGGCCTCAAATGCACTCCGTTCGTCCTGAGCCCAGCCGCCGGGCATGTCCTGTCGGACCTTGCCGTCGGGCTCACAACGCGTGTCAAATCCAAGTTCGGTGCCGTAGTAGAGGCAGGGGGTGCCGCGCCCCATCAACAGCATGGCGATGCCGGCGCGTGCTTTGTCGATGCCTCCTGCCTCGGCAATCCAGCGATGGGTGTCGTGGTTGTCCAGGAAGGTCACGAGTTTGTTGGGATTGGGGTACAAAAAATCCTCGGCGAGGACTTCGTACACCGCACCAATGCCGTGCTCCCAACCTTCGCCTTGATGCACGGCCTCCTGCATGGCGAAGTGCCAAGCAAAGTCCACCGCACCATCCAGCCCGGTCACAGGTCCCCAACCCAAACCAGTGCCTTCGACGAGGGCCGCTTGTTTGGCCGAGCCATACACCCATGCCTCGGCAAACATGAACGACTCAGGGAACGCTTCAGCGATGCGCTTGGTCATGGCGGCCATGGCGTCGGGCGCACCATACGTATACGTGTCAATGCGAAGTCCATCGATGCCGACCTCAGCCATCCACCACAAAATGTTGGTGCCCATGTAGCGTTGCAAGTCTGGGTTGCGTTGGTCCATGTCCGGCATCATGCGGTCAAACCAGCCGTCGTTGAATGCCGCTTCATCGGCACGTTGTCTGTGTGGGTCCACCACCACGCCGCTGCGGTAGTTGGTCCGTTTTGATTCGTCGAAGCCTCCTGACCAATCGTGCACCCAGGTGCTGTCCACAGGGTGGGTGAGGAGTCGGTGTTCGCTGCCCCAATGGTTGGGCACCCAGTCGTGGACCACTCGGATGCCTCGGAGATGAGCCTCGCGAACAAGGTCTTTGTAGTCGTCCAACGTGCCAAGGCGCGGGTCGACCTTGTAGCTGTCCGTGCATGCATAGCCGTGGTAGGACGTTTTGGCAAGGTCGTTTTCCACGACCGGCGTCATCCAGATGGCTCCGATGCCCAAATCTTCCAGGTACCCCAAACGATCGGTCACCCCTTGAAGGTCTCCACCGTGTCGCGCGTACATCTCAGCGCGGTCCACTCCGCGTTCCTTCGCGCTGTCGACGTCGTCGTTGTTGGGATTGCCGTTGGAAAACCGGTCAGGCATGATCAAATACATCGCCGGAACCGCTTCCCATCGGTCCATTCTGTTGCCTCGATCCAACTCAGGATCCACGTGGAATGGAACCTCGTGAACTTCGCCTTGTCCAGCTGTGAAGGTCAAAACAACATCTTGGGACGAAGTCAATCCACTCACATTCAACTCAACCCACACGTGTCCGGGCAGGCTTCCCGAACGCCATCCATCCACAATCTCGCCATGCTCCTCACAGGCCACCTCGGTCACCTCGGCCAATTCGTCCCCGGAAACCAGCACTTCAACGCGCCCCTGTTCAAGGTCTCCCCACCAATTGGGCGGGTCGACGGTCAGTTGACCTTGGGCACACAAGGTGCTGATCGTGAGGAAGGTGAGCGACAGAGTTTTGGCAAGAGGCATTTTGAGAGAAACCAACATTGAAGTCAAAAAGGTGTGCATGATATGCAAGATTTAGGGGGGCAAATCGCGTCCAAGTTCGCCCTGATTGCCCCTAAGTTTGCACAAAGTGTCTTTTTTACACCACATCAATTCAAACGATTCTCGATGAAACATGTTTTTTCTTTTGTCGCTGCGGTCATGTTGGCCTCAGCAGCTTGGGCTCAAACCACTGTGACCCTCACGGTGGACATGTCCAACGAAACAGTCAGCGCTGACGGCGTTCACATCGCCGGCAGCTTCCAAGGATGGGATCCCGCGGCCACACCCATGGTCGACAACGGCGACGGCTCTTGGTCGCACACCTTCATGTCTGACACCGCCGCCACGTACCAGTACAAATTCATCAACGGCAACGCTTGGGGTGTCGATGAGCAAAGCATCCCTTCGGACTGTGCCTTTGAAGGCAACCGTCAAATCGAGGTGGACGGAATGATGGGCGAAGTTGCAATGTCAGCATGCTTCAACAGCTGCAATGCTTGTGGTGTCACCACCGTTCTTTTCAGGGTGGACATGAGCAACGAGGAAGTGTCTCCTTTTGGAGTGCACGTTGCCGGTGAATTCCAAGGTTGGGATCCAGGGGCCACTGAACTGACTGACGACGATGGCGACATGATTTACGAGTATGCGCAAACGTTCGAGCCCGAGGTGACTTCTCTCGAATTCAAGTTCATCAATGGCAACATCTGGAGTGATCCGAATGAACTTTTGGATGGGGAATGTGCAAATGATCAAGGCAACCGAGTTTTGGAATTGGGCAATGAGGCCAACCTTGTGATGTCGGCAAACGCAACAGGGGATGCGTATTGCTTCAACCAGTGCTCATCATGTGTTTTGCCACTGCAGGTGACTTTTTCGGTGGACATGAGTGTGGTGTCGTCGGTCTCGGACCAAGGCGTGCACATTGCAGGCACCTTCCAAGGATGGGATGCTGAGAGCACCATGCTCACGGACAACGGTGACGGCACTTGGAGCACAACCTTGGAGGTCTCTCCTGGAGCGCATGAATTCAAGTTCATCAACGGTGCTGGTTGGAACGGTGGCGAGGAGAACATGAACGGCACCTCTTGCAATTCCGGAGGCAACCGTGGCGCGGAGTTCGATGCAGAGAACAACACATACGAAGCTTGCTTCAACATTTGCCCGGGTGAGTCTTGCCTGCCAGACCCCGATCCGGCAAACATCACGTTCCAAGTGGATGCAAGTGAAGAGGAATTGGCAGGCGAGTCCATGTTCATCTTCGGTGCGTTCACAGGGTGGCAAGGAGGAGCCATTGAAATGACAGACAATGGAGACGGCACTTGGCAAACCACACAACTGGTATCAGGAAGCGTCAACGTGGACTACAAGTACAGCATCGGTGTGCCAACAGATCAAGGCAACGATGAGAGTGGTTCATACGTGTTGGCCGGCGACTCAACCACATTTGAAGCGCAAGGATGCGGTGTTGGCAATGGATTCGGTGGGTTCAACCGTCGTTTCGTGCGCTCGGGCATGGATGAGGTCATTCCTCTGCACTGCTACAACTCTTGCGGCGCCTGCCTCGGAGATGCCGGCTGCATGGACAACGAAGCGTGCAATTACGACGAAACGGCCATGACTGACGATGGTTCTTGCACCTATCCGGGTGATGCGTGTGAAGACATGGACGACATGACCATCAACGACATGCTGGACGACGATTGCGAGTGCATGGGCGAAATGCTCGTGATGGGCTGCACAGACAGCCTGGCCTGCAACTACAACATGGCTGCAAACATGGATGATGGGTCTTGCCTTGTGATTGGAGACGCCTGCGACGACATGGACGACATGACCATCAACGACATGGTGAATGATTCATGTGTGTGCGCTGGAGACATGGTCATCGAGGGTTGCACTGATGAGGGTGCTTGCAACTACGACATGGACGCCAATGTGGATGACGGTTCTTGCGAGTACCTCGATGCGTTGGGTGAATGTGGTGGCGACTGTTTCGCTGACGAGGATAACGACGGCATTTGTGACGAAACCATCATGGAGGGATGCACCAACGAGAGTGCCTGCAACTACGACGAGATGGCCAACACCGACGACGGCTCTTGTTTGGTCATTGGTGAATCGTGTGACGACATGGACGACATGACGTTCGACGACATCGTCAACGATTCGTGTGAGTGTGTGGGTACGTTGATTGTGTTGGGTTGTTTGGACAGCTTGGCCTGCAACTACGACATGGAAGCCAACACGGACGATGAGTCTTGCGAATTCCCAGGCGACGCGTGTGACGACATGGATGAGAACACTGAAAACGACACTTTGAACATTGACTGCATTTGTGTGGGTGACACCATTCAGGACAGCACGGACTTTGTGTTCGACTTTCAGCGTTTGGAATTTGGCATGTTCCCGAACCCAACCACGGGTGAAGTGACCTTGCGTGTGGACGGCTTCCACGCCGGCGTGACCATGCAGGTGATGGATGGAGCTGGACGCGTGGTTTGGTCTGAGCAAAACCTCGCCCTCCAAGGCAACACGGTGTTTGACTTGTCTAGATTGAGTGCAGGCACGTACAACGTGATGCTCAGCGATGAGCGCGGCATCAGCGTGAAGCGTCTGGCAATCCAGAAGTGATCAATAACGACTGAGGCCTTCGAGGCCTGAATGAAAGCCCGGGCAACTTGTCCGGGCTTTTTGCGTCTTATTTTTCGACAGTTGCAAGGTGGGCGCGGTGTGAAAGTTGAGGTTGTGAATTCAAGATGGCATAACGTCACTGCACAAAGCCCCCGTGTATATTTGTCCCAAATCGATTTCACAACCAAAACAATCTCTATGAAGAGACTCTTCTCCTTCGTAGGCGCCATGGGCACACTGCTCCTCGCGTCTGCACAGCTGACAAGCATCAGCGTTGAAACTGTGCTGGTGCACGACGGCTCCGTTGAGGGCGTACCTGCCGGATACACGACATATCGGATTTACGCCAACCTGACCAACGAATACGACTTCGTCTCAGCGGTGTATGGCGATTCGCAGGACCCGATGTTCTTGAACAACAGCGACATCCTTCAAGTGGCTGCAGGTGGTGACTTTGCGAGCAATGTAACCATCAATCCGACTTTGGTTGATGCGTTTCCTGCTTTGCCATACGATTCTTGGTTCACCATTGGTGCAGAGGATGCCTCTGAAGGTGGGGCGCTTCAAACCACGTTCGGCTCCAGCTCAGAATTGATTCAAAACTTCCAGGCTGGCCAAGGATTTTTGGTGGCTGACCCCATTGGAGGCTCGTGGTTCAACACCTACCCATGTGTGGGAGAAGACCTTGCGACCTGTGCTGAAGGTGTCGTGGGTTTTGCAGGCGCAGACTTGAAAGTCTTGATTGGCCAAATCACGACCACAGACGATGTGACCGGCTTGTTCAACGTGCAGGTTTTTGTCAACGGCATGCAAGATGATCAGCAACTCGCCACGGACGTGACATTCAGCACCAACCCCGCCGACGTCTTCGGTTGCACAGACCCAGATGCCGACAACCCTACACCTGGAGCGACCATTGATGATTTGTCATGCATCTTCCCTTGCACCCTCACATTGGATCCCGCAGGTGTAGCAGTCACCTCTCCGACATGTGCTGGTGAAAACACTGGAACCATCCAAACTGAAGCCACTGGTGCACAAGGTGCGGATTACTACTACCTCGACACCATTGCTGGTGTCGCTGCCAACTTTGGGAATTTCGGCCAGCTGGTGGCGGGAACCTATGACGTCATTGTTGTTGACGCTGCGCAATGTGGCGACACTTTGTCTGTGTCTGTCCCTGGCGTGGAGCCTGTGACCATGACTGCCGAATTGACCACGGCTGTTTCTTGCCACAACGCCGCAGACGGTGTCATCACCATCACTGAAGTTTCAGGTGGAGATGGCAATTACTCGTTTGGCATTTCGAGCAACCCAACTGACTTGTCGACCGATTTGGTTTGGGAAGGCATTGGCACAGCGAATGGCAACAACCAAACGTATTCGTTCACTGTGTTCGACGGCAACGGTTGCACCGGAGCATCGGAGGGAGTTCTCGTGACCAATCCCCAAGAGATGTTTGTGTCGCTTGCCAGCACGAACCCTGTGATTGATGCCACGTGTGCCAACACTCAAGACGGACAAATTTATCTGACTGCGCTGGGAGGTGGCACCAACAGTGTGGGGCCTTTTGAATTCTCGGTTGATGGAGAAAACTATGGGCCAAGCCCATTGTCGGTGACGGGTGGAACGTTCACGGTCACGGCGCGCGATCCGTTGGGATGCACCGCGACTCTGGAAAATGAGGTAGTCGTAGGACCACCGGCCATTTTGGTGAATGCAGCTGTCGAACCGGAGTTGTGTGCTGGAGATGAAAATGGAGAGGTTTCGTGGGCTCCTACCAACGGAAATGGAGCCTACACGTACGCTTTCGATGGCGAAGTCACCACCGAGACCATGGCAGGGGATTTGGCTCCTGGCACATACACGGTGGTGGTGACGGACGGGGAGGGCTGCTCTGGGGAAGAAACCGTTGAGGTCGAAGCGGCTTTGGCTATTTCCGTGAGCACGGATGTCGTGGACGCCTCATGCTTCGAGGACAACGATGGCGTAATCACCGTGAATGCAGACGGCGGGTCTGGAACGTTTGAGTTCAGTGAGGACGGCAACAATTTCATTCAGAACAACGAATTTGGTGGTTTCACAGCCGGCACCTACACGCTGTTCGTCCAGGATGAGTTTGGCTGTGTGGAGACTGGTTCAGCCACCGTTGGCGAACCTGATGCCATCGTCATCACGGGCATTGTTTCGGAGGGTTCTGCGACAGGCGAAGGAACCATTGACGTGACCGTGACCGGTGGAAATCTTCCCTATGAATACGAGTGGATTGGGCAAGGGGTGAGCGGTCAAAGCACGCAAGACCTCGAAGGCATCTCCTCCGGGAGCTACACTGTGGAGGTGACCGACGCCAATGGATGTTCTTCCATCGAAACATTCAACATCACCACAGACTTGCGCGAGATTGAAGCGGGTGTCCTGGCGACAGTGTACCCGAACCCATCACAAGGGATGTTCACGGTGGACATCATGGGAGGCATCCAAGGCCTAGTGCAGTACCAGGTTGTCGACGCTCAGGGCCGTCAGGTCTTGAATGGTCAATGGAACGCTTCTGAGGGCTTCTTCCGCACTGACTTGGACTTGTCTGCCGCGGAAGCTGGCATGTACCGTTTGGTCATGATGGCCAACGGACGACCAAGCTCTTTGCAGCTGATCAAGACCCATTGATCGCTGCCCAAAACGATTAAAAAAGGGGGGCATCGCTCCCCTTTTTTTGTGACTTGATGTCTGTTGCGGGTTCAAAGGGGAGAGTAACTTTTTTGGTGCAATTCGCGTAACGCACGATTTTGTCCTTGTACACAACAGCGATTCCAACGAAAACAACAAAGCATGAACTGGTTTTTGAATTGTGACTTTCGAAACAAGAGGTCCTGCCTTCGGGCATTGGCTTGGGCTGTCGTTGCTCTAATGAATGTTGCTCTGGTGCCCAACGTCGCAGCTGAATCCAGCAATTCCTATGCGTTGGTCATCGAGGTGCATGCGTTGCACAGTGAGGGAGATCTTGCCGGGCTGACGACCTACCGGATGTACCTGTCCACACCCAATGACAATGACGTCATCAGCGCCATGTACGGGGACGATGAGTTGCCGCTGATCATTGGGACGAGCACGTCGTTCTACCAGCACCCTATCGCAAGTGAGGTGCTTGGTTCCAGCATGAACCCAGCTTTTTTTCCATTTTATCCTGAATTGGAGTTCGACAGTTGGCTGACCATTGGCCTCGATGGGCCGCCTTCTGAGAATGAAGGAGAGCCATTGACCATTGGCAATTCGAACAACAACTGGGAAACCGATTTTGAGGCCGGAGGGGATGTCGTCATGGCCGATGCCATTGGCGGATCGGTGTTCATTCTGAATGCTCCCAACATCACCAACAACATTTCAGGCGAAGACCAAAGGATCCTGTTGGGCCAATTCACCACGGATGGTGACTTGGAAGGGCAAGTGAATGTCCAAATGTTCACCCAAGGCATCATCAATCCCAGCGACCGGATGACCATTCCATTTTCCGGAGCGGGGGAGCATCCTGCTACGTTGTTGGAGCCTTGTGGGTGCATGGACGAGACGGCATGCAACTACAATCCATTGGCCGATTGCGACGACGGAAGTTGCATCGCCGTTGACCTCGAGGCCCCAGTTTGGACTTATTTCCCGCCTGACGACACCATCGCCTGCGATGAAATGATGCCCACCATTGAAGAAACCATGCCAACTGCAAGCGACGATTGTGCAGGGGTGGAGGTGGTTTGGATCGGAGATGGTCCTTTCGATTACCCGTTTGGGTGTTTGCAGAGTTACACTTGTCCGCGTGTTTATGAAGCCACAGATGGAGCAGGCCAAACGCTGCTTGACACCATCGTCATTTCGGTGCTTGACACCGTGGCGCCCGAGTTCTTCTTCCCAACGGAACACGTCCTCACCGTGAACGAATTCGACGGTGAGACGGTGCCAGCAGCAGAGGCGTTTGTTCTAGACGATTGTGACACGAGCATCGATTTTGACGTCACGGAGAGCTCGACTGACATGGGCAACGGCCAAATGATCATCGAGCGCGTCTACTCGACGTGGGACGATTGTGGCAACACCCGGGAGTTTCACCAAACCATCACGGTGACGCAAGTGGTGCCGGGGTGCACCGATGCCACGGCGTGCAACTACGACGCCACCGCAGATGAAGATGACGGTTCTTGTTTTTATGCTGAAGAAGGAGAGGACTGCGAGGGCAATTGTTTGCTAGATGAGGACGGAGATGGGAATTGTGATCCGGAAGTGGTGGGCTGCATGGATGAGTTGGCATGCAATTACTCGTCCGATGCTACAGAGGATGACGGATCCTGCGATTTCTGCTCGTGTGCAGAAGACAATGCGTCGGGATACGGTTTGGCCTTGGAAACGCTGGTGGCGCATCCCGACACTGGAGTGTTGGCAGGAATGACGACCTACCGCATGTACATCACGACGCCCAACACCAACGATGTGATCAGCGCCATTTATGGGGAAGAAGAGGTGCCTCTTGTCATCTCCACGACAACCTCGTTTTTCCAAAGTGATGCCGGGGGAGTGCTTGGCTCAGACGTCAATCCTGCTTTTTTTCCGTTTTTTCCTGAAATGGAATACGACAGCTGGGTGACCATTGGATTGGACGGTCCGGCAGGTCCAGACGACCAAGCGCCTTCCACCATTGGGGAGACCAACAACAACTGGGAGACCAACTTTGAGGCTGGCATGGACCTGCTCATTCAAGACAGCATTGGCGGCGCCATTTTCGTCACCAACAGCGCTGGTTCCCTGAACATTGTTTCTGGAGACGACCAACGCATTTTGATTGGGCAGTTCACCACCGATGGCAGCATGTCCGGACAAGTCAACATTCAGATGTTCACTGAAGGGAACGTTGATCCAGGAGAACGATTGAGCTTCTTCTTTGAGGGGCCTGGGTTATACCCCAGTGCAGGCGACAACGTGTGCGGCTGCACAGACGTCGCGGCTTGCAACTACGCACCTTCGGCCACGTTTGACGATGGATCCTGTGAATACGGGGAAAGTCCTTGCACGGCCTGTGATGGGAGTTGTTTGCAAGACACCGACGGGGACGGGGTGTGTGATTGTTTGGAGTTCCCTGGTTGCACGGACGAATTGGCCTGCAACTACGATCCGATCTACACCGACGATGCAGGGAATTGCTACTACGCTGAACCGTTCTACGACTGCAACGGAAACTGTCTGGAGGATTCTGACGGAGATGGTGCGTGTGACCCGCTCGAAGTGCCAGGTTGCACAGACGAGAGCTTCTGCAACTACAATCCTCAGGCCACAGACGACGATGGCACCTGCGGAGAGACAGATCAGGTCAACGACGCATGTGCAGGAGCTTTGGAACTGGTCTGCGGCGAGAGTTTGGTCATGAACAACGAGGAATGCGCGAATGTCGATGACGTTCCAGGTTGCGCTACTGCTGCGCCCCAAACCAGCACCGCTGGATTGTGGTTTGCGTTCGAAGGGACCGGAGACTCAGTGACAGTGACCACATGTTTGCCGGGCACCAATTTTGACACCTACTTGTCGGTGTACGAGGGAACATGCGGGGGTTTGACTTGTGTTGCGGGCAACGACGACCAAAGTGAGACCACCGGCTTCGACGACATTTGTCCAGTGGCCTTTGTGGCGAGCACTTTGACCATGAACACCGCACCAGCGACAACGTACCTGGTGTTGGTTTCAGGGGTGACAGGAGAGTCTGGTGACTTTGAAATTGGCTTGAGCTGCGTGCTTCCTGGATGCATGGACGAATCTGCTTGCAACTACGACGACGTGGCCAACGTCGACGACGGCTCTTGCGAAAATACGAGCTGTGTGGGGTGCACGGATCCAGAGGCGTCCAATTATGATCCGCTGGCAACCATTGCAGATGATGCGTCTTGCCAGTATTGTGAATTGACGCTTGAAACAACGTTGCTTCAAGGGTTGACATGTGCAGGAGACAACGACGCTCAAGTGGACTTGGACATCTCCAACGTGTCTGAGCCGGACAGCTTGACTGTGTATTTGGACGATGAAGTGGTTCCTGGCACCACGTTTGACGGTCTAGCTGCAGGGACGTACACCGTGTTGGTGACCGAAGGCAGTTTCTGCTCGGCCTTGGTGAATTTCACCGTGAATGAGGGAACGTCACTCAACGTGGTCACCCAAACGACTGACTTGCTCTGCTTTGGGGATGCCTCCGGGGTGATTGACGCAACCGTTTCTAATGGAGAATCGCCGTTCAACTTCGAGCTCTCCGGAGCCGCTGCGGCCACCAATGCGAATGGTCTCTTTGACGGTCTGATGGGAGGGGAGTACCTTCTCGAAGTGACGGATGCCAACGGTTGCACAGGCAGTGTGGATTTGGAAATTGAAGAACCCGCGGCCTTGTCTCTTGAGGTTGTCATCACGGATGCTTCAGCGCCTGGAACGGGCGCCATTGACTTGACGATCACAGGCGGGACTGCGCCCTACAACGTGACATGGACGCAGGACGATGCCATTGTCGCAGACACAGAAGATTTGGACGGACTCGATGGTCCAGCCACGTTTGAGGTCTCTGTGGTGGATGACAACGGCTGCGATATTCAAGGTGGACCGTACGCCGTGTCTGACGCTTCAGGATTGTTCGATTTGGAAGCCGTGGTGTTCCAAGTGATGCCCAACCCGGCGACGGACGTCTTGCAAGTGCAATGTTCCAATTGGACGGAGCAGGTGGAGGTCCAAATCTTCGACGCTTCTGGACGAACCATGATCCGAGAAACCCTTCCGATGCAACCTTCTTGGACCATGGATGTGTCGTCTTGGGCGGCGGGAACGTACCACGTTCAGCTGTCTTCGAACGCTGGCGTGGGTCACGCTTCGCTGGTGATCCAGCGATGACGGGCTGGCAAGAAGATCCTTGAAAAACCCCTGGTCGAAGCACGGCTGGGGGTTTTTGATTTGTGGGGCAAGCGTTTGCTCGCCCAAATGGCTCAGGCCTTGAATGCCGCGATGGCGTTCCGCGTGAATTCGCTCAACACGAGTTTGCCTGAAACAGCCGCGCGTTCTGACAGCAGGGCATCCCAATGTTCGGTGCCTTCCCAAAGGATGCGCTTCAAGTTCGCCATGGCTTCAGGATTGCTCGACGCCAGTTCGGCGGCCAATCGGTCCACCGCCACGTCCATGTCGTCAGCTGAATTGAAGACCTCAGCGTACAACCCGTGGTTGGCCGCCCACTCCGCAGATTTCCAGCTGCGTGCATCCACGGCGAGTGTGGCCATGCCCGAAACGCCAAGCTTGCGCTCCACAGCAGGTCCCACCACGAAAGGTCCGATGCCGATGGCGAGTTCAGACAATTTGACGGAGGCGTACTTGGTCGCAAAGCAGTGATCGACGGCTGAGGCAATGCCCACTCCGCCGCCAACGGCTTTTCCTTGGACGCGACCAATCACAAATTTGGGACACGTCCGTATGGCGTTGATGACCAGCGCGAAGCCAGTGAAGAACGCCAGGCCTTCTTGTTCGTTTGAGATGGCCACCAGTTCGTCGAAGCTCGCACCTGCACAAAACGCCCTTTCTCCTCCGGAACGCAGCACGATGACCTTGATGCTGGGGTTTGCTCCCGCGTCGGTGATGTGCTTTGCCAACTCTCGCAGGATGGCGCCAGGCAAGCTGTTCGAAGCGGGATGGAAAAAGGTGATGCTGCCGACGCCGCGGTCATCCACCTCAGTTCGCACAAACGCCTCCATGGCTCACCTGCGGTCGTTGAGACCCACAAATCCTCGGTGCGTCGCGCCAGTGTAGACTTGACGCGGCCGGCCAATGGGCTCACGGTTCTCAGTCATTTCCTTCCACTGGCCAATCCAGCCTGGGAGTCGGCCAAGGGCAAACATGACCGTGAACATGTCGGTTGGAATGCCAAGGGCACGGTAAATGATCCCGCTGTAGAAATCCACGTTGGGGTAGAGGCCGCGCTGCACGAAGTATTCGTCGTTGAGCGCCACTTCTTCAAGCTGCTTGGCGATGTCGAGAACGGGATCGTCGATGCCGAGCTGTCCAAGCACTTCGTCGGCCGCCTTTTTGATGATGCGGGCACGTGGGTCGAAGTTCTTGTACACGCGGTGCCCAAAGCCCATCAAGCGGAAGCTGTCGGTCTTATCCTTGGCCCGGTCGATCCATGACTGCAGGGGGCTGCCTTCGGCGCGAATGGCTTCGAGCATTTCGATCACCGCTTGGTTGGCACCTCCGTGAAGCGGTCCCCAAAGGGCAGAGACACCTGCGGAGACACTGCTGTAGAGGTTGGCCTGTGAAGAGCCGACCACACGCACGGTGGACGTAGAGCAGTTCTGCTCGTGATCTGCGTGGAGAATGAACAACTTGTTCAAGGCGGACTCAATGATGGGGTCCACCTCGTAATCCTCCGCAGGCACGCCCCACATCATGTGCATGAAGTTGCCAACGTAGCTCAAGTTGTTCTTGGGGTACATCGTAGGCAAACCGACGTTGTGTTTGTACGCTTGGGCCGCGAGGGTGGGGATCTTGGCGATCAATCGATGGATCGTCAGATCGATGTCCGTGATGTCGCGGTTGGGGTTTTGGGATTCTGGGTAGAACGTGGAAAGGGAAGCCACCATTGAGCTCAACATGCCCATGGGGTGTGCACCCAGTGGAAACGCATCAAAGAAGCGCTTCATGTTCTCATGCACCAAGGTGTGATGCGTGATGCTGTTGTTGAAATAGTCGAGCTCCTTTTGGTTGGGCAAATCGCCGTAAATCAGGAGATAGGCCACTTCCATGAACGACGATTTCTCTGCGAGTTCTTCGATGGAATATCCACGGTAGCGCAGGATGCCGTTCTCCCCGTCGAGGTAAGTGATGCCGCTTTGCGTTGACCCGGTGTTTTTGAAACCAGGATCCATGGTGATGTATCCCGTGGTGCCACGAAGTTTCGAAATGTCGATGGCCTTTTCGTTTTCAGAGCCCGTCAAGACCGGGAATTCGTACTCCTGGCCATCCAGGATCAAGCGTGCTGTGTCACTCATGTTGAGACGCGGTTGGTGTGCAGTTTCGTTGTGTCCTCTCTGCAGTCGAAAGTCCAAACCAAAAGAAAGGGCTCCGTGCAGGGAGCCCAAAGATAGGGGAAGCGGGGCCTTCAAGCGTGTCTGACAGCCAGGCAATGCAGGCGTCTCGTCAGCGCCAGGTGTACTCGAAGTTGTCCCTGTACGACTCCCAAGCCGCCTGATCAAACCCTGAGCGCCATGCTTCGTTGAAGAATTTCAAGTAAAGCTCCATTTGGGAGGGTTGCTTGTACCCGCTGATCGGCGCAATCACGTTGGCGTCCTCATCGAAGTAGACAAGCGTGGGGTAGGCATTGACTTTGAGTGCCCGCGACAATTCGTGCACACCGTTGCGTCCGCGTCGATTGGGATCGTAGGTGGGGTTTTTGAATTCATTGCCTTGGAACGTGACGGGATCCGGAGATTCGGCATCGAACTTCACAGCGTAGTAATTCGAATTGATGTATTCGATGACGCTCGCGTTGGTGAAGGTGTTGGCCATCATCATTTTGCAGGGGCCACACCACTTGGTGTAGACGTCCATCACGATTTTGCGTGGCTCCTTTTGTTGGGCGGCCACGGCCTCTTCTAGGGACATCCAATTGATGCTTGCCGCTTGGCCCCATGCCAAACCACCCACCATCACCAAAACCAAAGTCAAGAGTGTTGTTCTCATGGGTGCAATATCGCAAGAAAAAAGGCGCCCGAAGGCGCCTTTTGGGATTCTTATGCTTCATCAAGCCATCGCTCAAGCGATCATTGCTCTTGCTCTTCCACGCCGTGAGTCAAGGGCTCGAGCTTGTTGCGCAACAGGAGCACCAGAAGACCGACGCCCACACTTGTTGCAGCAATGCCCGTGAAAATGGTCATTTCACCGAGGGATTGAGACCACTCACCGAGCAAGCCTGCCAATTTGCTTCCAAACCCTGTCATGGCGAAGTACACGCCCATCATGATGGAGGCGTATTTGACCGGAGCGAGTTTGGTGATGTACGAAAGGGCCACAGGAGACAAGCAAAGTTCTCCGATGGTGTGGAAGAGGTAGGCCAAAACCAACCAGTACATGGCCGAGGAGCCGGTGGCCTCGTATTGCGCCGTGGCAGCTGTCATGAAGAAGAAGCCAGTTCCCATGACAATCAATCCGATGATCATTTTGAAGAGGGAAGTGGCCGTTTTGCCTTGGAGCTTTCGATTTGCCCAGTATGCAGCTACCGCTGACCCAAAGAAAATGATGAACATGGCATTGATGGACTGGAACCAAGATGCAGGGACCATCCAGTCTCCGATCATGCGGTTGGTCTTTTCCATCGTGTAGATGTTCATGAGGCCACCTGCTTGTTCAAAGGCGCCCCAGAAAAGGATGACCAACAGGAAGGAGATCAAAAGAATGACAACGCGATCCTTCTCGACTTTGGTCAAAGGGGCATCCATCGCTTCTGAAGTTTGGGTAGAAGCGCCCAAGAAGTTGCCGACATGCGCGAGGTATTTCTGTCCCCACATGTACTGCGCCACCCCCAGGGCCATGCCAATCCCGGCAAGACCAAAGCCATAGTGCCATCCGTACGTTTCTCCGACGTAGCCAACAACCAGACTGGAGAGAAAGGCCCCCAAGTTGATTCCGATGTAGAAAATGGTAAAGCCCTTGTCGCGGCGAACGTCGCCCTGCTTGTAAAGGCCTCCCACCATGGTTGAAATGTTGGGCTTGAGCATCCCCACGCCAAGGACAATGAACACGAGTCCTGCATAGAACGCTGTCAAGTGCTCGATGGCCAACACACTGTGACCAATGAGCAGCAAGATGCCCCCAATGGTGACAGACTGCCGTTGCCCCAAAAATTTGTCAGCGAGGTATCCGCCGGGAACACTCATCACGTACACCATCATGGTGTACCAACCATACAAGGACAGGGCTTCGCCATTGGTCCAGCCCAGACCTGGATTGGCTCCAGTCGTCTCGGAGACCAGATAAAGGACGAGGATGGCACGCATCCCGTAGTAGGAGAATCGCTCCCACATTTCGGTAAAAAAGAGAATGAACAAGCCAATGGGATGGCCAAACAATTCTCGTTGGTTCGGTAGGATCGTCGTAGACATGTGACTCAGGTGTTTTGGGATATTTCGTAATGTGTTTCGATCGAAGTTCGGTTCAGAAGTTTTCCTTCACGAAGTCCATCATCATGTTGAAGAGATGCAGGCGAGTGTTTCCGCCGTAAATGCCATGGTTGCGGTCGGGGTAGACAAAGAAGTCAAAGTCCTTGTTCGCCGCCACCAGCGCATTGATCATCTCCATGGAGTTTTGGTAGTGGACGTTGTCGTCGCCTGAACCGTGCACAAGAAGGAGGGATCCTTCGAGTTTGTCGGCGTGATTCACCGGGCTGTTGTCGTCGTACCCGCTTTCATTCTCCTGAGGCGTGCGCATGAAGCGCTCCGTGTAGATGGTGTCGTAGTAGCGCCAGTTGGTCACGGGTGCCACGCTGATGCCGGCATTGTAGACTTCAGCGCCTTTGGTCATGCAGAGCAAGGTCATGAAGCCTCCGTAGCTCCAGCCCTGAATGCCGATGCGCTCGGCGTCGACGTATTCCCAAGTGCCGAGGTGTTCGGCGAGGTCGATGAAGTCCTCGGTTTCAAGCTTGCCCAACTCCTTGTAGGTGCTGTGCTCAAATTCGCGGCCGCGGAATTGGGTGCCGCGGGGATCACACGAGACCACGATGTAGCCTTCCTGGGCGAGGTATTGCTGCCACATGAACGTCGCGCCACCCCAGCTGTCGTTCACGGTGTTTGCACCAGGGCCGCCATAGATCGCCACGTAGACGGGGTACTTTTTCGCAGGGTCAAAATCCTGGGGAAGCATCTTCCAGCAGTTCAAATCGACACCTGAGTCGTTGGTGAATGTGAAGAATTCTTTGTCCACGGCGCCGTGCTCGGCAAGGGTTTCGCGCAAGGCCGCATTGTCCTTCAATGTGCGGATGACCTTGCCCTGGCTGTTGCGCAGGGTGTACACCGGTGGAGTGTTGGCGGTGCTGTGCTGGTGAATGCTGTAATCGAAGCTGTTCGAGAAGTCGTCGCTGTGGGTGCCAGGCGAATTGTCGAGTGTGGTGATGCGGCCACGCATGTCCACGTAGCTCGTGTGCTTTTGGGTTGCGCCTTCCTTGGAAGAGGTGAAGTGCACCCGCTTGCGCTTGGCATCAAATCCGAGAACATCCACCACATCCCACTCGCCTTGTGTCAATTGCGTGGCGTTGCCGTCGAAATCAAACTTGTAAATGTGGTTGAACTCGTCGCGCTCAGAGGTCATCACAAACGATTGGCCGTCGGCAAGGAAGGTCAGGTTGTCGTTGATGTCGATGTACGTGTTGCACGTTTCCTTGAAGATCTCTTTCGTTCCCAGACGGTTGTTGGGGAATTCACCCTCCGTCAACAGCAACCGCAAGTCGTTTTGGTGGCGGTTCATGGTGAAAATGCACAACGTGGTGGGGTCGTTGGTCCACTTGATGCGCGGGATGTAATGTGCGGATTTGGGCACAGCCACAGCCTTGCTCACAGCTTCCTCAAGCTCGTAGATGTGCACAGAGACTTTGCTGTTTTCTTCGCCGGCTTTGGGATACTTGAATGTGTAAGGGTCTGGGTAAAGAGATCCGTACACAGGCATGTGGAATTCACGCACGTTTCGTTCGTCAAATTTGAGGTAGGCCAAACTCGAACCGTCGGCATTCCAGAACAGTCCTTGGTCGTCGCCAAATTCCTCTTCGTACACCCAGTCCGCAGCGCCGTTGATGATGGCGTTGCTCACCCCGTCATTGGTGACCTGGACTTCGGCTCCGTCCGCCAAGTTGGAGATGAAGATGTTGTTCTCGCGGACGAAGGCCACCTTGTCACCTGCAGGAGAAAGCTGGGCGAGCCGTTGCTTTCCAAGGCTGAAGTCGGTGATGGGGCGGGCGTCTTTGTCCGACTCAAAATCGTAGACGTAGAAGTTGGCGTAGAAGGAGTGGCGGTACAGGCCTTCGCTCGCGGTGGTCAACACCACAAAGCGTTCGTCGCTGCTGAATTCGTATCCGCCAAACGTCTCGCGGGCATCGTCAAACGCCATGATTGACGTCAGAAGTGTGTCCACCACCTTTCCCGTTTTATAGGACCATTTGACGATGCACGCACCTTTGGTTTCGTCGTATTCCTGGGTGGTGTAGTGCTTGCCGTCGGCCATGGATCGGATGCCCCACACGTATTCGGTCCGGAAGGTTCCAGATGCCCAAATCGCCTCGTTGCTGAATTGCGCACCTTGCGCCAAGGCCGTTGTGGTTTGGGTCAACAATGCCAAACCGAAAGCCACCATCGCGCCTCGTTTGATAAGTTCCATTCTCTGGGAAAAAAGGTGTTTGATCGTCAGGTTACTTTTGACAAGCGCCCAAGATAACGCAACCCGAATGGAACCTGCCCCGACTGCATCCTCAACCCAAGTCTACGACGTCCTTCAAGGGGCACGGCAGGAGCTTTCGTCCCTTGTCGGCGAAGGCAGGGTGCATTGGGAAGAGGACGTAAGAAGAGCTCATGGGGCGGACGAGACGGAGGATTTGGTGTTCATGCCAGAGGTGGTGATGGAGCCTGAGACGACGGCTGAGGTTTCGGCGATCATGGCCTGGGCGCATGAGCATGACGTTCCAGTGACGGCAGGAGGCGCGAGAACGGGACTTAGCGGAGGCGCATTGTCGGTGCAAGGCGGCATCGCATTGTCCATGCGCAGGATGAACAACATCGTGGCCATCGACACCGTCAACCATCAGGCGATTGTGGAGCCAGGCGTCATCACCGAGGTGCTTTCAAATGCCGCCGCCGATCATGGATTGATGTACGCGGTGGATCCTGCATCACGAGGGACTTGCACCATTGGCGGCAACCTTGCGGAAAACAGCGGCGGACCAAGAGCGGTGAAATACGGCGTCACCAAAGACTGGGTCCTCAACCTCGAAGTTGTGCTGGCTGACGGCACCGTCATGGAAACAGGAGCGAACACCCTCAAGAACTCCACGGGCTACAACCTTACCCAGCTGATGGTGGGCAGCGAGGGCACCTTAGGCATCATCACTCGCGCCACGCTGAAGCTGCTTCCGCTGCCGCGGCATCAGGCGTTGATGTTGGTCCCTTTTGAATCGGCCTCGTCTGCATGTGCTGCCGTGGCGGCCATCTTTCAAGCGGGCGCCATGCCGAGTGCCCTTGAATTCATGGAGCGCGACGCCATTCTGCTCGCGCAGGCGTTCACAGACACCCACGAGCCTGCGCTCGGCCCCCAAGACGAAGCTCATTTGCTCATCGAAGTGGATGGCTTCACGCCTGAGGAACTGATGCCCCAATGCGAGCGCATTCTTCCTGTGCTCGAAGCGCACGGTGCAGGGGAGGTTTTGTTTGCCGAATCTGCTGCGGAAAAAGACGCCCTGTGGTTCTTGCGAAGACGGGTCGGAGAGGCGGTGAAGGCGGCCAGCACGTACAAAGAGGAAGACACTGTGGTGCCAAGGGGGCATTTGCCTGCCTTGCTCGCCAAAGTCAAGGCGCTCGGCAAGACACATGGTTTCCGATCCATTTGCTACGGTCATGCTGGCGATGGGAATTTGCACATCAACATTCTGCGAGACGACCTCGATGAGGAAACTTGGAACAGCGCGTTGACTGCCGCGATCAGAGAGTTGTTTGCCGAAGTGGTCAGGCTGGGAGGGACACTCAGTGGTGAGCACGGCATCGGCTACGTCCAAAAGAACTTCATGGACCTCGCGTGCTCCCCTCAACAATTGGCCATGATGAAAGGCATCAAGAACCTGCTTGACCCGAAGGGCATCTTGAATCCTGGGAAGATTTTCCCTGACATCCATTTGATTTGAGGCTCAACTTTGGGCGTTTTTGACCCATGTCAATTCACTGTTCGCTTTTGGGCCTTATCTTTAAAGGGCAGCAACAACTGCGCATCCATTCCGATCCACTTCTCATGAAGCACCTTTTTTTCTCAATCGCCATGCTTGGCGCTTTCGTGGCTTCGGCCCAAACCGATTGTGGCTACCAACCTGATGTGGAGCCCGATGGTGCCATTGGGGTGTCTGACGTGTTGGCCATCCTCGGGTTGTTTGGCTCGGTGGATTCGGATTTGGACGGAGTTTGGGACAATGACGATGCGTGCATCGACCAAACCGCGTGCAACTACAACGCCAACCCCACTGAAGCTTGCTTGTATCTCGACAATTTTGGGGTCTGCGGCGGCTCAGGGTTGTTGCCCGAATTGCTTATCGGATCGTGGCGCATGAGCACCATTGCCGGGGCGGTTCAAATTGGCCCAGCTCCTTACAGCTCGGAGTGGTATTCTAGTGGCTCTAACGGACTGCAGGCGGCGCAGTACGACGATGTGTACACCTTCAACGAAGACGGCACCCTCACCACGAATTACAACGGCAGCATCATCGATGCTTTCTTGGATTACAGTGAGCAGGGTTACGGTTGCTCTTCCGCAAGCTTGGAATTCAACCCAGGAGGTGGCACTTCAGGCGAGGACGCCTTCACGTTGACTGGCACGGGCGGAGGTTGCAGCTGTCCCTTCATCGGCACCAACGATGGTGGCTTGGTGTACGACATCGTCGAGTTGACGTCGACGACCTTGCGTTTGCATACCTACACGGACAATGCGGCGTGTCAACAAACTGGGGGATATTTCACGTACATCTTGACCCGCATCAACGACAACACAGGCGTGGTGGATGGAGACGGCTACCAGGGCGCGGACAGCTATCCCGGCAAGACCTTGGTGTGGTCCGATGAATTCGACGGCACCACCATCAATTCAGCGAACTGGACGTACGACCTTGGCGCGAGCGGATGGGGCAACAACGAATGGCAGAACTACACCAGCTCACCGAGCAACAGTTCAGTCGCCGATGGCTTCTTGACCATCACGGCTCGCGAAGAGGGAGGCGGGTACACCTCGGCTCGGATGAAGTCGGTGGACCTGCAGGAATTCCAGTTTGGTCGGATCGACATCCGTGCAAAGCTTCCGGAAGGCCAGGGAATCTGGCCAGCGCTTTGGATGCTCGGCGCCAACTTCCCGGAAGGTGGATGGCCTCAGTGCGGTGAAATCGACATCATGGAGATTGTGGGGCATCAGCCAGGCATCAACCACGGAACGGCACACTGGGGTGCCAACTTCGGCGTACACCAATACAATGGGGGCAGCATCACGCTTCCAGGCGGTGCGAAATTCAGCGAAGCATTCCACTTGTTCTCCATCGAATGGCAACAGAACTCCATCGTTTGGTACATGGACGATCAGCCGTTCTACAGCATTGACAACACCCAAATGAACGGCCAACCGTACCCATTTAACGCGCCGTTCTTTTTCATCATGAACATCGCGGTGGGCGGCAACTGGCCTGGGTACCCCGATGCCTCAACGCAGTTCCCGCAGACCATGATGGTCGACTACGTGCGGGTGTTCCAATGACCTGAAGTCACCCACGCGCGGTTGTGAAGAACTGGAGGTTGAGATGATGGCGGTTGTCGAGAGGGGGTGGTAGTTTGGCCCTTCAATCTCAAACGACATTCGAGCCATGGCGCACGATCTTCTCAAAGGAAAAAAAGGCATTGTTTTTGGTGCCTTGAACGACATGTCCATCGCCTGGAAAGTGGCGTTGGAAGCCCACGCACAAGGCGCTGAAATTGTGTTGACAAACGCGCCCGTTGCCATGCGCATGGGCGAAATTCACAACCTGGCCAAGCTCTGCGGCGACGCTCCAGTGATTCCTGCGGATGCCACAAGTGAAGACGACTTGCAAGCGCTGTTTGAAGGGGCAATGGAGCACTTCGGTGGCAAGGTGGATTTTGTGCTGCACAGCATTGGGATGAGTCCCAACGTGCGCAAAGGCAAGCACTACACCGACATCAACTACAAGTTTTTGCAGACCACGCTCGACGTGAGCGCCATTTCCTTGCACAAAACGTTGGCCACGGCCAAGAAGCTCGATGCCCTCAACGAATGGGGCAGCGTGGTGGCCTTGTCGTACATCGCGGCCCAGCGCATCTTCCCAGATTACGGGGACATGGCCGACGCGAAGTCGCTGCTTGAGAGCATCACGCGCAGCTTTGGCTACCACTACGGTGTGGCCAAGAAGATTCGCGTCAACACAGTGAGTCAATCGCCCACGGTCACCACGGCTGGAAGTGGCGTGAAGGGCTTCGATGAGTTCATCAGCTACAGCGAGGCGATGTCGCCGCTTGGCAATGCAGATGCCCAGTCTTGCGCCGAGTATTGCATCACCCTGTTCAGCGACCTCACGCGGTACGTGACGATGCAAAACCTCTTCCACGACGGAGGATTCTCCAACACAGGGGTGTCCATGGAGGTGATTTCAAAGTTTGGCCCAGAAGCAGAGTGACACGTTGACCACATGCGCCGGGCAATGTTCCATGGCGTGTTGAAAGGCCAAGTCGCTTTTGTTCCTTAACTTTTTGTGAGGCCCTTGACAGCAACATCTCAACACCCCATGGAAGTCATCAAGTTTGGAGGCAGCTCGCTCGTTGATGCAGTTGCAATGAGGCAGGTCGCAGACGTGCTTGAGGCGCGAAAGTCCGTGCCCAAGTTTGTTGTGCTGTCCGCCATGGGAGGGGCCACAGACGCCCTGATCCGCGCAGGCCAAGAGGCCAAAAAAGGCAGCTCCGATTGGAAGTCGATGGTGGACGAATTGCACGTTCGGCATCGCGAGGCATGTCAGGCGTTGGTGGAGGGCGCTGCACAAGAGGCGGTTCTCACGGAAATCGAAGAAGGGATGTCCTACATCCGTTCGATTTGCGAGGGACTTCAGTTGTTGCACGAGTTCACCGACCACACCCGCGACGCGCTTGTCAGCATGGGAGAGCGGTTGAGCGTTCCATTGATGCATGCCTTGCTTCAGCAGCGCGGCTTCAAGGCGGGGCGTTTGTCCGCATTGGAAATCGTGACGACAGACAGCCAACATGGCGCTGCGGCGGTGGACCATCTCCTGATGGCAGACAATCTTGAGGCGGCGATGGCCGATTTGGGTCCCAAAGACGTGGTGGTGATGGAAGGCTTCGTTGGACGCGACACCCTTGGAGAAGTGACGACCCTGGGACGAGGCGGCAGCGATTTGACCGCCTCGCTTGTGGCGTGCATGTTGGGGGCTTCCCACATGGAAAAGAGCACCGATGTGCCGGGCATGCTGACGGCCGACCCTCGCATCGTCCCCAATGCCAAAATCATCGACACCATGAGCTACGAAGAGGCCATGGAGTTGTGTCACTTTGGCGCCAAGGTCATTTATCCGCCCACGTTGATCCCACTCCGCGATGCTGGCATTCCGCTGGTCATTCGAAGCACCTTTGACACCTCGTCTGCAGGCACCACCATCAGTGCAAGTCCGGACCAAGGGACGGGCGTTCGTGGTGTGTCGTCGATTGATGGCATGGCGCTGGTCACGCTCGTGGGTGGTGGCATGGTTGGCATCCCCGGTTATGCCCGCCGCATGTTCATGGCACTTTCCATGCGTCAAGTGAACGTTGTGCTGATCACGCAAGGGTCTTCCGAACACAGCATCACTGTCGCGGTGGAGGAAAACGAGGTGGATGTGGCCCTCGAAGCGTTGCGCGAAGAATTTGAGAGTGACTTGGAAGTCGGGAAGGTGGAGCCGTTTAGGGTGGAACGGGGATTGAGCATTTTGGCCTTGGTGGGAGACGCCATGCATCACCACACTGGGCTTTCAGGTCGGGCCTTCGACGCCTTGGGCAAAAACGGCATCAACATTTTTGCCATTGCCCAGGGATCCACGGAGCGGAACATCAGCATCGTGGTCGCAAAGAAGGACGTGGCCAAGGCGCTCCGAGCGTTGCACAGCACCCTGTTTGAACGCGAAGTGAGACGCATTCACTTGTTTTGTGCGGGGGTGGGCAACGTGGGCGGCACGCTTGTGGACCAAATCGCGGTGGTCCACGACGATTTGCTTGCGGAACGCGCCATCGACCTCCGCGTGGTGGGGCTGGCCAATTCGCGGAAGCACGCCCTCAACAGCGAAGGCCTTGACTTGAACGAATGGTCCTCAACGTTGGATCGCGAGGGCGTTGACGGAGGACTGGAAGCCTTTGTGACGTCGATGAAGGCGATGAATTTGGAGAATTCGGTCTTCGTGGACAACACGGCAAGCGCAGATGTCGCCGCCGTCTACGAGAGCGTGCTCGAGTCGTCCATTGGCGTCGTCGCCTCGAACAAAATCGCAGCGGCCGACACGCAAGCACGCTACAACACGCTCAAGCGTTTGGCCCAGGTCAAGAACACGCAGTATCGGTTTGAAACCAACGTGGGCGCGGGATTGCCTGTCATCGACACCATTGAACACCTTGTCCAGAGTGGAGACCAAATCCACCGCATCGACGCCGTCCTGTCCGGAACGCTCAACTTCCTGTTCAGCACCTTTGGTCCTGACTGCGGCTTTGTGGATGCGGTGCGCGGCGCCATGGATGCGGGGTACACGGAACCCGATCCAAGGATTGATTTGAGCGGGGTGGACGTGCAACGCAAAATCTTGATCCTGGCCCGCGAAGCCGGCTACACGATGGACATGGAGGATGTTGACAATCCAGGATTCCTTCCCGCCGAATTGATGTCCGGCAGCGTGTCGGACTTCTTGGAGCGACTCCCCACAGCTGAGGTCGGCATGCAGGAGCGATTGGCAGAAGCCCGAGCCCAGGATTTGCATTTGAGGTACGTGGCCACGTTTGAGCGCACGTCTGACGGCAAGCCTTCGGCCCGCGTCGGATTGCAGGCGCTGCCGGCAGAACACGCATTCTGTCAATTGCAGGGTTCTGACAACGTCGTCATGTTGCATACAGTCCGATATGCCCAACGCCCGCTTGTGGTGCAAGGCGCCGGTGCTGGTGCTGACGTCACGGCCATGGGCGTGTTTGCCGACATCATGCGATTTGCTGCCACCCGATGAACGAGTTGAATGCCATGACATCATGTCGCGTTTGGGCCCCCGCCACGGTGGCGAACCTCAATGTGGGGTTCGATTCGTTGGGTTGTGCCTTGGGCGTTCCCGGAGAGTTCATGGACTTCCGAAAGGTCGAGGCTCGGGGCATTCATTTGGTCAATGGACCTGGCACGGACCTTCCACTCGAGTTGGAGGCCAACGTGGCAGGCAAGGCTGCGGCTTCGCTGTTGAAGGCCTTGGGCAATCCATTTGGGGTGGAGGTCACTGTGACCAAATCCATCAAGCCAGGCAGCGGGATCGGCTCGAGCGCCGCTTCTGCCGTGGCGGCTGTGGTGGGCATCGACGCGCTCGCCGAGGCGGGAATGCGTCACGACGAGTTGTTGCCGTTTGCATTGGACGGCGAGGCGGTGGCGAGTGGGGCGAGGCACGCCGACAACGTGGCACCGGCCTTGATGGGCGGCATGACCTTGATTGACCCTGACGGGAACGTTTGCGCGTTGCCTGTACCATCGAGTTGGCGTTTGGTCGTGCTTCACCCGCAAGTGGTGATCAAGACCTCGGAGTCGCGGGCCGTGCTTCCGGACACCGTGCCGTTGGCCGATGCCGTCAAGCAAGCGACATGGCTGGGGCGCTTTGTGCACGAATTGCATGCGGGGCGTGAGCTGGAGGCGATGTATGCGCTTGTCGACCTCTTGGTGGGCCCTCACCGTGGCCCATTGATGCCCCATTGGGAGGCATGCCAAACCACAGCCATGAATGCGGGTGCCCGTGCTGGAGGCATCAGCGGAAGCGGTCCTTCCAGTTTTTGGGTGTGCCGCAACGACGACGATGCGCAAGCCGTGGCCCAAGCGCTTGCCGCATTGATGGACGCGAAAGGCATGGAACACCATTTGCATTTGACCTCCATTTCAACCCAAGGAGCCCATGTTGTATCACAGCCTCACTGATCGGACACTCACACGTTCGTTTGCAGAAGCCGTCGTGGAAGGTTTGGCCCCTGACAAAGGGCTGTACTTCCCCGAGCGGATTCCATCGCTGCCCGAGGACTTTTGGTTCTCTGATGAAGACTTGAAACCTTGGGACTTGGGAGCGGCCATGATGGCACCTTTGGCTGAGGGTGCGTTGTCTCACGACGAGCTCCGTTCCATGCTCAAGGAGGTGTTGAACTTCCCCTTGGACCTCCATGAAATTGAGGACAACGTGTATGCCCTCGAGTTGTTTCACGGGCCCACCCACGCGTTCAAGGACGTGGGGGCGAGGTTCTTGTCACGGGTGCTTCGGAACGTCAGCGACAAGCGACTCACCATTCTTGTGGCAACCAGTGGCGACACGGGGAGTGCGGTGGCGCAAGGGTTTCTGAATGTGCCCAACATCGATGTGGTCATTCTGTATCCGCAAGGCCGAATCAGTCGCATCCAAGAACAACAATTGACCACAGCGGGCGCCAACATCAAGGCGCTCGAAGTGGAGGGGGCCTTTGACGATTGCCAAGCGATGGTCAAGGCCGCATTTTTGGATGCCGATCTTCAAGCGCAACGCCCTTTGACCTCGGCAAACAGCATCAACATTGCCAGGTGGATGCCTCAGAGCATCTACTACGCGTGGGCGACTTACCTGTTGGGACGGCCCGCGCAGTTCAGCGTGCCTTCAGGCAACGTGGGGAATTTGGCAGCCGGCGTGTTGGCCGCCCAAATGGGCATGCCCCATGCGGGATTCATCGCGGCGACCAACGTCAACGACGGCCTGGCCTCTCACCTACGCGGCGACGCATTTCAGCCCCGACCTTCCGTGGCCACGTTGAGCAACGCCATGGACGTGGGTGATCCGTCCAATTTACCACGGCTCCAGGCCTTGTTTGAAGGGGACATGACGGCGATGAGGGCCACGGTCAAAGGGGCGAAGTTGGACGATGCCGGGACGATGGCGATCATGAAAGAAGTCTTGGACCGGACCGGCTACGTGTTGTGTCCCCACGCGGCAGTGGGGTACGCAGGATTGATGGAGCACCGAAATCCTGAATTGCCGGGGGTGGTGTTGGCCACGGCGCATCCGGCCAAATTTGGGGAGGTCGTCGAGAGGGCCACAGCTCACACGCCTGAGGTGCCCGACCATCTGGCCGACTGCCTCAACAAGACCAAGGAGGCCACGGTGATTGCGCCTCGCTATGAGGCATTGAAGGATCACTTGCTCGGCTGAACCGCGGCGTTTTTCCAGAGGCTTTTGCGTCCGATTCGGGCGGAAATGAAATCCTTTTCTAGGGACCATCCTCGTGCGGGGCTGTATTCCCGGCCGTAGAAGATGATTTGCAGGTGCAACTTGTTCCACCGCTCCTCCGGGAACAGGCGCTTGGCGTCTCGCTCCGTTTGTTCCACGGATTTGCCGTTGGTGAAGTTCCAGCGGTGCATCAAGCGGTGGATGTGGGTGTCCACGGGGAATGCAGGCACGCCAAAGGCTTGGCTCATGACCACGGCAGCGGTTTTGTGTCCCACACCGGGCAGTGCTTCGAGGTCGTCAAAGTTTTGTGGGACGTCACCGCCGTGCTGTCCGACGAGGATGCGGCTGAGTTCGGAGATGGCCACACTTTTTCGCGGCGACAGGCCACAGGGTCGGATGATCTGGCGGATGTCCTCGACCGATTGCCGCATCATGTCGCGCGGATTGTCGGCAAGCTCGAACAGGGCAGGGGTGACGGTGTTCACCCGTGCGTCGGTGCATTGCGCCGACAACAGCACGGCCACCAGCAGGGTGTAGGCATCGACGTGGTCGAGAGGCACTGGAGTCTCAGGGTACAGCCTTTCCAGCTCGTCCATGGCCCATTGCACGCGCTCAGCTTTGGTCTTCAATTCAATCATGCTCCTCGTCGATTGTCACACTATCCCAAACCAGCGTGGGCAGTTCCCAGTTCAACATTTCGCGCCGGTCCACCGTTTCGCCTTCGGCCGTCACCCCATGGATGTGCACCTCATTGACTTGATCCGAGAATTCGTTGAAGAAAATGCGGTTGGTGATGGTCCATGTGGCGCCTTGACCTTGAATGGGAGCAGACTCAAGGTAGACGTAGCTGATGTCGAGTTCGACTTCTTTGCCGATCCAGGTCCATGACAGCGCGGTGTCGCCCAAGCTCAACGAAAGGTTGCTGTTGAGCCACCCCACTATGGCAGAGTCAGCACCGGCCCATTCCTGGGGGTCTCCAAGCCAAATTTTGGTCTCGCGTCCCAATGCGTGGTGGTTCCTCAATGCATCCTCTAGGTCGTCGGTGAAAACGCGCAGGGTGGATTGCACCGTCTGGGTTTCTGGGTTCCAACGAATGTCGGTGCGCGAGAAGTGAAAATCGTGCAGAGGGGCAAAGGCGGCGCAGATGACCAGCATCCCCAACCACGCCATTGTGGAAGCTTTGGTGTTTTGTGTTGACGGCATGGCCATGGTGCAAATGTATCTTCACACCATGGAAGATGTGTTTGCCCGCGACGAGGTGGCGAAGTTGAAGGCTCAAGTGGCGGAAGCCCAAACGGTGGTCATCACCTCGCATCGCTCGCCTGACGGCGACGCCATTGGGTCGTCTCTGGCCCTTCAGCACATGTTGAAGGCGATGGGGGTCGACGCCTCTGTGGTCATGCCAGACGCGTATGCCAAATTCCTTCACTGGATGCCTGGCCAAGAGGCGGTGCGCTTCCACGACGCCGAACCCGATGAAGTCAGCGCCACGGTTGCCGGTGCGGATGTGCTGTTTTGTTTGGACTACAATGCGCCATCGCGGGCAGGGGGATTGGCGGACGCGGTGAAGACCGCCTGTGCGAACGATGCCAGCACCGTGGTCATGATCGACCATCACCAGGAGCCTGAACCTTTCGCGGATGTGATGCTTTCAGACCCCACGACGGGAAGCACCTGTGAGTTGATTTATCGGTTGTTGCAGGCCTGGAAGATGGAGGATGCGTTGACGCCAGATTTGGCCTCATGCCTTTATTGCGGTCTCATCACCGACACCGGGAGTTTCCGCTTCGCCTCTGTGCAGTCCTCGAGCCATGCCATGGCAGCTGCGCTCCTTGGAACGGGGATGGACCACAGCCGGATCCACAGTTTGGTCTACGACGCCTGTCGCCTCGAGCAGGTTCAATTGACGGCCTATGCGCTCAGTCAGAAGCTTCAAGTGTTTCCCGAGCACCGCAGCGCCATCATCAGTTTGAGTCAAGAAGAACTGGAGCGTTATGACGCCCAAAAAGGCGATACCGAGGGCCTCGTCAACCGCGCGTTGGCCATTGAGGGCATCAACTTTGCGGCCTTCATCAAAGAGGATGTGGACCGCGTGAAGATGAGTCTCCGCTCCAGGGGCGCGTTCAGTGTCCGTGACGTCGCGGCTCAACACTTCAATGGCGGCGGCCACCACAACGCGGCAGGCGGCGCTTGCGAAGGGGAGTCCCTTCAGTCCGTCGTGGACCGCATGGTGACATTGATCCCCACCTGGTCCAACGACCTGCAATACGACGATTGAATGCGGCAGGCGTGTCGACCCCAGCTCATGTGGGCTGCGATCCTGGCCGTTTCTTGGCCCAGTTGCATTGAACCCCAACCCCAAACCTTGACGCTGCCCACACTGGCAGACGAGGATCGCCAGGTCCGCAAGGCCATGGTCGAGTTCAATGAAGCCAGGTTTCAGGAAGAACGAGAGGCCATTGATGTCGCCATCCGTCAAACCTCAGTGCCATCGGACACGTTGCGAGGCGGCGTGGTCCTGCAGCGCATGTCTCAAGATTCATCAGCTCAGCCGTCGCCATTGAACGGGTGGCGCGCAGAAGCGGGGGACAGGGTGGTTTGGGCTTGGGAAGCATTCACATTGGACGGCCGGAGGCTCACCTCAGGCAAAGACGAGTTTGAGGTGGAGCGCGGAGCGGTTCCTCAGGCCTTCCACGAAGCGGCCAAACAATTGGGCCATCTTGAACGTGCGGACGTGTGGACGCCGTCAATCAGTGCATTTGGCGTGAGGGGCATTCCCGGTGAAATCCCACCTTACACGCCCGTCCGCCTTGCAGTTCAGCAATCTCGGTCCTTCCAAGACACCGCATGGTGGGCTTCCATCCAGCGCGCCGAAAACCTAGAAGCCCCGTGGCTTGACTCGTTCCTTCAGGACCTCAGAACAGATTCAGTGGTGCAAGAGATTGCAGAAGGTGTGTGGCTTCTAGTGCATTCATCCCGCCGAGAACCATGGTCAAATGACCAAACGTTGTCTCTTCGCATTCGAACGTCTGCATGTGTCGGCAACTTCGAACGGGAAACCCAAATGGAATGGCGCCCCGGCACCCAAGACCAACTCGTCTCAGCCTTGGAGCGCGCGGTGATGAAATCACGCATCGCGGAAAAGTTCACCGTTTGGTCCGTGTCTGATCAGGCTTTCGGCTCTCAAGGTTCATCCAGGGCAGGCATCCCAGCACGTACCCCCCTGCGATTCGACGTTGAGGTCATCCCATTCTGAGTGGCCGTTCACCATTGAACCAAGTCAATGTCGAGGTGTTCGATTCCCTTCACGGGAAAGGGGGGAACACTGACCGCAGGTCAGAAACTCCCCTCGGCTCCACCAATACCAGTGCGTCTCAACCTACGTTTCCGTGCAAGTCGTAAGATTTGATGCGAAGAAAATTCGTATCTTAAGGAGATGTTGCGGCGTATTTTGTTTTTCATGTTCTGTTTATTACGAGCTCCTGGGTTTGCTCAAGAAGGATGCCCGGAGCCTTCACAATTCTGCGGTTTGGGCACCATTTGGGACGTTGAAACGCAAACGTGCATCGTTTCCATTCCATCCGATTCAAACTTTGACGGATGTGTGCAGCTGAACGACTTGCTTGATTTGCTGAGCTCCTTTGGTTTAGGTTGTTCCGAGTGGCAGTGTGGCGATGCCATGGCCTATTCCGGATACGATTACAGCACCATTGCGTTTGAAGGAGGGTGCTGGTTTGCAGAAAACCTGAGGACCCTAGAGTACAGCAATGGTGACGACATCCCTTCCAATTTGACGGACAGCCAGTGGAACTACGCCGATTATGGTGCAACAACGGTGTATGGAGAGGACGACGGCTGCAACAATTACTCGTCTGACATCGATTCCTGCGATCCCTTGGTGGCGCTGGAGGAATACGGCCGCCTGTACAATTGGTATGCGGTCAACGACGACAGAGGCTTGTGCCCGGCAGGCTGGCATGTGCCATCCGAGGGGGAGTGGTACAACTTGGTTTCTGAGTTTGGTGGATCCTCTGTCGCAGGCGAAATGCTGAAGTCGAGCTATGGGTGGAGCTATTCAGGACAGGGAACAAACGAAAGTGGGTTTGACGGAATGCCCGGTGGAAAGAGGCAAGACGGCTCCGGTTATTTTTCAAGCGCAGGAGACAATGGGACCTGGTGGACGTCCACGCCTTACTCAAGTTTGGCGCGTTACTCTGAACTGAAGTTCAACAGCAACGGAGTCACCAATTCATACGCCGACAGAGAAACAGGGTATTCTGTCCGGTGCGTTCAAGATGCTGATTAAGGGTCCAATTCTTACTTGACCAAATCGGGGTTGAGGGTGTTCGGCTTCTGTCCTGCTGGCTCCACAAGTAAATTGGACTTTACCTTCCGAGAAGGGTAAAGGGTCATCAAACCTCATTCATTGCGGTA
>JBELLK010000063.1:0-5289 GCA_042088625.1 Flavobacteriales bacterium
CATCCCATCCAAGCCGTCTGGCGACCAAGCCAAGCTGATTGATCTTGCGCTTGCATCGGCCTCGCTCCCATCCATTGCGAACATGATCGACCAGATGTCTGCCTTGCAGAAGCAAGCCGCAGACGCCAAGGCCAAGGCGATGGCCATGCCTGTGGTCAACACACCGACCGAGGTCGTCGGCGATGGCACCATCCCATCCGGCAAGCCTGTCCTTCGCAAGGCCAAGGACGTGTTCGGCATCACTGGTGAGGGTGCCTCATCGTTCGACTTTGACGTGCCTGTGTGGGAGTGGGACGGCATCCACCCGCATGTGCCAACGGTTGACGTCAACTATGTCTTTCGCCCGATGTCACTCCTGCGTGTCCTGTATGCGTTGATTACGAACCAACCTGCATGGCTCCATGGACACTCTGGCTCAGGCAAGACGACACTTATCGAGCAGGTGTCCGCACGTCTGTGCTGGCCGTTCGGGCGCGTCAACTTCGACAGCGAGATCACTCGCTTGGACTTGATTGGTCGTGACGTTCTCACGAACGATGGCGGCACCACCGCATCCAAGTTCGTGGACGGCATCCTGCCGCAACTGCTGTCTGGCCCATACATCGCATGCTACGACGAGATGGACTTCATCAGGCCAGACGTCGCGTATGTGATGCAACGCACGTTCGAGGGCAACGGCTTGGTCATCACCGAAGACGGTGGCCGGATTGTGCAACCGCACACTCACTACCGTGCGTTCGCCACGTCCAACACCGTTGGCCAAGGTGACGAGTTCGGCATGTATCAGGGTGCGCGTCCGCAGTCGATGGCATTGCTCGACCGCTTCAAGGTCTGGATACATGTCGAATACATGGACAAGCCACAGCGTGAGGAACTCATCAAGTCTGCGGTTCCCTCGCTCAAGGCTGACATGCGCCGCAAGGTGAGCAAGTATGTCGAGGAACATCTCAACGCGTTCACCACCAGCAAGGTGCTTCAACCCATCTCACCGCGTGGCTTCATCGCTCTCTCGCAAGCGTTGGTCACGTTCACTGCACTCATGCCCGACCAGAACCTCGCGACCAAGCAAGCGGTCGAGACGGTCATCCTTGACCGTTGCTCCGCTCAGGATCGTGCGGTGCTGGCTGGCATCACCAACCGTGTGTTCTCGGTCTAAGGAGGTTTACATGAAAGGCGAACTATTCTCACACGAAGTTCAACGTACATCGGCTGTGTTCGGACGCAAGGAAGACGTGACCGTTGTATTCCAAGGTGATGGGGCCGCAACTGACGGCTCCACAATCTACCTGCCAAGCATTGACTACAACGCAGACGTGACTGACGAGCAAGCTGACGTCATGCGCGGCTACGTTGACCACGAAGCTGGTCATGTGCGGCACACCAACTTTGCGGTGGCCAAGAAGTTCTTGGCCGAATGCCAACGGGACGGCAACGTCTTGCTCCGCTCGCTTGCCAATGCACTCGAAGACATCTGGCTGGAGAAGCGTGTGCGTGATGAGTATCCCGGCTCCGAGAAGAACCTGCGTGCGACTGCGACAGCGGTCAACAAGCAGTTTCTCGCGGACATCAAGCCGTCTGATCCACGTCTTGCGGACGACCGCTTCATCACGCCTGTGGCTCTCACATGGGAGGGCCGCAAGGACTACGGCGGCGAGACCTGTACGCAGTGTCTCGACCTGCTTCCGTCTGACCTGCGCCGTCAACTCGGCGTCTGGATTGACGCAGTCAACGCCTGTCGCAACACATCGGATGTGATTGCGCTGGCACGAACAATCGAACGCGAACTGGCAGAAGGAGACTATCGCGATGATGACAGACCAGTGCATGGCACACCTACACGAGGGACTGGTTCGCCTGACGGTGACGGCTCAACTGGAGATGGGGGAGACGGTGACGCTGATGGCGACGGTAGAGGCCGCGAAGGCCCAAGCGGTCAACAGCCTGATGGTGAGGGGACTAGCGGAGATGGGAGCCAAAGCGGCGACGCTGACGGCGAAACAGATGCCGATAGCGAAGCACCTCGCGGCCACGGAGATGCGCCAGACGGTGATGTGAGCGAGAAGTCTGGCGATGACGTGTACACCGCATTTGACTTGAAGGATGCGGTCGAGCGTAAGTTTCGCGAGGGTGGACATCTGACCAGTGGCCCAGACAGCTACCGTCCGCTGTCAACCGCACATGACAAGTGGCACCATCGCACGGACAGCAAAAACAAGTATCCCAGAAATCCGTTCGGCCATGCACTCATGACCGCTGGCACGGCGGCTGAGTACGACAGCGAACTGCGCAACATGGCTGGCAATGTCAACGTCATGCGTCGCAAGCTGGAGCGTGCATTGATGGCCAAGCAACAGCGTGATTGGGACTACGCACAGGAGAACGGTCGTCTTGACAGCCGTCGCTTCACTGCCGCATTCGCTGGCCGCACCAACGTGTTCAAGATGCGCTCGGACAGCAACGAGATTGACACTGCGTTGACCATCCTCGTTGACCTGTCTGGCTCCATGTGTGGCATGGAAGCGTACATTGCACAGCAGTGTGCGATTGCCATGTGTGAGAGCATCGACCGCACTGGCATCCGCTACGAGGTGCTTGGCTTCAACAATCGCTCCGACTTCGAGAGCAACATTGCATCCCCATCACGCAAGGAACGCAGGTTTGGAGGGTATTCACGCACGGAGCCGCTGGACATGTATGTGTTCAAGGCGTTCGAGGAGCGTCTGTTCGAGGCCAAGGGTGCGATGGTGACGATGGTTCACTGCGCTGGCGGCAACAACTCAGACGGTGAGGCCATCGTGTATGCGTACCGTCGTCTGCAAGCACGTCCTGAGAGCCGCAAGGTGATGATCGTCATGTCGGACGGCATGCCATCGTCTGGTGGCATCGCCCATCACCTGACACAGCACACTCGCGATGCGGTGCAGATGGCGACGGACAACGGTGTCGATTGTATCGGCATTGGCATCTGCTCGAATGCAGTGTCCCGCTTCTATCCCAAGTACACGGTTATCAGCGACGTGAGCGAGTTGGCCAGCACTGGCATGGACAACTTGGCTCGTGCGCTTATGGGTGAGCGGTTCCAAGTAGACAACAGCAAATTGCTCGATGCCAAGAAAACGGCGTAAGGGCAAGGCCACATGGCACATAGACTGGTTGCCGCTGTGGCCACAAAGGGGTTGGCACTACGCGTTCTGGATACGCGTAGCCCAACACGTTCGGGATCGCAATGTGCGTTCCGACGATTTCGCAACAATCAAACTCATATGTGAGGAAGTAGAAAATGAGTTCAACAAACGTGGTCGCGATTACCTCTGATAAGAAAAGTCGCAACTGGACTGCCAAGCAGAAAGCAGATCAAGCCAAGCGCATGAAGGATTACTGGAAGGCGCGGAAGCAAGCGGAGTTCAAGGCCAAGGAAGCTGGCTTCCCGATTGTGAAAGGCAAGAGGGGTCGCAAACCGTGGAAGCGGCGTCCTGTCGTCTTGCTCTCGCTGGGACATCTGCAACTCATATGGATGAGGAAACCACAATGAACGTCTTCTTCGTAGACGCTGATCCCAAGTGCGCGGCCCGCGCACTTGGAGATCGTCACGTTGGCAAGATGCTTTTGGAAGCATGCCAGATGATGTCGACTGCGGCACGTCAGCATGGGTTCGATGGCGGCTATGCCAGAGCGTATGAGCATCACCCCATGACCAAGTGGGTGGCCAAGAGTAAGCCGCACTTCGAGTGGGTTTGGGAGCATGCGCTGGAACTGTCGCACGAACATGTGCGGCGGTTCGGAACACAACATGCGTCGACAGAATTGTTGCCGACGCTATGCGTGGCCATGCACACGGTGATGCCAGACAACGGCTGGCGCAACCCGCCACGGTGCATGCCAGACGAGTACAAGGTGCCGTTCGACACATGGCATGGCGAGGTGCCGTGCCATGTGGAGAGTTACCGCCGCTACTACGAGGTGGCCAAGGCACATCTGCACAAAAAGGAGAAAAGGCTATGACTAGAGAAGAGTTTTGGGAATGGATGAAAACTTGCCCCGCAAAGGAAAACGGTGACCCATCAGGCTGGTTTATTGCTGATGATATGGGGGAAGAGTGCCGTATTTTCTTTTACTTTGAAATTGAGGAGACAGACGATGAGTGACAGCTACGATAGTGGCTTTGACCTTGTGTTATCTGACCATGAAAGTGGACAAATCATGAGGTGCCATCATGGCTAAATCTGGTGAAGACTTGAAGCAGGAATGGTGGGCGTTTCACAAGCAGAACCCGCATGTGTTCGACCTACTCGTGAAGTTCACGTTCGATGTTATCAAGCGTGGCTACACCAACTACAGCGTCAACGCTCTGTTCGAGCGTATCCGCTGGCACACCGAGATTGAAACAGGGTCGGGTGAGTTCAAGCTATCGAACAATCACCGTGCCTACTACGCACGCCTGTTTCATCACTACTACCCAGACCATGCGGGGTTCTTCCGCACCAAACCAACACGTTCAGAGAAGGAACAAGCCTATGACCAAGCAAGCGCAAGACGCAGTGAATGCGATAACGGACAGCAAGCTGTCGGATTACGGAGTAACACAGCCACAAACGGAGACGCGGGAGCCAGCTACCAACTACACTCCCGCGCCGCCTCGCAAGACGAAGACCAAGGCCAAGACGTACACGCCTAAGCCAGTCACGTCGGCGGAAGATTACCGCAGACGCTTCCCAAGCACCAGCCCTGCGTCACTGTCGGGTCCGATTGCCGAGCGTGTCCGCAAACTGCGTGACATCCCACACCTGTCTACGGTGGACGCTGTTTACACACAGGCCGAGTGGCAGACTGTCGAGGACACCCTGCGCCATGCGATGCAGGACATCTTCGGTGCCGCTGGGTTTGTGTGCAAGTCCAACGCTGAACAGCAAGCGTTCTTCAAGTTGATGTTCGAGCATCTGCCGCAAGCGTTCAAGCACGGCGATGCGACTGGTCGCTATCGCCAGATCGTTGTGGACGAGAGCCAAGACGAACTTGACTTGAGCATTCCTGATTTTCTTCGGAGGGACAAATGAGCAAGACATGGGACGTGCAGATAGAGGCGATTGTAACTAAGAAAATTCGTGTCACTGCGGTTGATGAAGATGAGGCGCATAATCTCGCACATGATATTTTCGATGTCACGAATGATGATCATGAAAGGTACATTGAGGAAAACACGCTCAGTATTCGGGAGGTTTCTGATGAGTGATTTTTTCAACCAGCTAATCGCGGGTCTCAATGACCCGCGACGTGCGTTCTATCACCAGA
>JBELLK010000028.1:0-29831 GCA_042088625.1 Flavobacteriales bacterium
ACTGTGACGGAAACGTCCTCGATGAATGTGGCGTTTGTGGCGGCGATGGCATCCCAGAAGGTGCCTGCGACTGCGACGGCAACGTGCTCGACGAATGCGGAATTTGTGGAGGTGACGGAATTGCCGAAGGCGCTTGCGACTGCGACGGAAACGTCCTTGACGAATGTGGAATCTGCGGCGGTGACGGAATCGCGGAAGGTGCCTGCGACTGCGACGGCAACGTGCTCGACGAATGCGGCATTTGTGGAGGTGACGGAATTGCCGAAGGCGCTTGCGACTGTGACGGAAACGTGCTTGACGAATGCGGCATCTGCGGCGGTGACGGAATCGCGGAAGGCGAATGCGACTGCGACGGAAACGTCCTCGACGAATGCGGCGTTTGTGGCGGCGACGGCATCCCAGAAGGAGCCTGCGACTGTGACGGAAACGTGCTCGACGAATGCGGCGTTTGTGGCGGCGATGGCATCCCAGAAGGCGATTGCGACTGTGACGGCAACGTCCTCGACGAGTGCGGCATCTGTGGCGGCGATGGCATCCCAGCAGGAGCCTGCGACTGCGACGGAAACGTGCTCGATGAGTGCGGCATCTGCGGAGGTGACGGCATCCCAGAAGGCGCTTGCGACTGCGACGGAAACCAAGAAGACGCCTTGGGCGTTTGTGGTGGAGACTGCGCGGCAGACATCAACGGTAATGGCATTTGTGATGACGAAGAGGAATGTCTTGGCGTGATCGACGAGTGTGGAATTTGCGATGGACCTGGTGCGGTTTACGAGTGCGGATGCAGCGACATTCCTGAAGGAGATTGTGACTGCGACGGAAACGTGCTTGACGAATGCGGCGTTTGTGGAGGTGATGGAATCGCGGAGGGAGATTGCGACTGTAATGGCAACCAATTGGATGCCCTCGGCATTTGCGGAGGTGACTGCGAAGAAGATGCGAATGGCAATGGACTGTGTGATGCCGATGAAGTCATGGGCTGCACGGATTCAACAGCCTGCAACTACGATGAGAATGCCACATTCGACGATGGGTCGTGTGCTGAGATCGATGCCTGTGGCGTATGTGGAGGGCCTGGCGCAGTCTTCGAGTGCGGATGTGAAGACATTCCTGAAGGCGACTGCGACTGCGATGGAAATCAAGATGACGCCATCGGTGTGTGTGGCGGTGATTGTTTCGAAGACGTGAATGACAATGACATTTGCGATACGGACGAACAAGGTTGTACGGACTCGACCAACCCCAACTACGATCCAAATGCCGCGTTCGACGACGGCTCCTGCTTCGTGGGAGGCTGCACCTTCCCCACCGCTTGCAACTACGATGCTGATGCCGATTATCAGTTGGTGGGATCATGTGATTTCACAAGCTGTGCCGGCTGTACGAATCCTGAGGCCTGCAACTACGATGCGGAGGCGACCATTGACAACGGCTTGTGTGACTTGCCAGACTTCGCATATGACTGCGACGGCAACTGCTTGAACGACACTGATGGTGACGGTGTTTGTGATGAACTTGAAGTCCCTGGTTGTACGGACTCGAATTCTCCCAACTTCGACCCCTACGCCACGGAAGACGACGGCACGTGTTTGGTGGGTGGATGTACCATTCCAGTGGCCTGCAACTACGATCCAGCAGCAGATTACCTCTTGTTGGGGGCTTGTGAATTCAGTTCTTGTGTGGGTTGTTTGGACGTGAATGCGTGCAACTACGACCCGACAGCATCGGTGCCAAACCTCAACTTGTGCACCTACCCCACTGGCCTGTTCTTGGATTGCGACGGCAACTGCACGGACGATGTCGATGGAGATGGTGTGTGTGACCAGTTGGAGATTCCAGGTTGCACCGATCCGGAGGCACAGAACTACAACCCTCAGGCGACCGACGACAACGGAACGTGCCAGCCGCCTCTGGTGGGTGGTTGCATCCTGCCATTCGCTTGCAACTATGATCCAACGGCCAACTTCTACGTGCCAGGAAGCTGTGAATTTGCGCCTTGCGGTGGAGGCATGGCCCCAAGCGCCAACTGCACGCACCCCGATGCCTGCAACTTTGCGGAGGAAGGGCCGTGTGAGTTCTTGAGCTGTGTGACCTTCGGCTGCAATGTGCCTTCCGCGTGCAACTTCGATGCCACCGCACAATTCAACGATGGCACATGCGATTATGGCTCGTGCACGGGTTGCATGAACCCGATGGCGTGTGACTTCAACCCCAACGCCACTTTGGCAGGCACGTGCACGGACTTCACGAGCTGCAGTGGATGTTTGGCCGAAGACGCTGACAACTACGACCCAACGGCGACGGCAGACAACGGGCAATGCATCTTCAGTGGGTGCACCATCCCTGGAGCGTGCAACTTCGATGCTGGCGCCAACAGCAACGATGGCAGCTGCGACTTCGCCGCTTGCGTGGGTTGCATGGATCCGACTGCTTGCAACTACGATGGAGGAGCCAGCCTCGCGGGTTACTGCACCTTCCCCGCTGAGCACTTTGACTGCGACGGCAATTGTTTGACGGACGACTGCAGCGCATTCATCGTGGAGGGATGCACGGATGCCTGTGCCTGCAACTACGACCCGTTCGCCAACACGGCCAACGGCACATGTGAGTTCAGTTCTTGCGGAGGATGCATCTATCCCACAGCAGAGAACTACGACCCTCTGGCTTCAAGGGACGACGGAAGCTGCATTTTCGTGGGTTGCACGAATGCGGCCTACGCCTCCTACAGCGTTCAAGCGAGCACCATGGACAACGCACTCTGTACCAACGTGCCGGTCAGTGCGGATTTGAATGCAGACGGCACTGTCCAAATCGAGGACCTCATGCAGTTCCTCCAAGCCTTCGCCGCGGTGACTCCGCAATGGAATGGCTTGGGCTGGGTGGCTTCTGCCTGCAACGTGGATGTCCTCAATGCTGACGAGATGCTGGCTGCGCTTGTGAGCGGCCTCAGCAATGGACCTTCAAACCCTACTTGTGGGGTGCCTGGTTGCAGCTACCCGGGTGCGTTGAACTACGACGCCGATGCGGGCATGGACTTTGGGCTTTGTGTCTTTGGAGGCTGCACCGATGAAGGAGCGCTGAACTACGACCGCTTGGCCACGGTGGATGACAATTCTTGCCGATATGACGTTTGTCCCGACTTCAATGAGGATGGCCAAGTCAAGATCGGTGACTTGATGGACTTCCTCCTGCTTTGGGGCAATTGATGAGACTCACAATTGCTGAACATTGACCTTACACAAAGGCCGCTTCTTTTCGGAAGCGGCTTTTTTTTTGGGAGTATGCATCCCAAAAGGCCTGGTGTGGAATGATTCTTCGGCGCCAGGTCAGCGGGCGTCCAAAGGAAAGCGTTTTCATGGGTGCGTCGGAATCGTTCTCTGAATCAAAGGGAAATGCCCGGGATGAAAGACGGACGACGTCCAAAGGTTGATTGGGGAATCTGCGCAGCGGTTAAGCCTGCGGACAATCAAGTGATTGATTCAATCCCCCCCTGACCAGTTGTCTCTTCGGTACGCGCTATAGACCCGTAGGCTTCAGTATTCGAAGCCAAGGGAATGTCACTCCGAATAGGAGTTGCCGTAAACCCCCAAGAAAGCCAGCAAATCGCTGAGCTGAACAACCCCACTGTAATCGAAGTCTGGGCACATTGTGAAACGACATGTTCCATCCTCAATGTTGGCGTGAACGTTGAAATTGAGTGCGGCCGGTTCCGTGCATCCAGGGAACAGACAAATCCCCGGATCTTGAATGGCCATGGGGTTGTAATTCAGGGCTGAAGGATACATGCAACCACTGAATGCACATGCCGAATCTTCAGCACTGGCTTCTCCAGTGGCGTCTGAAGTTTCTCCATTGCACGCATTTTGGACCCAGGCGATGCCGTTCCAATTTGCCCCGGCCGCTGTGTATGCCGACAGCATGGTTGCGAGGTCACTGACGTTGACTAAGCCATTTTGGTCAAAATCACCAAAACCAATTGGATTGTCGCAGGACCCCAGGGGCTGAGCATTCGCCAAGGCGTTGTAAGGAATGCATCCCGAGTGCATGCACCCCTCAAACACACAGGTCCCGTCATCCAAAATGGCAGAGGGATCATAATTTGAGGCCGTTGGATAGATGCATCCGTGACACTGGAATGTGCAGCTTTCATCCGACTCATTGGCCGCCGCGTCATAGTTGCAAGCGCAAGGGTCCGTGCATCCTGGCACAGCACAATCAAGGGCCGCACCTGAAATCGAAACGGTGCAATCCCCCCCATTGACCGGGTCGGTGCAACCCGAGGTGGAGGCCACCGCTTGAATCGTCAAATCGTAATCAACACCTGAAGCATAGGTCACCACGAATGTTCCTGAAATGTCACCTCCAGACGAAAGGTTGCCCAAACAAATGGAGCTTGATACCGTCAATGCATTGGGGTCTGAGATTGAAAATTCGCCGTTGACCCCTTCTAGGGTCACTTCAACGCTGTAGTTGTTGCCCTGACATTCTGTTTGGACGTTGGTGGCGTCCACCACACAAATGGCAGCGTCGCTGTCACCGCATCCAAACCGCGCTTTGAAGTTGTTGATTTTAACATCCCCATCAGCGTCTTGATCCCAAATCATGAGATAACAATTCGTCGCCACAGGGAAGTCAGGGACGGGCAAGGAATTCCAGGTGTTGGAACTTTCGACGCCGCAAGTCAGAAAATCCAAGTCTTCGGGATCTCCACTCAATTCTTCTCCTGTCAATGGACTTGTCAGCGTGCCTGATGTCGAAGCATTGGAGGCATAGAGAGCCCAAGCGATGTCATCGCCGCTGTTGTCATTGATTTGGATTTCAAAGATTCCAGCATGTGGGCGCACGTCGAAGTTCAACCAAATCACCGGCTCCCCTTCCGTTGGTGTGCTCACGGTGACAACGTTCCCTGTACTGGGATCAACACAGTCGTTGGTGGCCATCACCACTTCAAACACCGATGGATCATACACCCCTGTCGACCCGATCTGCGACTGCGTCTCTGCGGCGCTTCCGCATCGAATGACACCATTGATTGGCCCTGCATTCGAAGCATCGTCAATGCTTCCATCGGAGTTCCATGACGCTCCGCCGGTCCATCGAGTGGCACCAAGGGGGCCCGTGGTTTGGGCAAACGCCACGGACGAGCATGTCAAGAATGCGGCCAGGAGTAAAGATAGAGTCAGTCGCATGGGCGATCGATTTGGTAGAACGTTGCGTGGTAGACAGGAGCAATTTAAGTGATTATGTGTATAATTCGTGAGGGATTATACACCGATCCCCCCCTCATTCGTTCTGTGCCAAAAAGAAACGAAAAACCCCGACTTGCCAGGGCAAATCAGGGTTGATGAGAAGTAGCTCCGCTAGGAATCGAACCTAGATTTTGGGTACCGGAAACCCACGCACTATCCATTGTACTACGGAGCCAAATCCAGATTCCCGTAGCGGGCTGTGTTGGTGGAGATACGGGGATTCGAACCCCGGACCTCTTGCATGCCATGCAAGCGCTCTAGCCAGCTGAGCTATACCCCCATTGAGTGTTCCGCGTGTCTTCAGCCGCTGCTGAAACGGACCGCAAAGATAGGTGCCTCTCTCCTTCCCACCAAGCGGTTGTCCTACATCGTTTGGGCATCCAAAGGATGCTGATGTCAATCCGCCCAGCGCCACATGGATTGCCAAAAACATGTGCTGTACACCTGCTGCTGATTGGGGCTCCCAAAAGGCAACCACCCCTCCTCTGCTTTCGCGTTCACACAATCGTCCAGAGCACTGGCTCCCGCAGAGCAACTTGCAAAGCAGGTGAAGTATTCGACCTTCCGCAACTCCTGAACCCCGCAATAGCAGGCCATCTCCAGCCCCAAGGGCTCGATGCCGTCGGGCGCACCATCCACTTGAATTTCAGGACCGTTGTCGGTTTGCCTGATCAGCGTGATTGGAACCGGACCACCTTGTGCACCTTGCGCCGCAGGATGATCGATCCAAGCCACATGGTGATCGTCCCATTCGACATTGGGTGCTGCATCCAAAAAATCGGTCCAAATCAATCCAAATTCCTCCAACGTGGCCATGTGCCATCGGCCGGGCAAGCTTCGGCAGGAGGCCAAGCATTGCGGGTAGCTCGCATTGCCCAAATTCACAATGGCAGAACTTCCGTCATCTGACATGACCGCCGCGCTGAATTCGGATTCATAAATGGCAAGCAGGTCTTGCAAGTCCGAGACCCCGATCAGCTGGTCGTTGTTCCCATCTGGATTGTAGGGGAGAATGATGTTTTGAGCCCTCATCACGAGGCAAGACCCCAGAAAAAGAAGGATGAGTGCGTGGTGCTTCATTCGTTGTTTTTGAGGCAGCGGATGGACATGCCCACATTCTTTTCGGCGGGGTTGCGCACGACCGCAGCGGAATTCCAAGTCATGCTTCTGAACCAAACTTGCACCAAACTCAGTGCCGTGGAAGTCCAAAAGAAGGCGTCCGTGCCGGCTCCTTGGAAGTTGCCGGCGTTCATCCTTTGGCCCCCAGGAAATGCGTCAAAATTGTTGGGTGCAGAACCACCGCCGTTGAGAAACCACTCCTCACTCGACTTCAACACGTTCCCTGAAACCAAGGAACCGCCCAGCCCATTGGTGAGTGTGGTCCATTCTCCGTCAGACGGAATGTGCCAACCGGTGGGACACAGCCCTCGCGCATCGTTCACGGCATGCCAATTGTACAGACGGCCATAGGCAGACAGAGAGAATGCTTCATTGCACGCGTCTCCGCTTGGCGCTGGGCCGTAGCAGACGCTGGTCCCTTCCCCAAACGTCGAGCGAGCACCGTTCGAGCTTGTCGACCAACCCGCGTCGCTGAGGCCGCCAGGAATGGCGTCGCCATTGGCGTAAGAGGTGCTGCGGAGGTTTTCGGCAAACCAACACTGGCCGTTGATTGAGACTGTGGCGTAGGAATGGTTGTCGAAGATCACATCGTCACCACAAGACCATGCTGGCAACACTTCACCTTCGCAGCCATCAGCATCCAGACCATTGTAGTCCGCAAACCCCTCGTTGCACGATGCGATCACGCACTCGTCATTGATGCACGTCGACGACGCGTTGGGCAAGCTGCAGTCCCCGCCGCAGTCCCCGCACGAGCCGTAGGCACCCAACAGGTCGAGAAGGTCCCCGAGCTGAACGCATCCATCGAGGTTGATGTCTCCGCTGCCATCGCCTATGCACCGCTGAGCTTGAGCATCCCAAATTGTGCCGATGCCGCAAAAGGTTGCCGCAATGTCGCAGCTCACGCACGAGCCGTCTTCCACCGTGGCACTGGGGTTGTAGTTGCAAGCCGATGCATCTGTGCATCCACCCACGAGATTGGATTCTTGGGCTGTTGCCGAAAAACTGGCTACGAGCAACGTGTAAGCAAGCAATCTTTTCATTGGTCTTGGTTGGCAATCAGCAATATGCACCCTCTTGGACCTCATCAATCACACGACTCCCCAAACTCAGACAACAGCCCGAGCAAATCGCCTGTTGCCACGATCAAATCGCCGTCGCCATCGTACACCAACTCGCAGTCAATGTCCAATCCACACAAGGGTTCGCAACTGCCGTCATCCGCAGTGGCCAGCGAATCAAAATTGACGGACTCGGCGTAAATGCAACCGAACACTTCTTCGTTGTCGCACACCCCATTCCCGTTGAAGTCCCCGATGCAGTTCCCCTCGCAATCGTAATACCCGCTTGGGTAGAGATCAAGGGAGTAAAGGCAAGCGTCGTCGTTGGGTAATTCGGGTTCCACCACGTAGTTGCAGGCCGCCTCATCAGTGCAGTCTCCTTCACAAGGCCCGTTGAAGACAATGTCCAGGTCGTAGGTTGCGACAGGAGCTCCAGTCCACGCGTTTTGGATGGTCACCGACCATGTTCCTGTGCCAAGCAAATTGTAGGGCGCTGTGTTCAGCGTATACGTGTAGAATCCATTGACGGTGGTGCTCCAATTGCCCGACCAGGAGTTGACCGCGCCTGTGCCAATGTCCGTGCAAGAACCCGTCGGATTGATGTTCCACCCACCCCATACCACGCATTCTCCGTTGGGTGCGTAGATGTACACCATCATGTCAGCAGGATAACTCGCGCCTGTTCCTGAGAAATTCAAGTTGAACGTCATTGAAGAAAGTTCGCCGTTCAAGATTGCACTTGCGCTGGCCGTTTGAGCCTCTCCTAGCATCTCAAACATCGACAGCGTATACGTACACTGCGCTTGAGCGGCAGGCATCAACGCAAGGGCGAACAGGGTCAGAAGGGTGTGGCGAAACAACATGGTTGGCCGTTGGAATCGGAAGATACGTCCTGCCCAAGAAATGAGCGGCATCCTTCCGACTGGACTTGCCCACCAATGAAGTTCGGGTCAGGCCTGAGTCTGGCGCCAGGTGTGCAGGCTTGACAAGGTGGTGAGCAAGCCTTCGAGTTGGTCGAGGGGAAGCATGTTGGCGCCGTCGCTTAGCGCCTTGGAGGGGTCCGGATGCGTTTCAATGAACACCCCATCGACGCCTGCCGCGACCGCAGCTCGGGCCACGGTGGCGATCAACTCAGGCCGTCCACCTGTGACGCCGCTCGCTTGATTGGGCTGCTGCAAGCTGTGGGTGAGGTCCATGAACGTTGGGGCAAACGCACGCATCTCCGTGAGACCACGCATGTCCACGATGAGGTCTCCGTAGCCGTGCATCGTTCCACGCTCGGTCAACCACACTTGGTCGTTGTCCGATTCCTGCACCTTGCGAACGGCATGGACCATGGAGGAGGGTGCCATGAACTGGCCCTTTTTGATGTTGACGATTTTGCCTGTTTGGGCTGCCGCGACGAGCAGGTCCGTTTGTCGACACAGGAACGCAGGGATTTGGAGGACATCGGCAACTTGGGCCGCCATGCTCGCTTCCTCGGGAAGGTGGATGTCCGTGACGATGCCCACGCCGAGGTCGGCTTTGACCTGAGCAAGAACGTCGAGGGCCTCGCGGTCGCCGATGCCTGAAAACGAATCCAAGCGCGATCGGTTCGCCTTGCGGTAGCTCGCCTTCACATGGAACGGAAGACCCAACTTGTCGCAGACGCGCTTCACCTCCTGGGCCACTGTCATGGTCGTCTCCAGGCTCTCCACGGCACAGGGGCCGGCAAGGACGTGCAAAGGTTTGTGGGATGAATCCGTGCTCATGTCGTTGGGATCAAGGGGTCACTTTGGGTTTGCCAAAAATCGAGTCCTCGTCAATGGCCTTCCGAGGGACATCCCGTTCAAGCCCCCTGAGTTCCTGAGTCCAACCCTGCCCTGGCGTGCGGCGCAACGAAATCCGAATGCCGCGCCCGTAGGTGTGGGCTGCCACATTGCTTCCCCAAAACAGACCAAGTGGATCTTCGATTTCAATGCCGAGTTCGCGTCGCTTAGACACACGCAACCGCAACCAAGTCACAGGCCGAATGCCACCCCATCCCCCCGACCGCACATCTGCCCCTAGAGCAATTCGATCTGAAGGAGTCCAACCAAAGCCCGCCGTGAGCTGTGGCTGAGGCATCCATGCCCCGGCGTGGACTTGGGCGCGCAACTGCCAACGCTCCGAAGCCCACCAACTCAAATCCGCGTGGATGCGAGAAGGCAACAACAAGGTCCGACGGGCAGCGCTGTCTGTCAAAAACGCGATGCTGTCGCCAGAAAACTCAGCGTTGCCTTCAATGATGTCTTGCCACGTCAAGTCGTCGCTCTCTTCGCTTGTTTGGTTGAAATACGAGGTGAATGGCACGCGAAGTCCTGTGGTTGTGAAGCCGGTGTCCATGGCCGCGTAGATGCCGCCAGGCCGCTCAAACAGCACGCCGATGTCGCGGAAGTTGACCACGAATTGCACCGGCAACACGTCCGACGTCCAGGGCAAGGTGCCGCTAATGCCGACCCCGTATGCCGGAAGGACGTCCTGAAAACTCAGCCCTGTGGTGTCGGGAAGCACATCCAAACTCGCCGCACCAAATGCCTGCACGTCGACATCCATCGTGTCCGCGCCTTCAGACACGCGAAAGCCGCCGCGTGCGATGCCCCATTCGGCACCGGCCAAACGCTGCACCACGGACAACTCGATGCGCTGACGTGTCTCGGCATGTTCCACACCGACAGAGATGCGATTGAATGCCCCGATCCTCATGCCCGTGCCAGACCAGAAATGCTGTTCTCCAAGGGAGGGCGCATTCCCGACGAAGGCGAGCTCCACGAGGTCCCTGCGCCACAACGTGCTGATCAACACATCGCTCCCCAGCGCGTAACTCAGGGCCCATGGCGTGCCGTTTAGCGGCTTGGTGGATCCACGTTTGGCCCATCCCACTTGCCCCCCCATGCCACCAAGCGAGGGGTGTCCGAAAAGCATGTCCTCCAACAACTCACGGCTCAGAAATCCACCCTGCTGCACAGTGTGCAAGAATCCCGAAGAAAAAGCATTCGAGCGATGGTCGGCCCATATTTCGAAGGATGCCGGACCGTTCTCAAAACCGACCGGGGCTTCGTCGCCCTGCGCGAACACTGGACGCGCCAACATCAGCCCGAGCAGACAAGCTGCAACTCGCAAAAGGCTTGGGAGCACCCTCATTGGACTTCAATGATTTGGGTTCCCTCCAACCGGCCTTGGACACGCAGGCTTTCGGTCCCTGTAAAGGGTTGTGGCCCCATTGAATTCACGGTCACTTCCACCCTCAGCTCCCCTCCAGGCAACAGCATGTTCGCATTGACCGGAATGGACAGCGTGCCCTCTCCCACAAGCCCTTGTCCTATGCTGCCAGCTGGCAAGAGCAGCGTGTCTTGGTGAACGCCTCCATCCAAGAGCTGAAAATCAACGGTGGACGTCAGCTCTGCCGGGAACGTGTTCTGAAAGTCCAAATGCAGGTGGCCTTCAAATTTGGGGAAGTCGTCCAGCCCTTCAAGGGCAAACGTGTCGCGAAGCACCACGCCATTGACGCCCAAATTGATCGGGACGCGCACTTCGTACCAAAGCGTCGGCAAAAAGTCGAGGTCCCATCGGTCGAGCAAAAAGCCGCTCGACCCAAATGGATTGAGCGTCAATCGACCTGACGTGTAAAGACGCTGAGGGAAGGTCTCAAGCAGGTCGAAGAAATTCGAGCCGTTGCCGAGGTCCAGGCGCCACACGCTTGGCACGGGCTGACCGTTCACCCAAGCGGCACGGGGAATGTCATGCGATCCAATGAAATCCCCGTTGACCAAGGTTTGGTCAAACTCCACGGTGTCCAAGTGCAACCGAAAGTCCGCGGCCACCGTGTTGCTGAAATTCAAGGAAGCCTCCGCCCCTTCCATGTCCACCACAGGTTCTGGCAATGGCACAGTGTCAAGAAGGTCCACAACGCCAGTCGTCCCCTCGGTCAACGTCCCAAAGTACCCCGCCAACGAACCTACATTTGCCCCCTGAAACCCGAGGGAAATCACCACACTGTCCGTGGCTTCAACCAAATAAAATTCTTGCTCAGAAGTCACGGGTCCGCTCACGGCCGAGACAGACACCACAAGCGCGTTGGTCTCCAATCCGGTCATCCCCGTGAAATCAAAATGCGCACCCGTCAAATCAACTTCGACATACCCCGACCCGGCTTCCGTGGGTGTGGCGGGCGTCAGCAGCATGGACAATGTCAATGGCGCCCCTTCAAAGGTGACACCCGGCAATTCGTAGTCCAGAAACACATCTCCTTCAAGGCTGTGCTTGACATCCAAAAACATCGTGCCCGACAAGAGCGACGCTTCGGTCAAGGCCATGCCTTCGGTTCCGGGCAACTCAAAGTCCAGCTCTTCTGAGTAACCAAAGACCTCCAGATCCTCCACCACAATCAATCCGTTGTTCAACTCGCCTTCCCCATCGAAACGCTCGACAATGACCGTGTCAGGAAGGGCCACCCAATCATCCCAATTCCAACCGTCCAACGTGTCGATCAGCACAAAATGACCGACGCTGCCATCCGTGCCTGCCTCGTACAATGAATCTGGAATGACGTCGCTCCAGCGGATGCGATCGTCCAACATAGGCACGTGGAGGTCGTTTTCCCAAGAAACGGGGTTCGCACATGCGGAAAGGAGCACGACGGCCCATGCGCAATTCTTCCAGACAATGTGTGGTTTGGTGGTCATGCTTTCTTGGCGCCGTTTCATTTGCAAGTTACACTTCAACCTGCACTTGGATTCACCCTTGTTTGAGCGAAGTCCAAACCGAGAAAACGACCGCCAAACACGCGCCAACGCTCGCCCACACCGTGGCCTCCCCCCAATTCAAACCAGACCGCAAGGCAGGAAGCACCAACACTGACCCCAAGGCCAAGACCGTCCAAACGGCAGCGACCTTGCGCTCCGTGCTCAAATCTTCAGAACGGGCACCTCGCCATTTCTTCAAAACCAACCACAGAACACCCCAGCCGCCGATTGTCCAAACCAAGTCGGCATTCCACCACGTGTCGTTGTGGTCCGTGATGAGTTGCATCAGCACAAACAACAGCGCCATCGCAGCCGAGATCGCAGCCGTCACGGCCACAGACAGTCTCCGACCCAGCACGCGCCACTGGGAGTTGCCCTGCGCCATCCAGACATTCAACGCCATCCAAAGCGCCCAGCACCACATGAACAGCACTGGAACCTGGCGGCCTGCATCGCCTTCGGGAAGACCCGCATGCCACGGCCCTTCATTGGGAAACACCACCTCAACGGGAAACGCAAGGGGTTGGCCGTCGAGGGTCATCAAACTCAATTGATGCGACAACACGTCGGGGAGGAACGCATGGCCACAAGCAGGCATCGCCGTGGACGCGTCTGCCCCCAAAATCAACTCCATGCCCAACGCTGACCAGGGATGGCCCGATGTGAAAGGCCTCAATGCTTCGAGGTAAGTGCTGTCGGTAGGGACGCATTGCGCATCAAATCGATTCCCAAACACCTCCTGAAGCACGGCAATCACCTTGGTGGCGCAGTTGTCTCTGAAAAAATCATAGGCGTAGACCTCGTTCTCAGGCAAGGCGTTCCACTCGAGGTAATCGACCAAGGCCCGAACGTCTTCGGGAGACAAATGCAGCACCTGCTCGTGGAGCGCGCGCCCCTGACGCAGATACAAGTTCTGGAATCGACCAAAAGGCTGCACTCCCAATCGGTAGTCCATCCGTCCGCGCACGAACCGGACGTAAAACCCCTCATCCACCACGAATGTGCCATAATTGAAAACCCAATCCGCACGGGTCGCCGGGTCGCTCACGCGAATCGCCGTGTGACCAAACGCCGCATACAGCTCTTCACCTGGACTCGCCGTCAGCACCGACACTTGCGCCGACTCACTAAGGCTCTCGGACAACGCCCCTGCCCATCCAGGGACACCCCATGTCGCGAGCATGACCAAGGTCAAGGCCCACAGTCCCGAGAACACACGGCGAGCGGCGCCAAACAACCAAACATGTTCAAATCCATCCGCCTCATCACGTGTCGCGTGGACCTCCAACACGCCACCTCTCGCCTCAACCCGACGCGTGTGCGTGCCCGCAAATTCACCACACCGCTCCATGTCTCCAAGCGCTGCCGCCACCACACCTGTGCCGCAACTGAGGGTTTCTGCCTCCACACCGCGTTCGAAAGTGCGAATGGCGAGGCCACTCGACGTGGGCGACACCACATTCACATTGCAACCACCTGGCTGAACATCCACATGGTTGCGAATGGGGAGCGCTGCGTTGGGAAGGTTGAGTTGGTTCAACGCGTCCACGTCCGAGATCCACTCGACGTGATGAGGCGACCCGGTGTCCAAAAACGCCGCGTGCACACACCCGGGAATTCGTGGCAACTTGGTTTCCGGAAGGGCCGAAATGTTCAAGGAAATGCCGGGCGTGCCGTCTTGATTCAACCGCCCAAAGTGTGCTCCGTCGAACGCATGCAGGGTGGCCGAGGATGACACCAGTCTTTGCTCGAGCGCCCATGCAAAAGCACTTCGGGTGCCGTTGCCGCAAAAAGATCGGCTGCCATCGGGATTTCGAAAATCGACATCGAGCGCACCGTCAGAACATGGTCTGACCACCATCACCCCATCGGCACCCACACCGCGCTTGCGGTCGCACAACGCCTTCACCTCACGGGCGTCCCAATCGGAGGGAAGACTCCCCTCCTGTCGGCCGTCCACAAGCACAAAGTCGTTGCCCGTGCCTTCCCATTTTTCGAATTGAAGCGCCACGAGACGAAGGTAGTGCGGAGGGCGGCGTCGAGTGGGGCGGGGTGAACCTATCTTTGGGTCATGCCCCAACCTGCGAAATCGACCGCATCCAAAGGGCTCCTCGAGGCCTACACCACCGCCCGAACTGCACGGGCGATGTCCGACCTCTTCGAAGAGCACGCTCGGCTCACTGCCAAATACGTCCATGCTTGCTCTCGCGGGCACGAAGTCATCCAGATCGCTGCTGGCCGCCTCCTCGAGCCCCAAGATTACGTGAGTTGCTACTACCGCGACGACAGCCTTTTGCTGTCCATGGGGATGACGCCCAAAGAGCTGATGCTCCAGTTGTTTGCCAAAAAAGACGATCCGTTTTCAGGGGGACGCACCTATTACAGCCACCCCAGCTTGAATCGTCCTGGCCAGCCAAAAATCCCGCACCAAAGCTCTGCGACCGGCATGCAGGCCATCCCTGCGGCTGGGTGCGCCATGGGCTTGCAATACCTGTCCCAAGTGGGGCTGGAATCGCAAGCTGTGCGCGATGGCAAGGAGGCCGGTGTCAACGGTTTGGGCAAAGGCATTTCGTTCTGCAGCATTGGGGATGCCGCCATGACCGAAGGTGAAGTTGCCGAGGCCTTTCACATGACCGCCTTGCGGCAGCTGCCGATGGTTTGGCTTGTGCAAGACAACGAATGGGACATCAGTGCGCACAGTTCAGAAGTGCGGTTTGGAGATGCCACCACCTTTGCCAAGGCCTTCCCAGGCATTGAAGTGCTTTCGGTGGACGGCACCGACTGGGAGGCTTGCGAGAAGGCCATGAACCATGCCATAGGCACAGCTCGAGAGGAGCAGCGCCCATTCTTGGTGCATGCCAGTGTCCCGCTTCTGGGTCACCACACCAGCGGCGTGCGTCGCGAATTCTACCGCGACGACCTTGAAGAAGCAGCCCAGCGCGATCCCCTGCCCCAACTGGAAGCCCAACTCCTAGCCTCGGGCACGGAACAAACCGAGCTCGACCTGCTCCATGCTGAAATTGCGGCCGCCGTACAAGAAGCCTTTGATGCCGCACAGGCCGCTGAAGAGCCTTCCGCCGACGACCTTCTGCCCCACCGATATGCGCCTGCTGCCGTCACAGAAGAACGCGGACAGCGTCAACCACCAGACGGAGAAGTCACCCTCATGGTGGACTGCGCCCTTCACGCCATGCAAGAGATCATGGAGGACCATCCAGAGGCCTTGCTCTATGGTCAAGACGTCGGCGCGCGTTTGGGTGGCGTGTTCCGTGAGGCTGCCACGTTGGGCCAAAAATTCGGCGACCACCGCGTCTTCAACACGCCCATCCAAGAAGCTTTCATCATTGGCTCGACCGTGGGAATGAGCGCCACAGGATGCAAACCCATTGTCGAGGTTCAATTTGCGGACTACCTCTGGCCAGGCCTGAACCAGCTGTTTACGGAGCTCAGCAGAAGCTACATGCTCAGCAATGGCCAATGGCCGGTGCACAGTTTGATTCGGGTTCCCATCGGTGCGTATGGCAGCGGCGGCCCTTACCACAGCTCGAGCATCGAGTCGGTCCTTGCCAACATCCGTGGCGTTAAAGTGGCCTATCCCTCGAACGGTGCTGATTTGAAGGGGCTCTTGAAAGCCGCGTATGAAGACCCCAACCCTGTGGTCGTGCTTGAGCACAAGGGGTTGTACTGGTCCAAAATCCCTGGGACCGAGTCCGCCAAAGTCGTTGAACCCGACCGCGACTACCGAGTGCCCCTTGGGAAAACCCGGGTGGTCATGGCTGCAGACGAGGCATTGCTTGACAGTGCAGCGACCGTGGTGACCTACGGCCGAGGGGTTCACTGGGCTCAGGAGGCCGCCAAAGCGTTTCCGGGCCGCATCGAGCTCTTGGATTTGAGGACGATTCAGCCGGTCGACTACGCGAGCATTGAGGCGAGCGTGGCCCGAACCAACCGATGCCTCGTACTGACTGAAGAACCTGTGGCTCACAGTTTCGCGCAAGCCTTGGCTGGACACATTGCCACGCGCTGTTTCCGCGATTTGGACGCGGCCCCTCAGGTGTTGGGCAGCATGGACCTCCCTGCCATTCCTTTGAACGAACATCTCGAAGCGGCCGTGCTGCCAAGCGCAACCAAAGTGGAATCTGCTTTGGCATCGTTGTTGAACCAGTGACTCCAATGACGCGCAATTCAACCATCCGATCCGCCATTGGTTTGTGCCTGTGGTGTCTTGGAGCAAGCTTTTCGGCAGCCCAGTCCGGAACTTGGGTGCTGGATGGATGGCCCCATGAGAAACACGGATACTTCGCCGGCCGAACTGAAATCGTCGCGGACGGCGCACGCCTGAAAATCACGGAGTGGCCAGGCCACGAAGCCAAAAATGAGGAGGCCCTCGTCACCTACTATTTGGGGCAAACGGTGGTGAAGGTGTTCCCTTGGAACGGCGAACGTGTGGGGATTGTGTTTGAAGCTGAAACTCCCCTGCCTAAAGCGATTCTAAACGATGACGGGAAATTGCTTTTGCCTGCACCTTACCCCGCTCGCGTCACCGAAGAAAGTGAGGTGCCTTGCGGAGAGGGGTGCACGTACCACATTCGGAACGTGTCATTCCAACCGTTGGAAGCTTCCGAATTTGCTCCGGGCGGATCGTTGGAAGGAGCCTTCCAGCCGCCGGCCGAGGTCACGCTCCTGAACAAGCATACTTTTTTAGACCGTTACCGCATCGAGGCCCCAGACTGGACTCTCATTGACTTTGGAGAACAACCCTAACTCAGACCCCACTTACGGCCCTTGATGCGCACCTCGATGTCACTGGAGGCCTCGGTGTGAACCCCTTTGACGAAGTTTTGTTCCATGGTTAGTTCAGCCATGGGTACCCCCAACGTCATCACCATCAAACGCATTGAGCGATTGAACCCCAAAGCCGTGCGTTTGACGCTCGATCCTGGGGAGCACGCTCACTTGTGGCGCAATGTCCCAGGTGGGTACATGACGTTTTGTTTGCCTTGTGGCGACACGGTGCTGAACAGGTCTTACAGTTTGGTCCAAGCACCTCACGCCGAACTTCCTCAAGTCATCGTGAAAGAGACTGGAGGGGCGCGTGGGAGTGCCTACATCAACCGGGAATTTAAAGAGGGCCTTACGCTTATGGCCTACCCCCCAAGAGGACGACTTTTCCCGGACAGTTGGAATGACAAACCCAACCATTTTGTCATGTTTGCCGCAGGATCTGGGATCACACCGCTCTTCAGTGTGATGCAGCATGTGCTGGAAAGCGATCACGAGCATGAGGTGTCGTTGTTTTTCGGCAACTCCAGCCTAAACGACATCATGCTTCGCGAGGAACTGGAAGCCATGGCAGGACACCCACGTGTCACCGTGACGCACATCCTCAGCGACGGAAGCCTCGAGGAAGAATTGCACAACGGCCGGATCACTGCAAGCAAAGCAATGCTGCTCACCGACAGCGTATTCACTTCGCTTCCCAAGAAATTTTTGATCTCAGGGCCGGCTCACATGAAAACCAATGTGCTGCGCGGTTTGGACCTTGCGGGCATTGAACCTCAGCACATTCGGTTCGAAGACTTTCATCACCCTCCACACGTCGAACATCCCCTGTTGCCTGAAGTTGCGGTGTCTGCCGAATACCAAGGCAAAACCATTCACTTCACATACCACCCCAACGAGGAATCGCTGATGGAAGCCATTTCCAACCGAGGGTTGGATGCACCTCAATCCTGCAGAGGTGGAGTTTGCGGCTCATGCCGTTGCAAAGTGTTGGAAGGCAAAGTCGCCGTAGATCAGGATTTTGCCTTGACCCGACAAGAACGCGACGAGGGTTTGGTGTTGTGTTGTCAAGCCAGGCCCAACACAAGCAAGGTCAGCCTCTCCTTCAAGGAAGACCAATGAATTTGTGCGTCTGAAGGGACAGGCGCCATTGCGGAGCTTCCTGGATGCGTGCGATGACACGTTCCATCACCTCTTCTCTTCGGTCCCATTCGGGCTGCAGGAATTGCGCCGTGCCTTGTGGCAATTTTGTCGCATGCTCTTCAGCCCATGTCAAATCATGGGTGTTGACGACGACGATTTTGAGTTCGTCTGCGACATTGTACCACTCGTCGCGGCAAGGCTTGAATTTCTTGGGACTCAAGGTCACCCAGTCCCAATCTCCGCTGACGGGATGGGCTCCACTGGTTTCCAAATGGGTGGCCAAACCCGCCTCGCGCAGCGCCTTCGTCAGTGGCCCGAGGTCGTGCATGGCCGGCTCACCTCCCGTCACCACCACCCTTGGCAGGCCTGAATTCGCGGCTTCCTGAACCAACGTGGTGACGTCGACTTTGGGGTGGGCGTCCGTGGGCCAGCTGTCTTTGACGTCGCACCAAGCGCAACCTACGTCGCACCCTCCCAACCGAATGAACCACGCAGCATGTCCGGTCCAGGCGCCCTCCCCTTGCAATGTGGGGAATCGCTCCATGACGGGATACGTAACAGCAACGGGCATGTGGGGTCAGTCAATCAGTTTGGCATCAAGGTCGAAGGAAGAAGCGCCCGTGATTTGGGCCTTGACGAAGTCTCCCACGCGAAGGTGCCCCTCATGGGCGATGCGAACCTCGTTGTCCACGTCTGGGCTGTCAAATTGCGTTCGTCCGACCCACAAGCCGTCTTCGTGTCTGTCGATCAACACGCGCTCAACGCTGCCAATGCGCGCGACATTCAATTCCTCGCTGATGCCAGCTTGAATGTCCATGATTTTCTCCACACGTGCGCGCTTCACCTCCTCAGGCACGTCGTCTGTCATGGTGTACGCATGCGTGTTTTCCTCGTGGCTGTAAGTGAAACATCCCAAACGGTCGAACCTCATGCGCTCCACCCATCCCTGCAAATGCTCAAAGTGCGCCTCAGTCTCTCCTGGGAATCCGCAGATGAGGGTGGTCCTGATGGCAATGTCCGGAACACGTTGGCGAATGGCGTCGATGAGCGCGTCCGTCTTGGCCTCCGTGATGCCACGACGCATGGCCTTGAGCATCTCGTCGGTGCCGTGCTGAAGTGGCATGTCCAGGTAATTGCACACGTTGCTGCGCTCCGCCATCACGTCAAGCACGTCCATGGGGAATCCACTCGGGAAGGCATAGTGCAGTCGAATCCACTCAATGCCTTCGACATCACTGAGGCGTCGCACCAACTCGGCCAGCTTACGCTCCCGGTAAAGGTCCAAGCCGTAGTAGGTCAGGTCTTGGGCAATGAGGATGATTTCCGAAACGCCTTGCTTGGCGAGCCCCTTGGCCTGAGCCACGAGGTCCTCCATAGGGGTGGAGCGATGCTTGCCGCGCATCAGAGGAATCGCGCAGAACGCACAAGGACGGTCACATCCTTCGGCAATCTTGAGGTAGGCATAGTGGGCTGGCGTGGTGAGCAGACGCTCGCCGACCAGCTCCTTTTTGTAATCCGCACGCAAGGTCTTCAACAAACGAGGGAGATCTCGGGTCCCAAACCAATCGTCCACCTCTGGAATGCCGTCTGCGAGCTCTTCCTTGTATCGCTCCGAGAGACATCCCGTCACGTACACGCGCTCGAGCTGACCTTCGGCCTTGGCCTGGGCGAACCGGAAAATGGTGTCGATGCTCTCCTGCTTGGCCGCTTCAATGAATCCGCAGGTGTTGACGATGACGATGCCGCTGTCGTCTTGTTTGGCCTCGTGCTCCACCTCAAAATCGTTGGCGCGCAACTGCGCCATCATGACTTCACTGTCGAAGATGTTCTTGGCGCACCCAAGGGTGACCACATTGACTTTGCGGGGCTTGTAGGATCGTGCTCTCATGCGTCAAGGGATTCGGGAAGCAAGCTGTCGACAAATTCCATGGGATGGAACTCCTGCAGGTCCTCCATCTTCTCTCCCACGCCCACAAAACGCACGGGAACCTTGAGCTGGTCTGAAATGGCCAGGACGACACCGCCCTTGGCCGTGCCGTCGAGCTTGGTGAGAACGAGCCCTGTCACGTCGGTGACCTCCGTGAAGCGTTTGGCTTGTTCGAGGGCGTTTTGGCCCGTGGACCCGTCCAGCACCAGCCACACCTCGTGCGGCGCCTCGGGAATCACCTTGGACATGACGCGCTTGATCTTGCCGAGCTCGTTCATCAAATTCACTTTGTTGTGCAGGCGGCCCGCCGTGTCGACGATGACCAAATCCGCATCGCGACCCGCCGCCGCTTGCAGCGTGTCAAACGCCACCGCCGCAGGATCGGCGCCCATGCCTTGAGACACGACCTCCACCCCCACGCGCTCTCCCCAAACCTTCAATTGGTCCACGGCCGCGGCGCGGAACGTATCCGCCGCTCCAAGCATCACTTTCAATCCCTGGGACTTGTAACGGTTGGCCAGCTTGGCAATCGACGTGGTCTTGCCCACGCCGTTGACGCCCACAATCAAAATCACGTGCGGACCGTTTCCCCGAGGCACCTCGTAGGCCAAAGAGTCTGTAATCGCGCTGCCCTCATCTCGGGTGATCAACCCCAGCACCTCCTCGCGCAACATGGTCATGAGTTCCTGTTGGTCCACGTAAGCTTCCCACGTGGCTCGGCTGCGCAGACGATCCAACACCGCCTCCGTGGTGTCCACCCCCACGTCGGACAGGATCAAAGCCTCCTCGAGGTCGTCCATCAAGTCCTCGTCAATCCGACGACGACCGGTGAACACCTTGGAGATGCGCTCCATGACCGACTGCTTGGACTTGGCCAAGCCTTGGTCGAGCGATTCTTTCTTCTCTTGGCCAAAAAGCCGCTTGAAAAATCCCATCAGACGCTGGTGTTGGGTTGGGTTTGACGAAAAAATGGGCCGGATTCACGAGGAAACCAGCCCATCCGTAATGCGTATTGAGGTGTGTCCGCGATCAGTTCTTGGCGAACCAAGCCTTCACGTCGTCGTTGTGCACCACCTCTTCCTTGAACATGTACGCACCCGACTTGGGGCTGCGCACCATCTTGATCACTTTTGTGTGCTGGCGACCTCCTCCGGTCTGCAACGATGCCACTGTCTTCTTAGCCATGCTTTCTAATTATCAGAGGTTTAGGTCAAATTACTTAATCTCCTTGTGCACCGTACAACGACGAAGCACAGGGTTGAACTTTTTGATCTCCATGCGGTCTGGAGTGTTCTTGCGGTTCTTCGTGGTGACGTAGCGAGACGTGCCTGGCATGCCTGAGTCTTTGTGCTCGGTGCATTCCAAAATCACTTGTACGCGGTTGCCTTTCTTCGCCATGGTTTCAAGAATTGGGAGGGCAAAGATAGCGAATTCCATCGTTCAGCGCAACGCCCTTTTGCACACCCTTGCGTGAAGAAGCATTTGAGCCTCACAATCCCCGCGCACATTGGGCGTTTAGATTCGTAGAACCCATGGCGAAGAACATCCTGCTCAAAGATCAAAACACCGCCGCCAAAACGAAAGGCGGCAAAAGCACACGCAAGAAGCGCTCCACCAAAGCAAAGGACAAAGCGCCGGCTTGGTACCAGTTCAATTTCCTCCGTCAGGCCCAAGAGACATGGGCAGACGAGCGGACACGCTCGGTGGCAGGGTTGTTCGCGCTGGGCGTTTCGTTGATCTTGGCACTGGGCATCCTCTCCTCCATGGTCACTGGCAACCTTGACCTCCGCATCATCCAGAACGCGGCTGTGGATGGGCCACGAGAAGGATATCACAACTTGCTGGGCAGCGTGGGTGCCCACGCCGGATATTTCCTCGCCCGACAAGGCTTGGGCATCGGAGCCTTGGCTTTGCCCTTCCTGCTGGGCTTGCTGGGCCTTCGGTGGTTGACGGACCGCCCCTTGCTCCCACTTGGACGCACCTTGCAACTGACCGCCATCTTGGCCATGTTTGTTCCTTACGCCTTGGGGTTCTTGACCAATACGGTCCAAGCAAAAGGGGACCCTGGCACCAGCTTCCTCGACGACCACATGGTGGGGGCTGCGGGATTGTGGGCGGTGGGCACCCTCATTCATTGGATTGGATTTGCAGGTGCAGGCGGTCTTGCTGCCGTGAGTTTTGCGGCCATCATGGCCTACTACGCTCCGTCACTTTGGAGACGAATGCGCCAAAAGGCAGGCTCGCTCCAACGCTCCTCAACCGACACGATGGCTGCTGAAGATGCACAAGACGAGGCGGCCATGAAACGCGCTGCAGAGCGCGCTGCGGAAGCTCAGAATGAGGCCTCGGCACCTGACCTCTCTGCCGAAGACGCTCGAGAACAAGCCATTCAAAACGTGTTGCTTGCTTCGGAGGACAAAATCCCAGTGGCGGAGTCGGCTCCTCCTGTCGAGAGCCAAGAGGACGAACCCAATGAGACTGCTTCAGCCTCAATGCTTGACGACGTTCCCTTTGACGTGACAACCCACGAGGAGGACAGCGAGACCGTGGGCGTGGTAGACACGACGGACGAGGCCACACCAGAACCCGTCGATGAGGTCATGGATGAGGAGCCGTCTTCAGAGGAGGCGTCAGATGCTGAGAACGAAGAGGACGTTGCTTTTGAGGTGAAAGAAACAACCGAGGAGGAAAGCATGAGCTTTGAGCAGCTCCAGGATCTCACCGAGGAATTTGGGGATTACGACCCCACCCTAGAGCTGGGTCGGTTCCAGTTGCCCAATTTGGACAAGTTGGAAAACCACGGAGACGGCAAGAATCGCGTGACAGGTGACGAACTCCACCAAAACAAGGAGAACATCTTGCGCACCCTCGCAAACTTCAAGATTGAGGTGGATAAAATCACGGCAGAAGTGGGTCCTACGGTGACGCTGTACGAGATCGTTCCGGCGCCCGGGATTCGGATTTCCAAGATCAAAAACTTGGAAGACGACATCGCCTTGAGCCTTGCAGCACTTGGCATTCGGATCATCGCTCCCATTCCTGGAAAAGGCACCATTGGCATTGAAGTGCCCAACTCAAGCCCCGATGTGGTGAGCATGCGCACCTTGATTGCCAGCGAGAAATTCCAAAACTCGAAAGCCGAACTTCCCATTGCACTGGGCAAGACCATCAGCAACGAGACTTACGTCTTCGACATGGCCAAAATGCCTCACTTGCTGATGGCCGGTGCGACCGGACAGGGAAAGTCCGTCGGACTGAACGCCATGCTGGTGAGCATGCTTTACCGCCGGCATCCTTCTCAGCTGAAGTTTGTCCTGGTCGACCCCAAGAAGGTTGAACTCACACTGTACAACAAGATCATCCGCCATTATTTGGCCCAATTGCCCGACAGCGAGGACGCGATCATCACCGATACATCCAAAGTGGTGGCCACCCTGAACAGCCTGTGCGTCGAGATGGATCAGCGATATGAACTGCTCAAACATGCGCAGTGCCGGAACATCAAAGAGTACAACGCCAAGTTCACGAAGCGGAAAATCATGCCCGGCCAGGCTGAGCATCCTGAAAACGGCAAGGACCTGCACCGCTTGGGGCACCACTACATGCCGTACATCGTGCTGGTGGTGGACGAATTTGCCGATTTGATCATGACAGCTGGCAAAGAAGTGGAAACCCCAATTGCCCGTTTGGCCCAGCTCGCCCGTGCGATTGGCATTCACTTGATCATCGCCACGCAGCGCCCCTCCGTGAACATCATCACGGGAACGATCAAAGCCAACTTCCCCGCTCGGGTGGCGTTCCGGGTTACGTCGAAAATCGACTCCCGCACCATCCTGGACGCAGGTGGCGCCGACCAATTGATCGGCCGTGGTGACTTGCTGATGAGCACGGGCAACGACTTGATTCGCCTGCAGTGTGGTTTTGTGGACACACCTGAAGTCGAGGAGATTTGTGAATACATCGGTTCCCAGCAAGGCTACCCAACGCCTTATGAGTTGCCCCCACCGCCAGCCGAAGCCAGTGAAAACACAGGCAGCATCGATGCGGACGACCGCGACCCCATGTTCGAAGAAGCTGCCCGCGTGCTGGTGATGCACCAACAAGGATCCACTTCTCTGTTGCAGAGAAAGCTCAAGCTCGGATACAACCGCGCCGGACGATTGATCGATCAATTGGAGACGGCAGGCATCATTGGACCGTTCGAAGGAAGCAAGGCGCGCAAGGTGCTCGTGCCTGACGAAGCAAGTTTGGAACAGTTGTTGCAATCAAGCTCGGCAACAACTGAGTAATTTTGCATCATGCGTAACAGAACGTTCTTTTGTTTGGCCCTCATGGCGGGCTTTTTCCTCTCCTCTCCCCTTTTTGCGCAGGACGCCGATGCGCTGCTCAACAAGCTGAGCGAGAAGGCCCAATCGTTCAAAGCCTACGAAATCGCATACACCAGCACCTTGGTGGATTTGAAGAACGATTTTGAGCTGTCTCAGCAAGGCATCGTCCAAATCGAAGGCGACCGCTTTCACCTCGACCTCGGGGACTACGTGATTTACTGTGACGGCGAAACAGTGTGGACATTCGAACCAGAAATGAACGAGTGCTACATCGACGACACTGAGACGATGAAGGAGGAAGGCATGGACCCGTCCAAGCTGTTCACGGTTTGGGAAGAAGATTTCAAACGCGAATGGATGGGACGCACTTCAGTTGAAGGCCGCGATTGCGCACACATCAACCTTTACGCCAGCTCGGACAAAGCGTACCATACGCTTCAGCTCTTCGTGGATGACAGAGCCCTTGAGGTGGTTCAGATCGTCATGAAGGGCCGCGAGGGCAGCGATGTCACGTACACGGTGAAGTCCTTCTCAACGTCGCTGGACGTTGTTCCCGGCATGTTCATCTTCCCTGCTGAAAAGCACCCGGGCGTCGACCTGATTGACAACCGAATTTGATTGTTTTCTCCTTGGCTCGGGCAGAAAAGACAGGCCGTCAGACCTTGGTGGGAGTTCCGGCCCAATCAACCCCTTGCTTGAGCCACTCCAACGTGTCGCGTTCGGCCTCGCCAGGCTGTAAGGCGTAAGTCCATTTCACCTCGGGCGGCAGGCTCATCAAAATGCTCTCCGTGCGTCCGTTGGACACCAGGCCAAATCGCGTGCCCCGATCCCACACCAAGTTGAACTCGACGTACCGTCCTCGACGGTGCAACTGCCAGTCGCGTTGCACCTCCGTGAACGGACGGTCAACGTTGGACTGCACCAAGGGCAGGTACGCAGGCAAGAACGTCGCCCCGACATCCAAGACCAGAGCCTTGTGACGCTCCCATTGGTCGTCTGATGCCCCTTCCCGGCCCAAATGGTCGAAGAATATGCCCCCGACGCCGCGGGTTTCATTGCGGTGTGGCACGAAAAAGTAGCGATCCGCCTCGGACTTGAATCGCTCGTAGTCTGCACAATCATGACGATCGCACGCGTTTTTCAACGACCGATGAAATGCCGTGGCCTCGGCAGGGTTCACATAGTGCGGCGTCAGGTCAATGCCCCCTCCAAACCAACTTGTGCCATCGCTGAGGGCGAAATGACGAACGTTCATGTGGACGATCGGAACATGAGGATTGTTGGGGTGAAGGACCAAACTGACTCCCGCAGCCCAAAAGCGATCTGACGAGGTGTGCATTTGGGCTTTCAGTGCATCCGACGCATCTCCTTCGACCTCACTGAAATTCACCCCTCCGCGCTCCCAAACCTTGCCAGCCGTCAGCACCCGCGTTCGCCCCCCTCCACCTCCTGGACGCTCCCAAGCGTCTTCTTGAAACGTTTCCCCGCCAAAGGCCGATTCTTGAGCTTCAAGCCCGGCGCAAATGCGGTCTTGCAGTGCCTTGAAGTCTTCGGAAAGCGCAGTCAGTCGTGCACGATTCATGGACGAGGTTCACTCTTGACAGCGTCGGGATACGCCTCAGGAAACAAATGCTGGTAGCGATCCGGCACTGGAATCAAGCTGTCTTCTTCCGTGTAGAAAAGCCGTGGCTCAAATGGAAGCACAGCAGCACAAGAATCCAAGGGTTTCCATGTCAACGCCTCGAATCGCATGATGTCCCAAGCCGTGTTGTGCCAAGAAGCACTGTCCGGAGAAGGCGCCCACATGAACGCTCGCGCCCAAGTCTTGGTCGGTGCCCATGGGTGCATTCGGCGGCCCACATCAAGCAGGGCATCGTGTGCGAGCGTGGCGTATTTGTCTGGGTCCATCCCCGTCAGGTTGCGATAAGCTGACAAGCCCTCCCATCTCGTGGAATCCTGCCAAACGACTTGGTTCGTTTGGGGCAAGGTCAACTTCCATTCCTCCATCAACGCGCCCTTCACAAAGGGCATCTCGGCCAACTCAGGGTGCGCATACAGCATCACGTCGGAGCTGTCGTTCATTTGCAGCTCGGTTTGCAAGGCCGCCCACATGGAACGTGAATTACGCCCTGCCATGCCCACAACGACATTGCGCTCGTAGGGGGTCAAGTGCATCGACAATGCCCCAACGGAACGCGTGCTGCCGTGCACGGTGTCGAGAAGCGCATGCTTTACCGAATCCTTGGGCGTGAGCCACTTGGCGCGCTGAGCTGCGTCATAGGTGTTCTGGAAGTGCTTCTCGAGCTCGGCATCCGAACCGTTCGTCACCACCAAGACCACGTTGTCCGTATCGTGTTGGGCCGCCACCATGGTTGCGAGCACGCCAGCTGCTTCCAACTCAGACGACACCGCCTGACGAATGTGCATGCCCCGCTCCAAATGACGGTAAGGTTGTTCCGTGAGCAACACATGTTGTTTGCGAAGGCGATCGATACGCGGCAGCACCACTGCCACATTTTCCCGCATCAAGGGGCCAATGACCACATCGCTCTTCACCAAATCACTCTGCGCCAAAGACACCCTTTCCAACGAATCGGGAACTTCATCCACCACATTCAGAATTACGGGAATTCCATAAAATGCCAACTCTTCTGCTGCACACTCAAGGCCATGCAGACTCTCAAGCGCGATTTCGCGAAGCCTTTTGGTCTTGCGAGGCAGAAAACCTCCTGGCAAGGTGTCCACCTGAAGACCAAACGGCAACATGACCAAGACTTCGAGTGTGTCCTGCATCGTCGTCTCAGTAGAATCTTGGCCGATTTGTTCAATCGAAGCCGCCGCACCTGTACTCATCGAGGCTTGCGCACCTTCATGCACTCCTACCCAGGCCATCGCTCCAATCAGGATGGCCAATGCGACAAGACGTGAGGTGTTGGAAATCATTCCCATTCAATGGTGGCAGGCGGCTTGGAGCTAATGTCGTACACAACTCGATTCACCCCACGCACTTTGTTGATGATGTCGTTGCTGACCTTGGCCAAGAAATCATAAGGCAAGTGACACCAATCGGCCGTCATGCCGTCTGTGCTGCTCACAGCGCGCAAGGCCACGGCGTTTTCGTACGTACGCTCGTCGCCCATCACCCCGACGCTTTGCACAGGGAGCAAAATGGCGCCTGCTTGCCACACGTCGTCATACAGGCCCGCATCCCGCAATCCTTGAATCCAAATGTGGTCCACTTCTTGAAGGACGCGCACTTTCTCGGCTGTGATGTCGCCCAAGATGCGGATGGCCAAACCCGGCCCTGGGAACGGATGACGTCCCAGGATGCGCTCCTTGATGCCCAGGGCGCGACCGACCCGGCGCACCTCGTCTTTGAAAAGCAACCGCAGCGGCTCCACCACCTCGAGCTTCATGAAGTCCGGCAAGCCGCCAACGTTGTGGTGGCTTTTGATTGTCGCCGAAGGTCCGCCCGTGGCGCTCACAGACTCAATGACGTCTGGGTAAATGGTCCCCTGCCCCAACCAGCGTGCGCCTTCAACATGGTGCGACGCCTCGTCGAACACCTCGATGAACACGCGACCGATGGCCTTTCGCTTGGTCTCAGGGTCCGATTCTCCGGCAAGCGCTTCCAAGAATTGATCACCAGCTCGAACGCCACGAACGTTGAGTCCCATGTCGTTGTAGTCCTCGAGGACCTGCTCAAATTCGTTTTTCCGGAGCAGCCCGTTGTCCACGAAGATGCAATGCAAACGATCCCCAATGGCGCGGTTGAGCAGTTCAGCCGCTACCGTCGAGTCCACCCCACCGCTCAATCCCAAGATGACGCGGTCGTCGTTCCCAATCTTGGCCTGCAATTCGGCGACCGTGTCCTCGACAAAGTTGTCAGGCGTCCAAGCACCAGAACAACCGCAAATGCCCATGACAAAATTCTTGAGCAGCACAGGACCCTCGGTGCTGTGCCAAACTTCAGGGTGGAACTGGATGCCCCACACCTGATTGCCTGTGGCACGAAACCCTGCGAAAGTCACGTCACCCGTACTGCATATAGTCTCATATCCATCTCCCAAGGCGAGGATGGTGTCTCCATGGCTCATCCACACTTGACTTCCTTGGCTCATGCCCGCGAGGAGTGGGTCTGTGGCATTCAACGAGGCCAAATTGGCCCGACCGTACTCCCGCGAGTCACTCGCCTCCACATTGCCGCCGTTGGTCTTGGCCAAGTATTGGGCTCCGTAGCAAACACCGAGCAACGGCACCTTGCCCATGATTCCCGACAAGTCTGGATTTGGCGCATCGCTGTCTCGCACGCTGTGCGGACTGCCAGAAAGCACAACACCACGGCACCCTTCAGGCAAGGTTTTGAAGGCATTCCAGGGAATGATTTCCGAATACACGTTCAGCTCGCGAACGCGACGGGCGATGAGTTGGGTGTATTGGGACCCAAAATCAAGGATCAAGATGCTTTCCTGCATGGCCGCAAAGGTATTGTGCCTCCTTGCCTTCCGTGCCTAGAGCACGTGCTACTTTTGCACGGAATCCCAACATCGACATGTCAAACCTCTATACCCATCTCCAAGGCAGACGCATTGTCCTCGCGAGCCAGAGTCCCCGCAGAAGAGAGTTGATCGGAATGTTGGGTCTTGACGCGGAGTGCATGGCAAGAGATGTCGACGAGTCGTGGCCCCCAGAAATCGAGGGCATTGAAGTCGCAGCGTTTGTCGCCAAAAAGAAAGCCGAGGCATATCAGGACGTGCTCCAACACGGTGACGTCCTCATTACGGGGGACACCGTGGTCGTGTTGAACGGGAAGGTCCTGGAAAAGCCAAATGACGAGGCGCATGCCTGCGAGATGCTTCGTGCGCTGAGTGGACAAACCCACACCGTCGCCTCTGCTGTTGCCGTCACCACCCTAGAACGGGGGACCCAATGTGCATTGGATGTCTGTGACGTTACCTTCAATGCTCTGGATGAATCTTTCATTCAGTCCTACGTCGCGTCAGGTGCGCCCATGGACAAAGCAGGCGCGTATGGTGTCCAAGATGTGATGGGCTTGATTGGCGTGTCAGTGCTGTCAGGATCGTTTTACACGGTGATGGGCTTGCCCACTCACCGATTGCACGAGCTGCTTATTGACTTGGATTGACGGTCCGATTGGGATGTTAATGCACTGAAAATGAATTTCTTTTTGGACCTGAAAAAGGCATAAACACGTGTTTTTGAGGTGCAAAGCGCAAATGCTCTGCAAACAAAAGTGAAAATCGAGTGAACAAACTTGAAGCTTTGGGGTTATTGGTGTGTTCACAGGACACATTTCTATGTTCTCATCAAAACTTAAGTTATGATTTCTACCATTCTCTCGACGGTTCAGGCCATGGCCTCGGACGACTACGTCGGCTTTACTTTCTTCGTGGGCTGCATGGCCATGATGGCTGCGTCTGCGTTCTTCTTCCTTTCCATGA
>JBELLK010000064.1:0-4941 GCA_042088625.1 Flavobacteriales bacterium
TTGGAACAACTCCACAGCGCGGTTGAACGAAAGGACCTGCGCAGAAGCCAATGCGGTTTCATCTGGGTCCACCATGTTGTCCAACGCCTGCAATGCCCGCTCGTAGTCTCGGCTCGTCATGTGCACTTGGAGCAGAAATCGGAACGCTTCGTCACGCCGTGGGGAGGTGGGGAACTGGCTCAGGTACGTCTCAAAAGCCACGATGGCGTCGTCGAACGGATTGAACGAGAGTTCAAAAGCGAGCTTGGCGTAGTTGAAGAATGCGTCTTCTTGGATGCCCAAATCTTGGTCCGTCATCGCTGCGGTCCTGAAGGCTTGCTTCGCACGTGGCTTGTCGTCAAGTTGGAGGTAGCAGTCGGCCATGTGGTAGGCCGCGTTTTGGGCCAAAGAGTCTTCATAGGTGGCCTGCATCAAGCAATCGAGCGCGTCAGCCCAAGCTCCTTGTTTGTAGCGGGTGAAGCCAACCTGGTACGCAAAGGTGGCAGGCCGTTCGTCGCCTTTTTTGCCCTCCCAAGCCAATTCGAGGTAGGGCGAGGCTTCGTCGTAATTGCCGTCGCGGTACCAGGCATCGCCAAGCAGATGGGACACTTCAATCACTGCTTCTTCCTCGAGGCCGCTCGCCTCGGCGAGCAAGGGCGGGGCATAATCTTTCAGCCGGTCAAACTGCCCGGTGGCGTGCAGCAATTGGGCGATGTAAAGCGGCACCAATTCTTTGAAGTATGGATCGTCTGCGATGCTCTCAAACCCGTCCAAAGCCACGCGAGACTGGCCATTGAGGTAGGCGATGTGAGAGAAGTAATACTTGGCGGCAGATTGAAATTCACCTTCTTCATTCAAGATGTCGTACAGCTGAACACGCGCTTCTTCATATCGGTCTTTTTCAAAAAGAGCATGCCCCAATTTGAAGCGGTATTCGTTCCGCTTGTTCAAGCTCAAATCGCGTGGGCGAATGTCCTCAAACGCTACAATCGCTTTGCTGTAGTTGCGACGCTTGTAGTGATGGTTGGCCAACTCCCATTGCGCCTCCCGAGCCAATGGACTTTCTGGGAACTGAGCGATGAACTTGCCCACGCGGTGCACAGCGTCTTTGTGGTACAAGGCCAACGCACTCATGACCGCGTAGTAGTTCGCCTCGACATACGCATCGCTTGAAGCACTCGGCGCTTCTTCCATCAAGCCCTCAAAGGCATGAAGGGCCAATGCATACTGGCGGTTGTTGAAGGCCTCGACGGCACGTTCGTGTCGTGCGTGATGGGGTGTCGTGGCATCCGACCATTGGGCGTGGAGGTGTGTTGGGGCGACAGTCGCTCCGATCAGCACCACCGCGGCTGGGATGGGAAAGGACAAATTGGGCATGAGGTTCTCGCGTATGCTTTCAAAGCTATCGTCGCTTTGGGGCGCTCCTGAAGGGGGCAGACCTTGTTTTCAACGCGAACCCGTGGGGATTTCACACCCCAAATCCAGCCCTTTTTAACACATCCTCACTCGGTCCATCGAAACGCGGTGCGGCGATTGACCTTCCTGCCTTCAGGCGTGGCGTTGGTCGTCTTGGGCGCCGTTTCACCGAACCCTCGAACGCGCAACCTGTCCGCGGCAATGCCCTGGGAAATGAGGTGGTCCTGGACCGCTTCAGCACGGGCTTGGCTGAGCTGCAAATTGTCTTCGGCATCGCCCACGTTGTCCGTGTGGCCTTCAATGTGCAACACGCGATTGGGGTTCCGGGCCATGTGGTTGGCCAAGGCGCTGAGCACCACGAGCGAGCGCGAACTGAGGGTGGCTTTCTTCGTGTCGAATTGCACGTCCGGCAATTCAAATGCAGCGTCCCCATCGCCATTGGGATTCTCAGGAACAAAATCGAGGGACACAGAGTTGCCCGGGTCGGTTCCGTCTTGGTGGACCACGCGGCTTTGGTAGCCAATTTCGTCGCCCTCAAGGGTCATGACCACGTTTTCTCCGTCTTCGAGTTTGACAACATGGGCAAAGGTCCCGTCTTCAGTAGAGATTTGGATTTGCTCGACGCGCTTGCTTTGGACGTATTCAATGTTGAGCGTCAGCTCGCCCTTGGGCAAAGGCCATCCCACTTCACCCGTCACCACAGTCACGGGGTCCGGTTTCAACTCATCTGGAAGGGAATACGAACAAATGTCCAAGCCGAGTGTGCCGTCTCTTCGGCTTGCAAACATCCCAAACTTGCCATCGGTGCTCACCACCAATCCGTGTTCGTCTCCAGACGAATTCAAGGGGAGGCCGAGGTTCACGGCATCCATCCATCGTCCTGTGCTGTCTTTTTGGCTCATCCACAAGTCGTATCCGCCGCCGCCGGGTTGCCGGTTGCTCGAGAAATACAACGTGCGACCGTCGGGATGAAGGAATGGGGCTTTGTCTTGTGCCTCAGAGTTGATGGGCGAGGGGAGTCGCTCTGGCGGTCCCCAGGTGCCTTGAGCGGTTCGCTTGGACAAGAAAATGTCCATCGTCGGATTTCCATTGAGGTCAGGCGTGGATTCGGCGCGGGCGGAGGCAAAGAACAACGTGCTTCCGTCCCCACTGATGGCAGGCTGAGATTCCCACCCTGATTGGGTGTTGATGGTGGCGTCCAACGGCATGAGAGGAGACCAGGTGTAGACGGGGATGCCATCGCCATCTCGGTGGTCAACGTGGTATTCGGTCATGAACAAGTCCACGTTGTCAGGATTGCCGGGGACGGGTCGGTCTGCAGCCAAGACCATCAATTTGTTGTCCGTGGAGATGCTGGCGCCGCCGCAGTTGCTGCCGGCGTTGAAGGGCTTGGTCAGAGGCACTCCCGCATCGAAAGGGCTGTCGTCACCTGTGCGTTTGGACCAAGAGAACAACTCTTTTCGGGTGCTTGTCACATCCCAAAAGTCTTTCTCGACAAACGTTCGCGTGAAAAACAGCAACCTGCCGTCAGGCGAAATCATGGGCAAGTACTCGTCCTCGCGTTGGCTGACCTCCGAAAGGGGCACAGGGGCTGGGCGATCGGCATGTGCGTTGTACTGTTGCAAAAAAACCAACTCGGGCAAGAGTTGTTTAACCTCCCTGCGGCGACTCCGGCGCGTGTTGCTTTCTGGCTGGTCGAGGTAGCTCTGGAAATGCTCGACAGCACCGTCGTAATCCTCGCGGACGCAGGCCAGTGCGCCATGCAAAAATTTCGTTTCTGGCCAGCCTTCGGGGCACAGTTCATTCAGGGCATCCAAGTGAACGGACATGCTCGTCCATCCAGAAGGGTGAGCACTGGTTCGCCTGTAATTCAGCTCGGCTGCCATCATGTGGAGCTCGGGGTCGTCGGGATGCCATTCCAGTGCTTCTTCGAGCCAAACAATGCGCTCGAAGAGGCTTGCCCTGGATTTGGAGTCGGAGGCTTTCTCAAACAGCCTTTGAGCCTTTTTTTCTCTTGGCAATTCCGGCTCACATTGCCCGATTGAACATGTGCTGGCAAGGCCCAAGGTCAGGGCCCAAAAGGCATGTGCGATGTGCGACGTTTTCTTCAAACGCCGGGATTGAGTTCGCCTTCAGATTGCGCAACCAGGGCAGAGACGGTGCCATCTCCTGTCACGTTCACCACGGTGCGGCACATGTCGAGGATCCGGTCGATGGGGAAGATCAACGCGATCCAGGCGGGGTTGAGTCCGACGCTTTCCAGGACGATGATCATCAGGACGAGGCCGGCGCTGGGAATGGCCGCGGCCCCGATGGAGGCCAGGGTGGCCGTCAGCACGATGACCGCTTGTTGGGCGAGCGTGAGGTCGACCATGTGGAACTGGGCGAGCGCCACAACCGCCACCGCTTGATAGAGGCTGGTGCCGTCCATGTTGACCGTGGCGCCGATGGGGAGCACGAAGCTCGTGGTGCGCTCGCTCACGCCGAGGTTGCCGTTCACGCACCGCATCGTCACGGGCAGGGTGGCGACGGACGAGGAGGTGGAGAAGGCTGTGATTTGGGCATCGCGCATGGCCTTGAGGAACTTCCGAGGCGTCATTCCTTTGATCCCGATGGAGGCAATGACAGGGTAGACGAGGAAGATCATGAGGGCGAGGCCGAGGACCACAACGAGGCCGTAGCGAAGCAGGAAGCTCAGGAGCTCCTGAAATTTGTCGGGGTCGGTGCCCGCGGCCTTGACGATTTGGCCGGCCATCAGGGCAAACACGAAGATGGGCATGGCCTTCATGACCATCCACACCATCCCGACAAAGACGTCGTTCAGACCGTCGATGGCGCGGATGAGCGAACTGCGCTTGGGTTCGTCCACGCTCACGAGCACCACGCCAAAGAACACCGCGAAGAAGATGATTTGCAGCATCGCCATGTCGCTCAAGGAGCGGAAGATGTTCTTGGGCACAACGTCGACCAGTGGCTGAAGGGGGCCGCTGTTGGACGCGTTCTCGGCTTTGTTGAGTTTGTCGGCGACCCAGGCGTTCATGCCTTCCTGTTGCGCTTGGATGTCCCGAACAAGGCCAGCATTGTCAGGGTCTTGCGCAAGGTTGAGGTCGTCGAGGACTTCAATGCCGTTGGCGTCCCTCCAAAGTTCGTAACGGATTCGGTTGCTCGTCTTGAGGTCTTCACTCGCGCCCGTGCCGGGTTCAAAGATGTTGACGAGGACCAGGCCAAGGGTCACAGCGAAGAAGGTGGTGAGGAGGTAGAGGCCGAGGGTTTTGGCCCCCAAGCGGCCCAATTTCTTGACATCGCCCAGCGAAGCCACGCCGCCAATGATGCTGAACAGCACCAGCGGAACGGCAATCAGCTTGAGGATGTTGATGAAGATGTCCCCGAGCGGCTGGATGTAGTCGAGCGTGAACTGGTTCCACCCAAACCGAATGCTCGCCCACGCATACCCCACACCCAACGCAAGGCCAATGAGAACCTGCCAGTGAAGGGCAAGACGGGAAGAGGAGTCGGAAGAAGATCGAGGTGAATCGGAGGTCATGC
>JBELLK010000065.1:0-4695 GCA_042088625.1 Flavobacteriales bacterium
CACTTGACACCGCTGGGGTGGACGGCCGCATGCAGCGCCGTTCGAAGTATGGTACCAAGCGCCCCAAGGCCAAAAAGTAAGCTGACGCCATGAGAAGAAGAGTCGCCAAAAAGCACCGCACTCTCCCCGACGCTCGTTTCGGGGACACGCAAGTGACCACGTTCGTGAACAACCTGATGATGGACGGGAAGAAGAGCGTGGCATTCACGATTTTCTACAACGCCATTGATCGCGTCTCAGAACGCACAGGAGAAGATGGCTTGGAAACGTTTAAGAAGGCCTTGGAGAACATCACTCCCGGAGTGGAAGTACGCAGCCGCCGGGTTGGGGGTGCGACATTCCAAATCCCAACGCCCATTCGCGACAGCCGCAAGTTGAGCATGGCCATGAAGTGGCTCATTGACTTCTCGCGCAAGCGCAACGAGAAGAGCATGGCCGAACGTTTGGCCGCTGAAATCATCGCCGCTTCCAAAGAGGAAGGGTCTGCATTCAAGAAGAAGGAAGACACGCACCGCATGGCGGAAGCGAACAAAGCCTTTGCACACTTCCGTTTCTGACACTGACCTCAACGATCTGAGTTATGGCTAAGAGAGACCTCAACTTTACGCGCAACATTGGCATCATGGCCCACGTGGATGCTGGCAAGACCACGACCACGGAGCGCATCCTGTACTACACAGGAATCAGTCACAAAATCGGTGAGGTGCACGATGGTGCAGCGACGATGGACTGGATGGAACAAGAGCAGGAGCGTGGCATCACGATCACGTCCGCTGCGACCACTTGTTTCTGGAACTTCCAAGACAAAGAGTACCGAATCAACATCATTGACACCCCAGGTCACGTGGATTTCACCGTGGAGGTGGAGCGTTCACTTCGGGTCCTCGACGGCGCGGTGGGCCTTTTCTGCGCGGTGTCAGGTGTGGAGCCACAGTCCGAGACCAACTGGGGTCTCGCAGACAAATATGGCGTGCCTCGCATCGGCTTCGTGAACAAGATGGACCGCTCTGGTGCAGACTTCTTCAATGTGGTCGGCATGATCAAGGAGATGCTGGGTGCACGCCCTGTGCCTCTGCAGGTGCCAATCGGTGCGGAAGAGACATTCAAGGGTGTCGTTGACCTGATCGACAACAAGGCTTACGTGTGGAACGAGGAGGACAAAGGCATGACGTGGGACGAAATCCCCATGCCGGAAGACCTCGTGGACACCGTTGCTGAATACCGCGAAAAACTCATCGAAGCTGCGGCCGAACAGGACGACTCCCTGATGGAGAAGTACTTTGAGGATCCAGACAGTTTGACCAAGGAAGAAATCGTTGAAGCGATTCGCAAGGCGACCATTGCCATGGACATCACCCCAATCTTGTGTGGCTCTGCCTTTAAGAACAAAGGCGTTCAGACCATGCTTGACGCGGTGATGATGTACCTCCCTTCTCCTTACGATGTTGAGAGCATCACGGGAACCGATCCCGACGACGAGTCCATCGAAATGGAGCGCAAGCCCGATCCAAGCGAGCCGTTTTCTGGTCTCGCCTTCAAAATTGCCACCGACCCCTTCGTGGGCCGTTTGTGCTTCGTTCGTGCTTACTCAGGCGAATTGCCTGCTGGCTCTTACGTAAAGAACACCCGTTCAAACAAGAAAGAGCGCATCAGCCGCATCTTCCAGATGCACTCCAACAAGCAGAACCCCATCGATTGCCTCGAAGCAGGTGACATCGGTGCAGTGGTTGGCTTTAAGGACATTCGTACGGGTGACACCCTGTGTGACGAAAAGGCGCCCATCGTGTTGGAGAGCATGAGCTTCCCTGCACCTGTGATTGGCATTGCCATCGAGCCTAAGTCGCAAGCTGACATGGACAAGCTCGGCACGGCATTGAACAAGCTCTCCGAGGAGGATCCCACGTTCCAGGTTTCAACCGACGAGGAAAGTGGCCAAACGGTCATTTCCGGGATGGGTGAATTGCACTTGGAGGTCTTGATCGATCGCATGAAGCGAGAGTTCAGCGTGGAATGCAACCAAGGCCAGCCACGCGTGGCCTACAAGGAGGCCATCTTCGGTTCTGCTGAGCATCGCGAGGTGTACAAGAAGCAGTCCGGTGGACGCGGTAAGTTCGCGGACATTATTGTCAAGATTGGTCCATCGCCCGACCCCGAGAAGGAAGGTTTGGTGTTCACCAGCGCTGTGAAGGGTGGTAATGTTCCCAAGGAATTCATTCCTTCTGTGGAAAAGGGTTTCAAAGAGGCCATGCAGAATGGCGTCCTCGCAGGTTACCCCATGGACAGCATGTCCGTGGAGCTCATCGACGGAAGCTACCACAACGTTGACTCAGACCAGCTCTCGTTTGAGCAAGCTGCCAAGTTTGCCTACCGCGCAGCAGTGAAGAACTGCCAGCCCAAGATTTTGGAGCCGCTCATGAAGCTCGAGGTGGTGACGCCTGAAGCGAACATGGGTGACGTCATTGGTGACTTGAACAAGCGTCGTGCTTTGATCGAGGGAACCGACGAGCGTTCAGGCAAGACTGTGGTGAACGCCAAGGTGCCTCTGTCTGAGATGTTTGGCTACGTGACCGACCTCCGGACGTTGACCTCTGGCCGTGCCACGTCAAGCATGAGCTTCAGCCACTACTCTCAAGCGCCCAACAACATTCAAGAACAAGTCATAGAAGCCGCCAAGGGCTAATTCACACAAGTCATGACGCAGAAAATTCGCATCAAACTCAAGTCGTACGACCATAACCTGGTCGACAAGTCGGCTGAAAAGATTGTCAAGACTGTGAAGTCTACTGGCGCCGTGATCAGTGGCCCCGTGCCCCTGCCAACGCACCAGCGCATTTACACGGTCCTCCGTTCACCCCACGTGAACAAGAAGAGCCGTGAACAATTTGAGTTGAGCTCTTACAAGCGTTTGATCGACATCTACAGCTCGTCTTCCAAGACGGTGGATGCGCTCATGCGTTTGGAGTTGCCCAGCGGAGTCGAAGTCGAAATCAAGGTCTGATCTCCCAATCAGCCCCCATTCATAAAAACACAAACACCATGCCCGGACTCATAGGGAAAAAAGTAGGCATGACCAGCATCTACAGTGCCGCTGGGAAGAATCTCCCATGCACAGTGTTGGAAGTTGGTCCTTGCGTCGTGACGCAAGTACGTACCCTCGAGCGGGACGGCTACGAAGCCGTTCAGCTTGGTTACGGCGAGCGTTCCGAGAAGCACACTTCGAAGGCCATGCAAGGCCACTTCAAGCGTGCCGGTGTGGCTCCACAGCGCAGGCTCGTGGAATTCCACGCATTTGAACAGGAACTTCAACCTGGTGACACCGTAAAAGTGGACGACGTGTTCGCTGAAGGTGAGTACGTCAGCGTCGTTGGCAAGTCCAAAGGAAAGGGCTTCCAAGGCGTTGTGAAGCGTCACGGTTTCGGCGGTGTAGGTCAGGCGACCCACGGCCAGCACAACCGTCTGCGCGCACCTGGTTCAATCGGTGCGGCCTCGACCCCAGCACGTGTCTTCAAGGGCATGCGCATGGCAGGTCAAATGGGCAACAGCCGTGTGACCATTGAAAACCTCGAGGTGCTCAAAGTGATGCCTGAAGAAGGATTGCTCGTCGTGAAAGGCGCAGTCCCAGGTCACAAAGGCGCCACTGTCATCATCCGTAAGCCTGAAGCATAATGAAACTCGACGTTTACAGCAGCAAAGGATCCAAGACCAAGAAGTCTGTGGATTTGGATGATGCGGTGTTTGGCATCGAGCCCAACGACCACGCCATCTACTTGGACGTGAAGCGTTTCTTGGCCGCCCAGCGTCAAGGCACCCACGACACCCTCAACCGCAGCTTGGTGACCGGGTCAACTCGGAAGATCAAGAAGCAGAAGGGCACGGGTACGGCACGTGCGGGCAGCATCAAGAACCCATTGTTCCGCGGTGGTGGAACAGTGTTTGGTCCTGAGCCACGGGATTACACGCAGAAATTGAACGGCAAGTTGAAGAAGCTTGCCCGCAAGAGTGCTCTGAGCTACAAGGCGAAAGGTGAAGGAATCACAGTCGTGGACAGCATCAAGATGGATGCGCCCAAGACCAAAGATTTCTTGGCCGTCCTTGAAGGCTTGAAGTTGGCTGACAAAAAGACCTTGACGGTGTTGCCTGCGGCGAATGATGCGATCTACCGCAGCTGCCGCAACTTGCCCAAGCACCAGGTCATGTTGGCTTCTGACTTGAGCACTTACGACATCATGAATTGTTCCAACTTGGTTCTCGTGGACAACGCCCACGAAGTCATCGAAGGGATGCTTAAAGCTTAAGGCCATGTCGAACATTCTCATCAAGCCCCTCATCACCGAGAAGATGTCATTTGACACAGAGCGCAACAACAGTTACGGCTTTGTGGTGGCAGACGGTGCGAACAAAATCGAAATCAAGAAGTCGGTTGAATCGGCCTATGGCGTGACCGTGACCTCTGTGCGCACGTTGCGCGTGGACGGCAAAGCGCGCCAGCGCTTCACCAAGACCGGTGTGGTTCGCGGCCGAACCAACGGTTACAAAAAGGCCATCGTCAGCTTGGCCGACGGTCAAACCATCGATTTCTACGACAACATCTAAGCCATGGCACTCAGGAAATTCAACCCGATTACCCCAGGCATGCGCCACAAGGTGCTCTCCAAATTTGAGGAGATCACCACGGACAAGCCTCACAAGCCATTG
>JBELLK010000029.1:0-27754 GCA_042088625.1 Flavobacteriales bacterium
TGAGCATCATCGCGGCCCCGACGAGGGCGAGGCTGAGAGAACGGAGTTGGGTTTGAAGCATCATGAGCAAGTAGATTCCTTGCGAAGGTATGAAGGGTTTCATTGGACGCCTCATCCATCGCCCTCACGACGCCAAACGCAATTCAAGAGGCCATTGCACTTTTCGCGAATGTTGTGTTGACCCACCTCATATTCCGTTTGGAGTGTGGTCCCAATCAGCCCAAAATGCTCGGCGGTCCCTGTCTCGGGATAAAGCACCAACATCACCGAAGATTCGAGGTACACGAGCTCATACTGCCCACCGTGTTGCCCACCATCCGAGAATTCAAATGTGTAACTCCCCAGGCTCCCACTTGGCGACTGATCGTCGAATGTCATCCTCCTCGGTTCTCTCTCAGCGCACACCTCACACCCTGCATCCACGTCCAGCACAAACGCCCCCAAGATGCTCTCCTCGGGCGTTTTGCAATGGCTGAAAACCAAAGCCATGACCAGCCAAACCAAGTTCCGAGGTCGCATGGTGCCAAGGTAAAGCGACTGGTTGGCATAAAAAAGGAGAGCCCTTTTCAGAACTCTCCCGTTCAGTACCCGGAGCGGGACTTGAACCCGCACGACCCATTCGGGTCAACAGAGTTTAAGTCTGTCGTGTCTACCAATTCCACCATCCGGGCTAACACGCTGTACGTGGCAAAAGTAGGCCGTTCTAGGGGAGCGATTCGGTCCACCGCGACACAATTCGAGCGGAGGCGCCTCGCTGCTGCTCGAGCCAATTGAGGCCGGCCGCACCAAACTGACGAGCGCTGGCCTCGTCTGCGAGCCATCCCCGCGTCAAGTCTGCCACGTCGCCTGCCGTCAGGGCGCCAACGCGTTCGAGGGCGTGCGCCTCTCGGAACGCGCCGAGCTCGGGGCCTGTGACGATGGGCAGGCCAGCGGAGGCGGGCTCGAGGACGTTGTGGAGTCCCGAACCGTGACCTCCTCCGACCACAGCGACGGTGCCGATTCGATAGAGGTCGAAAAGCAGGCCCGTGCCGTCGACAACGACCACGCTCCACCGGTCGCGCGACTCACGGTCGAGGTCCTGCCATTGGGAGGCTCGGATGGCCCCGCCCTCCCAAAGTCGATCCACGGCCGTGAGGTGGGCTGCTGAGACGTCATGCGGAACGAGGATGAGCCGTCGCTGGGGATGCCAATCGAGCGTGCGCAGGGCCTGTTCCTCCTCGATCCAGGTGCTTCCTGCCACCACGACCTGTGAAGCATTGGCCGCCCAAGTTTGCCAAGCCGGGTCGAGGGACGTGGTCCTGGACAGGACGCGCTCAACGCGCGGGTCGCCGTCGACGGTGACGTTGTCGGTGAGGCCAATTCGGGCGAAGGACGCTGCAGACGCCTCGTCTTGAACGTTGACCGTCGTGACGAGTTTCCAGAGCGTGGGGGTTGAGGGCTTGGGATTGGGGGCCGTGCTGGATGGGGCGGCGGCGAAGGCGTGGACCGGAAGGTCGTGGGCCTGGCACGCAGCAAGCAAGTTGGGCCAGAGATCGTACTTCGCCAAGGCGAGGGCGCGCAGTGGGACCGACGAGAACCAAGCGCGCCAGGTGGAGGGCAGGTCGTCGGGCAACACCGCGAGCAGGTCGCCGTCAGCCCAACCGTCGATGACGTTGGCCACACCTTGGGACTGCAAGGGATGCCAGGCGGAGGGCGAGTAGACGGTGAGGAGCCAGGGTGTCTCGGGATGGGCTGCGCGGAACGCTTGCATCACGGGGATGGCCTGTTCCAATTCACCCAGACTTGCCACGTGGAACCACATGAGCGGGGAGCCACGGTGGGCGAGCACCGCCTCCTGACCCTCATGCCGAATCGCGACGCGCGCCCGGGCACGCCGGTGCTGGCCAAGCGACAGCAGCCGCAACAGCCACGCCCAAAAGACACTTGCCAACCGCAACAGGAACAACGGCATCAGTACCAGTATTCTTTCGAAGCGCGTTTGTAGATGTGGAAGATCCAACCTGCCTCAAGGCCCAGCCACCCCTCCCAAACGATGGGCGTGTTGGGCTCGAGCGTGTCGAAGTTGACGGTGCGGAGGGCCTGCGTTTGGGCCACCCCACCAAGGAGCCCCGCAAACGCGTTGATGCGCTGGTTGGAACTCATCAGCCAATACCCCGCAAACAGCTCGCCGTAGGCGCCCCACCGCATCCGATCGTAGCCCTTCACACGGTCGTCTTCCAGCGGGCCGATGCGATTTTCAGTGTAATCAAAGTGGATGTTATGGTGCAGCGAGCCGGCGCCAAGCTTGACCATCCATCCGCTGTTGAGGTTGCTGCTTGCCGTGGGGAAAATCTTGCCGACACCCAGCCCAAACTGCGCGCCCCGCCCCGTGACGGTGATCTGGGCGACGTCGCCTTCGTTGTCGATGATTTGGCCATTGGGACCGGTCAGGTCGGCCAGCAAGCCGGGCTCGTTCACTTGCGCGCCACTCCAAGAACTGGCCTTAACATACAGGTAGCCGTTGCCCTCGGTTTTGAGGCCCGCCGTCAGGCCCATCTCGCCAAACCGCGAGAAACGCTGGGCCCAATCGCCTTGCGGCGACATCATGCCAAACACCAATCCGAGGTGCGGTGAGCGGACGCTCGATTCGTTGAGGTCGCGGTCGGTTTGGCCCCACGCATCCAGCCCCGTCAAAGCCAGGACTCCCAAACAAACCAAAGGCCACCGCAAAGCGCGTTTCATGAGGCCAAGGTACGCGCTATCTTCGCCTTTCTGTGATGGCCCAATCGTCTTCCTCCACTCCTTTGCAGTCCGCGTCTCAAGACGAGACAGCCGCCGTGCACATGGTGGACCTCGGAGGGCTCCACGCCCGACTGCGTACCGAATTGGACCAGGCGATGAACGACGTGCTTCAAGCGTCCGCGTTCATTCGCGGCAAGCACGTTGAAGCCTTCGAACGCCAGCTCAACGACACCCTCCATCTTGACGGCCATGTGGTAGGGTGCGGCAACGGCACCGACGCTTTGCTGCTCGCCTTGCGCGCCCTTGACATCGGCCCGGGAGACGAGGTGATCGTCCCCGACTTCTCTTTCATTTCCACTGCGGAAGTCGTGGCCGAAGTGGGCGCCACGCCCGTCTTTGTGGACATCCATCCCGACACCTTTCAAATCGACCCGGCCTCGGCGGAGCGTGCACGCACTGCCAAGACCAAGGCGGCGATGGTGGTCCACTTGTTTGGCCAATGTGCCGACATGGACGCACTCGTGCCTTGGGCCAAAGCCCATGGCCTTCACCTGATTGAGGACAACGCCCAAAGCCTCGGCGCGACTTGGAAAGGTCAGACCGTGGAAGGGTCTGCGGGCATGCTCGGAGCCATTGGCACCACAAGCTTTTTCCCCAGCAAAAACCTCGGCGCCCTTGGGGACGGAGGTGCCGTGATGACACGCAACGAAGCCCTCGCGACCCGCATGAGGCGATTGGCCAACCACGGCGCCGAGCGCAAATACCACCACCTTGAGGTTGGGTGCAACTCGCGACTCGATGGCCTTCAGGCCGCGTTCCTGTCGGTGAAACTCCGCCACTGGAGCGACATGATTGCGCGCCGTCAGGCCGCCGCCGACCGCTACGACGCTTTGCTGGCCCAACACGAAGGCATCGCTGCGCCGGTTCGGTCGGCGTTCAGCACGCACCTGTTCCATCAGTACTGCGTGATGTTGCCCGAAGGCACGGACCGGGACGCCTTGCAACACGACCTGAAGCAAGCTGGAGTCCCCACGGCTGTGTACTACCCCACCCCGCTCTCCTCGCAACCCGCCTTCGAACAGGGCGGACGCACCGTGGAGGGAGGCACCCCAGAGGCGCATGCGGTGGCGGCAAGGATTTTGGCCTTGCCCATGCACACGGAGCTCACGGACGGCGTTCAGACTCGCGTGGTTGCTGAACTTTTCAGACTTTTGTCCTCCACTTGACCCAAACTGAACCCATGAACATCGCCGTAGTTGGAACTGGATATGTCGGACTTGTCACAGGCACATGCCTCGCTGAGACGGGCAATCATGTGATTTGCGTCGACATCGACGAGGCTAAGGTGGCCGCCATGCAAGACGGCAAAGTGCCCATCTACGAGCCCAACTTGGACACGCTGTTCGACCGCAACATCGCGGCAGGTCGCCTCTCGTTCACGACGGAATTGAAGGAAGCCGTGGACCATGCCGACATCGTGTTCTTGGCCTTGCCCACGCCTCCGGGCGAAGACGGTTCGGCCGACTTGAGCTACGTCCTCGGAGTTACGGACGAGTTGGGCAAAATCATGACGTCCTACAAGGTCATCGTCGACAAGAGCACCGTCCCTGTGGGCACAGCCGACCAGGTTCGGGAGGCCGTGGCCGTCCACGCCAACGTCGACTTTGACGTGGTGTCGAATCCCGAGTTTTTGCGGGAAGGCTTTGCTGTGGATGATTTCATGAAACCAGACCGCATCGTGGTGGGTTGCTCGAGCGAGCGTGGACGCCAAATGATGGAAGAACTCTACAAGCCGTACGTGCGTCAAGGCAACCCCGTGTTGTTCATGGACGAGCGCAGTGCAGAGCTGACCAAGTACGCCGCGAATTCCTTCTTGGCCACCAAAATCACGTTCATGAACGAGGTCGCCAACTTTTGCGAGCTCGTCGGCGCTGACGTGGACATGGTGCGCCGAGGCATGGGGACGGACACCCGCATCGGCCCCCGCTTCTTGTTCCCCGGCATCGGGTACGGCGGGAGCTGCTTTCCCAAAGACGTGCAGGCTTTGCACAAGAGCGGCAAAGAAGCGGGCCACGAATTCCGCATCCTCGAAAGCGTGATGGACGTCAACGAATCCCAAAAGACCGTCCTCTTCCAACCCATGCTCGACCACTACGGAGGCGACTTGACTGGCGTGAAGGTGGCCCTTTGGGGACTCGCCTTCAAACCGGAAACGGACGACATCCGCGAGGCTCCGTCGCTGTACATGATCGACAAGCTCGTTGCTGCCGGTGCTGAGGTCGTGGCCTTCGACCCCGAAGCCATGGAAAATGTGCGCGGCCGTATCGGCCACCGCATCCAATACGCCGACCGCGCCATGGAAGCCATTGTCGGCGCCGACTGCCTGCTGATCTGCACGGAGTGGGCCGCCTTCCGCACCCCCGATTTCGAAGTCATGGAAACGGTGATGAACGGCAAGGTCATTTTCGACGGCAGAAACCTCTACGAAACGTCCAAGCTGGCGAAGCTCGGTTGGACCTACCGCAGCATCGGACGCCCCACCTTGGACGCACAACCATGAGCACGAACACAACACAATCTGCTGAGCGCGTCCTCATCACGGGGGCAGCCGGATTTTTGGGCTCACACCTCTGCGACCGCTTTGTCAAAGACGGCTTCCAAGTTGTGGCCATGGACAACCTCATCACGGGGGACATGCGCAACATTGAGCACCTCCTCCCCTCGCCCAATTTCACGTTTGTCCACCAAGACGTCACGGAGTACATCCACGTCAGTGGGCCGCTGCACCACATCTTGCATTTCGCGTCGCCCGCAAGCCCCATCGATTACCTCAAGATTCCGATTCAGACGCTGAAAGTGGGGAGCTTGGGGGTGCACCGGTGTTTGGGCTTGGCGAAGGCCAAAGGCGCCCGCATCACCATCGCCTCCACCAGTGAGATTTACGGCGACCCTGAAGTTCACCCCCAGCACGAGGAGTACTGGGGCCACGTCAACACTGTGGGGCCGCGCGGTGTGTACGACGAAGCCAAGCGCTTCCAAGAGGCCATCACGATGGCGTACCACACATTCCACGGACTGGAGACGCGCATCGTACGCATCTTCAACACCTACGGGCCGCGCATGCGCTTGAACGACGGTCGCGCCTTGCCCGCTTTCATTGGCCAGGCGTTGCGGGGAGAGCCGTTAACGGTGTTTGGGGACGGGAGCCAAACCCGGAGCTTCTGCTACGTCGACGACCTCATCGAAGGCATCGTCCGATTGCACTTCAGCGACGAAACGAGGCCCGTAAACATTGGCAACCCAGACGAAATTTCCATCGCCGCCTTTGCCGAAGAAATCCTCGCACTGACGGGCTCAAGCGTCGACATTATTCGCAAGCCGTTGCCCGTCAACGACCCCAAGCAACGCCGACCCGACATCACCCGAGCCAAAGAGGTTCTCGGATGGGAACCCACGGTGTCGCGTCAGGAAGGCCTGAAGCGAACCTACGAGTACTTCAAAGGTTTGAGTGACGAAGACCTGCATCGCAGCGAACACAAGGATTTCGAATCGTACACCAACCGTTGATGCTCACACGCCCTGGCATAGCCCCTTCTGCATTCATCCACGACACCGCCGTTGTGGACGAAGGTGCTGTGATTCACGCCGAGGCCAAGGTGTGGCACTTCTGCCACGTGATGCCGGAAGCTGTGATTGGCCGTGGATCGTCGTTGGGCCAAAACACCTTCGTCGCCAAAGGCGTTGTGATCGGTGCCAACGTCAAAGTCCAAAACAACGTCAGCCTTTACGAGGGCCTCGTGATTGAAGACAACGTTTTCCTCGGTCCGTCATGCGTGTTCACCAACGTCCGCAACCCCCGGAGCGCCGTGAATCGGCAAGGCGAGTACGAACGGACCGTGGTGAAAGAGGGTGTGACGGTGGGGGCCAACGCCACCATCCGCTGCGGGATCACCCTCGGCAAGCACGCGTTCATCGCAGCCGGAGCCGTGGTGACCAAAGACGTGCCTGACCACGCCCTCATGACGGGCGTGCCGGCTCAACAAACGGGATGGATGTCCGCCCACGGAGGTCGTTTGACCCCTGACGAAAACGGCCACGCCACCTGCCCCATTTCTGGGGAACCATACCAATTGACTCAACATCAAATGCAACGTGCATGAACAACTTGCATGACCAACTTCTTTCTGGAGAGGCCACCATGTCGGTGGTGGGGCTCGGCTACGTCGGCCTTCCCATTGCATTGGCCTTTGCCAACCACATCAAGGTCATCGGCTTTGACATCCATCAAGGGCGCATCGACATGATGAAACGCGGGGAAGATCCCTCTGAGGAAGTTCCGCCTGAAGGGTTTCTGAACAAGAACATCACGTTCACCGCCGTCGTCGAAGAACTCAAGCAAGCCAATTTTCACATCGTCGCGGTCCCCACGCCTATTCACGCGAGCCACCAACCCGATTTGGGTCCACTCCTGGCAGCCTCTCGCACGGTGGGCAGCGCCCTGAAAAAAGGCGACATCGTGGTATATGAAAGCACCGTCTATCCCGGTTGCACTGAAGAGGACTGCGTTCCCGTGTTGGAAGAAGTCAGCGGGCTGAAGATGGGTGAGGATTTCTTCGTGGCCTACAGCCCTGAACGCATCAACCCGGGAGACAAGGTGAACACCATCGAAACCATTGTGAAAGTGGTGGGCGCTTGCGACGGTCCGACCTTGGACACGGTGGCGAAAACGTACGATTTGGTCGTCAAAGCAGGCACCCATCGCGCCAGCAGCATCCGCGTCGCCGAAGCGTCCAAGATCATCGAGAACACTCAGCGCGACGTCAACATCGCGCTTGTCAACGAGCTGAGCATCATTTTCAATCGCATCGGCATCAACACGTTTGAGGTGCTTGAAGCGGCGGGCACGAAATGGAACTTCCTGAAGTTTCAGCCTGGCCTCGTTGGAGGGCACTGCATCGGCATCGACCCCTATTACCTCACTTGGAAGTCCAACAAACTCGGCTACCACGCCAAAGTCATCAACAGCGGTCGTTACGTGAACGACAGCATGGGCTTTTACGTGGGCAAACAAACCGTGAAGCGATTGCTTGCTCGCGACATCAACCCGCTCGAGGCCCGTGTTTTGGTCATGGGCTTGACGTTCAAGGAAAACGTGGCCGACATCCGAAACACCAAGGTGATCGACGTCATCCGCGAGTTGGAATCGTTCAACGTGAAGGTGGACATCGTCGACCCTTACGCGAGCCCTGAAGAGGTGCATGAGGAATACGAATTGACCTTGAAAGACAAGGCCGAAGCCGGTGCCTACGATGCCGTCATCGCTGCCGTGAACCACGAGGATTACGTGAACTTTGAAGAAGCGGAGTTCCGTGGGCTGCTCAAAGGCGGCGAAGGCACGGTCATCGACGTCAAAGGCGTGTTCCGAGGCAAGACCGGAACCTTGGACTACTGGAGTCTGTAACTTGAACCCCATGGAAGCCACCCCCATAGCCCCCACGGCGCCCAGGTCGTTTGAAAGCATCCTCGTCACGGGCGGTGCTGGGTTCATCGGCTCTCACGTCATCCGAAGGTTGCTTCGAACCCACAGCGGTGCGCGCATCGTCAACTTGGATGCCCTGACCTACGCCGGCAACCTCGCCAACCTGTCCGACCTCGAACACGACCAGCGCTATGCTTTCGTGAAAGGAGACATCCAAGATGCGGCGTTGGTCGAGCGGTTGTTTGCCGAGCATCAATTCGACGCCGTCATCCATTTGGCCGCAGAAAGCCACGTGGACCGCAGCATCACCAACCCCTTGGCGTTTTTGGAAACCAACATCTTGGGAACTGCGACGTTGCTCAACGTGGCCAAACAAGCTTGGACCGAACGTGACTGCATGGACCGAGCGTTGTTCTATCATGTCAGCACCGACGAAGTCTACGGCTCACTCGGAGACGAGGGGTTGTTCACTGAGACCACGGCCTACGACCCCCGCTCTCCCTACAGCGCCTCCAAAGCTTCGAGCGATCACGTGGTGCGTGCCTACCACCACACGTACGGCATGCCGATCGTCATCTCCAACTGTTCCAACAACTACGGTTCGCACCAATTCCCGGAAAAGCTCATTCCATTGATGATCCGGAACATCGTAGACGAGCGTCCCTTGCCGGTGTACGGGAAAGGGATCAACGTACGCGATTGGCTTTGGGTGGAAGATCACGCCTCGGCCATCGACACCATCTTGACAGGAGGATGGATCGGTGACACGTACAACATTGGAGGACTCAACGAGTGGCGCAACATCGACTTGGTGCACAAACTCATCGAATTGGTGGACGCGAAGCTTGGACGTCCGGAAGGACACTCCAAATCGCTCATCACCTTCGTCACTGACCGCGCTGGTCACGACTTGCGTTACGCCATCGACGCCTCGCATCTCGAAGCGCGACTGGGGTGGAAACCCAGCGTGACGTTCGAAGAAGGACTCGCCAACACCGTCGCTTGGTACCTCGACAACCAAGCCTGGATGGACGAGGTCACTTCTGGCGGCTACCAACAGTACTACGAACAGCATTACGCCAACCGCGGATGAAGTGGTCCTGGCCCTGGCGCCGGAACGAACCCGCGGAAGCTCCGTTTCGCGAGCTGGGATGGGACGTGCACAGCCATCTCGTGCCAGGTGTGGACGACGGGGCACAAGACCTTGAAGCCTCCCTCGACATGGTTCGGGGCATGGCCGCGCTGGGCTACCGAGGCATGGTCTTGACTCCGCACATCATGGCGGACCTCTACCCCAATTCCCGAGCGACCCTGACACCGGCTTTTGAATCGCTTGTGAAGGCCGTCAACCAAGCTGGAATCTCGATGGAATTGCAATTGGCGGCGGAGTACCTCCTAGACGTCGATTGCTTGAAGCACGTCCAGCAAAACGACGTGATGACCTTCCAATGCGTTAATGACAAAGGGGAATCGCGAGAGATGTTGCTGTTGGAGTTTGGCTTTCACCACGCGCCGGACACGTCCTTGGTGAAGGAGATGCTTTTCGAAGCCCAAACCCAAGGACTGACCCCCCTCCTCGCCCATTGCGAGCGCTATCCGTACCTGCACCGCGACGAAGCCCTGTTGGAGACGTGGCACCAAAGCGGCGGATGGATGTCGGTCAACGCCGCCTCCTTGGCCGGGGCTTATGGTCCTGAGACCAAACACATGGCCTGCCGCTGCATGGAGCGCGGCTGGGTGTCCTTCCTCTGTTCAGACGCCCACGGCATGCGACACGTTCGAGCACTCGAATCGCTCGCCAAGTCCAAGACGGTTCGCAACTGGATGTCGCAGGGGCACAGCCGCCACGGCGGCCTCGGTCACTGAATTTGACCCGCCGAAGAAACGAAGGCTCAGCCCACAGGAGCCAAATGGACGGTCAGCCCGTCGAGGTCGTCGGCCAAGTGAATTTGGCACCCCAAACGGCTCTCATCCGTCACGTGGAACGCTTCGTCCAACATGTCCTCCTCGTCATCAGACTTCTCGGGAAGCGCGTGGTCGCTTTTCACGTACATGTGGCACGAAGCGCACATGGCCATGCCACCGCAGGTGCCCTCCACAGGCAACTCAGCACTCTTGCAGAGTTCCATCATGTTCATCCCCATGTCGGTGGGTGCATCGAGTTCGTGGGACGTGCCCTCTCGGTCAATGACGGTGACTTTGATCATGCTCATGGCAATGCGATTTGGCGTGAAGATAGGCGTCGTCAGAATCCGCTCACGCCGTTGACCGTGGTGTACTTGAGCACCAAGTTTTTGTCGGGGTAAATGCGCTTGAACGCACTTTGCACCATCAGCGTGGCCTCGTGGAAGCCACACAAGATGAGCTTCAACTTGCCAGGGTACGTGTTGATGTCTCCGATGGCGTAAACGCCCGGCACGTTGGTGCTGTAGTCAAACGTGTCCACCTCTACGGCGTTTTTGCTGATGTTCAGGTTCCAATCGGCAATCGGCCCAAGCTTGGGGCTCAACCCAAACAACGGCACCCAATGGTCCGTTTCAAGCGTCATCTCACCCTGCTGTTTGTGGTTCACGGTCAGCTTCTGCAGGTGATCGTCGCCATCCACCCCCACCACTTCGGCGTTGGTCAGCAACTTGATTTTGCCCGCCTCGGCGAGGTCCATGACTTTTTGGACGCTGTCCAAATGACCACGGAATCCCTCGCGGCGGTGCACCAAGGTCACTTCGCTCGCGACGCCGTCGGCCAAGAAAATGGTCCAGTCCAGAGCGCTGTCCCCTCCTCCACTGATGACCACCTTCTTGTCACGGTAGAACTCGGGGTCTTTGATGATGTACTCCACCCCCTTGTCTTCGAAGATGGGCAGGTTCTCGATGGGCGGCTTTCGAGGCTCGAAACATCCCAACCCACCTGCAATGGCGATGATGGGTGCACGGTGCTTGGTGCCGCGGTTGGTGGTCAAAATGAACTGATCCTCGTCGTCCTTTTCGATGGTTTCAGCGCGCTCTCCCAAGGTGAAGCCAGGCTTGAAAGGCTCGGCCTGTTCCATCAAGCGGTCCACCAGCTCTCCCGCCAAAATCGAAGGGTACGCAGGGATGTCGTAGATGGGCTTTTTGGGGTAAATCTCAGCACACTGACCTCCGGGTTGAGGCAGAGCGTCAATGAGGTGACAGCGGAGTTTGAGCAAGCCCGCTTCAAACACGGTGAAAAGCCCACAAGGGCCGGCCCCGATGATCAGGATGTCGGTTTGGATCATGATGGTTGCAAAGGTACTGACGCAACAATGCGCTTGCCGCGGTGTTCAATCTCCTTTTTTCCCACCGGGGCGGTGGGCAAATGTTGCGATCGCAGGGAGGTTCAAGCAAGGTTGATGGCCTCGATGGCCTTCAGCTCTGGGGCCGCTTTTTTCAGCGCCGATTCGACCCCTCCCTTCAAGGTCATGTTGATCATCGAACAATCGGCACACGCGCCGAGAAGCTCAATCCTAACCACAAGCTCTTCGGTGATTTCCACAAGCCGGATGTCCCCACCGTCCGCCTTCAAATACGGACGCAATTCCTCCAGGGTGGTTTCCACGCGGGTTTGCAAATCAGGGGTGGCCATGCTCAAACGTCTTTGCCAAGTTGTTTCAGCAAGTTAGCCACCAAGGCACGAAATGCCGCAGCCGCGTCGCCATTGGTCTGCAGCGCCGCGGGACGACCAGCGTCACCAGCTTCGCGGATGGTTTGAAGCAACGGGAGTTCTCCGAGAAACGGCGCGTCCAAGCTGTCGGCCAACCGCTTCACCCCATCCCGTCCAAAGATGTGGTACTTCTTGTCCGGCATGTCGTCCGGAACGAAGTACGCCATGTTTTCCACCATGCCCAACACGGGGACCTTGAGCTCGTCCAAGCGGAACATCCCCACGCCTTTTCGAGCATCGGCCAAGGCCACATCTTGCGGGGTGCTGACAATGACGGCACCTGACAGCGGAATTTGCTGGACCAAAGAAAGGTGGATGTCGCCGGTGCCCGGGGGCAAGTCGACAATCATGAAGTCCAACGCACCCCAGTTGGCGTCAGTGAACAACTGGTTCAGCGCCCGGCTCGCCATCGGGCCGCGCCACACAATGGCTTGATCTTGGTCCGCGAAAAATCCAATCGAAAGGACCTTGACCCCGTATTGTTCGATGGGCTCAATTTTCGTTTTGCCATCCACCTCCACAGGCTGTGGCTTTTCCTTGGCCACGTCAAACATGGTCGGCACACTCGGGCCGTGGATGTCCGCATCGACCAATCCAACCTTGTAGCCGAGCTGGGCCAAGGCCACTGCGAGGTTGGACGAAACCGTGCTCTTGCCGACACCCCCCTTGCCGGAGGCCACGGCGATGACGTGCTGAACCCCTGGCAACACCTTGCGGGTTTCGAGGGTGCGCTCTTCCTTTTTGAGTGGAACGACCTCCACCTTGCAGGCCACGGGCTTGCCCAAGGCACGTTCCAAGGCGAATTCGACCGCTTCCTGCATGCGCTTCCGGGCGTGCATCGCGGGATTGCTTGACTTTACCTCAATCGTAAGTCCCTCACCATGGTCGCCGGCCTCGCCTGTGATCTCTACAAGTTCCAAGGACACGATGTCCTTGCCCAACTCTGGCTCCACCACGCCCCGAAGGGCGTCTAGGATTGCATCGTTTGTCCAGTTGCTCATTGGGGTCAAAGTTCGGTCATGGGGTCCCAAAACACCTCCTCAAAGTCCACCACAGTGTCATTTTCAATCACCACGCCTTCCGCCTCCAATTGGGCGGCCATTGGACGGTCTGAAGGAAAGTGAATCGCTCCGGTCAGAGCGCCCAAGCGGTTGACCACACGGTGGGCTGGAACAGACGGCTGCTCTCCAAAACTTTGGTTCAGCACCCACCCCACGCGGCGGCTGGCGCGGGCGGCGCCAAGCACTTTGGCAATGGCCCCGTACGAAGTCACGCGACCAAAAGGAATGGCGCGCACCACGTCGTACACGTCACGCTCAAAGGACCGGCCGTCGTGGGTGTCTTTCACAGCGCCGGCGGCACAATTTCCATGAAGTGGATGTTCTTGCCCTCTTCCAGCCAGCGCTGCTCATAGTACGTCTTGATGTTCAATGCATCGCGCAAGTCCGAATCCACAGACTCGAGAAACCCACCGTAGACGTCATTGCTGTCATGAAGAAACGGATAGCCCGCCTCGAGGTAATCCTCTTTGGACAAGGCGTACAACAACTTGCTGTCCGACTTGACCTTCACCGATCCGCCAGGCGCCAGAAACTTGCGGTAGCGCTCGATGAACTTGCCTGAAGTGATGCGCTTGGTGCCCTTCTCGTCCTTGGGCTGAGGGTCGCTGAAGGTGAGCCAAATGTCAGCCACCTCTCCCGGGCCAAAAAACTGATCGATGAATTCGATTCGGGTGCGCAAGAAGGCGACGTTGGTGAGGCCGTCTTGATTGGCGGTTTTGGCACCTCGCCAAAATCGATGCCCCTTGATGTCCACCCCCACAAAATTTCGGTTGGGCCACTTCCGCGCGAGCCCCACCGTGTACTCCCCCTTGCCACACCCCAGTTCGAGGGTGATGGGATTGTTGTTGCCAAACACCTCACCGTGCCACTTGCCCTTGTACGGGTGTTCCGCGCCTTGCACGGCTTCTTGGAGGTCCGGCTCAAAGACGTTGTCCATCTCAGCGTTTTCCTCCCACTTCCAAAGTTTGCCTTTGCCCATGGTCTCAGAATTGCTGCGAAATTAGGAACTTCAGCCCCGATGCAGCGCACAAACCAAGACCGGCCGCAGCTCCTTGTCACCATCTTGGATTGGGGCATGGGCCACGCCACCCGGACTTTGCCGCTCATCGAACATGCCTTGAAAGACGGTTGGCACGTGCATGTGGCATCCAAGGGAACGGCCCTGGCTTGGCTCCGGTCGCATTTGCCGGAAGACAACGTCTCGTTTCACACCAAGCCCGGGCCTGAAATCAAGTACGCGCGACGCGGGAATTTCCTGCGAATTATCCAACAAGTTCCGTCATTTGTTCAACACGTCGAGCGCGAACGGACCTGGACCGCGGACGTTGTGTCGGCCCATGGCATCGCGGCCATTGTGTCCGACAATTGTTACGGTTGCAGTCATCCGGACGTGCCTTCAGCGCTCATCTCGCACCAGCTCCAGCTCCCGACGCCCAAATGGTTAGAAGGGACGGCTCGAGCGGTCGTCAAACGATGGGCCCGGTCGTTTGACGAGGTTTGGGTTCCCGACTTGGAGCCTGGTCCCGATTCGTTGAGTGGTGCCCTGGCCGACGCCGCGATTCATCCCCAGACCCACTTCATTGGCATCCTGAGCCGTCTGGCCAAGCACCGCACCGACAAGCCTGAACGCACCTGGCGCAAGGTCGGCATGGTCAGCGGCGTCGAACCGCACCGGCAACTCATGGAGCAGGCCCTCCGGGCATGGATGCAAAACGAGACTGAACCCTGTTTGATCATCGCAGGTCAGCCCGGTGGGGGCATCCACAATGACGGCCACATCACCACGTGGTGCGACCCCACCGACTCGGAACTCGCTTCGGCGCTGCAAGGCTCCGGGACCGTGGTGTGCCGGAGCGGGTACAGCTCGCAGCTCGACCTGGCGGCCCTTGGTGTGACCGCCATCCTCATCCCCACGCCTGGACAACCTGAGCAGGCTTTCCTTGCGCAGCTTTGGGCGGACCGATTTGGGTTCACCATTCGAACCCAGCCAAAACTCGAATCGGGGGACTTGCCGGAAAAGGCCACGGGAATCTTGCCTGAACGGCCAGCAAATGACCATGCCTTCCGACATTTGTCCCGCTGGCTTCAAGCCGCCCAACCCCATCCTGCATGAGCGACGCATCCACTTCATTCTCTGACGACGACGTTCGGTTCATGCGCATGGCGCTCCAAGAGGCTGAGCGGGCCGCCGAATTGGACGAAGTGCCCGTCGGCGCCGTGATCGTGGCCAACGGCCAGGTCATCGCCCGCGCCCACAACCTGTGTGAACGATTGCGCGATTTCACGGCCCATGCAGAAATGCAAGCCTTCACCTCGGCATCCGAATTTTTGGGAGGCAAGTTCCTGGACAAGTGCACACTCTACGTCACGCTTGAGCCGTGTCCCATGTGCGCAGGGGCCGCCTACTGGACGAGGATTGGCAGGGTGGTCTACGGCGCCAAAGACGACAAACGAGGCCACTCCAAATTCGACGGTGACCTGACTGTCCTGCACCCCAAAACCAGTTGCGAGGGCGGATTGATGGCAGAAGAAGCGGCTTCCTTGATGACCAACTTCTTCAGGGCCAAGCGCTGAGTTTCCACATCGAAGGCTCCCCCCTACCTTTGCGGCATGCTCGAATTGACCAAAGACTTCCTCGACGGACTTCGAGCCAACATTGAAGCCGGTCGCGATGTGGAACTTGCCGCCTCCATTGGCGAGCTCCACCCCAAAGACGTGGCCGACATTTTCGACGCCCTCAAGCGCGAAGACACCCTGTACCTCTATCGCCTGCTCGATTCGGAATTGAAGTCAGAGGTGATTGCGGAACTCGAAGAGGACATTCGCGAAGAACTCCTGAGCTCACTCAGTTCCAAGGAGATTGCCGAAGATGTCATCGAGGGCCTCGATTCGGATGACGCGGCGGACGCCCTGGCCGACCTCCCGGAAGCCAAAGTGGAGGAAGCCATGCGCATGGTCGACGACGTGGAGTCTGCAACTGAGGTGTTGGGACTGCTCAACTACGAGGAAGGCACGGCGGGAGCCTTGATGGCCGTGGAAATGGTCAAAGTCGAGGAAGAGTGGACCGTGGCCCGGGCCATCCGGGAAATCCGTGCACAAGCCTCTGACGTCGAGAACATCTACACCATCTACATGGTGGACGATCAAGGACGGCTGAATGGACGGCTTTCCCTCAAGAGCCTCTTGCTCAATGCGTCCTCTGCCCGATCCATCTTGCGCGATCTGAAAGACGAAGACGACTTGGTCACCATCGGTCCCCATGAGAGCGAAGAGGTGGTCGTCAAGCTGATGGAGCGCTACGATTTGGTGGCCTTGCCTGTCATTGATGACGATGGCATCCTCTTGGGCCGAATCACAATCGACGATGCCGTCGACGTGCTCATTGAAGATGCCGAACGCGACTACCAGCTCGCCTCCGGAATCTCGGAAGACGTCGAAAGCAAGGACAGCGTTTGGGCGTTGACAAGGGCCCGCTTGCCCTGGCTGTTGATCGGCCTGGGTGGTGGCGTGGGCGGCGCATACGTCATTGGCGCCTTCGACATCGAAAGCAACCCTGAACTCGCCCTGTTCATCCCCCTCATCGCAGCCATGGGCGGCAACGTCGGGGTGCAATCCTCGGCCATCGTGGTTCAAGGATTGGCCTCAGCCAACGTCAGCATGGGCAACGTGGTGGCCCGCTTGCTCAAGGAATTGAGTGTGGGCTTGGTCAACGGTTTGATTTGCTCAGCCGTCATTTTCGTCACGAGCCTGTTGCTCGGCTTCGGCTGGATGTTGAGCACCACTGTGTCGGCATCCTTGCTGTGTGTGATTGTATTTGCTGCGTTGTTTGGGGCGTTTGTCCCTTTGATGTTGGACAAACGCAACATTGACCCTGCCCTTGCCACAGGCCCCTTCATCACCACGGCCAACGACATCATGGGGCTCATCATTTACTTCAGCATTGGCTCACTTGTGGCCACGCTGATGACCTGAACGTTTCCATGCGACCTGCCAAAGACAAGGAGCATGTGTGGTTTCTAGACACCGTCCATCCCGCGTTGCACGAGGCCCTGACCCAAGCTGGACACGTTTGTCATGACGCCACAACCACGTCTCGGGAAGAGCTCCTGCTTCATGCCAATGCCGCAGACGCCACGCCCATCCACGGTGTGGTGTTGCGAAGCCGAATCCGCATGGACGAGGCGCTGCTGTGTGCACTTCCAGACCTGCGTTGGATTGCTCGAAGCGGGTCCGGGTTGGAGAACATTGACCTCGAGGCGGCTGCGAAACTTGGCATCGCCGTCCACAGCAGCCCCGAAGGAAACCGAGAGGCCGTGGGCGAACACACCCTCGGCATGTTGTTGTGCGTGCTCCACAAATTGCGACTCGGCGACCAAAGCATACGGTCCGGAAATTGGGAGCGAGAGGCGCACCGCGGCCGGGAATTGAAGTCCCTGACGGTCGGCATCATGGGCTACGGCCACATGGGAAGTGCCTTCGCCGAGCGTCTTGCAGGAATGGGATGTCGCGTGCTCGCCTACGACAAACACAAGGAAGGTTGGGGTGAGTCCCCCGTTGCGGATGCCCCCCTGCCCCATGTCGAGCCTGTGGGCTGGACAACATTCTGCCGCGAGGTTGATGTGGTCAGCCTGCACCTGCCGTGGACCGACGAAACAAAAGGGCTCGTGGACGAAACTTGGATCGCGCAATTTGCCCAGCCCTTCATCCTGATCAACACCGCCAGAGGCCCCATTGTGAAGACCCGAGCGTTGCTCGCTGCGCTTGAAGATGGGAAGATGACAGAAGCGTGCTTGGACGTGCTCGAGCATGAAGGCCGCTCCCTAGAGTCACTCGAAGGCCTCGCCGACCCAGAAATGGCAACGGCGTTCGAGACCTTGCTTGAGCATCCCCGCGTGTTGCTCACTCCGCACGTTGCGGGGTGGACGGCAGAGAGCCTCGTGAAACTCAGCACCGTCCTGGCGGACAAAATCCTGGGAGTCAACGCGCACTGAGCCTTGCGACAGTGGCGCACAAAAAACCCCGAGACCATGCTCGGGGTTTTTTCTGAATGCTTTCGAATCAGTAGCCGCTGCTGCCGGTGCGTTCCCGGCTTGATGCTGAGTACAGCACCTTGAGTGCCGAAGCCTTTCGCAGCTCCTGCTTCACCTCGGTGACCACACCCATCTTGGTGTCTTTGTCCACCTTGAGGGACACCCACATCTTGCTTTGTTCTGACTCGGCCAAGGTGGTTCGCTCTTTGGCAATCCACTCTTGAATGACCTCCGCGTTCGAAAACTGATCGTTCAATTGAACCACAGGCTCGGTTCCGTAACGCCTGTCCATCGGGGGACCAATGTTGACGTAGCGAATCAAGTGCTTTTTCTCAATCTTGTAGAGCTCCGAGGCCTCTGGGCGGATCACGCGCACCTTTTCCTCCTCAGTCCGCAACACCGTTGCGACCATGAAGAAAAAGAGCAGCATGAACACGATGTCCGGAAGGGATGCCGTCGAGATGGCCCCCATTTCACGCTTGCCTCCTTTGCGAAACTTTCCCATGTCAGTAGTAGTTGGCGCTTGCGTCACGTGGCTCCGCTTCAGAAATCCGTTGCGGGTACACTGCACGTACGGCGGTGATTTTCTCCAGGGTCTTCGAGTCTTCCTTGTTGCGGTCGTACACGTCTTCCAAGGCGCTGTACGTCACCCCAAACTTCTCCAACGCCAACTCATCACGCAGTTCGTTCACGGCCGATTGCAATTCGTTTTGAACCTGCAAATAGGTGTTGTACGTCGTGTTGTTGTCGTTCTGCATGGAGATCAGGGCCGAAGACGGGAGTTGCTTGTAGTCGCCACCGAGCAATTCGATGGTGGTCAGCTTCTCTCGCCATCCGTCAAGCACTTTGCCAAACGCATCTCGCTTCTTGTCAGTGTCGGCTGCAGCCACAAATTGCTCGTATTCGGCAATGCGTTGCCTCACGTCAGCCTTTCGAACCCACTCGCGCTCGGGGAACGCAGCGTTCGTTTTGCCATTGGCTCCTGTCACCATCTCGACTTCGCGGTTGCGCGCAATCGTCTTCGCACCCAGGGTGTGAGACATCACACCGTCGCCAGTGGCGATGAGGAAGTTTTTGGCTTTGTCCTTCAGTTGGTCCAAGTCCAAGGGCTCTCCTTCGACCAACAGCTGGTCCAAGAAGTTCACCTTCACGTTAAACACGTTTTGTTCCTTGGCTTGCGGCACATCAATGTCCGGCGGAACCGGTGGCGGAAGCTGTCGCTTGATGCCCTCGTCTGAATCGATGGTGGTGGTCACCAACCAAAAGATCAGGAGCAAGAACGCGATGTCCGCCATCGAGCCTGCATTGATTTCTTGCAATTCGCGGCGTGCCATGGACCTTACTTGATTGCTTTGTTGACTTCAGCAACGACGATGGACGCGATGGCCACGAGGCCCAGCAAGTACACAAAGTACATGCCTCCTCCTGCGAACATGCTCTCGCCTTCCGTCACCGTGATGCCACTCGCCTCGTAGGCGTTCAACACCGTGGTGTCCGCCAAGACGTAGAAGCTCACAAGGCCAAGCACCGCAAATCCAGCCACCCCAATGAGGGTGCCCATGCGTGCCTTGAGGTTGGTTGCAAAGAAATACAGTCCAAACAACACAGCTGCTGCACCGCATGCGATGCCCACTGCATAAATGATATAGAAGAGGTTGTCGAGGAGTCCGCCGTAGCGCTCCTGCCCCTCCACGAAGGTCTCGTCTGCTCCACTCTTAGACGTGATCAACACACAGAGCAACGCTCCGAGTACGATGACCAGCATCCGCACAGCGGACAGGACCGTTTTGATGGTCTTGTCTCCCATGGTGCAGATTATTTGCCTTTGAGGTTACGCTTGTACAACAAGTCCACGAGATCCATGCTGGCCTCTTCCATGTCGAGCACGATGCTGTCGATCTTGGACAGGATGTAGTTGTAAAAGATTTGAAGGATGATGGCCACAATCAAACCAGAGACGGTTGTGATCAAAGCCACCTTAATACCACCTGCCACAATGGAGGCGTTGATGGTGTTTGCTTCGGCAATCTTGTCAAAGGCCGAGATCATCCCGATCACCGTACCCATGAAGCCCAACATGGGGGCCAACGCGATGAACAAGCTGATCCAGCTCAATCCGCGCTCGAGCTTGGACATCTCAACGCTGCCGTAGTCCTCAATGGCCTTGGCCACTTCTTCGTAGCTGCCAGAGCTGCGATCGAGGCCTTGGAAGAAGATGGAAGCGACAGGACCTCGGGTGTTGCGGCAAACCTCTTTGGCCGCGTCCACACCCTTTCCAAGTGCGCCTTCGATGCTTTCGAGGAGCTTTCCGGTGTTGGTGGTCGCCATGTTGAGGTAAATGATGCGCTCGATGCTCAAGGCCAAACCGAGGATCAAGCAGATCAAAACGAACGCCATGAAAGTGGCGCCACCCTCGATGAAGTACTTCTTCACGGTTTGGTGGAAACTCAACACTTCGCGGGTTTCAGCAGGAGCTTCAGCGGCGGCAGCGGCTGGCTCTTCTTCCACGGCTGCAGGCGCAGCGGCGGCAGCGGAGTCAACGGCAGAGGAGTCTGCTTCAGCAGACATCGTTTCAGCAGTGGTGTCAGCAGCCATCTCAGTGGTTGCATCTTCTTGTGCCATCGCAACTTGAGGAGCTGCGAACATGACGAGCCCTGCGATTGCGAGGAGGGCGAACAAATTCTTCATGACGAATTGAAGTTGAATAATGAATGATTGTTGCGGAGAGACAGGGATTCGAACCCTGGAGGGGTTGCCCCCAACACGCTTTCCAGGCGTGCGCCTTAAGCCGCTCGGCCACCTCTCCATTCCCCGTTGGGAATGAAGCTTCTCGATTGCACCTGACCCAAACACGAGCCTTGCGCACTCATAGAAGCGCCGCAAATTACCCAAGAATCCACCACTCCCGCAAAAGAAATCAAGGTATGTCCCATTGAGGGCCCAAATTTTCTCAGCCCCACCTCATCGAGGACTTAGACCACGTCCAATCCCGCGGCGCCTGCCGGTCCGTGACCCTGCACTCGCCACACCCTGTGAGGGGTCAATTCGCCCCGGAGGTTGGCCGTCATCAGCTCGCGGATGAGGCTGGACTCGTCGGTTTGGGCCAGCACGTGCATCAACTTGGTCAGCGCTGCCTCTGTGGTCATGTCTCTGCCTGGGATGACGCCGCATCCGGCGAGCATGTGGCTGGTGGCGTAAAGTTCAGGATGAACGCCACCATGGCCACATTGCGTGACGTTGATCATGGTCACCCCGCGGTCGCCAGCCTGTTTGAGCACGTCGCGAAGCATTGGCGAGGTGGGCGCATTTCCGCTGCCATAGGTTGCAAAGACCACCCCCCTCAAGTCTTCCCATTCCAAGGATTGACGCAACCAGTCCATCGACATGCCCGGAAACAAAGGAATCCATGCGACCTCGCTTCGCAATCCGAGGTTGGCTCGGCAAGGTTCCGCCCCCTGTTGAGGCCTCCTCAAGGCGCTGTGATTCACTTGAAATTCGACACCGGCCTCGACAAGGGCCGGGCAATTGGGGCTGATGAGGGCCTGAAGGCTTTGGGCACTTTCCTTGTGCGTCCGATTGCCGCGAAAGAGGTGATTCCCAAAATACACGGCCACCTCCTGCACTGTTGGCGCGTCGTCGGTGGTGTGGGCAGCGAGCATCAGCGCACTCAGGAGGTTTTCTCGGCCGTCGGTGCGGGGGATCCCAATGGGCAGTTGAGACCCCGTGAAAATCACGGGCTTCCTCAATCCCTCCAGCATGAAACTCAGTGCCGAGGCGGAATACGCCATCGTGTCGGTTCCATGCAACACCACAAATCCATCAAAGCGATCCATGCATTCAACAACCGTCGAAGCCAGGGTTTTCCAATGCCTCGGAGACACGTCGCTGCTGTCAATCGGCGTGTCGAACGACACGGCTTCCACCTCGATGCCGGCGTGGTCCAATTCAGGCACATGACGCGTAACCTCCCCAAAATCGAGCGGAACCAACGCACCGCTTTCCTTGTCCTTCACCATGCCAATGGTGCCGCCCGTGTAAATGACCAAAATCGACTTCATGGCTGAGAATTCGCTCACGTTGCGGGGAAAGTCGGACTGAGATCAAACAAGGACCGTACGTTTTCGGTGGTCACTTGGGCCACTTCATTCAGGTCGCGCCCTGTCAATTCAGCCACGCGTTCAGCCACCAAACGCACGTAGCTCGATTCGTTTCGCTTTCCGCGATGAGGCACTGGCGAGAGGTATGGACTGTCCGTCTCTAGAATCAGCCGCGTCAAAGGCACATGCGGGAGCACCTTGTCCAACCCGCCATTCTTGTACGTGGCGACCCCTCCAATCCCCAACATCCACCCTGGGTATGTCATGATGTGCTCCGCCTCATCAAGCCCGCCTGTGAAGCAATGCACCACACCTGTGAGTCGGTCGTCCATGGCGTCGTCAAGCACTTCAAACAACTCCTTGAAGGCTTTACGCACGTGGATGACCACGGGGAGCTTGCGTTGTTTGGCCCAATCCAATTGAATGCCGAGCGCTTCTTTTTGGATGTCCAAAGTCGAGGCGTCCCAATGCAAATCGAGGCCAATCTCACCCACGGCCACCCAAGGCGAACCGGCCAAAGGCGTGTCGAGCGCCCGTTCAATGGCTTGGAGTTCCAACTCCCACCCCTCCTGCACGTGACACGGGTGCAACCCCATCATTCCCCGGCATTGGTCAGGCCATCGCGCAAGCATGTCGTGAACTCTGGGGATGCTCTCGACGTCAATGTTGGGCAACAACAACAAGTCGACCCCAGCTTCTTTGCAACGAACCATCGCCGCTTCACGGTCGTCGTCAAACGCGGGCTGGTACAAGTGGGTGTGGGTGTCGACCAAAAACATGACCTCGCGAAGATAGGTGGAGGGCTACCTTTGGTTCGTGATTTCTGAAGCCAAACCCCGTGCGCCTCGCATCCTGATTGCGCGTTTCAGCGCGCTCGGGGACATCGTGACGATGCAACCTTTGGTGACCGCGATGAGACGGCAGTTCGGGAAAGACGCGGTGCTTGATTTGGTGTGCCTTTCGCGGTGCGCAGAAGCCGCGCGGTTGCTGAGCGGGATCAACCAAGTCCATTCGGTGGAGCGTGGCACTGGTGAGGTCCTCGAAGCCCTGCGCGAACGGAACTTCGACTACCTCATGGACTTTCATGGAACCGTACGATCACGCTCGTTGGCGAGGAGTTTGGACGTGATGACGTTTTCCGTGGACAAGCAAGCTTGGAATCGTTGGCGCTTGATCCGAGGATTCAAGAAAACACCTGTGACGAGCTTCATCGAACGCTGCTTCGATTGCCTCCGCCCTTTTGACATCTCGCCGCCTTCGCAAGAACATTGGGGGCCAGACGCTTGGGGGCATCTCAACCTTCCTCAGCATCAAGACATCGTTGACCTCACCCACAGCCAAGTTGTGATCAGCCTCGGTTCCTCGCATCCCGGAAAGCACCTTGCCCATGCGGTCGTGGACGCGGCCATTCAATCAGCACAGCAATCCAGCCGACACGTGGTGTTGCTTGGAGGGCATGCCGAGCAACGCAGGGCTGAGGAGCTGGCCGGACAGCACAGTCATGTGTTGTCCCGCGCGGGGAATTGGTCGCTCGGGCAAAGTGCCTTGGCAATTCAGCATGCCGATGCAGTGGTGAGTGGCGACACGGTCACGATGCACCTCGCTGCAGCAACGGGCACACCTTTGGCGACGGTTTGGGGTTGCACTCGACCCAGCCTGGGGCTTTCAGCATGGCGGCCCAACCCCCACAGCCTGGACCTCATACCACAGCCGGGTGGACAAAGGCCGTGCTCCAAACACGGCGCCACCTGTCGGCACACACGCGCTTCAGATCCATTCCACCCCGATCGATGCGCCCAGCAGGTTTCTCCGAGCGATGTGGCCACATGGCTGCTCAAGGTGCTGAAGTGACCCTGAGCCCACCTCCTCACTCGGAGAGCTTCAAGTCAATCGAACAGGGCTTTGAGCTCCGTGGCGTCTTCAGGCTTGAGCTTGCCAGCCAAAATCAATCGGAGCTGCCGGCGACGCAACGCACTGTCGAATCGCACCCGCTCTGAATCGGACTGTGGCTCGATGGTCGGCACGGCGATTGGACCACCCAATTGGTCGACGGCCACAAACGTGTAATACGCTTCGTTGCAGCGACTGCGCTCTCCCGTCGTGGCGTTTTCGACAAACACCTCCAAATACACTTCCATCGATGAATTGAAAGCGCGAGTCACTTGAGATTCGATGATGACCACTTCACCCAGTTTGATGGGGCGGTCAAACGAAACGTTGTTCACGGCCGCCGTGACCACCACCCTTCGACAGTGTCGGTTGGCACTCACCGCCGCCGCCACATCCATCCAATGCAGCAAATTTCCCCCCATCAAATTGCCGAGGGTGTTGGTGTCGTTGGGCAACACAATGCGCACTGTGGAGCTGAACGTGTCTTGGGGATGGCGAACCTGAGTCATGTGAACGATGTTTGTCTTGCGGATGCACTTGCATCAAAACGCTTTGCAAATGTCGTACACCCTCCTCAAGGCCTTGCACATCATCTTCGTCGTGACGTGGTTTGCGGGTCTGTTCTACATGTTTCGCTTGTTCGTGTACCATCGCGAAGCACAAGACCAAACCCCCGGCCCCGTCCGCGAGGCGCTCATTGCCCAGTTCCGAATCATGGAGCGAAGGCTTTGGTTTGCCATCACTTGGCCCTCGTCCGTTTTGGCCGTCGCTTTCGGAATAGGCATGCTCTACCACATTCCGGGGTACCTCGTCCAGCCTTGGCTCCACGTGAAGCTCGGTTTTGTGGCGTTGCTCCTGGTGTATCAAGGGGTGGGCCATCGCATTTGGGCGACCCTTCGAGCGCAAGACGCGCCCTGGAGCTCGACCACCTACCGTCTGTTGAACGAAGTGCCCACAATCATCTTGATCGCTGCCGTTTTCCTCGTGGTCTACAAAGACAGCGTGTCTTGGCTTGGTGGCGTGGCAGGCATCTTGGGCGTAGCCATCGGTCTCACCCTCGCCGTTCGCCTTTACAAAAAGGTTCGCGAGCGCTGAGCCCATCCTCCACTTCTGCACAAAGCCCGTGAACGTGGTCGTTTGCGGAGATGCCATTTGTGCATCCCACCCCAGTCCGAGCTCTTCGGGAACCGCGATTCATCCCAAGCCCAGAGATGAGGCTACAGCACTTTGATTCCCAGAGCCTGCTTCATCCATCCCACCCGTCCAGGTCAACCAATTGGACAAAAAGAAAGCCACCCGAAGGTGGCTTTCCATGTTGTCATTGGTTGAGGTCTTAGTTGGAGACGAGCAACTTCTTGGTTTCCAAGAAGTCCTTGCCAACCACTTTCACTTGGTACATCCCCGATTCCAAGCCAGAAACAGGGATGTCCATGACGAATGGCCAGCCTTGGACCACTGATACCGTGCCGAGGTTGAGCACCTCTGTGCCGGACATCGTCGTGACCATCAACTCGACTTGAATTGTGCCTTCGCTCGACACCAACATCAACGTCGACATGTCTGACGTTGGGTTTGGCTGCAAGCTGGCAATCTTGACGTAACCCTTCTCAGAGATTGGCTCAGCGTCTTCTGGATCGCTGATGGTGATTCCGCCCTGCTCTTCGCATGCTTCACCTGTCAAGCTCACCGTGTAGGCGAAGTTGGTGGTGTTGCCTGCACAATCAGAGATGGCGTAGGTGCGCTCCAAATCGTAAGGCAAGCAGCAATCCAGGTCGCCGAAGATGTCACCAGAACCATTCACGGTCATGCCGTCGAATGTTCCTGAGTAGTACATCCACTGGCTGAAGCCGTAGTTGCCATTCTTGTTGTTCGCGCCTTCACCAAGCTGGAATCCGAAGTATCCAGATGCTGGCTGGTGCGTGAAGTGCAACTCGCTGCCCATGTAATCACCCCAACCTGTCGCCATGCCCGACTCGAGCATGGTGTACATCCATGTGGTGTGATCGCCGAGGCCGCAGTCCGACTTGTAGCTCTGAGCACCAGGACGGTCAAGCCATTCCTGCCAAGTGTAGAAGTCACCGTAGTGCAACTCCAAGTCCCATCCGGCATTCGCGTTGTCAGTAGACACCACCGTCAAGGTGTATGTGGTTGTGCCATCCACATTGTTGGCCACGCGGCCTTCAACTGTGGTGTAGAACTCATCACCAGCGAAGTTGAACAGACGCAAGCTGTGGACGTCGTAGTTGTCGCAAGTTTGGCCGTCAGGCATCACCGCTGGGTTTGAAATGTCACACCAGCTCTCCACCGTTTCTGTTGGGCAGTTGCCACCGACACACGTTTCCTGGTAGTCCAACGCGGCATCAGGGTCGCAGTTGTCAGCGTACGTCAACGTGATGGCCTCAGGGATGGACACTCCACCCTCGAGGGACTCACAGCACACCTCAACGGTCTCACCGTTCATCAAGCCTCCTGCATTCGTGATCATCGGAGCCGTCGTGTCCTCAACGGTGATGGTCTGTACCAGGCTGTCCGTGTTGTTGCACTCGTCCATCACAGCGAAGGAACGCGTGATGGTCCACGTGCCCGGACAAGCGTCTTCAGCAATCAACGTGTCCACAGCATAAGGTTCGATCTCCATGTCAAACACCGTGCAGTTGTCTGTCGCAGAAGCGTTCTCGTACACCAACTCTTCATCGCATTCTGCAGTGTAATCTGCAGGGATGCTCAACACCGGATCTGTGGTGTCTTCGATTGTGATGATCTGAACTGCAGTAGTGGCGTTCATGCAATCGTCTGTCGCGGTGAACGTACGAGTCACAATGTAGCTGTTGGCGCACGTAGACACCGTGTCAGCATCCACAGTCACGGTGACCACTCCGCAGTTGTCCGATGCCATGGCATCCTCCAAGGGGTGCTCATCGCTGCACTCGGCAGTGTAGTCCGATGGTACAGACGTGAACTCAGGAGCCGTTGTGTCTTGGACCGTGATGGTCTGAACCTGGGGCGTACTGGAGTTTCCTGCACAGTCCGTTGCGACGAACGTGCGCTTGATCTCGTAGTTGCCTGTGCAATCCCCTGCCACGGTGTCGGTTTGCAATGAAATCATTGGGGCATCGTCGCAGTTGTCAACCGCACTCGCGTCATCGTACGTCACTTCCTCGCTGCACTCAATGGTGTAATCTGCAGGGATGGTCAGCATCGGTGCAGACGTATCCTCCACCGTGATGGTTTGGACTGAATCCACACTGTTGTCACAATTGTCCGTGGCTGTGAACGTGCGTGTGATGGTCCACGTGTTGGGGCAAGCACCCATCACGGTGTCCACCGCGACCGTGATGGTTGCACCCGAGCAGTTGTCGCTGGCTGTGGCCGCTTCGTAGGTCAACTCCTCATTGCACTCTGCAGTGTAGTCTGCAGGCACGAAGTCGAAGACAGGTGCCTCCTCGTCCGTGAGGATGATGATTTGCTCAGCAGTCTCTGTGTTGTTGCACTCATCGATCGCTGTGTAAACACGGACGTAAGCTCCCACAGGCAAAACACATCCCGCTGAGCCCTCGGTGTCAACCCAGGTCAGGGTCACTTCACCACAGTCATCAGTTGGCATGTCGATGTAGAGTGAGTCTTCAGAGTAAACGCCACATGCAATCGAGTCTGTCACCGTTGTGAATCCAAACACAGGAGATGTTGTGTCCTCAATCGTGAACGTCGCAGTCGTCGTGCTTGCATTGCCGCAGTCGTCTGTCGCTGTGAACGTCACCGTAGCTGTTCCAGTTGCGCCGCAGTCGTCGCTCAATGAAG
>JBELLK010000066.1:0-4683 GCA_042088625.1 Flavobacteriales bacterium
GGTTGTTATCGGGTGTTTGGGGGATGAAAATGAGACTTTGTCGATGAAAATTCGAGTTTCATCCCTATCTTTCAATGTTCCATAAAAGACTCGACATGCGCATATTCCTCTCCGCTCTGTTCGTTTTGTTCTCTCAAGTTGCTGTGGCTCAAACAGATGTAGCCGGATGCACCATTGAGATTGCGTGCAACTACGATCCGGCCGCAACGGTGAACGACGGCTCCTGTGATTTTACATCATGCTTGGTTTTGGGTTGCACCGATGCAACCGCTTGCAACTTCAACCCGGCAGCCACCGTCAATGACGGCACTTGCGATTACCTAAGTTGTTTGATTCCCGGTTGCACACTTGCCAACGCTTGCAATTTCGATCCTTCAGCAGAGGTGAACGATGGGTCTTGTGAATACACCAGTTGCGCAGGATGCACCAACGAGTTTGCAGACAACTACGATGCGACTGCAACGGTGGACGACGGAAGCTGCAATCCCATCGAAGGCTGCACAAGCCCTCAAGCATGCAACTTCAATGAGAATGCAAATCAGGACGATGGTTCTTGTGATTTCGTGTCTTGTCTCGCCACGGGCTGCACCGCGCTGGAGGCTTGCAACTACGACGCTGACGCCCAAGTCAATGACGGTTCTTGTGTCTTCGCTGAGGAAGGAAGAGACTGCGCCGGAAATTGCCTCGAGGATGCAGATGGTGACAACGTTTGTGATGGCGATGAGATCCTAGGCTGCACTTCTGCGACAGCGTTGAACTACAATGCTGTGGCCACGGATGATGACGGCACGTGCATTGAGCCCGTTGGGGGTTGCACGGACCCTGAAGCCTGCAACTACGATGAGATTGCCACCAACGACGATGGAAGTTGTGAGTTTACTTCTTGCGCTGGATGCTTGCAGGAGTCCGCTTGCAACTACGACGAGAATGCGATTTACGCGAATGAATCATGTGAGTTCCCACCTTTTGGCTTCGATTGTGATGGCAACTGCTTGAACGATTCTGACGGCGACGGCGTATGCGATCCTTTTGAAGTGGTCGGTTGCCAAGACATGTCGGCCTGCAACTTCGATCCATCAGCCACAGATCCAGGACAATGCAACTTCGCTTCTCCCAACTTCGATTGTGACGGCAATTCACTGCGTCCCATCTTCACTTCATTCCCCTCCAACGTCACCGTGCAAGGCTGGCAGGTGCCAGATGTTTCGCAGGCCGTTGTAGAGGCCATCGTGTCTCCTTTTGCACCCACTTTTGAAGCGACTTACAACGGCAACCTTTGTTACGATGACGCACCCTCGCCAACGATTGTGTTTGACGGCGAAGTGAAGATTGAAGGCGTCTGTGAGCACGACTACACCTTGTTCCGCTCATGGACAGCCACAGATTGTTCCGGTTTCAGCCGGACGCGCGAGCAAATCATCATCGTCGTGGACACTGTGGCGCCAGAGTTGTTCGTGCCTGAAAACATGACCGTGCTGTGTGAGGACGTGGCAACGGCTGATTTTGGCGATGCTTTCGGAACCGACGATTGTGGCGAGGTGACCATCAACGTGGTGGAGAGTGTGATTGAGGGTGATTGTCCTGGGAATTACACCATCGTGCGCACGTTCAATGCCATGGACCCATGTCTGAACACAACGAGTGCACAACAAACCATCACGGTTGTTGATGAAACGGCGCCAACGATTTTGGCTTTGAGCGACTTGGTGCTGGACTGCAGTGTTGCACTCCCGACCAACTTGCCAGAGGCGATGGACAATTGCAGTCAGGTGGAAGTCACCGTGTCGGAAGCAGTGATTCCTGGTGATTGTCCACAAACCTATCGCATGGTGCGAACGTTCACCGCGACTGACGAGTGCGGCAACCAATCCATGTCCATTCAGAATGTGGATGTGGTCGACGAGACCGCGCCGGTTGTGCTGGCGGGTTGGAATGGTTGTGAAGACCCAGCTTCTTGCGCCATTGACATCAATGGATTGGAAGGGGAGAGCATCCCGGAGGCGAACCTTGATCTTGCGGACGATTGTGATGCTGAACCGACCTTCTCATCAACCGATGTCGTGTTGTCTGCATCAGACGCTCTGGAAGTGGTTTTGCGCGAATACACGATTTCCGACGCTTGCGGCAACACCTTGATTTTGCAGGAACAATTCAACGTGACACTGGTCAACCCAGGATGTACGGATGTCGCTGCATGCAACTACAATGCAGAAGCCAATTTGGACGATGATTCATGTGAATTCTGCTCATGTGGCCAAAATGCATGCGGATGTCTCGATGCGGAAGCATGCAACTATGACAGCAGCGCCGACTACGACGACGGTTCATGCACGTACCCAGAGCCTGGATTTGACTGTGACGGCGTTTGTTTCGATGTCAATGCCAACGACATCTGCGATTTTGAGGAATCAGGTTGCACCGATGCTTCTGCATGCAATTACGATGACGTGGCACAAGTGGACGATGGCTCTTGCGACTACTGCTGTGGTTACGAGGTGTTCACCTCAACCGAAGCGGGGTATGGTGTGAGCATCGACTTGGTGCAAACACACACCTCAGGGGCGTTGGCTGGACTGAGCACGTACCGCGTGTACATCACCACCCACAACAACAACGACATTTTGACCGCTGTCACGGGCGGCGACGAATTCCCACTGGCCTTGCACACGACCACATCGTTTTACCAAAACGTGTTTGGTGGTTGCCTTGGGACCAACATCAGCTCGGCCATGATGGTTGTGGCACCAGATGCAGCCTACGACTCTTACGTCACCATCGGTGCGACCTCAAGCGACGACTTGGCTGGCGGTGAAGCACAATTGATTCCCGGTGCATGGATTGAGTCGTTCGAAGCCGGCAACAGCATCACGGTTGACGACAACATTGGCAGTGGCTGGTTCTTGGTGCCCCCAGGAGGAGAGAACGGAGTGTCAGGAGATGACAACAAAATCCTCGTGGCGCAATTGACCACCGACGGTCTCATTTCTGGCTCCTTCCGAGTCCAAATCTTCCCACAGGGAGACCAAGTCAACGACGTTCGTCCTGACTTGACCTTTGAGCAGCAACCCCTTCAGGCCTTCGCTTGCCCAATCATCGAGCAAGGTCCTGCTGACGCTGTCGTGTCATGCGACGATGTGCCTGGCATCCCGAATGGCGATGCATTTGAAGTGTCTTACGCCAACGCGACGGCGGCGGCCTTGGGTTGCGAAGGGGAGTTGTCCGTTTCGTTGATTTCAGCTGACATCACGGAAGGCGACTGTGCTGGCAATTACCAAATGGCCCGCACCCTCGAGATTGAAAACTGCGCTGGAGGCTCAGCTCAGTACATCTACACCTTGAACGTGGAGGACACCACAGCGCCCACGTTTGACAGTGTGCCTGCCGACTACACCATTGAGTGCTCAGCAGACATGGTCATGGAGGATGCAACAGCCTCTGACAACTGTGGTGCAGTGACAGTGACATCGTCTACCGAGACCATCGCCGGAAACGCCACGGGCAACTACACGTTGGTTCGCACTTTCACTGCCACAGACGATTGTGGCAACAGCAGCAACGCGACCCAGACCATCACGGTTGAAGACACAACCGCCCCTGAGTTCACGAGCGTCCCTGCCGATTACACCATTGAATGTTCAGATGACCTCGTGTTGGACGACGCGACAGCAGAGGACAACTGCAACGGTGCCGACATCCAAGTTTCTTCTGAAATCATCGAAGGCGATGCCACGGGCAACTACACCGTGATTCGCACATTCACGGCCACCGACGATGCGGGCAACAGCAACAGCGCAACCCAAACCATCACAGTTGAGGACACCACAGCACCCGAATTCATCAGCGTGCCTGCTGACTACATGACAGAGTGCTCCGACGAACTCGTGCTTGAAGACGCTTTGGCCCAAGACAATTGCAACGGAGCAGTCATCACGGTGACGAGCGAAACGATTGCAGGCGATGCTGCGGGCAATTACACCGTGGTGCGCACCTTCACAGCCACCGATGATGCGGGCAACAGCAGCACAGCTACCCAGACCATCACCGTTCAAGACACCACTGCACCCGAACTCAACATCCCTGCAGATTACAGTGCAGAGTGCACGGATGAATTGACCTATGACGACGCCTCTGCCACAGACAATTGTGGAGAAGTGACGATCGAAATCAATGTCACAGAAGAAGATGGTGCTTGTGCTGGCACGAAGACCATCACACGCGTCTTCACAGCGACGGATGACGCTGGCAACAGCACTTCCGCCACCCAAACCATCACGGTTCAGGACACAACCGATCCTGAGTTGATCATCCCTTCAGACTACACCGCCGAGTGTGACGAAGAACTTGTGCTAGAAGAAGCAACGGCGACAGACAATTGCACGGCATGCAACGACAACTTTGACTTCACGTCCACAGCAGCAGGCTATGGTTTGAGCTTGGATCACGTTGCGAGCCACGAAGAAGGCGAATTGGCTGGCATGCGGACCTACCGTGTCTACTTGAACGTGGCCAACGAAACAGACCAAGTGACAAGCTTCACGGGCAACGACGAATTCGCCTTGGCTTTGACCACCACCACCAGCTTCTATCAAAACGGATTTGGCGGTGCAACGCCTAACGACATCACTGATGGCGCCATTGCCTTGGTCCCCGAGCTCGCTTACGACAGCTACGTGACGGTGGGAT
>JBELLK010000067.1:0-2721 GCA_042088625.1 Flavobacteriales bacterium
TGCCTTGCTCGCCCCCGACCCCAAACGTCCCGGCGCCGTCGAATGCCATCGTGACACGCACGTCGTCCATGCCAACGCCGAGTGGGAACACTTGGTAATTGATTTGGCCTGACACAGTTCCTGCCGTGGTCAACTGCATCACCAAGACCTTCAAGGAGGTATCAGGCGACCCATTGGACGCCGGAGCCAAGGTGAACCAAGAACCCCCAATGATGGTGTTCAGCAACAATCCTTGGTTGCCGTTCTCGGTGAACAGGCTTTCGATGAACTCATTTGCATCTTCGACCAGCAATGGGTCTTCAGCATCTGCACCGGCGAGCGAAGCAGGACCATTCAAGCCAATGGTTCCGTAGGAGTCGTCTGCCAATTCGGGATAGTTTCCAACCAATGCTGGCGTGATGCCTGAAGCATTCCAATCAGGGTTGAGTTCGTTGTTGTACGCCCCTCCAGGGCACTGGATCGAAAGGAATTCACTGTCCTCTCCATAGACTGCACTGACGCGGTCGGTGGAGTCTTGGAGCTGAATGTAGAACCGGTACACCGTCATGCCCGCCAGCACCGAAGGACTTGCTTCGACCACCAACGGGTAAGGCACTTGCTCCCCGCCCGGACCGCTGCAGCTGCAGAAGTCGCAAGTGCCGTCGTCGTTCAAGGCGAGCTCGTCGTAGTTGCAGGCGTTGGGTTCAGTGCAGCCGTAGCAGCCTGAGAAGTTGTCACCTCCGCACACCAAACAGTCGTCAAGCACATTGCCATCGCAGTCGCAATCACCTTCCGGAATGCCCTCTCCACCGCACACGCCACATTCGTCGGGGTACAAACATTCATCGCTGTCACTGACCGCATCCGCGTCGTAATTGCATGCCTCAGGGTCGGTGCATCCGCTTGGGCACGTGGAATTGTCCCCTCCGCAAACGCCGCACGCATCAACCACATTGCCGTCGCAGTCGCACGTCTCAACCACACCTTCGAACACAACTTCGAGGCTGTAATTGGCTGTAGCTGTTCCTGTCCATGCGTTTTGGATCACCAACGTCCATTCCCCAAAGCCGTTCAAATTGTTGTCCGGCAAATTCACTGTATAGGTGTAGAAACCGGCCTGCGTGGTGCTCCAGTTCGCGGGCCAAGAATTGTTGAACCCTGTCCCGGCATTGTCGCAATTTTCATTGGGGTCTGGAGCGATGTTCCAGCCACCCCAAACCAAACAGGTGTCGTCTGGCGCGTAGATGTACGCCATCAAGTCCGCAGGGTACGCGGCACCAGTGCCAGAAAAATCGAGATTGAACGTGATCGAGGTCAGCGTTTCAAGCGAGGAGACAGCGCTTGCAGAGGCGGTGTCAGCCGAACCAAGCGAGGTTTCGATTTCAATGCTGAACGAGCCATCCGTAAGCAGGTCTTCGCAACCGCATTCGTAGATCGCTCCTGGCCCGCCACACACGCCGCACTCGTCAATCACGGCGTCGCCGCCACATTCTCCTGCACAATCCAAGGTCAGGCAAGAGCCATCGTCGATGGTCGCAGTTTCGTCATAGTTGCATGCCTCCACGTCGGTGCAACCCGGCAAGTATTCGCATGAACCGTCGTCGTACATCGCATCCTCATCGAAATTGAACGCCGCAGGATCGGTGCAACCGCAGGCATTGCCATTGCTGCCCAATCCGAAGACCCCCTCCCCATCAAAGTCGACACTGATGCGCTCATCATTCAAGCCTTCGCCGAGTGGGAAAACCTGGTAATTCACCCTCCCCGAGAAATTCCCTGCGGTGGTCACTTGCATAATTAGCACCTTCATGTTTTCGTCAGGAAGCGTGTTGGTTGGCGCATCGAACGTATACCAAGACCCGCCAACGACCGACTCGAGGACAAAGCCTGTGGCGCCGTCTTGGGTCATGAAAGTTCGAATGAATTCATCCTCGTCTTCCAAAAGGCCTGGATCCATGGACCCCGCCGCCGCCATGGAGGCCGGCCCATCGAGACCAATGGTCGCGTACGAATCGTCCGCCAACTCCGGGAAATCTGAGAAGAAGAGAGGATTGACGCCTGCTGCGCTCCACCCCTCATTCAGTGCATTGTTGTAAGCGCCTTCAGGACACTCGAGTTGCATGAAGGCTTCGTTGAATCCATAAACCGCACTCAAGCGATCCGTTGGGTCTTGCATCTCCACGTACAAGCGGTAGACCATCATGCCAGGGATGACGGATTCTGTCAATTCCACATGCAAGGGGTAGGCCACGCCCAAACTGTCTTCTCCCGCACAGCTGCAGAAGTCACAAGTGCCATCGTCAAACAACGCCGTGCTGTCGTAGTTGCAGGCGTTCGGGTCCGTGCAGCCGTCACAGTCGTACTCACACGTACCGTCGTCGACCGTGGCCGTCTCGTCGTAGTTGCACGCCTCAGCATCAGTGCATCCGAAGCAGCTGTAGTCGCAAGTGCCGTCGTCTAGATATGCCTCCTCGTCAACATTGCAGGCATCTGGGTCTGTGCAGCCGTAGCAACTGTAATCGCAAGAACCATCATCAATCGTGGCTTCCTCCCATCCGTTGCAGGCTTCAGGGTCAGTACAACCATAGCAGCTGTAGTCGCAAGTGCCGTCGTCGACCGTGGCCGTCTCGTCGTAGTTACAAGCCTCAGCGTCAGTGCAGCCATAGCAGCTGAAGTCGCAAGTGCCATCGTCGACCGTGGCCGTCTCGTCGTAGTTGCAGGCCTCAGGATCAGTGCAGCCCT
>JBELLK010000067.1:2821-4653 GCA_042088625.1 Flavobacteriales bacterium
TCGTCGACCGTGGCCGTCTCGTCGTAGTTGCAGGCCTCAGGATCAGTGCAGCCCTGACAAGTTGAACCGTCGCCACCACAAACGCCACATTCGTCCAACACATTGCCTTCACAATCACACTCCCCTTCCCGAATGTCGTAGCAACCACATTCATAAATCGCACCAGGACCACCACAAACGTCACATTCGTCGAGAACGTTGCCGTCACAGTCGCAGGCAATGGCAATGCCCTCAAACAACACATTCAGTTCGTAGTTGGCCGTGCCACCTCCAGTCCAACCGTTTTGGATGGTCAGGATCCATTCGCCAGACCCCCCCAAATTGTTGGACATCAAGTCGAGTTCATATGTGTACTCACCTGCAGCGGTGGTGTTCCAGTTCTGCGGCCACGCGTTGCCAACCCCAGTTCCTTCGTCTTCGCAATCGCCCATCGGCATCACGTTCCATCCACCCCAAACGATGCAGTTGCCATTGGGAGCATAGATGTACACCATCATGTCGGCTGGGTACGAACCTCCCTGTCCAGAGAAATCAAGCGTGAAAGTCGCGTCTGTCAGTGTTTCAAGGCCAGAGAATGCTGTGGCTGAAGCCGTTTGGGCGGAAGTCAAAGAAGCGGAGATGTCAAGCTCGAATGCATCCTCGATCAAGAAGTCTTCACAAGATCCATCATCAATGGTGGCGTCTTCGTCATAATTGCACGCCTCAGGATCGGTGCAACCCAAACAACTGTAATCGCAAGAATCATCGTCGATGGTCGCGTTTTCATCGTAGTTGCACGCCTCAGGAGCGGTACAACCCGAGCACGACTCGTACTCGCATGACCCATCGTTGATGGTCGCATCTTCATCGTAATTGCATGCAGCTGGATCGGTGCAACCCGAGCAGGACTCGTATTCGCATGAACCATCGTTGATGACCGCTGAAGGATCAAAATTGCAGGCAGTTGCATCTGTACAGCCCTCCGCACAAGTTGATCCATCGCCGCCACAGATGCCACATTCGTCGGCCACGTTGCCAGCGCAATCACATGCTGGCGCAACAATCCCAGGCCCTCCACACACGCCGCACTCGTCCTCAACATTTCCATCACAATCGCAAGCTCCTTCTGGAATGCCTGGACCACCGCAAACGCCACACTCATCCAATTCTTCGCATGAACCGTCATCGACCACTGCGGCTGGATTGAAGTTGCAGGCAGCCGGATCTGTACAACCCTCGATGCAAGTGATGCCGTCCCCGCCGCAAACACCACATTCGTCAGCGATGTTTCCTTCACAATCGCAAGCTCCTTCTGGAATGCCTGGACCACCGCAAACACCGCAATCGTCGATGACATCGCCATCGCAATTGCAAGCACCGGGCTCCACACCATTGCAACCACACTCAAATACAGCACCTGGGCCGCCGCACACACCGCACTCATCCAACTCCAAGCAAGAACCGTCGTCTTCCAAAGCGTCAGGGTTGTAATTGCATGCAGCCTCGTCGGTGCACCCAGACAAAAACTCACAGGACCCATCATCGTACTCTGCCGCAGGATCAAAATTTGTGGCTGTTGGGTCTGTGCAACCGCAAGCATTGCCAACACCAGACTGACTTTCACCAAAGATTCCAGCACCATTGAATGATGTGCTGATTCGCTGTTCTTCCGAACCATTGCCCAGCGGGAACACCTGGTAATTCAACTGACCAGAAATTTCGCCCCCAGTGGTGATTTGCATGACCAAAACCCTTTGATCCTGATCACCAAGACCATTGGTCGCAGAGCCCAAGACAAACCATGACGCACCGACGAACGACTCGACACTAAAGCCATCTGAGCCATCGGTGGT
>JBELLK010000030.1:0-26947 GCA_042088625.1 Flavobacteriales bacterium
CGCCACAGTTGCTCGGAGGCGCAAGTGAGTGGGGGTACATTCACGATGCCCACGCCGTGAAATACAGCGGTCCGGATGAGGAGCACTTTGGGAAATTGGTGTTGTTTACGTCGGGGCCTTCAGGATTCAACATTTTGGACATCAGCGACCCCGCCGATGTGACCTCGATCGGCTCGGCTTCCTACGACACACCGCATTACGGTCATCAGGTGTGGGTTCCTGAGACGCACGATCATGCGTTTTTTGGGGACGAACTCGACGAGTTGAATGAAGGAGGCGGCACACGCACGTTGGTGTTCGATTTGACCGATTTGGACGCCCCAGTGGTGGCCGAATCGTTTGAGGCTTCAGTGAACGCCACTGATCACAATCAATACAACCATGGGGAGTGGTTGTTTCAAAGCAATTACAGGGCGGGTTTGCGGATGCTGAGTGACGCATGGCCCAGCCTGCCAATTCTTGAAGAGCGAGGTCATTTCGACCCGTTGGACGATGGAAATGAGCCAGGGTTTCAAGGCGCGTGGTCCCATGTGATGTTGCCCGAGGAAGGGGTGCTTGCATACACTTCCATTGAACAAGGGTTGTGGGTGGTCAAACCTCAATTTGCAACGTTGTCTGATGTCATTCTTATGCCACCATGCGCGTCGGATTCGTCCGTCACTTCATGGGAAATGGGTTTGGACTTGATGCCTGGTTGGGCATTTCCAGTGACGGTGGAGGTGGAGGGGGTCGTCTTTGCGCCAGGCTCACCAACGCAATGGGAAGTGAACGAGGCTGGGGTCACGTCAATCACCTTCCAGGGTCACGGCATCGATGGGGTGCCGCCGCGGTTGCAGTTGCAGTCCCAACGCTCGACATGGAGCCTCGACATTCTCGGAAATGTCCAAGATTGGTCGGGAACGTATGTCGATTCAGACGGAGACGGGTTTGGCAATCCCAACCAACCTGTTTGGGGTTGTGAGGAGGGGGCGGGGGTGTCCCTTTCGCCGTTGGATTGTCAAGACTGGAATGCCAATACATACCCCGCTGCGCCTGAGCTGTGCGACGGCTGGGACAACGATTGCGACGGTGAAACGGATGAGGAAACAGCCCAATTGTCATGGTACATTGACCAAGACGGAGATGGGTTTGGTTCTGACTACGAGCCCGCTGTGATGAGTTGCATTCCGCTGTTGGGCCGAGTTCTGCTCAATGGGGATTGCAATGACTATGAACCAGAGATGCACCCTGGGGCTCCATCTTCCGCTCAAGGCTTGGACAACGATTGCAACGGGACCATTGACACCATCGAACTGTCGCCATGTCCGGGCGATTTCAATGGTGATGGCAACCGCAACACGAGTGACCTGCTCTACATGCTCTCCAACTTTGGATGCACGCAGGGCTGCACAGCCAGCATGGACAGCTCTGACGATGTCGACGTTCAAGATTTGCTCAATTGGCTCATCGTGTTCAGCGCACCGTGCAACTGAGCATGAGACGGGGCGTCAAGGATTCAAGCTTTCACCTTGCTGTTGCTCGTGCATGGTGGCGTACAAACCTCCGGCCCTGAGCAGCTCTTCGGGAGTGCCTTGCTCCACCAATTTCCCTTCATCCAAGACGAGGATGCGGTCGGCGCCGCGCAATGAAGCCAGGCGATGACTGACCATGAGGGTGCATGCGCTTTTTTGCCGGTGAATGGCGTCGAGAATGCGCTCTTCCGTCTCGGTGTCAACGGCCGACAAACAATCGTCCAGCAGCAGGATGTCGGGACGCTTGATCAGGGCCCTTGCAATGCTCACGCGTTGTTTTTGGCCACCGCTTAAGTTCACGCCACGTTCTCCCAGAATCGTGTCGAAACCACGTTCAAATGCCAGGATGTCTTTGGCCACCCCAGCGTCTTCAGCGGCTTGCTGAACCCTTCGCTCAGAAGGTGTGTTCTCACGCAGTCCAAAGGCAATGTTGTTCCCGATGGTGTCGCTGAACAAAAACACGTCCTGTGGCACGTAACCCAAGTGGTTGCGCAAGGCCTCGAGTTCCCATTTTGGAAGGGGAGTTTCGTCCAAGACCACGCTACCCCTTGAGGGGTCCATCATGCGCATGGCCAATTGCAACACCGTGGATTTACCGCTTCCTGTGCGTCCTGTGATGCCAATGGTTTCACCAGGACGAACTTCAAAGCTCACTTCTTTCAGCGCTTCAATGCCCGTTTCAGGATACGTCCAAGACACGCGGTCGAAAACCAATGCAGGGGATGTGGAAAGGGGAGTGGTGCGGGCATCTTGGTCAGGTGATTGGACAGATGGCCTGGCGTCGAGAAAATCGAGGATCCGTGCCATCGAGGCCTCCGCTTTTTGGACCAACGAGGTCACCCAACCTACAGAAGCAAAGGGCCACGTGAGCAAATTGACGTAGAACACAAATTGAAAGATGTGTCCCAAATCGAGGTCGCCATTGGCCACGCGATGTCCGCCGACATAGACAGTTAGGATGGTGCTCAAACCCACCAGCAAGACGATGAGCGGCATGAACATGGCCTCGACCTTTACCAAGTCGAGGACGCGCATTTTGTAATGGTCTGTCTCGACATCAAAGCGCGCCGCCGAAGCGCGCTCGCGGTGGAAGCTCTTCAGGACACGCATCCCGGCGATGTGTTGTTGGACAAACGTCGAGACGGCACTTTGGGCTTGTTGCTTGGCGTCGCTCTTGCGGTGGATGTTGGCGGAGATGAAGTAAATGCCTGCGGACATCAACGGCAGGGGCAACAGTGCGAAAAGCGTCAGGACAGGGTCGATGTACAACATCACCCCAACGACCATGCTCACCAGCACTGCTAGGTTGAGCGAGTACATGATTGCCGGGCCCAAATACATCCGCACGTTGCTGACGTCCTCGCTGATGCGATTCATCAAATCTCCGGTGTCTTGTTCCTTGTAAAAAGTGGCATCCAGACGCTGGTAATGCCCATAGATTTTGCCTTTCAAGTCGCATTCAACCAAGCGGCTCATCACAATGATGGTTTGCCTGGTCAAAAAGGAGAACACGCCTTTGATGAGGTAGGCCAAAAGGAACAATCCCGCCTGCATCAACCCGATCCAAACCACGATGTCCAGCACATCCTGTCGGGATTCCGGCATTGTCGGAGCGAGGTCTTCGGCACCGAACCACCCCGCGAGTGTCCTCAAGTTACCCGGCACGGCGACCTTTTGATTCGCAAGCTGCTCCATCGGTACCCCTTCAGACAAGGGCGCCAAAAAGTCTCGGTTGGCCTCGTTCAGCGCATTCACACCCTCACCAATCATCGAAGGTGCCCATACGGCGAAGACGTTGGTCAGCACGATGAAGACGATTCCCAGCAGCAGGCGCCAGCGGTAGCGCCAAATCATTGGATTGAGTGAAAACAGAGATTTCATCGTGGGTGCGTCAGAACGCAAAGTTCCACGAAATCGAAGGCAAAATGGGGAAAAGGCTCACTTGTTTGGCCTGAATGTCCAAGGTGCCTTCCAACAGATCCCCCTCGTTGTCGAAAAACAGGAAGTAGGGGTTGGCCCGATTGTAGACGTTGTAAACGCTGAAGACCCAACGCCGCTCCACCTTCCTGCCGGGGTCGTCGTTTTTCTTGGGGAAATAGGTCGCACTCAAATCTGCGCGGTGATAGGGGATGAGTCGGTATCCATTTCGAGAGCCGTACACATCGGTCACCAGGCCTTCAAGGAAGTAGCGCTGGACGGGCAAAGTGAGGGAGTTGCCCGTCGCGTAAACGAAGATGGCCCCAAAGTTCCAGCGCTCGTTCGGCGTCCAATCCACCACCACGCTCAGGTCGTGACGGCGGTCGAATTTGGCAGGGAAGGGGTTGCCGTTGTTGAGGTCCTCAAACACCCTGTCGGTTTTGCTCCACGTGTAACCGACCCAGCCGTTGAGTTCCCCAAACTTGCGCTTCACGAACAACTCGGCACCGTACGAGCTGCCCTCCCCAAACACGAGGTTGTTGTCTGGATTCGTACCTATGTTTTGGTCTGGCCGGGTGTTCTCCGCGTATTCCACGAGGTTGTCGAGGTCCTTGTGGTACAATTCGACCGAGCACTCCCATTCGCGGTTGGGGCCGAGGTCTGCGAAGAATCCAGCATTGATCTGCCTGCCGCGTTGTGGGGGCACCAAATCAGAACTTGGCACCCAAACGTCGGTGGGGGTCGTTGTGGCAGACAACGAAGCAAGGTGAACGTACTGGTAATTGATGGACCAACCGGCTTTGACACTGGTCCTTGGTCCCGTTTTCAGCCGCGCACTTAGGCGGGGCTCCCAGCCGCCGTAGCGCCGAACCAAGTCGCCTCGCTCGTAGCGAATGGTGTCCGCAGGCTCCAAGAGGTTCGATCCCGGGACGATGCGCGTGAACTCGCCGACGTGCCTGAAGTCGCTGTATCGAACCCCTGCGTTCACACGAAGGGCATCGGACACATCGAAAATGTCTTCGAGGTAGGCCCCACTTTCATGGCTGTAGGCCACTGTTGCCTCCCCAAAATCAAACGATTCGTCCCCTTGGGTGAAGAAGAAGGACGTCGGGACGAATTCGTGAAACACGTGGTCCAGTCCTCCACGCACCTCGTGTCGCAGGTTGGGGTACCAGCTGAGCTGGGCCTTTTGAGACCAATCCACAACCCCGGACTCAAAGCCAAATTGAAAGTCGTCTTGCCCGGACTCAAACGAGAATTCGTAATTGCTGTAGGAAGCATTCACATTCAAGAAGAGCTTGTCGTTGACGACGTGGTTCCACCGAGACGAGACCATTGCGTTGCCCCATGGAATCGAGGCGCCAAATCCAGCATCCGCGCTGTTGAAGCTGAAGACATCCCGTCCAAAGTAGCCAGACAAGAAGACTTCGTCTTTGGGGGAGAACCGATGGTTGTATTTGGCATTGAGGTCGTAGAAGTAATAACCAGACCCTGCCGCTTGGGTGTTCTCGACGAAAGGTTTGGTCAGCACATCAATGTAGGTGCGCCGGCCAGAGACAATGAAGCTGGAGACGCCCTTCTTCACCGGCCCTTCCAGGGTCAGCCTGCTGCTGATCAACCCAATGCCGCCGCTGCCTTTCAGTTCCTTGCGGTTCCCTTCCTTCAATCCAAGGTCGAGCACGCTGGAGACCCGTCCTCCAAACCGCGCAGGCATGCTCCCCTTGTACACCTCCACGGAAGAGATGGCATCTGCATTGAACACACTGAAAAAGCCAAACAAATGGCTTGCGTTGTAGATGGCCGCATTGTCCAGCAGAAGAAGATTTTGGTCGGGGCCGCCACCGCGAACGTAAAACCCGCTGTTGCCCTCGCCTGCAGATTGAATGCCAGGCAACATTTGGATGGCTTTCAGCACGTCGACTTCGCCCATCAAAGCGGGGAGCCGTTGGATGGTGGCCATGGAAATTTCAGCCTTGCCCAAGTCTGTGCTTTGGGTGTTGGCACCTGCCGTACCTACCACTTCAACGGCATCGACCTCGACCGATTGGGCCGCGAGTTCAACGTCCCAAACCACGTCTTGGGTTCCATCGAAGGACCTGGACTTGGCAGCATAGCCGATGAACGTGCAGGTCAATTCCGACGGACGCTGTGGAAGCGTGATGCTGTAAAAGCCATAGATGTTTGTGGAGACCCCTTTACCTTGTTTGACATCCAGCACATTGGCGCCCAAAACGTATTCCCCTGTGGCCGCGTCGGTGACCCGCCCGCTCACGGTGAAGGTTTGGCCCCATGTGGAGACCCCCAATGCAGCCAGGCACAAGGTCCAAATGGCGTGCTGAAAACTGACGTGAATATGTGGATGCAAGGACATGACAATTTGCTTGGCGCAAAGGTACCGCCGCGTACCTTGGCTTCTGTGACAAACAATCCCAAAACCGGCCCCTTTGTTCTTGTCGCTTGGGCGATGACATTGGCTTGTCTAATCACAGGTTGCATGGAGGGCACAGCACTGGACGACCCCAGGGTGTTTCGCTACAACGAAAGCGCGGCCATCACAAGTCTCGATCCTGCGGCAGCGCGCAGTTTGGAGCACATGTGGGTGGTGGATCAACTGTACGACGGGCTTGTCGAGTTGACCACGGAGTTGGAGGTGGTCCCGTGCCTTGCGAGCTCTTGGGCGTTCGACGATTCCACCTTGACCTACCGGTTCGTGCTCAGGGACGAAGTCTACTTCACCACTGGCAAGCCGCTGACTGCGAAGGATGTGGTGGTGTCGCTTGAACGTTTGAGGCACCCTTCCGTCATTTCCTCTGGAGGCTGGATTTTGGATGCGGTCAAGCCGGAAGGCATAGTGGCGGTCAACGACAGCACTGTGGACATTCAATTGACCAAGCCTTATCCGCCTTTTCTAGGGTTGTTGACCACGGCTTACGGCAGCGTCGTCGACAGCGAGGCGCTCCAGAAGTCGAGTTCAGACTTGAGAAACCACCCCCTCGGTTCTGGCCCATTTGAACTGGCCTGGTGGTTGCCTGATGCAGGGCTCGTCATGCATCGAAACGAGCGCTATTGGGAGCGCGATGAGCAGGGCAACCGGCTGCCTTACCTCGAGGCCATTCACGTAGATGTGGTCCAAGACATGGGGGCAGAGTTTTTGGGGTTGACCCAAGGGCGATACGACTTCATCAGCGGCTTGCATCCCGCATACATGGAAACGCTGTTGGACGAAGAAGGGGCGTTGCGGGCCCGATTTGAACCCACATTGAGACATGAGCACCGTCCTTTCTTGAAGACCGACTACCTCGGCATTCGACTCGATGGCTTGGGCACCCCGGAGGCGTTGCGCGACCCGCGTGTGCGAACAGCCATGAGTTTGGCGTTGGATCGGCATGGATTGGCCAAACACCTTCGCCGCAACGCCGTCACGCCCACGGATCATTTCGTGCCGCCCACGATGCTCGGTCTGAAGGCTGCTCATCCGGTTGCCCAAGACCTCACCCAGGCACGAGCGTTGCTGGCTGATGCAGGTTATCCCGGTGGGGCGGGCGTGGGTGAAATCGTGTTGAGCACCACGTCCGACTACGTTGACATGTGCGCTGCTTTTCAGCATGACTGGGCGAGCGTAGGTTTGGACGTCAAGGTGGATGTTGTGCCCGCATCGGTGCATCGCGAAAGGGTGGCGCAAGGGGAGTGCGCCATGTTTTACAAGTCGTGGTTGGCCGACCACGCGGACGCCGAGAACTTTTTGGGTCTGTTTGTTGAAGCCAATTTTGCACCAGGGGGACCCAACTACACGCATTTCAAGGATGACGTCTTCGAGGGACTATTCATGGATGCCTTGACGGAAACCGAGAACAGAGAGGCCAGGCTGTCGACCTACGCTCAATTGGACAGCATTGTCCACTCGAGCATGCCTGTGATTCCATTGTTCCATGACGAAGTCACCCACATCCTTTCGGACAAGGTCCAAGGTTGGCGAATTCATCCAGTGAACAGGCTGGACCTGCGCCGCGTGTCGAAGGAGTGACGCCACATCGCATCGACCGGACGGACTTCCTGTAACTTGTGGCGCCGCGCGCAACGATCTCGCCATGTTGAAAATTGACAGCCACACCCACATCCTTCCACGCATCATGCCCAAATGGTCCGAGCGATTCGGATACGGAGGGTTCATTCATCTCGAGGTCAGTCGTCCTGGATACGCCAACATGATGCGCGACGACCACTTCTTTCGAGAAGTTGCGTCCAACTGTTGGGATGCCGAGGAACGGATTGAAGAGTATGGCAAGGCAGGGGTGCAAGTGCAGGTGGTTTCCACCATCCCAGTCATGTTCTCCTATTGGGCCAAATCCGAGCATGCCGCAGATCTTTCACGGTTTTTGAATGACCACATCGCAGAATTGGTCCAAGCTCACCCTCGGCATTACGTTGGTCTTGCCACGGTGCCGATGCAAGACACGGAGGTGGCCATTGCTGTGCTCGAAGATGCCGCCAAACAAGGGCATCGCGGCGTTCAAATCGGCTCCAACATCAACGGACTCAATTTGGGTGATCCAAGGTTCATGCCCTTTTATGAGGCTTGCGAACGGTTGAACATGGCCTTGTTCATCCACCCTTGGGACATGATGGGCAAGTCCGACATGGAGCGCTACTGGCTTCCTTGGTTGGTGGGCATGCCTGCCGAGACCAGCCGTGCGGCATGCTCCATGATTTTTGCAGGTGTGCTGGACAAATGTCCCAACTTGAGGGTGATGTTCTCCCATGCAGGCGGTTCGTTCTTGCCCACCTTGGGGCGCATCAAGCATGGCCACGCATGTCGTCCTGACCTCGTGGCGCTCGACAACCCCACACCGCCGGATGCGTACCTCGGTCAATTTTGGGTGGACAGCATCACCCACGACGAGGCACTGCTCCGTTTCATATTGGAGTTGCAAGGGGCCAATCGCATCTGCATGGGGACGGACTATCCTTTCCCGCTTGGCGACCTTGAATTCGGTGCATTCATGGAGTCAATGAATTTGGATGAACAAGACCAAATGCAACTTTTTTCGGGTGCTGCGTTGTCTTGGTTAGGCATGGACGCGTCAGATTTTGACTGACCTTCCAGAGGCGGAGAGCAATGGATCAAGAATTGAAAGACCTGTTGGAGCGATGCAAGTCCGAGGAGCGGAGTGCCCAAACCGCCCTCTATCGTCGCTTCGCGTCCAAGGTTTTTGCCACAGCACTGAGGTACACCGACAGCCGAGATGAGGCCGCAGACATCGCTCAGGAGAGTTGGGTCAAGGTGTTCAGGCATTTGGCCAAATTCAAGGAGTTCAACAGCTTTGAAGGATGGGTCAGGAGGATCACGGTCAACACGGCCATCACCCACTACCGAAGGAACCTCAAGCATCGTTACCACGACGATGTGACGGAGACCTTGGCGACACCATTGGATTTGGCTGCCTCAAAGCAAGCGGATTTCACCATGTCAGAAATCCAAACCGCCATGGCCGCCTTGCCCAAAGGGTACCGAACAGTGGTGCAGTTGTACCTCGTAGACGGCTACTCCCACAAGGAGATTGCGGAGATGTTGGGCGTGGATGTCAACACCTCGAAAAGTCAATTGTCCAGAGGCCGAAAACAGCTCCAGGCATTCCTCGGAGCGATGTCCAGGCGCGCCACTCCGACCACGGATTTGCCCGACGCTGAAAAAAAGTGACCATTCAAGCAACCATCTCCACACGCCAACGTTCTTCCATCGACAACGAACCCCGACCGAGTCACCATTCACTTACACCCTGACCATGAAAGCTCAGTTCAAAGACATGCCCCCCCTCGGCCCAGGCGAAGCGCCATGGGCAGAGCATGAGTCTGAGTTGCGTGCAATGTTGAATGCTGCTGAAGAAACCCCGCCCGAGGGGCTTGAGGCTCGCGTTTGGGAAGCGCTGGATGCGCAAACGCCTCATGCCACCAACGCCAACCGCACTCCGTGGGTTGCCGCGGCCATTGCGGGAGGCGTTGTGATTGCGTCTCTGTGGATGACCTCAGGAGACGGGTCCCAACAGTCGTCCAGTCCTCTTCCCGTTGAGGTCAACTCGGAACGTCTTGATGAACCTGCAACGCAGCCTTCTTTGAAGGAGACGGTTGAGGCCACACTGTCCGGCGAAGAAATCAATGAACCGGGTCAGGTGGAAGTCGCCAGAAAGGCTCCGCAAGCCCCTGTTCAAACGCAAGTGGAAGTCATTGACCGTGCCAGGCTTGAGGTGATGACCGGACTTGAGTCCACAACCATCCCAGCCAAGCTGGACTTGAATCGCACTCCGATCCAATCGTCCCAGATTCAAAACGACACCGTTCGTTTGAAAGGGACGTTGAAGCTTAAGCAGTAACTTTCTTCCTCCAAAATGAAGTGGAGGACCCCCCAAAACATCGTTGTTCGGAGCGTTGAATTTACGTGCTTTGTCTGTTTGGCATGGCCCATCCAGTGGGCGTCTGCCTCGACGGGCGTGGACGGGAGTATTCCTCGCGACACCCTTGTTGTGAACGGCTCAAGGGTGGCTTATCAAGCCCAAGTTGCAGTTGATACTTTGGTTGCCAATTCGCCGGTTGCCCGAGTGGACTGGTGGTTTGGTGCGGGCATGGATTTGACACGGCTCCAAGGCTTTGAAAATGCGAATGTGCCGCTTGCGGCAATGGCCACGACAAGGCCGTTCTTCCGAATGGAACGGCGACACTCTGGCAAGAATGGCAGGTGGGGTGTGCATTGCACATACCACCAACCGTGGAAACTCTCAGAGTCCCAAATTTCCCCTCATGTCAAAGGTTGGGTGGTCGATGAGAGCGATCACACGATGTCGTCGCCGGGACTGAGGCAAGTGGTGCTCATTCCGGACAGTTTGGCCTTTGAGCGCGACACATTATTTGCGCCGATTTCCGCAGGTCATGCCCTGCGGATTGGAGGGAATTGGGAGCGTGTCTCCTCGGCTTCTTGGCACCTCTGGTTGGCTGGTTCAATGACCGTGCTGCGTCCCGCCAGTTGGCAGCTTGCTTCACCGTCGGACCCGGCCACATGGCAGGGCACGATGGCTGAGGACACCTATGTCAAAGCGGGGTGGATCTCCCATCGATTTCGCTTGGAGGTGGGAGCCCTGGCCGATGTGGGCATGAGTCATCGCGGACGACGCTCGGCAAGTCAGCTGAGGCTTTCCATGTTCGCCGATTCGGGCAAATCGTGGGGCGCCCGCGTGATGCTCTTGGTGTCGCCAACCCGAAGGTGAATCCATTCTTACGTACCTTGCCAAGGATGACCTTGTTCACGCTCAAGCCTGTCCAATCGTTCCCAAAAGTGGCCGCAACCCTTGCTGTGTGGGTGCTGTCCCTGTCGCTGGGTTGGGGGCAAGTTCGGATCAACAACCGGAGCTTCGAGGTTTCAGAAAGCCTTCCAACAGCCACAGGTCAATTTGGGCTGCTTGAATCTTGGGGAAACGCAGGCAGTCAACTGGCCTCACCTGATTTCTATCACACTGCAGGAGAAGGTGCGGGGGATTTGCCACAAACGCCTTTGGCCAAGGTCAATCCGTTTGAAGGGGATGCCCTTGCAGGATTCATAGCATACACGGAAGAAGCGGTCTCCCGTCACGAGTACATTGTGGGTTCGTTTTCCAATCCACTTGAAGTGGGCCAGGAGTACCGAATGACCTTCATGTTGACTTCAGGTCGTGTGCACGATTGGGTCAACGCTGGCCTCGGGGTTAGCGGTTTGGGCATCCATTGTTCAGTGACTCCGCCCAACCAAGAGGGGTATGAGCAACTGCTGTTGCCAACCCAGTTCACCATTGAAGAGGCATTTTACGACAGAAATTGGAGAGAAGTGGCGTTTGTATTCCGGGCTGAGGAGCCGTTTCGGCATTTCACATTTGGTCTTTTCGGAGGGGACCCAACAATTCGCAGGGAAGAAGTGGGTTCGAGGGACATGGCCTACTACTTCGTCGACCGTTTTACCATTCAGCCATACATGCCCGAGCTGTCACTTGAGGGAGAACAAGGCGTTCAGCCGCTTCCCGAAGAGACCGAATTGGAAGGGTTGTTCATTCCCAACGCGTTCACCCCGGACGGAGACGCGCTGAATGACGACTGGCACTGGTCTATGCCTGAGGGGGTGACTGCCGAGGTGTTGATTTTCAATCGCACCGGGCATGCTGTGTGGTCAGGCCAAATGGCGTCTTCCTTTGACCACGGTTGGACGGGGACACTGCCAAGCGGCGCAACATGTGAACCAGGGGTGTATCCTTGGACGGCAATCATCATGGACGCCAACGGCGAACGTATGGACAAGCGTCGTGGGTTCGTGGCTGTGATCCTCTGAATTCGATGTGGACGTCCCAACCGTTGTCGGCTTGGCCTGGCTCACTGCCTCAGGGCATTGGCGGAAAATGGACAGGGTGGAGTGAGCAACCTGATGCATCTTCTGCCTGGCCGCGTGAAGCCCGAGAGCTTGTGTTCGATTCGCTTGCGAGGCAATATTCAGAAGTTGGTCTTGAGCCGCCTGCCACCCTTGCAAGTTTGCAAAACGACAAGTGTCGCGTTGTCACGGCAGGGCACCAGTTGGTTCTTGCCGGAGGGCCAGCCTTCTTCCACCATAAAATTCTGTCGGCCATCAGGACGGCGCGAGCGTTGTCTGAGGAGGCCGGCATTCCAGTGGTTCCCTTGTTTTGGATGGCGACCGAAGACCACGATTGGCAAGAAGTGTCCACCTTGGAAGGCGAGACGGCCACACATCGTTGGAGGCCCATGGGCCTGGACCGTCCGCATCCCGTGGGTCATCGAAGTTTGGAGGGCGTCGAAGCGGTCCTGTCTGCGTGGGTGGAGGACTTGTCTGAGACCAGCATCGTGGATGACGTGTTGGAAGAATTTCGAACGGCATCGGCCCAAGGCGAAACGCTTTCAGGTTTGATGAGGCGTTGGCTGCATCGATGGTACGCTCACGAAGGTTTGCTGGTGTTTGATGCAGACGATCCCGCGCTGAAAACCCATGCTTCGGACTTGTGGGCTGCCGAATTTGAAGGTCGTGGCGTTCACAGTGCTTTGGAAGGTCGAGAGGAAATGACAGGGCCAGCTCATGTTCGAAGAAACAACGTGTTTTGGATGGACGGTGAAGCCGGTCGTGCTGGTGTCGTTCAATCTGAAGACGGAAGCGGTTGGCTGGCAGGAGGACTTCAGGTTGCCTCTGCCGATGAAGACTGGTCAACGTGGGCCAAAAAAAATGCCCGACAGTGCAGTCCAGGTGTGCTCTTGAGGCCCCTGTATCAAGAATGGCTGCTGCACAGCATTGCTGTTGTGGTCGGTCCAGGAGAGTGGGGATATTGGCACCAGCTGCCCGCTGTTTTTGCCGAGTTTGGCATGACGTTTCCTGCCTTGAGAATGCGTGACCATGCCGTTGTGTTTTCCCCACAAGCCATTGAGCTTGGGTGGAAGCTGGAGCATGGATGGATGCACGCACAGGACTGGGACCGATGGGTGTTGGATCGGTGGTTGGAAGAATTGGGGCCTGAATTGGAGAGCCAACAAATGGAGTTGAGGCAATGGCAGGCACGTCAATTGGAGTGGGTGTTGAAGGAAGCGCCTGCGCTCGAAGGTCCCACCGCCGCATTCACGGCTGCAACCAACAAAGCTTGGGGACAGTGGATGACGAAAGTGCGTCGCGCCCTGAAGGGGACGCGTGCCAAGGAGTGGGCGCGCGCGCGACAGGCCCATGCAAGTCTCATTCGAGACGGCAAACCTCAGGATCGATGGGCGAATTGGCACGTGCTGTCGGGTGGCAATTGGGCCGGTTGGAATCAGGCTTGGCTAGATCGTGGGGTCGGGGTTGAGGCCGTGGTTTGGTCTTTTGTTCCGCAAGAAGCACACGACAAAGACGCGCCGGAAAACTCAGCCGACAGAAATTAGGATGACATTGAAGGGGAGGATAGTTTTGCCGCCTTCATGTCAGATTCAACACACAACCTCCAGCCTGCGCTCGACGAACAAGGGTTGACAGCGTCTCCCCAATTGCCCGAGGGAGTCAAGAACTATTTGATCGACATCGATGGGACCATCACCGAGGATGTGCCCAACGAAGAGCCCGAGCGGATGGCGACTTGCGCTCCATTTGCGGATGCCTTGGAGACGCTCAACAAATGGCACGACGAGGGGCACATCATCACGTTTTTCACGTCGCGGACAGAAGAGCATCGTGAGGTCACAGAAACGTGGTTGAACAAGCATGGATTCAGGTACCACGGCTTGCTGATGGGCAAACCTCGCGGAGGCAATTACCACTGGGTGGACAATCACATCGTTCGCGCCACACGCTACGAGGGCAGGTTCACAGACCTTGTGCGAGAACAAAAAACAGTGGAAGTCTTCAAAGGAGAAGACTGACTGCGAAGCTCACAAGTAGCTCTGGGCATCCAGGTGCCGTTGCAGGATCAAGCTAGCCGCAATGGCGTCGAGGCTGCCTTTTTCTCGACGCCGTGATTTTTTCATGCCACCCGTCCTCTGAATGACAGACGCCTCGGCGCTGGTGTGGCTTTCGTCAACGAAGTGAATTGGCAGCGAAGGGAACTTCTTGGTCAGTTTGGTCACGAGGTCGGTGATGACCGATGTGGCGTGCGTGTCTGTGCCCACGATCAGGTTGGGTTTGCCCACAACGATGGCGTCGAACGGAGCCTCGGCGTGCATGTGCTCAATCTCCGCAGCGAGCAAATCCGTTTCAATCGTCTTCAGGGGAGAGCAAATGAGTTGGAGCTCATCGGTGGCCGCCATTCCGGTGCGTCGTGCACCCACATCGAGTCCGAGAAGTCTGCCCATGAAGGCAAGTTAGTGCAGCCCGTCACGCTACCTTCGCAGCATGAACAAAAACAACCTCCAAACTGTGATTGAAGCCGCTTGGCAGGACCGGGAATTGCTGAAGCAAACCGAGGTTCGGAATGCCATTGCAGAGGTCATGAAGGGGCTCGACGAGGGCACATTGCGGGTGGCTGAGCCAGAAGGAGAAGGCGTTTGGAAGGTCAACGAGTGGGTCAAACAAGCAGTCCTTCTGAATTTCCCGATTCAATCCATGACGACCATGGAAGTGGGGCCGTTTGAGTTTCATGACAAAATGCCGCTTAAAAAAGGGTATGCTGCAGCGGGTGTGCGCGTCGTGCCGCATGCGGTGGTGCGCTATGGCGCCCACGTTGCCAAAGATTGCATCTTGATGCCCTCGTACGTGAACCTTGGCGCCTATGTCGGGGAGCGAACCATGGTGGACACTTGGGCCACTGTAGGATCTTGTGCCCAAATTGGTGCCGACGTGCATTTGAGCGGCGGCGTTGGCATTGGCGGGGTGCTTGAGCCTTTGCAGGCAGCACCCGTCATCGTGGAAGATGGTGCATTCATTGGTTCGCGTTGCATCGTGGTGGAGGGAGTGCGTGTTGGCAAGGAGGCTGTGCTCGGCGCGAATGTGGTCTTGACCGCGAGCACGCCAATCTTGGATGTTCGAGGTTCTGAGGCAATCGAAACGCGCGGTGAGGTTCCAGCAAGAGCCGTTGTCATACCGGGCACACGTCCCAAAACGTTTCCAGCTGGAACGTATCAGGTACCCTGTGCCTTGATCATCGGAGAGCGCAAAGAGAGCACCGACCGAAAAACTTCCTTGACAGAAGCGTTGCGACAGCACGACGTGGCCGTGTAAATTCGGCACATGAGCCGCAAAGTCCTTTTCATTCAAACGGCCTTCTTGGGCGACGTCATCTTGGCCACTTCGGCCATGGAGACGTGGCATGCGGCCCATCCCGAGGACCGCATTCACATGCTGGTCCGAAAGCCCATGGACGCGTTGTTCGAGGGGCATCCTTGGCTGGACAAAATGTTGGCTTGGGACAAGCGTCCACGGATCAAAGGCAAGGACTGGCGCAGGTTGGTGCGCATGGTTCGCAAGGAGCGCTACGACGTGGTCGTGAACCTTCATCGTCATGCTTCGTCAGGAATCCTGACGGCCCTGAGCATGGCGGACGCGCGTGTGGGGTACGCCAACAACCCTCTCGCGTGGCGATTCACCCATCGCACGCCTCATCGCTGGGGTGATGGCACGCATGAGGTTGAACGACACAGGTCCTTGTTGGACTCCTTTGTTCCGGGAGGCCAGGCCACTGGGGAGCCTCGCTTGTATCCCAGCGCGGCCCATGTGATCGAGGCTGAAACGGTCGGAGCTCGTGGTGTCATGTTGGTCATGCCTGGTTCTCAATGGGCCACCAAGGCTTGGCCTGAGGGTCAATTCGGCAAATTGCTTGACGACGTTGACGAGCCTGTTTTGCTGTTGGGGGCTCCCAGCGAAAGGTTGCTTTGCGAACGGTTGGCAGAGGGTAGACCGCATGTGTCGAATGCTGCGGGTGAATTGTCCTTGTTGGGTTTGGTGGCCGCAGTCCAAATGGCCAAGGTCGTTGTGGCGAACGACAGTGCACCATTGCATGTGGCCACGGCAACGAACACGCCCATTGTGGCGTTGTTCACCAGCACGGTGCCACGGTTTGGGTTTGGCCCCAGATCCTCCAAACATGTTGTGGTCGAAGCCATGACCGAACTGCCTTGCCGACCCTGCGGAAAGCACGGCCGCAAACGCTGTCCCGAAGGACACTTCAAATGCGGATGGGAACTCTCGGTGCAGTCGGTGTTGGAGGCGCTTTTTGCAGTGCAAAGATTGGGGTGACGAAGTCCCTCTAGATTTGGGGATGAAGTGTGAATAAAACGTGGGCTTTTCAAGCCCCTTAGACCGACCTCCGTAGGCATCTTCGTAGTCCTAAATCTCTAGCCATGCAGTTCATCGTCTCGAGCAATCAGCTTCTTCGTCAACTCCAAACGTTGAGTGGCGTGTTGAGCAACAGCAATACGTTGCCCATTTTGGATCACTTTTTGTTTGAGCTGGCGCCAGGTGAGTTGGTCATGACAGCCTCAGATTTGGAGACCACCATGTCGTCCAAAATGGAGGTGCGCACCGAAGACACCGGTGCCATCGCTGTCCCCGCGCGCATGCTCTTGGACATCTTGAAGGCGTTCCCGGACATCCCATTGACATTGAAGGTGGATGGAGCCACGCACGCGGTCGAATTGACAAGTGACGCCGGCAAATACAAATTGACTGGGGCAAACGCCGATGAGTTCCCGCAAGCTCCGGCACTCGAGGGGGCTGCAGGGGTCGAGATGACTGCAGGCACACTCGTTTCTGCCATCAACCGTACGCTCTTTGCGGCAGGAAGCGACGATTTGCGACCTGTGATGAGTGGCATCTTCTTCGAACTTTATGCCGACAACGTGAGGTTTGTGGCCACAGACGCACACCGTCTGGTGCGCTACGCAAGAACGGACGCTTCCGCGCCTGAAACATCCTCGTTCATCGTGCCTAAGAAGCCGTTGACTTTGCTCAAAAACGCGGCAAGCGCGGCAGAGTCCGTCAACATTTCATTCACGGAGTCCAACGCTTGTTTTACGTTCGATGACGTGACCATCATGTGCCGTCTCATCGAAGGGAAATACCCCAACTACGAGGCCGTCATCCCCAAGGACAATCCCAACCGGATGACCATCAACAGGACATTGTTTCTCCAGGCCATCCGACGTGCCGCCATTTTTGCCAACAAAACCACCCACCAAGTGCGACTGCGCATTGCGGGAAGCGAGCTGACGGTGAGCGCAGAAGATTTGGACTTTGCCAATGAGGCGACGGAGCACCTGGCGTGCAGTTACCACGGGGAGGACATCGAAATTGGCTTCAACAGCAAGTTCTTGGTGGACATGCTGAACAACCTCTCCGCAGAAGAGGTGAACCTCGAATTGAGCGCGCCTAACCGTGCGGGAATCATCCGTCCGAGCGAGCCCGAGGAGCCAGGAGAAGATGTGCTGATGCTGGTGATGCCAGTGATGCTCAACAACTGAGTTCAATCGCCTGCTGGTCGTTTCCCGGTTGTTGTCGGCGGCGTGAACGAGGGGGGAAGGGTTCCCGTCGTTGGACCAGCGTCGTGAGAAGTGCTGATTTGAGGACCCTCGGTTGCGCGTGAGACTTCGGCTTTCCGCTGCTCAATGGTGTCGGGGTGGTCAGGATGGGCGGTCATCCACCATTCAGGCAGCGGAGCATTGGGGTCGTCACGTTCAAAATTGTAAACGGGATCCTTGGGGCCTTGCCGTTTGAACGCCACGGCGAGCAATGTCCCCACCACGGCGCCACTCAGGTGGCCTTCCCATGAGACATGATCATCGATGGGCAGCATCCACCAAACGATGCCTCCATAAAGAAAGGCTACGGCCAAACTGACTCGAAGCAAGAGGCGGTTGTTTCGAATCACGCCACTCGTGAAAAGGAATGCGGCCAATCCATAGATAAGGCCACTGGCGCCAATGTGGTTGCCGTCAACCGCAAGGCACCAAAGCATGGATCCACTCAAAAGAAAAAGCCAGAGCCAAACGCGCAATGCAATGGATCGGTAGAAGTAGAACAAAAACCCATTGAGCGTGAAGAAACTCATCGTGTTGTTCCAAAGATGCCCCCAATCTCCATGCAAGAAGGGGTAGGTGAGAATGCCACGGATTCCGTCAACAGATCGAGGGTGCACGCCGTACTTTCTCCATCCAAGCTCGAGGGTTTCGTTCAATACAAACACGCCCCAGATGGCAAGCAAGAAGGCCATGGTGAACCACAGCGCATAGCCAAGTCGCATGCGGTCTGTCACCACGGTCGGAGTGTCGGGCGTTTGCATCAACCGAAGATAACCTCCGAGTGGCCAAGCAATTGTGAGGCGATTAACACAACGGATGTGAAAACTGCATGAGGAGCACTCCGGAAGGCATGAATGTCACGGGTAGTTTTGAGAACGTCTGCACCCTCACAATCTGTAACATGCAACCCAACGAAATTCACGCCCTCATCCAATTGTTGGACGACCCAGACGAAGGAGTGTACCTCCACGTCCGGGAACAACTCCTTGCCAAAGGCACTTCGGTTCTCCCCGCATTGCTTGAATCGCGAGAGGCTCATGCGCGATGTGAAGAACACGAGAGACGCATGGACGAATTGGTCGATGGACTGCATGGTGCGTTCGTCCACAACGGTCTTCGGGACTGGTTCGACTCGGGAGCAGAGAGCGCGTTGGAGGGGGCGATGTGGGTGCACAAAGCTGCCGATCCTCTTTTGGACATGGAAGCGCTGCGTGCAGACTACGACAAGTTGAAGCGGAACGTTTGGCTTGAATTGAATGAGGAGTTGACGGCGTTAGAACAGGTGCGGATTCTGAACCACATCTTGTATGATGTCGAGCATTTCACCAATGCCAAAAGTGGTCAACCCGATCCCAGCCAGGCCCTTTTGGGCGAGGTGATGTCAGAAAGGAAAGGCAATCCTCTTGGTTTGGGCATCTTGTATTTGAGTTTGGCGCAAGATTTGAACCTCCCCATTCATGGGGTGAATCTGCCCAACCACTTCATTCTTTGCTACTGCGATGAATACCATGTTCACCATGAGTTCAATGCCCCAGACAACCAAACGCCCGGCGGCGTCTTGTTTTACATCAACCCATTCAGTCAGGGTACGGTCATCAACAAAGCTGAGGTGAGCGAGTTTCTGAGTCACTTGGAGTTGCCTGTGGACGAAAAGAACTGCGGGCCATGTGGCAGTGTGGACATTGTGAGAAGACTCATCGGCAATGTGGCGTACGGATTCGAACGCAATGGCCACATTCGGCAGGCCGAAAAGATGAGAGAATTGCTCATGTTTGTGGAAACAGGAGCAACCGAAGTGCCCTCTCAAGACACATCGTCGGAGGCGGGTGACAACGAAGGGGGCTTGGCTTAACCCCGGCAATTCATTCACACCACTGAAAAAGGCGAGGGGCTTCCGCGCCTTTTTTCGTGTACATTGGTCTCAAATTCGCAGGCTCATGTGGACAGAACGAGACAACCGATTGGTCCGAGAATTTCGTTTCAAGGACTTCCAAGAAGCATTCACCTTCATGACGAGGGTGGCCTTCCTTTCCGAATCCCATGCCCATCATCCCACCATGGTGAACACATTCAGCTACGTCAGGATTGAATTGCACACCCACGATGCTGGTGGTGTGGTGACGAGAAAAGACCACGAACTTGCCCGAGGCATTGATGCCCTGCTGCAGTGAGTGGGAGCATGAGTGATGTGAAGTGAAAATCACGAGCATGAAAAAAGGCACCCAACAGGGTGCCTTTTTTGTCGACGAGGAAAGACCGCTTACTTGGTTTCGGCGGGGTTCACAAACGCCTTGATCTTGAGGATGGTTTGTCCAGGATCGGTGTTGGCGTTGATCGTGACCGTCTTGGTCTGGTTGTTCTTCTTGCCCTTGGAGTTGAACTTGACTTCAATCTCTCCGCTGGCGCCAGGTGCGATGGGCTCTTTGGGGCACTGAGGCACCGTGCAGCCACATGAACCTTTGCACTTGTCCAAAATGAGGGGTTCGTTGCCAGTGTTCGTGAACGAGAAGATGTGGGTCACTGCGTCACCTTCATCCATGGTGCCGAAGTCGTGCTCGTAAGTGTCAAATACCATGGTTGTGGTGGGGCCTGCTGGCACAGCGGTTTGAGCTTTGGCAGGGTCAAATTTTTCAGGCTTGGCATTGACAGGAGTGGCAGGTGCCTCCTCTTGTTGAGAGGTTGTGGAGGCATCAGAGCTTCCTCCGTCGCATCCAGTGAAGCCGGCCAACAAAGCGGCCATGGTCAATGTGGTGAGGGTAAAACGCATGATTTGGGTTTAGATATTTCCGTCAAAATTAAGGTTCAGGTCAAAAGGTCCGGTGGGCAAGTTTGGCGGCATTGAACGTGCCGTCGTTCAAAACGCGGATGGCTTCTTGCAAAGCCTCGTTCAGACCACCGATGACGCGATAGAAAGTGCGGCTTTCGTAAACGTTGCGCCCAAAGAAGGCCTTCAGCCGCCACTCAATGGCAGGCAACGACCGAGACCATTCCTCCTCGTCAATCTCCACGCCTTCTTCTTGGACAAACGACTTGAAGGCATCCAATTCCGCCTCTGTGAATTGCATGTTGGCGACAAAGTCATCTTCATTGACATGTCGATTGTCCCATTGCGTGCGCTGGGCATCCACCTGCTCTAGGGCATATCGACTGCACAAGCCTTTGCGCAGAATCCTTGAGAATGTTTCGGAGTTGTAGGTTGTGTCGAGCGGCACAAAGAGGTCGGGAAGGATGCCGCCTCCGCCATAGACCTCTCGTTTCAGCAACCTTGTTTTGTACATCAGGCTGTCTGGCAAATCGAGGCTGTCGAGCGTCATGAATTCTCCACGTTCGTACCGTTCAAATTTTTCTTTTCTGTAGGCCTCCACACCATCGTCGTAGGGCTTTTGGATGCAGCGTCCGGAGGGGGTGTAGTATTTCTGGACCGTCAGTCGGACCGCACTGCCATCAGGCAATCGCAGGGGCCTCTGCACAAGGCCTTTGCCAAAACTTCTGCGGCCCAAAATCAATCCGCGGTCCCAATCTTGAACCGCGCCAGAGACGATTTCGCTCGCGCTTGCAGAAGCTTCGTCAATGAGGACGACAAGTCGGCCTTTTTCAAAGAGCCCATCCGCTTGTGCATGGGTGTCCTCTCGTTCGAAGGCGCGACCTTCTGTGTACACAATGAGCTTGTTCCCACTGAGAAACTCATCCGACATGGCGATGGCCGTGCGCAGCATCCCTCCGCCGTTGCCTTGAAGGTCCAAGATCAAATCGCGCATGCCCTGTTCTTTCAATTCGAGCAGTGCTTGTTGGAATTCATCCATGGTGGTTTTGGCAAAACGGCTGACTTTGATGTAGCCAATCTTGGAATCCACCATGTGCGCGGCATCCAAGCTGTAAATGGGGATTTTGTCTCGGACAATGTCGAAGACCAAACGTTCTTGGACGCCCTCCCTGCGGATGCCCACTTGCACAATGGTACCCTTGGGGCCCTTCAGCATCTTCATGACATCACGGTTGGTGATCCCGATGCCTGCAGCGTTTTCTCCATCGACCTCGACAATGCGATCTCCAGAACGAATCCCAAGCTTCTCGGAAGGGCCTCCGCTGATGGGGGACACGACCATGATGGTGTCTCTGAAGATGTTGAACTGAACCCCGATCCCTTCAAAGTTGCCGTTCAGCGGTTCGTCAGCTTCTTTCAATTCGTCTGCCGAGAAGTAGACCGAGTGGGGGTCCAAATCTTCCAACATGTTGACGATGGCCTTTTCTGTCAGCGCTTCAACGTCGACGCTGTCCACGTACAATTGGTTCACATACCGCATCAACGTCCCAAACTTTTGGGCGGCTTCTTGCGGTGACAAGTCTCCCTGAGCCAGCGTGTTGAATTGAGGAAACAACAAAGCGAACGTGGTCAACAGAAAGAGGGCGGGGATGTGTCGTGTCATTGAAGGTGAAATTAAGGGACCGGGGGGAGGTTCGAAGTAACTTTAGGCCATGATTGAAACCACGATTGCGGGATTTTGGCATTCTCACGTCAAATCGATGCTGACCGTCCTTGTGTTGGGCACTGGCCTGACCCAACTCCATGCTCAAATTGTCGTAGACACGCCAGATTTGGAACAAACCCAAAAGGAGCTCGAAGTAAAATCTGAAGTCACTGGTCGAGAGATGATTGGGGTCGTTTTGCCCCTTGACATTGATTTCTTTGAGCAAGCGACATTTGTAGAATTCGCGGGGCGTGGGGTGTGGTCGTTGAAAGTTCAAGCTCCCGGGGCACTGGCAACATGTCTGTATTTCGATGACTTTCACCTGCCCGTTGGCAGTGAGCTTCGTTTTGAAACGCCTGAAGGCAAATACCAAAAGACGTGGGTGGAAGGGCCATTGGGTGCATTCGAAAACAACGACGCTCGGCGATGGAGCAACAACGAAGTGCCTGGAGAGTCTCTGCTGATGATTTATGAGTGCCCCTTGGGAGTCACAGAAGAGGCCACGCTTGACATCCATGGCTTGGGTTACTTCGCCCGTCACCAAAACTTCCCTGCCCCCTGGCAGCACAACAACCTTCGCGGTGGAGGCTCGGGAGAGTGTCAAATCGATGTGAACTGCCCGGAAGGGGACAGTTGGGAATGCGAAAAAGATGCCGTGGTGAAATTGAGAATCACCAGCGCCAACGGCATCGGGGTGTGCACAGGATCCATGGTGAACAACACCGCACGTGACTGCAGGCAGTTGATGCTCAGCGCGTTTCACTGTGTCAATGACCTCGAGGAGGACGACTGGGCAGTGTTCAAGGTGCAATTCAATTACGAATACTCTGAATGTGGAGGGACGTCTTCCATCAATTCCAGAACCCGGACGGGCGTGACGCCGTTGACTGACAGCAACGACATGGCGTTTGGGAACAACACGGGAAGTGATTTTTTCCTTTGTGAAATCAACCAGCCCATTCTCGAGAATTGGCAACCTTATTACGCGGGGTGGGATGCGAGTGGATACAATGGGGCTGCTGGGGTGAGCATTCACCATCCCAACGGCGATCGTAAAAAGATCTCCACCTTCACATCTCCGCTCACCAGCAGCAGTTGGTCTTGGCAGTCCAACAACACGCATTGGAGGGTGATTTGGTCGGCCACCGAGACGGATCACGGTGTCACAGAAGGAGGATCCTCAGGTTCGCCCATTTTTGAAGAAAATCACCGAATCATCGGAACCTTGACTGGGGGTGGATCGTTTTGCAACACGCCTACTCAACCTGACCTCTATGGCAAAATGAGTTACCACTGGGATGGTGGGAATCCCATTCCAACAACCGCCAAGCTCAAGGCTTTTTTGGATCCAATTGGAACGGGGGAGGAATTCATGGACGGGAGCTACGTCCAAATGGATGAGGAAGGCAACCTGTCTTGCGATGTGTACACGGCATGTGCAGCGACCCAAGTCGAGGAGCGGTTCGTGGCTGGATTGAGCGTTTCTCCGAACCCGTCGATGGGCGTGGTCCGCATCGCACTTCCAAGTGAGTTTGAGCTTGCCAAATTGCAGTGGTTCGACGGCATGGGACGAAGCTTGGGCCAAACTGAAGGGGCGAATTTTGGTGGCGATTTGGACCTTTCCTCATGGGGGCGTGGGGTGCGTTACGTCACCGTGACCACCAGGGATGGCTGGAGCACCACGCGACGCGTGGTCGTGCAGTGAGCGTCAGCGCAACCAGGTGAGCTGATTTCGCTTCACCTTGGTTTTGAATGCGCCAAACATGACGGTGACCTGGTCACCTTTGACCTCCACGACATCGCCACGTTCTTGACCTGACCGAAGGCGAACCAATGAACCAATGGTGATTTTTTCAGATTGGTGGTTGGGACGTCGCTTGGCGTTGGCCTTCTTGTTGCCCTTGGAGGAGCGCAAGGCTTGTTCCTCTTGGCGTGCATTTTCTTTGGCGAGGTAGGTCTTGATTTCCTCAAGCAAGGCTTTGTTGGACTTGCCGGATTGGAATCGATCAATGAATTGACTCAATTTCGTGGACCTCACGCGGGCCGTGTTGAGGGCATCGAACTGGGCGTTCAAGTTGCGCTCTTTTTCCTCCATGGCTTCCTGGAGTCGCTCTGCGGCTGCCGTGGCCTTTTCCGCTTCCAGTTCCGCACGGAGCTGTTTGTTGGTCAATTTGGCCAGCTTGGATTTCTCCTTGTGCAGGTCCCCCAAGAGGCCATCCAGTTCGACCCGACGTGCGTCAAGTTTGCCCTTGGCGCGCTCAATGAGCTTGTTGCCGATGCCATTGATTTCGGCCACTTCAAAGGTGAATGACGACCCTGGCTGTCCCACCTCGAGTTGATACATGGGGGCCAGCGATTCACGGTTGAAGAGCATGCTGCCGTTGAAGGCTTCCGGCAATTTGGCGGCTCGGGTTTTGATGTTGGCGTAGTGTGTGGTGATGACGCCAAAACACCCCTTGTCATAAAGCTCTTCGAAAAACACTTCAGCGAGCGCGCCGCCCAGCTCAGGATCTGAACCGGTGCCAAATTCATCAAGCAACAACAGGCTTCGCTCGTCCGCAATGCTCAAGAAATGTCGCATGCGGCCCAAACGGTAACTGTAAGTGGAAAGCTGGTTTTCGATGCTTTGGTGGTCGCCGATGTCGGGCAGGATGGCGTGGAACACGCCGACCTCTGAGGCACTGTGGCACGGCACCAACAGCCCACTTTGAATCATCATTTGCAGCAGCCCCACCGTTTTCATGGTGATGGACTTTCCGCCCGCATTGGGCCCACTGATGACCAACATGCGTTGCTTGCGATGCAATTCGACGTGTTGGGGGAGGGTTTCCTTGCCCGCAAGTTTGTTCGTTTGCTGCAAGAGCGGATGAAAGGCAGAAAGCAGATGCAGTCCGGGTTTTTTCCGGATTTGGGGCAAACTGCCTTCGAGCTTGACGGCCAAACGTGCGCGCGTGGCGATCCAGTCCAGTTCTGTCAACCCTCTTTGGTAGCCTTTGATGGCCGGCAGATGTCGGCGAATGTTGCGCGTCAACTCGCGCAAAATGTTGCGAATCTCTTTGCGCTCGTCGTCGCGCAACATTTCCAGTTCGTGGTTCAGCGGAACGCACGCCCCGGGTTCAATGAACGTGACAGATCCCGTGTTGGAAGACCCAAGAACGGCGCCGCTGATTTGGCGCTTGTAACTGCTGATGACGGCAAGCGCCCGACGCTCTTGGACAAATCCTTCTCGGATGTCCGCGAGGTAGCCCCGTTCTTGGGTGGACTTCATCGCGCGGAGAAAGGCTCGGTTGATTTTCCGCCGAACGACGGTCATGTCACCACGGAGTTGCGCCAGCTCTGGGGAGGCGTCGTCTTTGATGTGTCCTTTCGCGTCGAATACGGCATCGATGGCTTCAATGAGTTCCGTGTTGGGTTCTTGGCCGTCTAGGACCGACTCCAAACGTGGCCAGGGGCTGTCGCTTTGGGCAATGACGTCGAGCACGGTGTTCATGATCCTCGATGCCGTTGAAATGCGTCGAAAGCCCGCCTCATCGAGCACGCTGTCCCGAACACTCAACAATTTGATTTCCCGTTTCAATTCCTCGAACTCCAACAAGGGGAACCCGTTGCCCTCTGCCCGAATCCGTCGCATCTCGTCAGTCTCTTGCAGTCGCCTGATGACACAAACGCGGTCCTTGCTTGGCACGAGTTCTTCTGCCCGTTTCTCGCTTGTGGGGCACCCAGCGAGCTCGCCGAGCATCGCCTGCACGATGTCAAATTCGAGGTCTTCCGCAACGCGAGCGTCAAAGTGGTCTATGGAAGCCCCAGGCTTCATGGCTTCAGCGGGGTTCCTTGCAATCGTTGCACTTCACGAACACCATGCTCCATGGCTTGTCCAATGGCGTCCTCTCGGTTCGCCTCGTCGTAGGCAAACCAGGTGGTGGTGGGGTCTTTTTTGAACCACGTCATTTGGCGTTTGGCAAATTGTCGTGTGTGGGTGATCAGCAGTTCCAAAGCTTGGTCCATCGTCATGTAGCCATCGAGATGTTCAAACAACTCTTTGTACCCCACAGTGTTCAATGCATTTTCAGAACGGTAGGGCAGAAGGGCTTGGGTTTCGTCCAACCATCCAGCCTCCATCATGGCGTGTGCACGGACTGCAATGCGCTTCCTGAGTTCGGTGCGATCGGGATCCAGTCCCACAGAAACGACATGCCAAGGTCGATGTTTGACAACACCGGTGTGGAAGCTTGAAAAGGGCTTGCCCGAGACCACACACACCTCGAGGGCACGGATGACGCGTTGCGGGTTCGACGTGTCCATCGCCTGCGCGTGGTCCGGATCCAGTTCGTAAAGACGGTCGACCAAGGGGGCGAGGCCGTACTCGGCGAATTGCTTGTTCAATTGCGTTCGCAAGGTCAAGTCGGCTGGCAATGCGTCCAGGCCTTGCAATGCGGCTTTGACGTACATCCCAGATCCTCCAGCCAGAATGGCGCAGCCGCGGTCTGAGCACAATTGCGACAGCAGGGGGACCGCATCTTGTTCGAAGCTGCCGGCGCTGTACAGGTCACTGGGTGCGAGGAAGTCCACAAGGTGGTGTTTGGTCGCACGTCGCTCTCCCGAAGTGGGTTGGGCGGTGCCAATGGCCATGCCGCGGTAGACTTGTCGGGCGTCGGCGCTGACAATCTCTGTGCCCAATGCCTGGGCCAAGGCAATGGCGAGTTCAGTCTTTCCCGAGGCAGTGGGGCCCACCACAGAAACCACCACACCAGGCTGCACGGATGTGTGCGTCGCCATGGATCAGATCAAATCGTCGAGGTCATCAATGGAGAGGTGCTCGCCTCCGCCAAAATCATCGTCCTCGTCGTCGCCGTCCAAATACGCATCGAGCTCAGGGTCTCCGGTTCGGTAAGGCTTGTCGTCCTCGGGCTCATTGGGGAGGTCCATGCCATCCAAGAGGTCGGCATCTTTGCTGTCAAAGGCGGGAGGGGTGCCAAATTCGTGGCACAGTGCGGGATATGCGCCATCCGGCTTCGCATCTTCTAGCGCGAGCGGCTCGACGTAGAAACACCACATGCGCAAGAA
>JBELLK010000068.1:0-4384 GCA_042088625.1 Flavobacteriales bacterium
GCCCTGCGGTAGAAGGGGATCCACGATTCAAGTCCTGCCTGATGCGTGACAAATTCTCGTGCTGTGCGCGAACCCATCTCCAGGGTGTCCAACATTGGCAACAAACGGGACATGGGCCAATCCAGATCCAAATCTCCGTTGGCGCATAGCGTCATCAGGGCATTCGCTGTGGCCACCACCTTCGTGATGCTGGCCAGGTCGTACACACTTTCAGAAGCAACCGGCGCAGTTCCATCCAACGTGCCGACCGATTTGTCCAACACGACGTTGCCTTGGTGGGCCACCAGCACACGAGCTCCAGGAATGGCCTCTTCCTCGAGGGCAATCTCGAGAATGCTGTCCACGAGAAGTGAAGGTTGGTTCCAGTCCTTCAGGCGTTCTTCAACCAATCGACCAAGTCGTTGATTGCCTTTCCAACTCATGCCATCTCCTGCCCGCCAAGGTCCTTTTGTGGGAGAGACAGGAAGTTTTCCTTGCACAGCCTCAATCCCGCAAAGGGCATCTGCGACGGCCTCGCACGTCCGGAAATCGTCTTGGTAAGCCACCAACACGGTGCTCGCATTGGCGGCCAATGACGACAGGTCCTTCAGCGCATAGGGATTGCCCATCCAAACCACGGTCACTTTGTCAGCGGGGACATCCCATGCCTTGAGAGCTCGACTCAGCGCTTGAACCCCAGTGGTGTCCAATCCGAAATTCCGGGAGGGGCGGTGACTCATCTCTGAGGCCGTGATGAGCACGTGATCTGCAGTTTGGACCGAGGCACGCACCGCTTTTTGGGTCAGTCCAGCACCGTCTTTGCCCAAAACGTGACGGTTGACGGTCCAGTCGCTGGCAAGGTGGGCGCGCAATTGGGCTTCGAGCGGGCCGCATGAAACCGTCTTGTTGGCCAGGTCCAGCATGGTGAGCGACCCGCGTCCTTGAACCAGGGGCGCCATGGAAACCGAGTCAGTTCCCGGCAGGGCTGTCAAGCTCTGAGCCAAGAGTTCTCTGTGGATTGCTTCGGCGTGTTTGGGCTCCCAAGGTTGTCCCAAAGCCGGGATGCTGTCATGCGAACGACACCACAATTTGGCGAGAAGAACCCGCCGACATTTCTCAGTGACGGCCGTGGAGTCGAGGCTGCCGTCAGCCAGGGCGGACATGGTCTCTTCAATGGCCAAAACGGGATCGCCTGGGAACAACAGCACGTCGTTGCCTGCGAGCAGCGCATCCCGAATGCGAGGACGCTCGCCCACGAAGTCGGCAAACCCTTTCATGCTCATGGCGTCGGTGAAGGCCAACCCTTCAAATCCCATTTCCCCCCTCAACAAGGAGTCGACAATCAGAGGGGAGAGGGTGGAAGGTTGGGCTGAGGTGCTGTCCAAGCTTGGAATGTCCAAATGAGCCACCATCACCCCTGCCATGCCGTGGTCGAAAGCATGTTTGAATGGCGCCAGCTCGATGGAATCCAACCTCGCTCGGTCGTGACTGATGGTGGGCAATGTCTTGTGAGAATCGCTGTCGCTGTCTCCATGGCCAGGGAAGTGCTTCGCGGTGGCCATGACATGCACATCCTGCAAGCCGTCCGCATACGCTTGACCCAAAGCACTCACCCAGTGGACGGATTCACCAAAACTCCGGCTTCCTATGACGGGATTGAGGGGGGTGGAATTGACGTCCACCACGGGGGCGAAATTCACATGAACTCCTGTTGCCCTCAGACTTTGGCCTACAACCTGACCAAACATGCGAACCAATGCAGGATTTTGGGTTGCCCCGAGCGTCATGGCCCTGGGAAAAGAACGGGTGCTGTCCAACCGCATGCCCAATCCCCATTCGGCATCAGAGGCCACCATCAACGGAATGCGTGCACGGTCTTGAAGCCGTTTCAGCCTTGTGCGTTGGAGATCGGGACCACCTTGCATGCAGATGACGCCTCCCAAGCCCAATTCCCTTGTCCAGCGCTCAGCCTCAGCCCAACCGTTGGTGTCTTTTTTGGCATAAATGGGCACCATGAGCAGTTGCGCCACTTGTTGTTCCATGGTCAGGGTGGACAACAGGCTGTCAACAAGAAGGGAGTCTTCTTGAAGGAATGCTGGCTTGATGGGGCCTGCAGGGGTGAAATCGTCTTGGGCGAGGTGGCAGCCTGCGAAGGAGAGCAACGCGAGGCAAGTGTAAATGGTTCGGATCATTCGGATGCTTCCTCCATGCGTGTTCTGGCCAAAGTGACCAAGAAATTGAATTGTTCTTCCAAGGTGAGTTCACTGTTGTCTACGACCACGGCATCCTCTGCTTGGCGCAGAGGGGCCACCGCGCGCTCCGAATCGATCCGGTCTCGTTCCAGGACGTTTTCGAGCACTTGGTTGTACGACACGTCCTTGCCGATTGCTTTGAGTTCGTTGAGTCTTCGATACGCCCGAGTTTCAGGGTCGGCAGTCATGAAGATTTTCAGTTCTGCTTTGGGCAGCACCACCGTTCCGATGTCACGCCCATCCATCACCACACCACCGCCTTCGGCCATGCGTTGTTGAATCGCCACGAGTTTGGTTCGCACCTCGGGTACGCGGGCGACAAGACTGACTTTCGACGCCACCTCCATGCTGCGAATTTCCTTTTCGACGTTCGTGCCGTTCAAGTGGATTTCACTCTGTTCCGTCTTGGGGTTGTATCGAAAGGCCAAAAACATGCGATCGAGTCCCGCCCTCAGGCTGACTTCGTTGACATTGCCGTCGAGCACGCTGCGTTCTTTCATGGCATGGAGGGTCACAGCCCGATACATCGCTCCCGTATCGATGTACACGTAGTTCAGTTCCTTGGCCAGGGATTTGGCCATGGTGCTCTTTCCAGCACTTGAATGACCGTCAATGGCGATGCTGATGCGACTTCTGCCCATGTGTCGAAGATAGGTTGGACGGCCTGAACTCAGGGCGCAACCGGTGCGCGATTTGAGGGAGATTTGGGCAGTTGTAACACCAAGCCCAAATGGGTTGATCCTCCTGCCAAATGGTAGACGCTTCGAGCCAAACTGAAACGCATTGTTTTGAAGGTGCCTTGGATGCCCAGACTCATGCCACTCAATCCAGTTCGTCCGGCGGCAGCCATGGTCTTTTGACGCTGGTGGTTGTACCCCACATGTCCACGAAGCTGAGGGCCGAGGTTGAGCGTGACGCCTGCGCACAGGTGTCGGAAGAATTGGTCGCCCCAAACCCACGTCCCGTTGGGAATGATCTCCCCAGTGAGCGGATCCAAGGTGTCGTCATAGGTGCCGTCAGGCGCAAGGTCCCATGTTTCCAATCGCTGGAACCGCAAGTGGAACGTGAAGGGGGCATCGGGGAAGCTTTGGGTCCATCCGACTTGCAGGTTGTGAGGCAACCTGCCATCCGGCATGATGCCTGAAAAGTCCGTTTGGAATCCAAGGTTCGACACCAAAAGGCCCAGCGCCCTCAAGCCGTCTGGACTTCGCCGGACAACCCCGACATCCATCCCGAGCACACCGGCATTGAATTTTTCCAGGTTCCGAAGGCCAGTGTAGCCCGTAACTCCGACAGTCCAAAGGGAATCTAAAGACCATGTAGCCCCGCCTTGAACTGCGTAGTCCCCTCCAGAGAAGCGGCCGACAAGATCCCCTGAAGCTGTGGTTTCATCGAACCTTCCGTAGTTCATGAACCGAATGCCTGCATGGGTGCTCAGTCGCCCTCGGTGTTGCAATGGCAGGGTCACGGCGCCTCCGCGAATGCCGGCAAAGTAGTCGAGGTAAGAGGTGTAGAGTTGACGCTCGACCGTTGAATCCAAGGCGGTGGGGTTCACAGCCACTGTCCATCCATCCCCAGACAAGGGGGCGACGTCCAACCCTCCGATGGCAGCATTTCGAGGATCTGCGGAGACATCCCATGCAATGGATGGGCCTACGCCTTGCTCTGTTTGGCCCCACATCTGGAACCAGCACAAGCTGAATGCAAGAACCCAAAAACGACAGAGGGCGTTCATGCGCGGCAAGTTAGGCAGAGACAATGCGCAATGGACGGTCGACATGTTGACCCAACAACGCACGGTCCACCACTTCTCGCATGTGAGAGACGTAGGTAAAAGTCAATCCTTTGATGTAGCGCGGGTTGATGTCTTCCACATCTTGGCGGTTGCGCTCGCAAAGGATGATCTCTTTGATGCCTGCCCGCTTGGCCGCGAGGATTTTTTCCTTGATGCCGCCCACGGGAAGCACTTGGCCGCGCAAGGTGATTTCGCCGGTCATGGCCAGGTACTTGCGCACTTTACGCTGGGTAAAGGCCGAGGCCAATGCGGTCAGCATGGTGATGCCTGCCGAAGGGCCGTCTTTGGGAATGGCGCCTTGAGGCACGTGGATGTGGACGTTCCAGTGGTCAAACACCTCTTGCTCCAGCCCAATAAT
>JBELLK010000069.1:0-4356 GCA_042088625.1 Flavobacteriales bacterium
AGGGCAAGACGGGAAGAGGAGTCGGAAGAAGATCGAGGTGAATCGGAGGTCATGCCCCGAAGGTAAGGCGCGCGGCCCGCTGACGCAGCGCGTGGTCGACCAAGACAAGGCAGGCCATGGCTTCCACCAAAGGCACGGCGCGTGGAAGGACGCACGGGTCGTGGCGTCCGCGGCCTTCGAGCTCGACTGGCTTGCCGTCGCGGTCCACCGAGGTGCCCGGCTGGAGAATGGTCGCCACGGGCTTGAAGCCGACGCGCAACACGATGTCTTCGCCGTTGCTGATGCCGCCTTGGATGCCGCCGCTTCGGTTGGTGGCGGTGCCGATTCGGTCTCCGCGATCGACGAACGTGTCGTTGTGCTCTGACCCACGCATCAACGTTCCACTCAAACCGGAGCCAAGTTCAAGTGACTTGGTGGCAGGAAGGGACCACATGGCCTTGGCGAGGTCGGCGTGCAGTCGATCGAAGACGGGTTCGCCCCATCCCGCAGGCACGCCACGGGCCACAAGCACGATGGCGCCCCCGACCGTGTCGCCGGCCTTTTTGACGTCCGCAATCCGGTCCGCCATTCGGGCGGCTGTCTCCGGGTGGGGACACCGCACGGGGTGTGCGTCGACCTCATCTCGGCTGTGGAAGGAGGGCGGGAGCGGCATGGAGATGTCCTGCACGCGCTCGACGTAAGCGCCGACCTCGACGCCGAAGGTGGCGAGGATTTGGCGTGCGACAGCGCCGGCCACCACGCGCGACACCGTTTCCCGAGCCGAGGCCCTGCCGCCGCCGCGAACGTCGCGGAGTCCGTATTTGACCTCGTACGTGAAGTCTGCGTGGGAGGGTCGGAACGTGTCTTTCAGGTGGTCGTAGTCTGCAGGGCGCGCGGACGTGTTGGCGACCGTAAATCCAAGTGGCGCGCCCGTGGTCATCAGCGCACCGTCGCGCTCCACCATGCCAGAAAGCCACTGAACCTCATCCGCTTCTTTGCGGGAAGTCGTCAGGGAAGACTGGCCCGGGCGTCGACGGGCGAGTTCGGCCTGAACCACCGCCAAGTCAAGCGTGAGTCCAGCTGGACATCCGTCCACGATGCCGCCCATGGCCACGCCATGCGACTCGCCAAACGTCGTCAATCTGAAAAGGGTGCCAAACGTGTTTCCAGCCATGCCCTGCGAAGGTATACCTTGCAAGTCATGCGAACGCTTGTCAAGAACATCAAAGGCCTCGTGGGTGCGTTCGACGAGGTGCCCCGCGATGTGGCTGGCCCTGAGATGGCCAAATTTCCCATCCTCCACAACGCATGGCTCGCCATCGACGATGGCCGCATTGCGGACTTTGGTGCCATGGACGACTTTCCCGGAATCGTGGACTGGTCCGGCCTGAACATCGTCGACGCCGAGGGGCGTTGGGTGCTTCCGGCGTGGTGTGACAGCCACACCCACACGGTCTTTGCCCGCAGCCGCAGCGAGGAGTTCTTGATGCGGCTCGAAGGGGCGACCTACCAGGAAATCGCAGAACGCGGCGGTGGCATCCTCAATTCCGCCAAGGCCTTGCAAGCCATGGATGAGGACGAGCTTTTCAACGACGCCCTGAAGCGCGTGCATCACGCCATCTCGCAAGGCGTGGGCGCGATGGAGATCAAGTCTGGCTACGGCCTGACGCTCGATGCCGAGCGCAAGATGCTTCGCGTGATTGCCCGCCTGAAGGAAGCTGCACCCATCCCCATCAAAGCCACCTTCCTTGGCTGCCATGCCGTCCCACCCCAGTTCGAAGACGCGGCGGCCTACACCCAGCACGTCGTCACCGACATGCTGCCGGCTTTCGCAGCTGAGGGCCTCGTCGATTACGTGGATGCCTTTTGCGAGAAAGGGTACTTCGGCGTGGAAGAAACACGCGCGCTTCTCGAGGCGTCGAAAGCTATTGGTTTGAATAGTAAAGTTCATGTCAATCAATTCAATGACATTGGTGGTGTGGAGTTGTGCGTGAACCAAAATGCACTCAGCGTCGACCACCTCGAAGTCTGCAGCAGTGAGGCCATCCAGAGCCTCATCGAAGCCTTTGAACGGGCAGAGGACGGGCAGGGCTTGCCCACCTATCCCGTGGCGTTGCCAGGGTGCAGCCATTTTTTGAGCATTCCCTACACGCCAGGTCGTGCATTGATTGACGCTGGGCTTCCACTTGTGCTGGCCACCGATCACAATCCGGGTTCGGCGCCAAGCGGGGACATGACTCAAGCTGTCAGGCTCGCCAGTTTGAAGATGGGCGTGCTGCCGCGCGAAGCAGTGGCTGCGGCGACCCTGAACGGCGCTGCGGCGATGGAGCTCAGTCATGAAGTGGGTGCCTTGGGACGCGGACACCGCGCGAACTTCATCTTGAGCCACCCCTTGGAAGGCCTTCAAGACATCGCCTACCGCTTCACCGACGCGGTTGTGGATAAGGTGTTCATCAACGGGGAAATCTGGGAGGGGTAAGGCCCAATCGTGTGGGCGGTCGGCGCGCTACTTTCACCCCATGCAACGATTGATTGAATGCGTCCCCAACATCAGCGAGGGACGCCGTCCAGAAGTGATCAACGCCGTGGCCGCTGTGGTCGAAACGGTGGAAGGATGCCGATTGCTTGACGTCGATCCCGGCAAGAGCACCAACCGCACGGTCATCACGTTTGTGGGGCCGCCGGAGACGGTGGGCGAGGCGGCGTTCCGCCTGATCAAGAAGGCGAGCGAACTCATCGACATGTCCAAACATAGCGGCGAGCACCCCCGCATGGGCGCCACAGACGTGTGTCCGTTTGTGCCGGTCGCGAGCGTGACGATGGACGATTGCATCAAGGTCGCCCATGAGGTCGGCGAGCGCGTGGGACGGGAGCTCGGGATCCCAGGCTACTTCTACGAGTCCGCGGCGAAGCGCCCCGAGCGCAAAAACCTCGCCGTGTGCCGCAAAGGCCAGTACGAGGGCCTCGGCAAGCTCAGCACCGAGGAGGGCGCCCCGGACTTCGGCCCGGCGGAATTCAACGACGCCGCCCGCCGCACCGGAGCCACGGCCGTCGGCGCGCGCGACTTCTTGATTGCATACAACATCAACCTGAACACGACTTCGAGCCGGCGGGCGAATGCGATCGCGTTTGACATCCGTGAAGCAGGCCGAATCAAGAAGCGCGACGGCCTCACCGGTCCCACCATCCTTGATGACAACGGCGAACCCGTGCGCATCCCCGGCACCCTCAAGTCGGTCAAAGGCATCGGTTGGTACATCGAGGAGTATGGCATCGCCCAGCTTTCGCTCAACCTCACCGACATCAACGTCACGCCTGTTCACGTTGCCTTTGACGAAGCGTGCAACAAAGCGCAAGCGCGCGGCATCCGCGTGACGGGTTCCGAGCTCGTGGGCTTGTTGCCGCTTCGCGTACTCTTGGACGCGGCAGATCATTACCTCCGAAAGCAGCAGCGTTCGTTGGGCATTTCCGAGGCGGAGAAGGTCAAGATTGCGGTCAAGTCCCTGGGCCTCGACGACCTCGCGCCGTTTGACCCCGCCAAGCGCGTCATTGAATACATCATCGCGGAGGAGGGAAGCGCGCCGCTCATCAACATGACCCTCACCCAATTCGCGGACACCACGGCCTCGGAGGCACCCGCTCCGGGCGGCGGCTCCATCGCGGCCTACGCCGGCGCCCTCGGCGCGGCCCTGGCGACCATGGTGGCCAACCTCAGCGCCCACAAGCGCGGGTGGGACGACCGTTGGGAAGAGTTCAGCGCCCACGCCGAGCAAGGCCTTGATTTCCAAAACCAGCTCCTGCGCCTCGTCGACAAAGACACCCAGGCCTTCGACGGCATCATGTCGGCCTACGGCATGCCCAAGGCCACCGAGGCTCAGCAGGCCAAGCGAGCCCAGGCCATCCAGGACGCCACCCGCAACGCCATCGACATCCCCATGCAGGTGGCGCAGCTCGCCCACGACGCCTTGGATCTCGCGGCCGACATGGCCAAGGACGGCAACCCCAACAGCGTCACCGACGCGGGGGTGGGCGCCATGTGCCTTCGTACGGCGGTCCTAGGCGCCGTCCTCAACGCCCGCATCAACTGCGGCGACCTCAAGGACAAGGCGTACGTGGACCAAATCCACGCGCGCTGCGCCGACCTCGTCGCAAGCGCCACGCGCCAGGAGGCCGACATCTTGGCGATGGTGGACAAGGTCATGGCAGTATGAGGACAGACTCTGGGCAGAGTTGTATTTTCGGGTTTTCCAAATGAATCACCCATGAAACACATCCTTGTTTTGTTCGCCGTCACCATTGCGATGACCGCTTCAGCACAATCCGAATATAGTTTGGACGGCACGGTTTGGGATACCGCACTTGGTGGTTGCGTTCCTG
>JBELLK010000031.1:0-25164 GCA_042088625.1 Flavobacteriales bacterium
TGCTCGACGAGTGTGGCGTATGCGGCGGTGCTGGCATTCCTGCAGACGCCTGCGACTGTGATGGAAACGAGCTCGATGCATTGGGCGTGTGCGGCGGCGACTGCAATCAGGACGCCAACTGCAATGGCATTTGTGATGATGCCGAGATCCTTGGATGCAACATTTTGATTGCTTGCAACTACGACGAGGAAGCCACCCAAAACGACGGCTCATGCGATTTCGTCAGCTGTCTCGCCTACGGATGCACCATCCCTGACGCGTGCAACTACGACGCCGAAGCGAACATCGACAACGGGTCGTGCACCGACCTGGACGAATGTGGTGTCTGCGGTGGTCCAGGAGCGATTCGTGCTTGCGGCTGCACTGACATCCCCGAGGGTGCATGCGACTGTGACGGCAACGTGCTCGACGCGGTTGGCGTATGCGGTGGATCGTGCGAGGAAGACAGCAATGGAAACGGCATCTGCGACATTTTGGAAGCGACGGGCTGCACGGACGAGGCGGCCTGCAACTACGACGCTTCGGCCTTCACCGACGACGGTTCGTGCCTGACGCTTGACGAGTGCGGCGTGTGCGGCGGGCCTGGTGCGGTTTTGGACTGCGGATGCAGCGAGATCCCTGCCGGCGACTGCGACTGCGACGGCAACCAAGTGGATGCTCTAGGCACCTGCGGAGGTGGTTGCGTTGAAGACAGCAACAGCAACGGCATCTGTGACGACGTGGAGTTGCTGGGATGCACGTTTGACATTGCGTGCAACTTCGACTCCCTCGCCACCATTGACGACGGCTCTTGCGATTTCTATTCTTGCCTCATCGTGGGGTGCACCGACGTGGACGCATGCAACTACGCACCTGAAGCCAACCTCGACAGCGGCGCTTGCCTCTACGACGGGGAATGCGATGAAGTGGCGCTGGGCTGCACCTACGAGGACGCGCAGAACTACGACCCTGAAGCCTTGGTCGACGATGGCACCTGCAACTTCGTCGCGCCTTGCGACTACTTGGTGTACGACGGCAACAACGACGGATTTGTGGGCTCGGGCGACTTGCTCGGCTTGTTGACCGAGTTTGGGTTCGAGTGCGACATCTTTGATTGAACGGGTTCGCCAGAAAGCAACTTCAGTGTCTACGTTTGGGCACAAAAAAGCCCCTCACAACGAGGGGCTTTTTGCTGTTTTCAATGATGTGAAGTGACTTAAAGCGTCAGCTCATAGGCGGTGCATGTGTTGGCTTCGAAGTTCACAATGCCAGACCAAATCGTGTAACCTCCGTCATCCACAACTTCATACGTGGCGGGGTAAATCTTGCTGCCTCCCATGTCCTTGGTGACGGTGATGGACGCATTTTGACCGCAGTCAGGGGCGCCCGTCCAAAACGTTGAAACTGCTTGGCTTCCCACCACTTCGCCGTCCACGTAGTAGGTGTACGCGGTGGCCAGGCCAGATTTGGCTTCAGCGACTTCCTCTCCATACCAAAACACAACGCGTCCCTCGAAATTGCAAGAACCGTCGTTCTGCGTGGCGTCGCTGTCGTAGTTCACGGCATCGAGGTCCGTGCAACCTTCAACAGCACAACCAGAGAGAAGGACAACCGCTCCAAAGAGCGCAAAAAAGAAATTTTTCATAGCAAGACAGTTTTTGCCGCTAATGTAAAAGAATGTTTGGTCAAGTTTTGCGAATCAAGTTAGTCTATGCCATCCAGTCTAAGGCACATCCTTCATGCTGTCAACGCCCGCTTTGAGAGGATGTACATAAGCTGTATCTTGTTGGTCCTTAACTGAGACCGATGAAAAGACTGTTTGCTTTGATGTTGTGTGCTGTGAGCCTTGGGGTGACAGCACAAGTGACATACCCTTACAATCCCGACAGCGACAACAACGGATCGCTTGGTTTGAACGATCTCCTTGATTTTTTGGCTTTGTACGGTGAAACTTTTGAGGTAGAAGAGCACCTTTGTGGCAATCCCATTGAACACCAAGGTGAGATTTACCAAACCACCTACATCGATGGTCATTGTTGGTTTGGAGAAAATTTGCGAGCTACTTCGTTCACCACAGGAGAAGAGATTCCATTGGTGACGAGCCAAAACGGAGTGTCACAGCAAGACGTATGGGAGCAAGAAGTACTGGTCAATCAGCAGGCCGTTCGCAGTTACCCTGCTCAAAATAATGGTGCCGATTTTGTAAGTGAACTAGGCTACCTGTACAGCGGTTATGCGGCGATAGATGCCAGAGGCCTTTGCCCCACAGGTTGGGGAATTCCGACAAAACTCCAATATCAAAGTCTACGATTGCGACTTGGAGGATCAATCTTTTCGGGTCTTGCATTGAGAGAGGAGCCTTGGGGATACAACAGTGTTGGGTTTGAAGCCAAACAAGGGGTGGTGCGACAATCCGATGGCGATTTCGTTGGCGAAACGATGTTTTGGACCAAAACCACTTCAGGCAGCAATGCCTTGTGGAACATGCGAATCCCATCCAATGGAAACTCAGTGGATATTGACGTCAATGGCCGAGCCATGGGGCTTTATGTCCGCTGCATCAAAGACTCCGAATAACCGCTGTTTCACCAGCCAGACTTCCCACGTTTCCGACCCGCGGAAACCCTTGCCCTGACTACGAAAAAAGCCCCCCGAAATGGGAGGCTTTTGATGAGCGAGAAACGAGATTCGAACTCGCGACCCCAACCTTGGCAAGGTTGTGCTCTACCAGCTGAGCTATTCTCGCATGTGTGTTCCTGAATGCTTCAGGTTCCGCTCGTTTGCGGGGTGACAAAATTAGCACAACCTCTCCTTTCTGCCAACAGAACCGGAAATTTTTTGCGTGGCTTTTGGGCGCTTCCACGAAACTTCGGAGCATTGCAACCGCAACGCAGGGAAGATGAATTACTTGGCGCACATGGTCATTGGAGAGTGGGTGGGGTTGAACGACGCTGGAGCGTTGGGCAACTTCATTGGCGATGCCGTGAAAGGCCGGGATGTGGAAGGCATGTGGGGCGAGGAAGTGGGGCGGGGCATCCGACTGCATCGAAGCATCGACGACGTGAGCGACCGTTGCGCGCCGAGTGTGGAGGCCAGGGGCATCTTGAGGGGCCATTGTGGCAAGTGGAGTGGGGTGGTTTGGGATGTGTTGGTGGACCATGTACTGGCCAAAGAATTCGAGGCCTTGGCGGACGGATGTGGTCCATTGGAGGCCTTTGCCGCGAGCCAAGAAGCACGGCTCGAGTGCCTGCGTGGCGAGATGCCAGAGCGGAGCCGGCGTTTCTTTGACGCCATGGTGTCCCATGGCTGGTTGGCGGGGTACCGAGATGGCGAGACGGTGAAAGCGGTGCTGGAGGCCATGTCGCGGCGCCGGGAAACGGCCGGTCCCTTGGCGCGGGGTTGGGATGCGTTTGTGGAGAAGGAAACGCGGTTGACGGAATGCGCCCGTCGTTTGGTTCTTGACATGCAGGCGTGGGGAAGAGACGTGAACCTCGTATCTTTGGGGCAGAGGCACGGATGACCCTGCCCATGCGAAACTGCAGCTGAGCTGCACCACGCAAGACGAACACACCGACTGCAATCCTGAAGACGACACCCATGGCGGACGCTTCCATCAACTTTGACGCGCTGAGTTACAACAGCATGAGGGACGACTTGGTCATCCCCGAGTACGGCCGTTCCATCCACCAGATGATCGAGCATTGTTTGACCATCGCAGACAAGGCCGAGCGCAGCAAATGCGCCGCCGCGATTGTCAGCGTGATGGGCAGCGTGGTGCCCCAAGAGGGCGAGAAGGAAGGCGCAGACCAAAAGCTTTGGAACCAACTCCACGTCATGGCCCGTTACGAGCTCGATGTGGACGCGCCGTACCCCAAGCCCGAGCCCACGGAAAAGGACATCGCCCCTGCCGACATGGACTACCCCAATGCCAAGTCGCGCGTCGGACACTACGGCAAAACCACCCTGGATTTGATCGAAGCTGCGAAAGCGATGCCTGAGGGCGACGAGAAGAACATCTTGGTGGTCAAGCTCGCCAATTTGATGAAGCGCCACTTCCTGACGTGGAATCGCAACACCGTGGAGGATTCGGTGATTGCGGAGGAGTTGAAGGCCAAATCTGACGGCAAGCTCACCCTCCCCGAAGGCACCGAGCTTGAGAGCCAAGCGGACATCCTACGCAGCGTACGCAAGACCAGCGACGCGCTGGCCCGTCCGCACAAGAAGAAGAAAAAGCGCCGCTGACGCGTCGCGAGCCCTTTCCACGCGCCGGTTTTTCGGTACGGGCGTCCCCAATGAAGGGTTGATAACCCCTTGCGACCTGCGCGATACGCGTGGGGCGACCCCCGAAATTCGGGGTCATGGGAAGTTTCATCATTGAGGGCGGGCACCGCCTGCAGGGGGAGGTCATTCCTCAGGGAGCGAAGAACGAGGCGTTGCAGATCCTGTGTGCCGTGATGTTGACGGCAGAGCCGGTCACCATCCACAACTTGCCGGACATCGTGGACGTCAACAAGCTCATCAATTTGTTGAGCGATCTCGGCGTGAAGACCCAGCACCTCGGCCCCGGTTCGTGGCGCTTTGAAGCCGACGACGTCAACCTCGACCACCTGAAATCGGAGTCGTTCCGCACCAAGGGCGGGGCGCTGCGCGGATCGGTGATGATCCTCGGTCCGATGCTGGGCCGGTTTGGCCTTGGCGCAATCCCGCGTCCCGGGGGTGACAAAATCGGCCGCCGCCGCATGGACACCCACTTCATCGGGTTCCAAAAACTCGGCGCGGAGTTCAGTTACGATGCCGCCACCGGATTTTTCAACGCCAGCGCGCCGGGTGGACTGAAAGGCAACTACATGTTGCTTGACGAGGCCTCGGTCACCGGAACCGCCAACGTCGTGATGGCCGCCGCGCTCGCCGAGGGCACCACCACGATCTACAACGCGGCCTGCGAGCCGTATCTCCAACAACTGTGCAAGATGATCAACCGCATGGGCGGCAAGATCAGCGGGGTGGGGTCCAACCTGCTCACCATTGAAGGCGTCCCGAGCCTTGGAGGCACCGAACATCGTTGCTTGCCGGACATGATTGAAATCGGAAGCTTCATTGGCATGGCCGCCATGACCCAAAGCGAGATCACGATCAAGGATTGTGCGTACGACGAGCTCGGCGTCATGCCCAACGTGTTCCGACGTTTGGGCATCCAAATGGAGCGCCGCGGAGAGGACTTGCACATCCCGGCCCAGGACCACTACGAGATCGACACCTTCATCGACGGGAGTTTGCTGACCGTGGCCGACGCGCCGTGGCCTGGATTCACCCCCGACCTGCTGTCCATCATCCTCGTCACGGCCACCCAGGCGCGAGGAAGTGTGTTGGTGCACCAAAAGATGTTTGAGAGCCGCCTGTTTTTCGTCGACAAGCTGATCGACATGGGCGCCCAAATCATCCTGTGCGACCCGCACCGCGCCACCGTGATTGGGCTCGACCGCAAGGCAAGCTTGCGGGGCGTCACCATGACGTCACCCGACATTCGGGCCGGCGTCAGTCTGCTCATCGCCGCGCTCAGCGCCGAAGGCAAGAGCACCATCCACAACATCGACCAAATCGACAGAGGCTACCAACACATCGACGACCGTTTGCGTGCTTTGGGAGCCAACATCGTCCGCGTTTGACCTCAAAAGAACCTATCTTTCATGTCCAATCAACGAACACAACAACCTTCAGGAATCATGTGGAAAGTAGGCGCAGTGCTGGCAACCTTGGCCCTCGTTTGGTCCGGTTGGTCAACAGGAGAAGACCCCATCATCATCGCCCCCTACTCGGTGGAGGTGACCGGAAAAATTGGGCACAGCATCGGTGACGAAGCTCCCGAGATTGCTATGAACAACCCCAAGGGCAAGGAAATGCGCTTGAGCGACCTGCGTGGCAGCTACGTGCTGGTGGATTTCTGGGCGTCGTGGTGCGGGCCTTGCCGCCGCGAAAACCCCAACGTGGTTCGGGCGTACGACAAGTACCGCAAGGCCACTTTTAAAGACGGCAAAGGCTTTGAGATTTTCAGCGTCTCCCTCGATTCCGACATCCCGCGATGGGAAGCGGCCATCAAAAAGGACGGTTTGACCTGGAAGCACCACGTCAGCGACTTGAAAAAGTGGGACAACGAAGCGGCCGTGATGTACGGCGTCAGCTCGGTCCCCATGAGCTTCCTCGTGGATCCCAACGGCATCATCGTTGCGAAAAACTTGCGAGGCATTGAGCTTCACCGACAGCTTGACAAATACGTCACTTCGCTGAACAAGTAAGGCGCCCGGCCTGACAGAATTTGCAAGGGCTTGGCAGCGATGTCAGGCCCTTGTCGCATCTACTGACACCTTGTCGCATCTTCGCAGCGTGAATTGCGCTTGGCATGTCATTTGTCCTTGTGCAGACCAAACAACAAAAACGCCATGAACACGGAAGAAGTGAACGACCCAGAGGTGAAAGACGTGCATGAAGACGCCTCGTCGACAGATGCCACCCAGGAAGCGCAACCGGACGCGCCAGAGGCTTCGGAAGGAGTGGAAGAAGGCGCCACGGATTGGCAGGACAAGTACCTCCGTCTCTACGCTGAGTTTGACAACTTTCGCAAGCGCACCATGCGCGAGCGTGGCGATTTGATCCGCAATGCATCCATGGATGTGCTCGAGAAGTTGCTGCCCGTTTTGGACGATTTTGACCGTGCGGCAGCCAACCCCAGCGACGACGCCGAGGTGACACGCGAAGGTCAGGCCCTGATCCACACCAAGCTCCGTCAATTGCTCGAGGCCCAAGGTTTGACCAAGATGGAAGTCCAGCAAGGCGACGCTTTCGATGTGGACCTGCACGAGGCGATCACGAACATCCCGGCGCCGACGCCAGATTTGGCAGGCAAGGTGGTGGACGTGGTGGAGCCCGGTTATAAGTTGAACGACAAAATCATGCGCTACGCCAAGGTGGTGGTGGGGCAATAAGGCATCATGGCCAAACGCGATTACTACGAAACACTCGGCGTCTCCAAAGGCGCTTCCGCCTCAGAGATCAAAAAGGCGTACCGCAAGCTTGCCCTGAAGTTTCACCCCGACAAGAACCCCGACGACGCCGCTGCTGAAGATAAATTCAAGGAGGCGGCCGAGGCTTATGAGGTGCTGAGCGACGACACCAAGCGCCAGCAGTACGACCGCTTTGGGCATGAAGGCATGCGCGGCGGCCCGGGCGGATTTGGCGGCGGCGGCATGAACATGGACGACATCTTCAGCCAGTTTGGGGACATCTTTGGAGGAGCCTTTGGCGGAGGCGGAGGGGGCGGCGGACGTCGCCGTCGGATGAAGGGCGCCAACCTGCGCATCAAGGTCAAGCTGACGCTCGAAGAGGTCGCCGAAGGTGTCAACAAGAAGGTCAAGGTGTTCAAGCAAGTGCAGGCGCCCGGCGTCGAGCATTCTGATTGCACTACGTGCCACGGCACGGGCCAAGTGCGCCGTGTGACCAACACGATCCTCGGCCAAATGCAAACGGCGTCAACCTGCAACGTGTGTCACGGCACCGGACAGAGCATCACGCGCAAGCCCAGCGGCACCGACGAAATGGGCATGAAGCGCGAGGAAGCCGTTGTGACGTTGGAGATCCCGGCAGGGGTTGAAGACGGCATGCAATTGAGCGTGCGCGGCGAAGGCAACGGCGCCCCCATGGGTGGCGTGGCCGGCGATTTGATCGTCCTGGTTGAGGTGTTGCCGCATGACACGTTCCAGCGCAACGGAAAGAACCTGCATCACGACCACTACATCAGCTTTGTCGATGCGGCGCTCGGTGCCACAGCTGAAGTGCCATTGCTGGGTGGAAAGGCCAAGATCAAGGTCGACGCCGGCACCCAAAGCGGCAAGATTGTTCGCCTGCGCGGCAAAGGGTTGCCTGCAGTGGACAGCTACGGCAGCGGCGATTTGTTGATCAATCTCAACGTTTGGACGCCCAAATCGTTAACAAAAGACGAGACCAAGGCTTTGGAGGGCCTTCGCGATTCCGCGAACTTTCAGCCTGAACCGGACCATGAAGAACGCGGGTTCTTCGACAAGGTTCGGGACATGTTCTCGTGACGATGCCCACCCCAATCCTCCACACCGAAGGCGTTTGCAAGTCGTTTGGCGACCACGTGGCGTTGGCGCCGCTCGATGTGGACGTCCAACAAGGACGCATCGTGGGGTTGCTTGGTCCCAACGGCGCCGGCAAAACCACACTGTTGCGGATGGTCACAGGCATCACCAAGCCCGACGCCGGCACCCTCCGCATGTGGGGGCAGCCCCACCACAGGTCGCTGCTGTCTCGCATGGGCTACCTGCCTGAAGAGCGCGGCCTGTACAAAAGCATGCGTGTCGCGGAGCAAGTCTTGTACTTCGCCGGCCTACGTGGCATGGACCGCCAAGAGGCCGAACGCGAATTGAAGGGCTGGTTTGAGCGGCTGGAAGTGAAAGGTTGGTGGAACCGCGAGGTGTCCGACCTGAGCAAGGGCATGGCCCAAAAAATCCAGTTCATCGCCACCGTACTGCACCGCCCGGAATTGCTGATTCTCGACGAACCGTTCAGCGGCTTGGATCCCATCAACGCCGGACTCGTGCGCACCGAGATGCTCAGGATGGTTCGAGAGCAGGGCACCACGCTTGTGCTTTCCACGCACGACATGGGCTCCGTGGAAACGCTGTGCGACGAGGTGATTCTCCTTCACAAAGGCCAAAAAGTCCTTGCCGGCGCCACCGACGCCGTTCGGGAAGACGCCCGCGGCGGCCGGATCCAACTTAAGGTCCGCGGCAACCTCATGGCGTTCGTGGCCGAGCTCGGCGCCCGAGCCGAACTCCTCACCAAGGAAACCGACGGAACCGGAGTGGCCGACGCCGTGCACACCCTCGAGCTGGCGTTGCCGTCAGATTGGTCAATGCCCGCCTTTTTGAAGTGGGCCGTGGATCATGTCGAAGTCCTGGAGGCGCAGCCGCGCCGTCTGTCCATGGAAGAAGTGTTTGTTCAATCTGTGGAATCTGTACAATCATGAGCAACTCGACCGGACCCATGGACGTTTGGCGCAAAATTGTCTGGCGCGAGTACATCACCCGCGTGCGCCGTAGGGCGTTCCTGGTCGCGACCTTCCTCGGTCCAATCCTGATGGTCGGCCTCGTCGCCGGCCTCGTGTTGCTCACGATGAGCACCGAAGAACCGGCCAAGGTTTGGGTGGTGGACCACGTGGGGTTGGTGACGACGGAATTGGAGACGGACCAATGGGTCCCGGTTTGTCCCCAGTGCTTCCCCGAGCGCAGCATGTTGAGTTATCAGTTTGGTGAGGAGCCCAAATCCGAATCCGAACTGCAAGCTGAGGGCTTCACGTGCATGGTGGAATTCGACGACGGCATCGTCCAAAGTGAAAAGGCCCAACTTCTTCACCTCGATCCGCCCTCGGGCCGAATCAAGCGCTGGATTCAGCGGGATCTGAGCGAAGCCATCGAACGCGCCAAGGTGCTGGAACGACCGGACCTCAATTACGCCGACTACCTGTCCTTGAAGACGAACGTGTCGCTGGTGAGCATGGACATGACCACGGGCGAATCCAAAGGCGCCGGCCAAGGCGGTCTGGGTTTCGCGTTCAGCGTCTTCATGCTGACGTTCGTGATGGTGTACGGCATGCACGTCATGCGAGGTGTCATTGAAGAAAAGTCCAACCGCATCGTCGAGGTGGTTCTCAGCACCGTCCGCCCGGGCTTGCTGCTCGCCGGCAAAATTGCCGGCATCGGCCTCGTCGGCCTGACCCAAATCGCGGGATGGTCCGTCCTGTCCTGGGTGCTGTTTGGGGCCCTTGGCATGGCCGTGGAGCAAAGCGCCTGGATGGAATCGTGGACGGCCTCTCAGGGATTGACTGCAGACACTGCTGATTTTGCGACGGTCGTGGCCGCACAGGAAGATTTGGCCTTTCTGTTGGACATCAACTGGGGTGTGATGTTGGGATGCGGGGTGGTGTACTTCTTGCTGGGCTACGTGGTCTACGCGGCGTTTTTCGCCACGATTGGCGCCATGGTCGAACAAGAGTCTGATGCGCAGTACCTCATGTTGCCCGTGATGTTGCCCTTGCTGTTCAGCTACGTGTTGGCGTCAATGAGCATTGATGCGCCGGAGAGCACCTTGGCCATTGTCAGTTCGTTCGTGCCGTTTTCGTCGCCCGTGTCCATGATGGTTCGGCTCCCCATGGGTGTGCCTTGGTGGCATGTGGCGTTGAGCATGGTTCTGCTTGCGGCCACGGCAGTCCTGCTCGTCTTGTTGGCGGCGCGGGTCTACCGCGTGGCCATCTTGATGTACGGCAAGCGTCCGAGCGTCCGTGAAATCCTCCGCTGGCTTCTTAAGCCCGATGCCGGCGCCCTTTGAATCAAGCTCCATCCATCCATGAACAACCTCCGACGAGTCGCCGTGATTGATTGTGGCACCAACACGTTCAACTTGCGCATCGTGGATGTGGGGGCTGAGGCCGGGTGGATTCCGGTGTTTGGCCAACGGGTTCCCGTCAAGCTCGGTCAAGGTGGGGTGGCCAAAGGGGTCATCCGTGCCGACCGAATGGCTCGAGGTTTGGATGCGTTGGTGTCCATGAGGGAGGCGATTCGGAACTACAGGGTGGAGGAGGTGCATGTGATGGCGACGAGTGCCATGCGCGATGCGAAGAATGGCCAAGATTTTGTCGCCCAAACCAGGGACCTCACAGGCTTTGACATCAACGTCATCTCAGGTCAACACGAGGCGCGATTGATTCAGGAAGGCATTGCGTTGAACTTCAAGAAGCCTGTCGAGGAGACGTGCATGACGATGGACATCGGCGGGGGAAGCGTGGAATTCATCGTTTGGAATGGCGAAGGCATCCAGTGGGCCCAAAGCTTCGACGTCGGCGTGGCAAGATTGCACATGTTGATGAATTGGGAGGATCCTCTAGGGGAAGAAGGTCTTGCCAAAATGCAGCCCTATCTGAACGATGTGTTGACACCACTTTCAGCGGCGATGGACGCCCTGAAGCCTGCCATGTTGGTGGGGGCCAGTGGCTCCTTCGACACATTGGCCGATTTGGTGGGCACGCGCACACGGCGCGAGCGACCGGACCACGCCCAATCTCCTGAGCCTCATCCAGAAGTCGACCCCATTCCCCTCGAGGCTTGGACAGAAGTGTGCCATCAGTTGACGACCTGCGACGTGCATCACCGCGCCGCCATGCCGGGCATGGATCCGGCGCGTGTGGACCTCATGCCGTACAGCGCGGCCCTGATCCAGTGGGTGCTGAAAGAGGGAAGCTTCACCAGCATGTGTCGCGCACCTTACGCCCTTCGCGAAGGTGTGCTTTCAAGGGTGGAGCGAGGACTCCCCCTTCTGCCTGCCCTCGGGTAAGTGGGATTTGGCACCATCTTTGGGTTCCAAGCACAAACCCCATTATCATGGCTCACCTTCTCCTCATTGACGACGAAGCACCCATCCGCGCAAGCCTCAAAGAAATCCTCGAATACGAAGGGCACAAGGTGTCTGAGGCGGGGACGGGCATGGACGGGGTGATTGCCGCGACCAAAACGAGATTCGATGCGATTTTCTGCGATGTCAAGATGCCCCAAATGGACGGCCTCGACGTCTTGGACATGCTCGCCAAGAAAAACGTCGCAGCCCCGGTGGTCATGATTTCAGGCCATGGTACGGTGGAGACCGCGGTGCAGTCCTTGAAGAAGGGCGCCTACGATTTCATCCAGAAACCGCTCGACCTCAACCGCGTGCTGGTCACCCTTCGCAATGTGCTCGAGCGCGAGGCCCTTGTCGAAACCACCAAGGTCCTTACCAAAAAAGTCCATGTCGCCCAGTCCCACCAAATTGTGGGCGAGTCCGCGGCCATCAAACACATCCTGACCATGGTGGAAACGGTGGCCCCCACCGACGCCCGGGTGTTGATCACCGGGTCCAATGGCTCGGGCAAAGAGCTGGTGGCACGACAAGTGCACAACCAATCGACAAGATCGGAAGGGCCCTTCGTGGAGGTCAATTGCGCGGCCATTCCTTCTGAGTTGATCGAGAGCGAGTTGTTTGGTCACGAAAAGGGCGCGTTCACAAGCGCAGTATCACAGCGCAAGGGCAAATTCGAACAGGCCCAAGGCGGAACCCTGTTCTTGGATGAGGTGGGGGACATGAGTCCATCTGCCCAAGCCAAGGTGTTGCGCGCGTTGCAAGAGCACAAAATCTCCCGCGTGGGAAGCGACAAGGACATCGCCGTCGACGTGCGTGTGGTTGCCGCCACCAACAAAGATTTGAAGGCCGCCATTGTTTCAGGGGAATTCAGGGAAGACTTGTACCATCGACTCGCAGTGGTTCCCATCCACGTTCCCTCGCTTGCCGACCGTGCGGACGACATCCCATTGCTTGTCGCACATTTCCTCGAAGCCCTTTCAAGCCAGGCCGGCCGGCCGACGCCCAAAGTGGAACGCGATGCGATGGACAAGCTGATGAAAGCGCCTTGGACGGGCAACGTCCGAGAGTTGAGAAACGCTGTTGAGCGCTTGCTCATTTTCTGTCCCCAAAGTGGGGTGATCGACCAGGCTCTGGTCGACCGATTTGGGCACATTTCATAATTATGTAAAAATTATATCCTTGGCATTGGTGCGGGTTACAGGCGCTTTGTGCTGATTCATAGCAAGATGCAGGCAACCATGATCAAGTGTGTCCGTCTTACACACGAAAAATCATGTAGTCATGGAAATTCTCGACGTATTCAAAGGCAGTGAAAACATCGCCATCGGTGCGATTTTCATTTCACTCATTTCTCTTGCGGGCAACTGGCGGTTGTTTGTGAAATGTGGTCAGCCAGGTTGGGCGGTGTTCGTCCCTGGCTACAATGTGGTTGTGGCCATGAGAATCATTGGACGCCCTGACAAGCATGCCTTGCTTTTCTTGGTGCCGGGATTCAACCTGTATTTCTTCTTCCGAACCATTTTGGAACTTGCCCACACGTTTGGCAAGGAGAGTTCATTGGACTACGCGCTCGCTTGCGTTTTCAACGTGTTCTACATTCTGAACCTTGGTTTGAGCGAAGAGGAGGACTACCAGGGACCGGTGTATGGCAAACTTGCCGAGCGCACGAACGACCATCGTCAAGAAATGGCGGTGGCCGCTTGAACGACATCTTTCATCCTTGAACAATCCCACGAAAAAGGGCAGCCCAATTGGCTGCCCTTTTTTCTTGACGCAGGTGTCTGTCAGCCTTGAATCTTGGCCACGGCTGCATCGATGGCCGCTTGGAGGCCCTCTGCGTTTTTGCCACCAGCGGTTGCAAAGAAGGCTTGCCCACCGCCACCGCCACCGATGTGGGTTGCGAGTTCTCGGACCAAATTGCCTGCGTGCAAATCATGTTCCTCCACCACATCGTCACTGATCGCAATGGACAGCGTGACTTTGCCTCCGGCCTTGCTGCCAAACACCCCAAAGAAGGGGGCGTGCTCGGCCTTGAGTTGAAACGCCAAGTCCTTGATGTTTTTGGCGTCCAAATCCAGGATGGCACCACTGACTTGGATGCCATTGATGGATTGCAATCCAGAGATCAAATCGCCTTTGACGTTGCCAGCGGCTTCGCGCTGGAACGCTTCGATGTCCTTGGACATTTTCGCATTGCTCTTAAGCAACTCCTCGATCGCCTGGGCTGGATCAGCAGCCCCCTTCAGCAACGTCCGAATACCTTGCAGTTGACTCCGTTCATGTCGCTGTGCTTCGATGGCCGACTGGCCAGTCAGGGCCTCAATCCTTCGGATGCCAGCGGCCACTGCGCCTTCGCTTTCAATGCGGAAGGGCCCAATGGCACCGGTGGCAGGCACGTGAATGCCTCCGCACAACTCTTTGGACGAGCCAAATTCAATCATCCGCACCGTGTCACCGTACTTCTCCCCAAACAACATCATCGCCCCAGCCGCCTGTGCGTCGGCAATGGCCATGACGCGGTGCTCCTGGCAAGGATGGTTGGCCAGGATGCGGCTCTGAACCAGAGATTCGATTCGGGCGAGTTCGTCGTCCGTGACTTTTTGGAAGTGCGAAAAGTCAAAGCGCAACCCCTCGGGTTTGACAAGTGAACCCTTTTGCTCAACGTGCGTGCCGAGCACTTCGCGCAACGCTTCGTGCATCAGGTGGGTCGCGCTGTGGTTGCGGGCGCTCGAGGCGCGCAGACTCACATTGACTTGCGCTTGAAAGGACTTGCCTTGCGGCACGCGATCGAGCACATGGACAATGAGGTTGTTTTCCTTTTTGGTGTCCAAAACTTGGTAGATCTCGCCACCGTCCGAGGTCAGCGTTCCACGATCCCCGACCTGGCCACCGCCTTCAGGGTAGAAGGGGGAACGGTCAAACACGGCCTGAACGAACGTCTTCTTCTTCGCTGTGACTTCGCGGTGGCGCAACAGGGTGATCTTCGCCTCGGTGTGGTCGTACCCGATGAATTCAGTGGGACCGTCGCTTTGGGTCACCACCTGCCAATCGTCGGCTGTGATTTTGCCCGCCTCGCGTGAGCGGTTCTTTTGGGCCTCAAGCAGGGTCTGGAAGCCAGATTCATCCACCAAGAGTTCTTGCTCACCTGCGATGAGTGCGGTCAAGTCCACGGGAAATCCAAAGGTGTCGTACAACTCAAACACCACATCGCCCGCCAACTCGTCGCCCTTGTTCATCCCATCAGTGGCGGCGGCAAGACGTTCCATCCCAGAGGCAAGGGTGCGCAGGAAGGATTGTTCTTCCTGTTCAATGACTTGTTCAATCAAGCCGCGCTGGGCCTTGATTTCGGGGAAAGTGTCCGACATCTGGTCGTCCAGCACGCCGACAAGCCGGTGGATGAAAGGCTCGTTCATGCCGAGGAATGAAGAGCCGTAGCGAACGGCACGACGCAGGATGCGACGAATGACGTAACCGGCGCCCGTGTTGGACGGGAGTTGCCCGTCGGCGATGGAAAAAGCCACGGCGCGGACGTGGTCAGCAATGACTCGGAACGCGATGGCTTCTTGGCTGTCGTCTTGGGGGTACGCCTTGCCACACGCTTTCGAGATGGCGTGCAAAAGCGGCGTGAAAATGTCAGTGTCGTAGTTCGATGTCACCCCTTGCAGGGCCATGGCCAAGCGCTCAAAGCCCATGCCGGTGTCGATGTGCTTGTGGGGGAGGGCGACCAAGGAACCGTCCGCCATGCGGTTGAATTCCATGAAGACGAGATTCCAAATCTCAATGACTTGGGGATGGTCTTCGTTCACCAACGTCCGTCCGTCGGTTTGGGCACGTTCGGCTTCGCTGCGAAGGTCGATGTGGATTTCAGAGCAAGGCCCACAAGGACCTGTCTCGCCCATCTCCCAGAAGTTGTCCTTTTTGTCGGCAGCAAGGATGCGGTCGTCGTCGACGTGTTTTTGCCATTGGGAACGCGCTTCGTCGTCTGCGGCAAGTCCGTCACCCTTGTCACCGCCAAAGACGGTCACGTAAAGGCGGTCTTTGTCCAAACCGTAGCGATCCGTGAGCAATTCCCACGCCCAGTCGATGGCTTCGGCTTTGAAGTAGTCCCCAAAAGACCAGTTGCCGAGCATTTCGAAGAGGGTGTGGTGGTAGGTGTCCACGCCGACTTCCTCCAAGTCGTTGTGCTTTCCGCTGACGCGAAGGCATTTCTGGGTGTCGGCAATGCGAGCATGCTCCACAGGTTGGTTGCCCAGAAACATATCCTTGAATGGATTCATGCCAGCATTGATGAACATCAAGGTGGGGTCGTCTTTCACCACCATGGGTGCCGAGGGCACGATTTGGTGTCCTTTTTCCTTGAAAAAATCCAAAAAAGTCTGTCGGATGCGGCGTGATTCCATGGGTTTCAGAATTGCAGCGTGAAAGTACGGCACACATTCCACGAAAGAATCACGACCTTTGCACTTCCATGAAGTGGACCCGAAGGAGATTCAACCCCAACACCTTGCGCGTCGAGCAGGTGCCCCTGACGCGAAAAGAAATTGTTCGCGGCTTGGTCGTTCGGTTGGTCTCCATTGTGGCCATTGGGGCGACGAGCGTGTGGTTGTTTGATCAAGTGCTCCAGTCTCCAGCGGACCGCGCCCGTGACAGAGAAATTGCCTTTTTGGAAGGTCAACTCGAATCCATGAGGGGGGATGTGGCGATGATGGAAGCGGCGATGGAGGACATGGCCCAAAGGGACGACGCCGTTTACCGGACGCTTTTGGGCGTACAGCCCGTGCCCGAGCACTTGCGGAACCCGGGGACAGGAGGAACGGACCGGCACATCAACCTGCGCGGGCACGTTCACACCGAGGAAGTGGCGGATTTGAAAACCCAGATCGCAGCACTCCAACGCTCGATGGTTGCCCAATCAAAATCCCTTGACGAAGTGACGGCCATGGCCTTGGAATACGAGGATCGCCTTGAGTCCATCCCAGCCATCCAACCTGTTCGCAACGAGGACCTCTATCGCATGGCTGGCGGCTACGGTTGGCGCCTTCATCCCATCTACAAGGTCCGCAAGTTTCACCATGGATTGGACTTCAGCGCGCCAGAAGGGACCGAGATTTTCGCCACGGGAGACGGGGAGGTCATCAAGGTCAAGCGGCTGTACAAGGGTTACGGTCGACACATTGTCATCCGCCACGGGTTTGGCTACGAAACGTTGTATGCGCACATGAGCAAATCGCTCGTGAGGAAAGGAGACAAGGTGAAGCGAGGACAAGTGATTGGTCTCGTGGGAAGCACAGGCACGTCGACGAGTTCACACCTTCACTACGAGGTGCACAAAGACGGAAAGAAGGTGAATCCCGGCCATTATTTCTTCAACGACTTGACTCCTGAAGAGTACGAGGCGATGTTGGCTGCCTCGGAGAACGAATCTCAGAGTCTGGATTGATTGCCGCGGCGGCGAACGTCTGTCAATTGACGTGGTCACCCTATCTTGGTCCAAGTCATGCCCCTGAATCAACCCATCAAAAAGCGATACTTCAGCATTTCTGAGGCGGCCAAGATGCTCGATGTGAAGCCGTCGTTGTTGCGCTTTTGGGAGAAGGAATTCAAGCAAATTCAGCCCAAAACCAACGCCAGAGGCAAGCGCGCTTACAAGCAGGAGGACATCGATGTCATCCGTCGCATTTACGACCTGGTCAAGGTGCAGGGGCTGACGTTGGAGGGTGCCCGCAAGGCGCTCAGAGCGAGAAAAGGGGAATCAAGCGAGCGCGGCAAAGCAGCTGCACAGGCCGTGGTTCAGGCCAAGCAAACCTCTTCGTCGGCGCCCTCGACCGACATTCAATCGCGGGAGGAAGCCGTGTTGAAGCTCAAGCAGATTCGGAGGAAGCTGCTTGAGGCGCGCGCGTCGCTCCAGGCGTGAGGTGGTTGGTGACGTAATCTTCAATCCCCTCTTCAAGAGATCTGAACGGCTCGGTGTAGCCTGAAGCACGCAATTTGGTCAGGTCGGCTTCGGTGAAATACTGGTACGTGTCGCGGATGTCTTCCGGCGTGTCAATGAATGCAACTTGCGCGGGTTTTCCCATGGCCCGAAATGTGGCGTTGACCAGGTCGAGGAAGGTGCGGCCCTGACCGCTGCCGAGGTTGTACAATCCTGAGTGAGCTGGGATGCGGTTGTGCATAAAGTGCAACAGCACGCTGCAAACGTCTTCGACGTGCACGAAGTCCCGGGTTTGATGTCCGTCCTTGAAGTCGGGGCGGTGGCTCCGAAACAGCTTCATCCCCCCTGTGGCTTCAACCTGGCGGAACGTGTGGAGCACCACAGATGCCATGCGGCCTTTGTGGAATTCGTTGGGGCCGTAAACGTTGAAAAATTTGAAGCCCGCCCAGAAGTATGGCTTGCGTTCTTGTCGCAGGGCCCAGGCGTCGAAATCGTTTTTGGAGCGGCCGTAGGGGTTCAAGGGCTCGAGGTCGTTCACCACGTCGTGGCTGTCGACATAGCCCTTGGTGCCGTCTCCATAAGTCGCTGCAGAACTGGCGTAAATCAGGGGCAGACCAAACGCCACACACAGGTTCCAAATTTCCTTGGTGTAGTCGAGGTTGAGCCGATCAAACAGCGCTTCATCTTGTTCGGTGGTGTCCGTTCGTGCCCCGAGGTGAAAGACGAATTGCACTTGGTTTTCGTTTTGCCTGAGCCATTCGGGGAAGTCTGTCCTGTCCACCTTGGCAGTGGCGGGGAGTTGTTCGTGGTTGCGTTGTTTGACCTCGATAGAGAAGTCGTCGACCAACACAAGTTGGCGGTAGTCCGCCTCCAAAAGCCTGACGGCAAGCACGCTGCCGATGAAGCCTGCAGCTCCTGTTACCACAATCATGATGCGAATGTACTCCACGGGAACATCCGCTACCTTTGAAGGGTTATCCAAACCATGAAGAACGTCTACGTCACCCGTCGTGCCCATTTCAACGCAGCCCACAAATTGTGGAATGAGGATTGGGATGAGGCCAAAAACATGGAGGTGTTTGGCAAGTGCGCCAACCCCAACTACCACGGCCACAACTACGAGCTGCACGTGACCATCAAAGGAGAACCTGCTGAAGAAACGGGCTACTGCATGAATTTGAAGGAGCTCAAAGACATCATCAAGGAACGGGTCGAAGAGCCCATTGACCACAAAAACTTGAATTTGGACGTGCCCTTTTTAAAGGGAAAGAAGACCTCCACGGAAGTGCTGATCATTGCCATTTGGGAGGAGCTCGAAGGGCCCATTGCCGAGCGTGGATGTCATCTGCACCACATCCGGCTTTACGAGACCGAGAACAACTACGCCGACTATTACGGCGGGGAGTGATTCAGGGGCGCGGCGATCGCCTACAATTCCAAATTTTGGTCAAAGGGTGTGGGGAAGGGGCATGGAACGTGCATCTTTGAGGCATGGAACAACCTCCGAAGATTTTTGGTGGAGCGCAACCCCAGTTCAATGACTCGGGTGTGCTCGAAACCGCGTCCGTCTCGTCGTTCATGTCGACGGTGTTCACGTGGATGGTCGCCGGACTGGCGGTCACGGCGGCTGCGGCATATTACGCTGCTGCCAGCGAGCTGTACTTGACGGTCATGCAAGGGATGGGACGTTGGGTGCTGTTGCTCGCGCCCTTTGCGTTTTTGATGGTCATGAATTTTGGGTTGCAGCGTCTCAGTGTGACTTCATTGGCATTGATTTTCTTGGCCTTTGCGGGCACGATGGGGCTCAGTCTCGGGGGCATCTTCTACGTCTACTCCATGGGGAGTTTGGCGCAAGTCTTTGTCATCACGGCCGGCACGTTTGCCATCATGGCCATTGCAGGCTACACAACGAAAGTGGACTTGACGCGCATGGGGAGCTTGTTGTTCATGGGTTTGATTGGCATCATTCTCGCAAGCGTCGTCAATTGGTTCATGCAGAGTTCTATGCTCGATTTCATCATCAGTGCAGTGGGTGTGCTCATTTTCACAGGACTCGTGGCCTACGACACCCAACGCTTGAAGCGCATTGCGGCAGGGGTTGAATATGGGTCCGTAGCGCCCATGAAACTGGCGCTTTTGGGTGCCACCTCGCTTTACCTCGACTTCCTCAACTTGTTCCTTTTCCTTCTGCGCTTGTTGGGCCGAAGGGACTGACACTCACCATATGTGATGACATGAAAAGCGCGCCTCCTCAGGCGCGCTTTTTCGTGGCCTCAATCGAGGCCAGTTGGGTCTGCGTGGCGAATCATTCTTCGACGAGCAGTCTCTGGCTCCATTGACGACCCGCGTCTGTTGTCAGCGTCACCAGGTAGGGACCTGACGCCAGGGTGGAAGCGTTGAGGAAGACGCGTTGGATGCCCCGATCAAGGGTGCCTTCGTGCAAAGTCTCGATGGTTTGGCCCATCGCATTTGTCAACATGACGGAGCACGAGGTAGAAGCGGGCAACTCGAACTCGAGGCACGTGATGGCCTTGGCCGGGTTGGGGTACAGCGCGCGCCACGGTGAGGATGCGCCTGGGCTGTCGAGCCCATCCACGTTGCCAAGCACCCGGAACGACCACCACCCGTCAGGTGCAGGCATGGGACGTGCGCCTGTTTTTCCACTGGTGGCTTCGGCATGGATGTAATAATAAACTTTGGTTCCGGCGGCTTGAGCGGGGATGGCTCCCGCGAACTCGGCAAGCGGTGTGGTGTTGCTTGATGCAGTCATCGACACTTCGTTCCACGGGCCTTCTGGGTTGGTCGCCCAGTGCAGGGTGACGTTTTCGAGGCCCGAGCGGTGGCCCACATCGGCCAGTACGACGTAGCTGTTCTCTGTGTCCTCAGAGTCTTGCAATGGCAGGTGGCTGATGACGAGCGGGTCTTCCACGGCCACGGAATGCGTGATGCAGTGGATGGCGCCGCTTTGGGCGATCAAATTTTGTCCTTGAGAGTCGCAATCGATGCCCACCACATTGTACCCCGGCATGGCTTCCTCCCAAATCCGAAGGGCCGTCGTGTCGTACTCCGTGTAGTACGTCGGCAACAGGATGGTGTTGTTCACGAACGTGGCGTTGCTGTAAGTCAGATAGTCGCCGCCTTGGTTGGGGTATCCGCCGCCGAGTTGCGGGGGGCTGGGGATGCGAATGACATTGAACGGCGTGCCCCATCGCGTCGTGAAATTGCTCAAGACGTATTGAAGGTTGGCCTCGATTTGGGGTCCGTCGGCGACGCCAGCTGGGTATTCTGAAACGAGCAAGGTGGACTCGTCCAACAGCTTCATGTGCATGTCGATGTGGTGAATACCGTCGTAGGGAAGCACGTCCATTTTGATGTAAGTGTCCACCCCGTGGAATGCTTGAACCACGTTGTCGATGCCTGTTTCATCTTGGTCCGGGTAGGTGCCCCATTGCTGGCCCCAGTTGATGGCAGGACCGCCTGAATTTTCCTCAAAAATGAGATCAGAGGAGAAGGCTGTACCAAACCCATCGGACATCCAGTTGCCTCCAGTGCTCATCAAGTCGTTGGGGGCCTGGATGGTGCTGTGCAAGGGGATGCCCATGTGCGCAGACAAAGCATCCGGAATGGCGTCGTCGTCGGGACGAGGTCGGTTGTATAGCCAGTCCACGAGCACGCGGCCGTCGTGGAATTCGGTGTAGACCGTGTTAGCCCCGTAATCACGAATCCAAATGCTGTTCGACTCCGCGTTCACCACCTCGACGTTGTCCAAGCTGACCGACCCTCCGCACGAAGAAGACGTGAGGTACGACTCGGTTTCCTCCACGTCTTCGGAAAAAATGACCACGCGGCACTCTTCCACGGCGGCAGCCGTGATTTGCTTGAGGATGCAGGGGAACGATCGCCACGTGATGGTCAACACTTCGATTTCTTCCCATTCTGCAGCTGTGCGGATGTCGCTGCCCTGGGGAGGGGTTGGAATTCCGCGAGACGAGCCCTGTGGAAGTTGGCTTTCAGGCGAGGACAGCCATTGTTCAACTTCCCATGGCGCGATGCCTTTGGGGAGGATGCGGTCGTCATTTTGGGCCCCAAGTGATGCGGAGAGTGAGAGGAGGACACCCCAAATCGCGGAGCGTCGTGCAGTTCGTTGCCAGGTCATGGAATCAAAATTAGCGCGAGGTCAATCGAAAGACGCCGCAACTGGGTGCCAAGTTGCATCAATCCAACACGAGCTGGATGGTCTCGCCCGCAGGACACCACACCGAGTCGATCGAGGTGCTGTCGGCGCATGCCCAAAACCTCCGGTGAAGCAACCAAGTTCCCCCAGAGATGACACAGCTTTCGTACTTCACCTCACCATCCTCCAGCCCTTGCCAGTCGGTGCCGCAAGTCCAGCGCACGTCGCTTGCAGCTCCCGTCACATTGCGCGGGGTCCATTTGTAGTTGGTGTTGGTTCCTGGACAAGGAGAATTGGTGTTGTCGAGTTCCGCTTGGACGATGCACTGAGGCATGATCACCACATCCACGGCATTGGGCGTGGCGGTCGTGAGGGTTTCTGGATTCAATTCCACGAGCTCCGTGAAGCATCCCTCTGTTTCAGCCCTGATTCGAATGGAAAGCACATTGCTTCGGACGGTCTCCAATTCGACCAAGCCACCCCCATCTGTCGTGGCCTCTTCAATTTCCGTGTAAAAGGCGTTCACGACACCGTTGTTGAGTCTCTGTTCCTCGAGCACCACCCTCACCCCGGCGACTGGCGACGAGGGGTTGGCCCACTCCAAGGTTTGGACTTGAAAGCGGACCACTTGTTCCTCGGTGTCGCATCCGGACAGCCACGCTGCGAAGAAGAGGCATGGGAACAATGCAAGAGACGGATGGAAGTGGTGGGTCATCCGATGACTTCGAGTTTGGCAAACTTCAACAAGAGCTGTTTCTGGCCGACCGACGGGAAGAACACCGTGGCCTTTTCGTTGGGGGCAGATCCTTCGAGCGCCACGACCTTGCCCTTGCCAAACTTGGCGTGCATCACGGTGTCGCCCACCGCAATCACAGCGTTCTCACCGGTCGATGGCGTCGAGGTCGTGCTGGAAGGGGGAGGCGGTGATGATTTGGCCGTCTCCTTGAGGCTTGACCATTTTCCTGGTTGCGAGGGTGGCTTGGGTTTGGCTTTGCTTGCCAAACGTCCAAAGGACCGAGGTGCGCCCCCAGTCGGCATTTGACGGAACTGCGAACGCGCTTGGGCAAAATCGACTGGGCCCCTCGAAGACGGCAATTGCTGCGGCATGACGATGCAGGACTCGTCGATTTCTTCCAAGAATCGGCTGGGATCTCCTTGAGTCACTTGTCCCCACTTGAACCGGGTCAGGGCGTAGGAGAGGGTGCAGGTGACTTCAGCCCTGGTCAAGGCCACATAAAAAAGACGTCGCTCTTCTTCGAGTTCAGCACGACTTTCCATCGCCATTTGGGACGGGAACAATTGTTCTTCAAGGCCCACAATGTGGACGTGTTTGAACTCAAGTCCTTTTGCGGCGTGCACCGTCATCAGGTTGACCTTGTTGTCGTCATCGTCTTCGTTGTCCGCGTCGGTCAGCAGGGCGACGTCGATGAGGAAGTCGGACAGGCTTTGGGCTTCTTCGTTGAGCGGATTCTCCACAAAGCCTTGCAGGGCGTTCAGCAATTCCTGCACATTCTCATAACGTGCCACGCCTTCGGGGGTCTTGTCCGAGTACAGCGCATGCACCAAGCCTGAACGTTTCGCAATGGCCAAACCGACCGCGTGTGCGTTGGCTTGATTGGATTCGGCAGAGAATGCCGCCACCATGCCCACGAAGTCGTTGAGTTTTTTCCAAGCCGCACCTTTCAATGGGGCAGGTGGCATGCCATCCTCGGGATGAAGGGCCTGCCAAAGGCTGATTTCTTCGCCTGCCGCGTAAGCAATGAGCTTGTCCATGGACGTCTTGCCGATGCCACGTGCAGGATAATTGACCACGCGCTTGAAGCTTTCGTCGTCGTTGGGATTGACCGTCAGGCGGAAATAGGCCAACAGATCCTTGACTTCTTTGCGCTGGTAGAACGACAGCCCTCCATAGATGCGGTAGGGCACATTCAGCTTGCGCAGACTTTCTTCGAAAGAGCGTGATTGCGCATTGGTCCGGTAGAGGATGGCAAAGTCCTTGTATTGGCATTGGTCGTGGCCACGAACCTCAAAAATGCGGTTGGCCACAAACCGGCCTTCGTCGTTGTCGGACGTCGCTCGAAAGACCTTGATCTTTTCGCCTTCGGCGTTGGAGGTCCAAACCTCTTTGGGAATTTGGTCCTGGTTGTTGGCGATGACCGAGTTGGCGGCCTTGACGATGTGAGAGGTGGAACGGTAATTCTGTTCGAGCTTGAACAACTTGGCTTCAGGGTAGTCCTTTTTGAAGTTCAGGATGTTCTGGATGTTGGCGCCACGGAAGGCATAGATGCTTTGGGCGTCATCTCCCACCACACAAACATTTTCATGCATTGCAGCGAGTTGCTTGATGATGAGGTACTGGGCAAAGTTGGTGTCTTGGTACTCGTCCACGAGGATGTACCGGAATCTGTGCTGGTACTTGTTCAGCAAGTCCGGGAAATCCCGAAGCAACACGTTCATCTTGTACAAGAGGTCGTCAAAATCCATGGCCCCGGCCCTGAAGCACCGAACCTCGTACTGCGCATAGATGTCAGCGAGCATGGGGCGTCCCGACTGTTGGTCTTCCGAGCGGATCTCTGCGTGCTCCGCGTACGCACGCGCATCAATGAGGTTGTTCTTGGCGGTGCTGATGCGGGATTGGACACCTGCGGGCTTGTAGACTTTGTCGTCAAGGCCCATCCCTTTGATGATGTCTTTCAAAAGGCTGCGGCTGTCCTGGGTGTCGTAGATGGTGAAGTTTCTCGGATAGTTGATGCGTTCGCATTCGATTCGCAGGATTCGGGCAAACACACTGTGAAACGTGCCCATCCACAGGTTTTTGGCCTCGCTTTCGCCCACGAGCCTTCCGATGCGCTCCTTCATTTCGCGCGCAGCCTTGTTGGTGAAGGTCAAGGCCAAAATCGAGAACGGATCCACGCCCTTCGTCATCATGTGGGCGATGCGGTAGGTCAACACCCTTGTCTTCCCCGAGCCCGCACCCGCAATGACCATCATCGGGCCATCGACATTGGCCGCAGCCTCTCGTTGGGCGTCGTTCAAATCGTGGAGAAAATTCACAAGCCGAAGGTAAGGTGGGGAGGTGCAACGCGGGTGAACTTTGGGCATACGCCCGTCAAAAGGCAGACGACAAAGGCATTGGAGAATTCACAAGAAAAATCTCTCTCCAACCCTTGTTTTTTCATTGGTTTCATCTACTTTTGCACCCCCTTTAGAATTTGGGGGGAATGTTTTTTATGCCCATAGATTAACGTCAAACCTAGACGATGCCTACCATCCAGCAGCTCATCCGCAAAGGAAGAGTCACCAAGACTCAGGCGAGTAAATCGGCCGCTTTGGACTCATGTCCACAACGCCGTGGTGTATGCGTTCGTGTTTACACGACCACACCCAAGAAGCCAAATTCCGCCATGCGTAAAGTCGCCCGTGTGCGACTCACCAACGGCAATGAAGTCAACGCCTACATCGGCGGAGAAGGACACAACCTCCAAGAGCACAGCATCGTGCTCGTTCGCGGCGGTCGTGTGAAAGACCTCCCAGGTGTGCGTTACCACATTGTTCGAGGTGCACTTGACACCGCTGGGGTGGACGGCCGCATGCAGCGCCGTTCGAAGTATGGTAC
>JBELLK010000070.1:0-4141 GCA_042088625.1 Flavobacteriales bacterium
TGCACGTTGAAATTGCCGTTGTCATCAAACGCGGCAACCAAGTCGCCGATGGGGCGGGCTTTTTGGGCTTTGGTGTCGTACCAACTCTCGAACAACTCCCCAAAAATCCACTGCGTCCAACGGTAGTAAGCGGGGTCGCTGGTGCGCACCTCCCTGGACCAATCGTAGCAAAATCCGAGTTGCTCCAGCTGTTCCCGATAGCGGTTGATGTTTTGCTCCGTGGTGACCGCAGGGTGCTGGCCAGTTTGGATGGCATACTGTTCGGCTGGAAGGCCAAAACTGTCGTACCCCATCGGATGAAGGACGTTGAATCCCTTGTGTCGCTTGTATCGTGCGAACACATCTGAGGCGATGTAGCCCAAAGGGTGACCGACGTGAAGCCCCGCTCCGGAGGGGTAAGGAAACATGTCCAGCACATAGAATTTGGGACGATTCGGGTCCTCCGTGACCTTGTAAGCATCGGTCTCTTTCCACGTCTTTTGCCACTTGGCTTCAATCGCCCGAAAATCGTAGTCCATCCGGCAAAGTTAACTGCAGGAAGTCGACCTTCGTGCGCGATGAATGCCTCGAAATCGGGAGTGGTTTGGCCAGCGCGTCTGCCGAGGTGGACTCACCCTCTGTTGCGCGTCTTTTGGCCTGGCACCATGTGGGCGACGGGGGCTTCGCAATCCGTGCACCTGACCTTCGACGACGGCCCTCATCCCGACATCACGCCTTGGGTGCTTTCTTGCCTTGAGAAACGCCAAATGACCGCCACGTTCTTTGTCATTGGCAGGCACGCCCAAACCCACAGTTCATTGCTGCAGCGCATGCGCGACGCTGGCCATGCCATCGGAGGCCACACAATGAACCACGAGCATGGATGGCGGACGGGCACAGCGCGCTATTTGGCCACGGCCCAAGCCTCACTCGAGGCCACGGGCTCGGAAGACCAACTGTTCCGGCCTCCACACGGCAAACTGACGCGCGCTCAAGCTCTTGGAATTCGTCCGCATGCCCAAGTGGTGATGTGGGATGTGCTGAGTGGGGATTATGCCGCAAAGGGGGAAGAGGGCGCCCGTCGGGTGCTCCAAAGGCTGAAGAAGCACACACGCCCAGGCAGCATCGTTGTGTTTCACGACAGCTTGAAGTGCGAGGCCGTGCTGCGTGACGTCCTGCCACAATACCTCGACTGGATTCTAAGCCAGGGGTGGAGCAGCGTGCGCCTCGAGCGACACTACGGCCCCTGATTCGGCTCAGCTTCCCGCGTTGGATGCTTCCCGAAGCATCTTGAGCTTGGCCTTGATTTCGTCGATCTCGCGACGGTAGTTTTTCAAGGTTTTCTCCGCTTGTTCACGGATGGATTCTGCACCCTTTCCCGTGAATCGCTCCATGTTCTCTTCCGTGGAAGTGATGCGCTGTTGCAAGCGGGAAATCTTGTCGCGGAGAATGTTTTGTTCGCGGCGGAGATCCCGGTTGTCCCCTGAAGCCAGCTGTTCGACCCGCTTGGTGTACGTCTGCACACTGCGCTCGGACCGCGCAGCAGACAAAGCATCGTAGTGCTTGTCCATTGCCTGGCGGAATCGGTTCATGACCGAGTCTAGGTTCTTGCGAGGGATGAATCCAATCTCACGCCATTCGGTCGAAAACGCCTTCAGCGTTTCGAGGTCGGCGTTGCGGTTGTCCGTGATGGCAAATCCTTCGATTTTCTCAAGCAAGGCCATTTTCAGGGCCAAGTTGGCCTTTTCCTCTTTGCCGCGGTCGGCGAATTGTGCCTTCTTCGCATTGAAGAACACGTCTTGGGCGGCTCTGAACTTTTTCCAAAGTTTGTGCTCGTCGCCTGGTGCACAAGGACCGGCGGCTTTCCATTCCTTCTGAAGCCGGATCAACGCGTCCGTGGTGGCTTTCCAGTCTGTGCTGTTCTGAATGCCTTCCGCTTCCTCGATGATGCGGAGCTTCTTCTCTTTGGCCACCTTGCTCGAGGCTTTCACACGGTCGTAGAAGACCTGCTTCCGCTCAAAAAACACATCCGCGGCTTCCCGGAATTGTCCCCAGAGAGATTCGTTGTGCTCTTTGCCAGCAAAGCCTGTGGCTTTCCAAGTGGCTTGGAGCTCCACGACCTTTTTCGTGGCGGCTTGCCACCCTTTGTGGTCGTCAATGTCTTCGGTCAGCAAGCTTTGCAACGCTGAGATCAAGGCTTCCTTTTCGCCTTTGTGCACTTCGAATTGCGCACGGATGCCGTCGTAGTATGTCTTGACCGCATCGAATGTCTCTCTCGTCAGGCCAAAGAATGTGTCCGCCAGTTGCTGGAACGTCTCCCTCGGTGAGGGTCCAACATCAAACCATTGCTTTTGCAGGCTTCGTGCCAATGCTTCGCGCTCTTTCAGGTCCTCGATGGTGGCCAGCGTTTGGGCTTGCGCAATCAGGCCTTCCTTCAGGGTCAAGTTCTTCTGGAGGTCGTGCTCCTGAAGCTGCTTGTAAATGTTGATGTTGTAGAAGAACTCGTCTCGCAGGCGGTGGTACTCGTCGTGGACCTCTTTGTAGCGGTCACCAGGCACATCGCCTGTGGCTTCCCATTTCTCACGAACCTCGTTGAAGCGTGCAAAGGCGGCTCCGATGTTCTCCTCCTCTTGAATGATGTTTCGGAGTTCACCAATCAGGGCGGTCTTCACCTCCAGGTTGGCGCGCTGTTCTTCGGCAATGCGCTGACGCCAGGCTTTTTCTCTGGTCTTGAACGTGTCGACAAGCTCGTTGAATTGGAGCTCTTCGGCACTGGGCTGAAACTGAAACTTCTCGTCCGGTTCGTGGTCCTGCTCGGCCCAAGCTTCTCGTTGGGTTCGAAAGTCCTCTTGGATCAAGGCGCGAAACGATTCAATGTCGGTGCGCACATCCTTTCGGATGGCTTCCAAATCCTCGTTTTCCAACAAGGTTTGGATACGTTGCAAAAGTTCTGACCGCATGGCGGTGAAGTTGGGGGTTGTTAGAGGCTGCAAAATACGGGTTTTCTCACCACCTTCGGTGTGTGGAACAGGAGTTGAAGGAGAAGAAAGCCCAAATTGCGGTGCTCGCCCGCCTCCAGAAATGGTGCGGCATTCGAGACCGATCGGAACGGGAAGCCGAGCTCAAGGCGAGGGAGTTGATGGCGAAACTGCCCGCGTTCGCGTCTCAAGAGTTGCGCGAACACGCCCAAGAAGCCATGCTCAGCACCCTGAGGGAGGACGGGTTTTTGGACGATGCGAGATGCGCTGCGTCCTACGCACGCGTTCACCATGAACACAAAGGTTGGGGACCGCTCAAGGTGAAGGCCGGATTGATGGCGCGGGGAGTTTCGGGGCGTGTGGCTGACGAGGCCATTGGGGCCATCCATGATGAACAGTGGCAGGAGAAGGCGGAGCAGCTCTTGCGTCGCCGTCAATCGGAGTTGCAAGACCATCGAGACCGGGTGGTCCGTTGGTTGATGCAACGGGGCTTTCCGCAGCACATGGTGTGGTCGGTGTTGGAACGCGTCGAATCCGAGCGGGGCGGCGACGCCTTGGAATCGTGACCTTCGGCTTCGAGGGAGGCCTTGGGCATCCTACTTTTGTCCCATGTTGACGGTCGACCAAATCAACGCCCTGAGCAAGCGCGTGGAGGAATTGAAAGGCTACCTCGGGGTAGAGCAAAAACGCATGGAGATTGCGGAAGATGAAAAGCTGACGCAGGATCCAGAGTTTTGGAATGACCCCAAAGAGGCGGAGAAGGTCATGAAGCGCATGCGGACCAAAAAGAGTTGGGTCCAATCCTACGACGACTGTGTCTCTGCGGTGGACGACTTGTCGGTCCTCTACGAATTCATGAAAGCTGGCGAAGAAGAGGAGTCGGAGGTGGACAAAGCATTTCAATCGGCCACCACCGCGGTGGAAGAGCTGGAATTCAAAAACATGCTCAGTGCCGAAGAGGACAGCCTCAACGCCGTGATGCAAATCACTTCGGGCGCCGGAGGCACCGAGAGTTGCGATTGGGCGTCGATGCTCATGCGGATGTACCGCATGTACGGCGACAAGAACGGATTCAAAGTCAAGGAACTCGACCTGCAAGACGGGGAAGTGGCAGGAATCAAGCAGGTCACCATGGAGTTTGATGGGGACTTTGCGTTTGGCATGTTGAAAGGGGAGAATGGGGT
>JBELLK010000032.1:0-9034 GCA_042088625.1 Flavobacteriales bacterium
TCCTTATCGGAATTGGAGCGTTTGAGGAATCCAAACCACGTCATGGCGTCCAGTCGGTTCGTTCCGCCACGCGAAGGCGCGCGCTTCGAGCGCGAGGGTTTTCTTGGGTCTCGGCCTCGTCGGCGACAATGGCTTTGCGCACCAGGGGGTGAAAAGGCGCTTGAATTTGGCCTTTCATGTCGCGCTTGACGTCGTCGTCAAAATTCCCAGAACGCATGAAGTGCTTGACCAGTCGGTCTTCCAGGCTGTGGTAACTCATCACGGCCAAGCGTCCGCCGGGCTTCAGCATCCCCACGGCTTGCGTGAGAAGGTCTTCGAGTGCGCCCAGTTCGTCGTTGATGTGGATGCGAATGGCTTGAAAGACCTTGGCGTAAAACTTGTTTTCCTTGCCGCGAGGTGCAGAAGGAGAGAGCGCCCGGATCAAGTCGTGGGTGGTCTTCAAGGGACCTTCTTCTCGCGCTGCCACGATGCGATGCGCCAGTTTGTCGGGTCGGTTGAGTTCCCCGTAACGGCGGAAAACTTGGGTCATTTCTGGGACCTCCGCTCGGGTCAGCCAAGCGCTTGCAGGTTCTCCAGTCGAGGGATTCATGCGCATGTCCAGCGGACCGTCGTGGCGCAGGGAAAACCCTCGTTCGGGAACGTCAAATTGGTGGGAGCTCACGCCCAAATCGGCGAGCAGTCCGTCCAATGGCAATCCTTGGTGAGCGCGCAGGAATTGAGGAGCAAACCTGAAGTTGGCTGCCACCAACGTGAAGCGTTCGTCGTCCAGGGCATTGGCCGCGGCATCGGGATCCTGATCAAACCCAAACAGCCGTCCATCATCGCCAAGTTTGGTCAGGATGGCACGGCTGTGTCCACCTCCGCCGAACGTCGCATCCATCCAGTTGCCGTCCCGTTGACCGCCGTCGCCGTCGAGGTTGAGCGCCTTGAGGGAGGCGTTCAGCATGACGGGGACGTGGTAGGACGTGGTCATTCTGCGTCAGTGCCGTCGAGGTCTTTCCGCACATCTTCAGCCAAGTCGCCAAAGTCGAGGTTGTCCTCGTCCTGAATGACTTGCTTGTTGTACGCAGCCTGGTTCCAGATTTCAACTTTCTCACCCAGTCCAGAGACGATCACCTCGTTGGCATCCTTGGGGTTGATGCCAGCGTAGGCAAGCAGGGCGGAAGGCAGGTTGATTCGGCCGGATCCGTCCAAGTCCACGTGGGTGGCGCCCTTCATGAATTTCCGCTGAAACAGCTGATGCTTCCGGTTGTACCGGCTCAATCGCGCCATTTCGGCATTCACCTTGTCCCATTCGGGCTTGGGGTACAGCACCAAGCAACCTTCAAAGATGTCGCGGTTCACGACCAAGCCGTGATGGATGACCCCGTCCAGCTGCTTCCGCAGTTTGGCAGGGAACATCAAACGGCCTTTGGCGTCGATGCGACAGGGGTGTTCTCCGAGCAGGTTGAGCATGGGTGCGTTTTCGCCAATCCAAAAGTACATGTGATTTCCCACTTTCTCCCACTCGTTGACACTTTCTCCCACTTTGTGGATAAAGTTTGGCGATTCGTCAGGTAAAAACTCAGTGTTTACGGGCCTTATCGACTGGTGGGAGAAAGTGGGGTGATTCAGCAATGAACACGTTGTTCACAGGGGATGTGAACAACCTACCGTGGATGCGCCGCGTTGGTTGGGTGCGCAGAGTCCCAAAGCGGATGCATTTTTGACCTCATGGATTCGACCATTCTAGAGCGCGGCCCTTACCGCTACGTGGAGGAGGGGGAAGGCACCCCACTTGTGCTGCTGCACGGACTGTTTGGGGCGCTGAGCAACTTCTCAGAAGTGCGTGCGCATTTCAGCAAAAGTTTTCGCGTCATCACCCCGATGCTTCCCATCTACGAGTTGCCCATGCTCGAGACCAACGCGAAGAACATGGCCAAGCACATCTCTGGATTCATCGACGAGCTTGGACTGGGCAAGGTTCATCTGCTTGGCAACAGCTTGGGAGGGCACGTGGGGTTGATCTACACCCGCGATCACCTCGAACGGGTGGCGTCGTTGACCTTGACTGCGAGCAGTGGATTGTATGAGAATGCCTTTGGGTCAAGTTTCCCTCGACGCGAGGACAAGTCCTACATCAAGGAGAAAGTGGCCGTGACCTTCCATGATCCCAAGCACGCCACACCGGAGTTGGTGGACGAATGCTTTGAAGCGGTCAATGACCGGAACAAGGTGTTGCGCATTTTGAGCATTGCCAAATCTGCCATCCGCCACAACATGGCCAAGGACTTGCCGTCCATGAATGTGCCGGTTTGCTTGATTTGGGGGAAAAACGACATCATCACTCCGCCTGAAGTCGCCGAAGAATTCCTCGCCGGTTTCCCGGATGCAGACCTGCACTGGATTGACGAGTGTGGTCACGCGCCCATGATGGAGCACCCCGACACCTTCAATCAAATCTTAAGCGACTGGTACGCCCGCCGCGGCATTTCCTGAGTCGATGTCAGCCCAGCCAGAAGATTCCTGGGAATTGCGGGAAGCGTCGTTTGTCAAGAGCAGCGCCCAGCCGTCTGAGTGTCCCAAACCTGACCGTCCCGAGTATGCATTCATTGGACGTTCCAACGTGGGGAAGAGTTCTCTGTTGAACATGCTCGTGGGGCGAAACAGCCTGGCCAAAACCTCGAGCACGCCCGGCAAAACTCAGCTGATCAACCACTTCGACATCGATGGCAAATGGTACCTCGTCGATTTGCCGGGGTTTGGGTACGCCAAAGTCAGCAAGAAAGACCGCGCGAAGTGGATGAAGGTGACCCAGCAGTACCTCGACACCCGGACCAATTTGATGTGCGTGATGATGCTTGTGGACGCGCGCATTCCAGCCCAAAAGGTGGACCTTGAGTTCATGGCATGGATGGGGAGCGTGGGGTTGCCTTTTGTCTTGGTGTTCACCAAGGTGGACAAACTCACCAAGGCGGAGCGCGCTGCGTTCCTGCCTGCTTACGAAGAGGTCATGCTGAAGCAATGGCACAAGATGCCGCCGGTTTTTGTGACGAGCAGCACCACGTCAGAGGGACGCGAAGACGTGCTCAGGTTCGTGGCTTCCACCAACGCGTTGCATCAAGGGTAGGGCTCAAGGTTCGAGCACCCCAATTCGCTTCGCGAGTTCTTCCGTGAATCCGCGCAAGGCGTTCGCATGGTCTTTGTCCGAAGTGGCGCGCTCGTAGGTGTCCGCGAGTGTCATGATGGTTTGGACCATGAAGGACCTCATTTCTTCCACACTCATGTCTTTTGTCCAAAGGTCCATGCGCATTGCAGCCTGCTCCTTCGCATTCCACATCGCCAGTGCCATCGCAGAAGCGGATTGTTGCTCGATGCCGCCATCTTCGGCGGTCCACTCCATGGAAACGGGGACTTGGTTGTCGTCAGTGGTGACGTCGATCGTGATGCGTGACGTGGTGGGCATGGCGCGAAAGTACACTCACGGCCGGTAGGCACGCAAAACGGCTTGCGAATCGGTCCATTCGAGGACATCGTGGTCGGTCCATTCAGGGTGTGTTTCCACGGCGGCTTGCATGGCCCGCCACCCCAGGAAAATGCCGAGTCGATCGGGACTGTCCTGCGGAATGTTTCCAACGCGGGTGAACGGCCCTTCCTGAAACCAGCGCATCACCTCTCGAGGCTGATTGGAAAACATCCGTTCCTGAGGCTGCATTTCTGCCCAAGTGGCGCGTTCGTGAGCAACGGCCCATTCCCATTCTTCTTGCGTCCAGTTCATCAGTTCGGCTGGCGATGCATCGGGAAGACACCTTGAAAGCACGTGCATCACCTTGCCCCAATACAACCACAGGTCGACGGCTCGAGGTTTGTTGGGGATGCGGTGCTGCTGACTCACTGCGAGCCAACCCTGAAGGGCGTCCGTGGCCATTCGATCTGGCCGCATTCGCGACAGGCGATAGGCAGGGAATCGGCTGGGTGGCAGTTCGGCGTGAATGGGGTGTTCCTTGCCCATGAACCAGTCCAAACCGATGCACAGCTGGGATGTTGTCGGATACACCGCAAAATTGAATCCTGAAGGCATCCACACCACGTTGGGAACAGGGAGGTCCTCAGAAATCACTTGCATTCGTTTCAAGCCATCGCGAAGTCGCTGAGATTCTCGTTCGATCACTTCGGGTTGACCCGAGGTGGTGTCGATGGCCTCGAGCATCGGCCGCATGTCGGTCAAAAATTGCCCCAGCACCTTCATTGTGGCGGTGTCTTCAGCTGGCCCGAGTTGAAGGATGTCTTCGCACCAAAGGGTCCAAAACGCGGAGTCGGCATGTTGGAGGTGGCTGAGTTGTTTGGCCTGATTGTTGCCCTGTGGAATTGCGTTCAAGACCGTCATCCATTGCGTTTCCCTGTACGAATCAGGAAGCTCGACACCCTCCACCTCGATGACATCGGGTGCCGTGTGGCAACCTGCAAGCAGGGTCAGTGCAACAACCCACATCGAAACGTGGAACAAGTTGCGTGGGGCAAGGGATGACAGCATGAACGTGGCAGTAGCTTTGATGCAACCTCTAACGACGACAAAGATGAACAACCTCCGCTTCAATTGCACGTCCTTGGTCATGGTGGGCCTTGCCCTTGGATTGACTTGGGGCTCATGTTTCGAGTCGCTTGCCCAGTACCGAGGCTATCGGATGGGGATGTCCATCGACCCCAACGTGGCGTGGATGGTTTCGCGGGACCTTGAACATGTGACCGACGGCGCGCGGGCGCACTTTGGGTGGCAATTCATGGCGGACGTTTTGTTCACAGAGACCTACGCCATTGGCACGGGAATCCATGTGTTCAGAACGGGCAGCGCCGTCCAGTATTGGGAGGCCACGTCCGACTCCACGGTCAGCCGCGTGTCACGGAATTTCAACAACCAGTACGTTGAGCTGCCCTTGACCTTCAAGATGAGGACCAAAGAAATTGGGTACACCACGTACTTCGGAAAGTTCGGAGGCGGATTGGGTTTGAACACCCGTCGCGAAGCGGAGGAAGATCGATACCTCGCCTACGAGAAGGTGGGGGAGGAGTGGGTCGAGTTGGACAGGCCGGCCCCCGATCCGGAGTTGATCTCGGGAGAGTTTGCGTCGTTGTTTCGAGCGTCTCTGATTGTAGGAATGGGTTTCGAAAGGAAGATTGCAGGCAACACCGCGGTGATGGTGGGGCTCACGTACAACAACAGTTTGTTTTCAACCCATTACGGGCAGGAGTTGGTTCAAGCAGACCAAAACGGACAGCCCCGACTGGAAGGCGAAACGCCGGCCACCACCACCATGATGGGACATGACAGTTTCATGTCGTTGACGTTGGGCATCGTGTTCTGACGCAATCTGGGTCTGAACGCGTTCGTCGTTTGGAAGGTGTGTTGCACCTTGCGTTTGCATTCCATGGCACATTCTCAGTTTGACCCCCAAGCCGTGACCGCGCACATTGTGACGTGGCTTCAGTCCTACCTGAAGGAATCGGGCATGCACGGTTGGATTGTGGGCGTGTCGGGAGGGATCGATTCTGCCGTCACGTCGACGTTGTGTGCGTTGACAGGAGCACCCACCACCTGCGTGGAGATGCCCATCCATCAGGCACCTGATCAAGTGAGTCGGGCGGCCGAACACATCACTGTGCTCTGCGGAAAGCACCCCTTGGTGCGACGTTCCACGGTGTCGTTGACGGAGACCTACGACGTGTTCGCAAAAGCGTTGCCAGACGGACCTGACGAAAGCGGAGGACTTTCCATGGCCAACACGCGTGCCCGACTGCGCATGACCACGTTGTATGCGCTGGGCCAAAGGTCGCGTCTTCTCGTGGCAGGAACGGGCAACAAGGTGGAAGACTTTGGGGTGGGGTTCTACACGAAATACGGCGACGGAGGCGTCGATGTGTCGCCCATTGCGGACCTCACCAAGACCGAGGTTTTCGCCCTTGCAGCGCACCTCGGAGTCATCGAAGAAATCCAAAAGGCGGCGCCCACCGATGGCCTTTGGGGGGACGATCGAACCGATGAAGATCAACTCGGGGCCACCTACCCAGAGTTGGAATGGGCCATGGCGTGGACAGAGGAACATGCAACCCTGTCAATCGAGACGCGCTCAGAAGCTATGGGCGCATTGACCTGGAGGCAGCAAGAGGTCTTGGAAACCTACCGCCGTCACCATGCCGCCAACCGACACAAAATGGTGCCCATTCCCGTGTGTGCCATTCCGGACGGCGTCCGATTCGCTCAGGGCTGATCGGGTTCCAACACGGTCAACGTGGTCGTGGTTTCATGTTGAGGCTCGTTGTCCTCAGGCAAGGTTGCCAAGATGACTGTGTAGGTGCCAACGTCTAAAAAGGCCTCCCCACGAAGCAAGGGGATCTCCAAGCGTTGGGCGCCCGACAGCAAGTTCAATTCTCCAGCATCGACCACAAAACCACTGGCCTGTTGGAGTTGGTCCAAAATCGCGGAAGCGCCACCTCCTGTCGTTGCGACAGAATCTGGAGCTTCAGGGGCGGTGGGGATGAACCTCAATTCCAGCCTCGCGCGAGTTGGTTTCTCAGACCAGACCCAAGCATCCAAGGTGGGCGTCTCAGGTTTGGACCAGTCCCATCCGCGCTGGCTCCATTCTTCGTTTCGGCTGACCTCAAGTTGGCTCTGTTCAAAGGACAGAGGGGCATTTTTCCAATCGTCAGCCCCAGCTTCGACGGGCAAGGCCGGGCTCAAATCCAGGACGTAGATGCCGCGCCCATGCGTGCCGATCACCAATTCGTTTTCTCGTTCTTGAATGACGAGATCGTGCACGGGCACGCGAGGCAGGTCTTCGTGAAGTAGGGCGAAAGATTGACCGCCGTCGGTGGTCAAGTATGCACCACCATCGGTGCCTGCAATCCACCACCCACTCCTGTCCACGCTTTCAATCAAGGCGTTGACGGGTTCGTGGGGCAGGTGTTGCCCCCAGTTTTCCCAGGTCTTTCCTTCGTCGCGCGTCGCAAAAATCATCGCGTCCAAGCAGTCGTGTCGGTAGCCGTTGAGGGCCACCACCAAGAGGTCGTCGTCGTGGTTGGACCAAGACACTTCACTCACCCAAAGGTGCATGGCCGAGGCGCCTTTGCCGAGTTGGGTTTTCAGAGGGAGCGTCACGTTGCGCCAGGTGTGTCCGCCGTCTTTGGTGATGTAAACAAGGCCGTCGTCACTGCCCACAGCCAATCGGCCAAAATGACGGGGGTGTTCTGCCATGGTGGTCAGCGTCCCAAACGGCACATTGCCAGCCATGCCACCTCGCGTCAAATCGCCGCTGACAGTTTGGAATTCACCTCCGCCATTCAACGAACGGTGGACCTTGTTGGACGCCATGTAGAAGATGTCTTGCTGGTGTTGGCTTAACACAATGGGAGTCTGCCAATTCCAACGAAGGGGTGTCTCACCGAGCTTGTGAGTGGGGTGAAGCGAGGTGCGTTCGCCTGTCGCTTCATTCAGACGCATGTACCACCCAAACTGGTATCCCGTGTAAATGACGTCGTTGGTGCGTGTGTCCACTTCAATCTGCATCCCGTCGCCGCCGCTGAGTGAAGTGAATCCGTGGTGGCCGGTTTGGTGCCATTGAGGGGATTCTTCGTAGGTGCTGGCGCCCATCCATGTGCCGTTGTCCTGCAGACCGCCAAAGATCCGATACGGCTCAGATTCGTCCACCTCCACGGCGTAGAACTGTCCCACCGAGGGGGTGTTGCACTTCACCCAATTTTGTCCTCCGTCCCAAGACAGGTTGATGCCTCCGTCATTGCCGTTGATGAGATGATTGGAGTTGGTGGGATCCACCCAAAGCTTGTGGTGATCGACATGGACATTGGGGGCGCCAACGGAGGTGAAGGACGCTCCGGCGTCTTCCGATTTGAGCAACGGGACACCTGCGATGTAAAGGCTGTTGACATTGGAGGGATCCACGCTCACCGTTCCGAAGTAGTAGCCGTAGGTGTAGCAAACGTTGTCGAGGGCCTCCCGGTGCGTACGAACCCATTGCCCCACTTCGTCGCCCTCGGTGTTGGTTTGACGTGATGCCAGTTGTGTCAAGGTGTTGCTGGCATTTCGAGCAGCCGTTCTGCCCCGTCCGGGCAACCGGAGTCGGTAGAGTTCTGGGCCTTTGATTTCTGCCTCAAACAGCGCTCGGTTGCCGTCGGTGAGGTAGTCGTAAAGGGCCCGCGGCCGAAGGTCTCCCGAGGCGACCCTTGCTTTGACGCTGGACACGCTGTCGGCCGGATCGAAGCCCTCTTCTTCGAGGAATGCCTGAAGTTGGTCGTCGCTGAGGCCTGCAAATGCCTTGGCGTCCATGGTCAAAAACATGTCGGCCTTGAGTTTGTCTTCGTCTGGCTGGTCATCCTCCTCACGCGGAGCTTGGTTGTCAATGAGGGCGTACAACGTGCCGGACGAGCTGTGGTACGCCAGGCCAATGCGTCCAGCATCGGGACCCTCAGGGAAGTCGCCGACGCTGGAAATTCGGTTCCAAGTCGAGCCTCCATCCAAGGTCTCCCAAATGCCAGACCCAACGCCTCCTTCTGTGAAGTCGTGGGCGCGTCGGGTGCGGTCCCAAGAGGCCGCAATCAGGTGAGACGGGTCCAGCTCATCCATGACCAAATCGACAAAGCCAACCACTTCGTTTTTGGTTTCAGCAGGAACGGTCAGCACAGCCTGCCAATCTTGTCCGCCATTGTCGGTGCGGTAAATGGCGCCGCCGCGATTGGCCGAGTACAGCTCTCCAAGTGCCGCCACCCAAATGCGGTCTGGGTTCGTTGGATCGATGATCACGCGCCCAATGTGATGGCTTTCTTCGAGCCCGGCGTGTCGCCAAGTGGCGCCGTGGTTGTCACTGAGGTACACCCCGTCGCCGGCGTAAGAGCTTCGAGAGGAATTGACTTCCCCAGAACCGACCGCCACCCGGCCTGACGGGTGGGCGTCGACCGCGCCGAGTGTGCAAGTGGCCTCGAGCAGGGGGGTGAACGTCGTGCCGTGATTGACACTTTTCCAGAGCCCGCCGGTCGCGTAGGCCAC
>JBELLK010000032.1:9134-24628 GCA_042088625.1 Flavobacteriales bacterium
TGGTCTTTTTGGCCACGTTGTCGGCCAGGGCTTGGGTGAGGTCCACTCCGGTCTGGTTGGCCAATGCCATCAGCACCCAAAGTACGTCGGCCATTTCATCGCCGAGATCTTTGTCTGCGTCACTCGCCTTCTCGCTTTGTTCGCCGAACCGTCTGGCGATGATGCGCGCGAGTTCGCCAACTTCTTCGGTCAGTATGGCCAGGTTGGTCAGCTCGTTGAAGTAACGCACCCCTACGGTGGTGATCCATTCGTGGACCTGGGTTTGCGCCTCCCTCAGGGTGACGTCAGGCGCATCGCTGGACGAAAGATTGAGTTGACTCATGGTTCATTCTTTGTGTTTGGTGTCAAGCCAAAGGGTGACGGGGCCGTCGTTGACGAGGTCGACGGCCATGTTGGCGCCAAATTGACCCGTCTCGACGGAGGTTCCCGTGACGGAGGCACAGGCTTCGACAAAATGCTTGTAGAGCAGCTCGGCGTGCTCGGGGTGGGCGGCTCGAATGAAGGAGGGTCGCGTGCCTTTCTTCGTTTTGGCGTGGAGCGTGAACTGGCTCACGATCAACAGTCGGCCCGCGACGTCGGCGAGGTCAGCGTTCATTTTGCCTTCGTCGTCGTTGAAGATGCGAAGTTTGGCCACCTTGGCGGCGAGCCAGTCGGCATCGTCAAAGGTGTCTGCATCTTCCACACCCACGAGGATGCAAAGCCCTTGATGGATGGCGCCCACCACATTGTCGTCGACACGGACAGAAGCCCTGCTCACCCGCTGAATCACCACGCGCATGTTGCAAAATACTCACCATGCCAAACGCATCGTGCACGGTTCGTTGAAAACATGCCGAGAAAGGGGATGCGATGGGGCGTTCTGCCCAAGCGCAATCTGTATTTTTGGGCTCAGAAATCAGTCATCCTCCTTTTCCTTTTTTCATGAAGGCTTCCATTGCCCCAGCAACCCTCGAACAAGCCCAAGACATGGGTCTTCGTCCCGAGGAGTTTGAAGAGATCAAAACCATCCTTGGACGCACCCCCAACTTCACGGAGATGTGCGTGTATTCCGTGATGTGGAGTGAGCACTGTTCCTACAAGAATTCAATCAAGTGGTTGAAGACTCTGCCTAAAGAAGGCCCGCACATGTTGGTCAAAGCGGGGGAGGAGAACGCGGGCATCGTGGACATCGGGGATGGTTTGGGCTGTGCCTTCAAAATTGAAAGTCACAACCACCCCTCAGCCATCGAACCCTACCAGGGTGCTGCGACCGGTGTTGGAGGCATCAACCGCGACATTTTCACCATGGGCGCGCGCCCCATCGCCCAGCTGAACAGCCTGCGCTTTGGCGATTTGAGCAACCCAAGGACCAAATGGCTTTTGGAAGGCGTGGTGAAAGGCATTGGCGATTACGGCAACAGCTTTGGTGTGCCGATCGTGGGCGGAGAGGTCTTTTTTGACTCGAGCTACCAAGTCAACCCCCTCGTCAATGCGATGTCGGTAGGCATTCTCGAAGCGGACAAAATCATTTCCGCCACGGCATCAGGACCAGGCAACCCCGTGTACATCGTGGGCTCAGCCACGGGCAAAGATGGCATCCAGGGTGCGTCGTTTGCTTCGAAGGACATCACAGAGGAAAGTGCAGACGACCTGCCTTCCGTGCAAGTGGGCGACCCCTTCCAAGAGAAGTTGCTGTTGGAGGCCACGCTCGAACTGTCCAAAACCACAGCTGTTGTCGGCATGCAAGACATGGGTGCCGCGGGCATCACGTGCTCGACCTCTGAAATGAGCGCAGCAGGTGAAGTGGGGATGGACATTCATTTGGACCGCGTGCCGTTGCGTCAACAGGACATGGAGCCTTTCGAAATCTTGCTCAGTGAATCTCAGGAACGCATGCTCGTTGTTGTGGCCAAGGGCCAAGAGGAGGAGGTGAAAGCCATTTTTGACAAGTGGGACCTTCATGCTGAGCACATTGGTGAAGTCACGGAAGGCGATCGGATTCGGTACTACATGAACGGTGAACTCGTGGGTGATGTGCCTGGGTCGACGCTGGTGTTGGGTGGAGGGGCCCCCGTGTACGAGCGAGAATATCAAGAGCCCGCGTGGTATGCGAAAGCCCAAGCGTTCGACGCGGGGAGCGTGCCCGTGCCTTCGTTGGACGAATGCGTGGACATCGCGCAACGCATGGTTTGCCTTCCCAACATTGCGTCCAAAAAATGGGTGTGGGAGCAATACGACAGCATGGTGGGCACGATCAACAGGTCGACCAACCGCCCGTCGGATGCTGGCGTCGTGAGTGTGCGTGGCACGGACAAAGCACTTGCTTTAACCGTGGATTGCAATGCACGCTACGTCGAAGCTGACCCTGAGGTCGGCACGGCCATCGCGGTGGCGGAAGCCGCCAGGAACATCAGTTGCACGGGCGCCGAGCCGTCGGCGATCACGAACTGCTTGAATTTTGGCAACCCCTACAACCCTGAAGTTTATTGGCAGTTTGTGGGCGCGATCCAAGGGATGGGACGTGCATGTCGCCATTTCAACACCCCAGTGACGGGTGGTAACGTGAGCTTCTACAACCAGACGGCCAACCCCGATGGAAGCGCTCAAGCGGTGTTTCCAACCCCGACCATTGGCATGGTGGGCGTGATGGAGAACCGTGCACATCACACGGGCCTCGACTTCAAGGAAAAGGGCGAGCTCATCTTTTTGTTGGGCGGGTCCAGCGGTTGCATCAACGCCTCGGAGTACCTCGCCAACATCGTCGGCATCGACCGGTCGCCAGCGCCGCACTTTGACCTCGACGAAGAAGGAAAGCTTCACGCTTGTTTGCGGGAGGTGGCTCAAAAAGGCCTTGCCGCTGCGTCACACGACGTGGCCGACGGCGGACTTTTCATCACCCTCTTGGAAATGGCCATGCCCAACGGCCTCGGATTTGACATTGTCACCGACGATGAAGTGAGGTTGGACGGTTTCCTGTTTGGCGAAGGTCAAGGGCGTGCTGTGGTGTCCATTCGAGAGGAAGACCAAGACGATTTCTACGACGTCTGTGACGCACACGGCAAACAACCCATGCTTTTGGGTCATGTCACCAAAGGGAAATTGGTCGTGGACGAGAAGCACTTTGGATTCAGTGAGGAATTGCGGGCGTACTACGACAATGCCCTTGAAGAATTGTTGACGGAAGACTGATGCTGAAAACGTTGACCAAGCACCTTTTTGGAATTGCCCTGACCTGGGTGGTCGTGTTGCTGGGTACGTTTTTCTTGCTTCGTTGGTACAGCCAACCGTCTGCCGAGCGCGAAGTGCCGTCGTTGGAAGGCATGACGAAGGCTGAAGCCCAAGAGACTTTGGAAGCATTGGAATTGGAAGCCATTTGGCAGGATTCGATTTACTCGTCAACTGGGGAGCCAGGCGCTGTGGTTGAACAGCATCCACCTGCGGGCAGTGCGGTGAAAGCCGGTCGTAAAATCTTGTTGACCACGTTTAGGATCACGCCTCCAAGCGAAGGTGTTGGGGTGGAAGAAGGTCAGGACGCCAAGCTTGCTGAACGACTCTTGTCCACCCGAGGTTTTGATGTGAAGGTGAAGGAAGAGGCCAACAGCCTGCTCGCGGGCAAGGTCATTCGTGTCGAGCGCAAAGGAGAGACGGTGGCAAGCGACGCAAGCTTCCCCAAAGGCTCGTCACTCACCTTGGTGGTGGGGGTGGTCGGCGCGAAGGATGTGCGCGTTCCTTGGTTGATGGGGCTCTCGCTCAAGGATGCCAAGGGTGTGCTCAACCGAAGAAATTTGGCGTTGGGTCACGTGGGCTATGCCGAGGACGTCGTAACCGCTCTGGACACGAATTTGGCGGTGGTCATTTCGCAGGACGCCAGCCCAGCAGAAGTTCCCTACGTCAAAGAGGGGTCAGCCATTGACCTCTACCTTGGGAAACATTGAACGCATGAAAGCGATGGGTACGAAAATGGGCAAGTTGACGTTGGACACAGCGATGAAGGTTTTCAATGGCATGAACGCATCGGATCAAGTGCGCCTTGCTTGCGTCTTTTTGGCCGGGGCCTTGCTGCTCGGTTCTGATGCGCAGGGTCAAGAGCGTGAGCTTGATTTGAGAGGGGTGTTCATTCCTCAATCTGAGTTGCTTTCCTTGCGCTCAGGAGGTGGAGGAGAGGCATTGCCCCCAATGGGATTGCCGTTTGTCGATGACTTTGCGTGGCCGAGTATGTCCCACGAAGAAGGGGCAGTGACGATCAAACGGTGGGAATCGAGCCCGGTGCGACGAACGTTCACTTTGGCCTTGGATCCGCCCACCTTGGGTTGCGCCACCTTGGATGGATTGGATGGCCTTGGCAATCCTTACGTGTTGAATGAAGCCAATCCCGAGGGGTACGCGGACACATTGACCTCGCGCAGTTTGCTGTTGGGGAACAACGTGCCTGGAGACAGTGTGGCGCTGTCGTTTTGGTACCAAAGTGGCGGCATCGCCAACGGCGCCGATTCCGGAGAAGACAGTCTGATTGTGGAGTTCAAAACGAGCATCGTTGACAGCGACCCTTGGCAGTGGGTGTGGTCGACCGAAGGCATTGACGACGACACTGCATTCAGGTCCGTGGTCATTCCAATCGACGCCACGGAGTACTTCCACAACGGCTTTCAGTTCCGATTCCGCAACTACGGTTCACTCGAAGGAAATGTCGACACTTGGCACATCGACTTCGTCCGCGTTGCTGAAGATGGAGGCACGCCGGCGCCTCTGTTTGAGGAGGTGTCTTTCGTGACGCCACCGTCGAGCATGTTGACGTACCCGTGGACGGCCATGCCTTGGCGCCACTATTCTCTCAACCCCGAGGCTTATCTCGCCACATCAGTGGTCACCCAGCACAGGAGTTTTGGAGACAATGCCAACAGCCAGGAAAACATTGGGTTGAAGGTGCAACGGGTGGATGAAGTTGGCCCAGTGGCGGCGTATGTGCCAGTCGCGGGGAGCATCCCCAACAATTCGGTCCAAGGGCTTTTCGAAACGGATTACGTGGACGACATCGATTTGCCCGAGGTGTTGTTTGATCCTGCCGTCAGCGACTCCTTCGCCACTTTCCACGTCTCCATGTGGGAAGACGAAGTGGGGGCTGCGAATTTGACCTCCCAAACCGCTGTGCCCGACAACGACAGCCTCGTGCACGTCCAAGTGTTCCGCGATTACTACGCTTACGACGACGGCACTGCAGAAAAGGCCTACGCATTGGACAGCCAGGGCGGAGGAGGTGAAGTCGTGGTGGCGTTTGATTTGCAGGATGCCGACACGCTTGAAGGGCTTTGGATCCACTTTGCACCTTTTTACGACGACGCCGTAGGTGAAACGTACACCCTCAAAGTCCGAGGGGAAGACGATGAGAATCCCGGACAGCCGGGCAGTGAACTCGTGGCGCAATTCACCATTCACCAACCTCAGTATTACGCTAACAGCTACGATGGGTTCACCTACGTTCCTTTTGAGGCGCCCATCCCTGTGGATGGAAAAGTCTTTGTGGGTTTTGTCCAGCAGGGGGAGGAACGCATCCACATCGGACTCGACAAAAGCACCAACACCAACCCGGACTACACTTGGTTCAAGTTTCCGACCACTTCTTGGACCCCATCGGAAATTGAGGGTTCGTTGATGATTCGTCCTGTGTTGCGCGCGGGCAAAGACGTGGTCGCTTCTGCGAGTGACCTTGTGCAGGAGCAAGCGACTCCCGTGCTGTTCCCGAACCCAGGCAAGGGCATGTGCACATGGGAATTGTCCAGCGAAGCGACAATTGCCATCTTCGACCCCTCAGGACGGCAGGCGGATCTCTTGACCAACCTGCAACCGGGCCGGCACCAGTGGACCACGTCCACGCCAGGTGTGTATGTCTTCATGGGACAAACGACGTCGGGCGAGCGCTGGACCCAACGCTGGATTGCCCGTCCATGACACAGGACCAAGATCCGATGGAGGAACAAGGCGAGGAGCTGTTTGAGCACCATCGTCTTTTGGCCGACCCAGGCCAAACCCCGCTTCGGGTCGACAAGTTTATCATCAACTTGGTGGCGCATTTGTCCCGAAACAAACTTCAAACGGCTGCCAAATCGGGCTATGTACGCGTCAACGGTGAACCGGTCAAAAGCAACCACAAAGTGAAGCCTGGAGATGTGGTTACAGTTGAGTTGCCCCAACCGGTCTTTGAGTTTGAGTTGTTGCCTGAGGCGATGGATTTGGACATCATCTATGAAGACGATGACTTGTTGGTGTTGAACAAGCCCATGGACTTGGTCGTCCATCCAGGACATGGCAATTACTCGGGCACGTTGGTCAACGGAGTGCTTCATCACTTCCAAAACATGCCCAGCCTGCCCAACCAGCCGGAACCGCGTCCAGGTCTCGTCCACCGTTTGGACAAGGACACCACGGGCTTGATGGTGCTTGGAAAGTCGGAGCACGCCCTGACCAACCTGAGTGAGCAATTTTTTGAGCGGACCGTGAATCGTCGGTATTGGGCTCTGGTTTGGGGGGATGTGACGGAAGACGGCACAGTGACAGCGCACGTGGGTCGGTCCTTGCGGGATCGTCGCATTCAGCAGGTCTTTGAAGACGGCAGGGAAGGAAAGCATGCCGTCACGCATTACCGCGTGTTGAAACGGTTGGGTCCTGTGACCCTCGTCGAGTGCAAGCTCGAAACGGGACGCACCCACCAGATTCGCGTGCACATGCAGTACATCGGGCATCCGTTGTTTGGCGACCCCTCTTATGGGGGCAACGTCGCTGTCAAAGGCGCACCGGGGGGCAAGTACAATGCGTTCTTGCGCAACATGTTCGAGGCGCTGCCCAGGCAAGCACTTCACGCGAAGACGCTTGGGTTCACTCACCCGGGCACAGGCGAGCGGATGGATTTCGAATCAGAGCTCCCAGAAGACATGGCCAACGCCCTGGCCAAGTGGACCACCTACATCGAGGCTTCCGGGATTTGAATGCTCCGCGACAGGGCGGCGTGAGTCGGTTCAGGTGTCCTTTTCTAGCTGTTCCACCTCAGCCAAGGCTTTCTCCCAAAGGTTGAGGCTTTCCTGCATCTCTTTTTGAACCGCTTCGTAGGCGTAAGCGAGCTCGGTGACTTTGCTGCGGTCCGAGGGATCGACCTCAGCCATCGCGGCATTCAGCTCGGCTTGCTTGGTTTCGAGCGAGGCGACATTCTTCTCGTGGCGATCGACGGCATTTTTGGCTTTGCGAAGGGCCTTGTCGTGGGCTTTGCGTGCCTTGTAGTCTTGGCCTCCAGATGGCTTGACTGGGGACTTGTCCTTTTTGCTTCGCTCGACCTTGACCGTTTTCTTGGCCTCGTAGGCGGTGATGCTGGCGGCGTGCTTCTCGTGCAAGAATTGTTTGATGTCGCCGATGTATTGCTTCAGGCCTGTGGGTGTCACTTCGTAGACAAGCTGTGTCATGTCGCTCAAGAAGTCCCGGTCGTGTGACACCACGACCAAGCTGCCATCAAACGACCGCAATGCCTCCTTCAACACGGCTTTGCTCTTCAAGTCAAGGTGGTTCGTCGGCTCATCCAAAATGAGCACGTTGTAAGGATGCAACAACAGCTTGCACAGCGCCAACCGCGCCTTTTCACCGCCCGACAGGACTTTGACTTTCTTGTCGACGTCTTCTCCCGAGAACAAAAACGACCCGAGCAAACCGCGCAGTTGCTTGCGGATGTCGCCCACCGCCACTTCTTCGAGGGTCTCCATCACCGTGAGGTTGCCGTCGAGTTCGTCGGTTTGATTTTGGGCATAGTATCCGATGTCCACGTTGTGGCCTACGTTCAGGCTGCCGGCCGTGCAGGACTCCTGTTGCAAGAGCATTCGGGTCAGGGTCGTTTTGCCCGCACCGTTTTTTCCGACCAAGGCCACTTTCTCTTGCCGGGCCATGATGAAGTCCAACCCTTCAAACACCGTCAAATCGTCAAAGCACTTTTTCAGGTTGTCCGCTTCGAAGATCACCTTGCCTGAACGTGGGGCGGGGGGGAAGCGGAATCGAATCTGCATGTTTTCCGCAGCGTCCACTTCCACGCGTTCCAACTTGTCCAGCTTCTTGATCAAACTTTGGGCAAAAGCAGCTTTGTTCTTTTTCGCCCGAAACTTGTTGATCAGGATTTCCGTGTCTTGGATGTATTTCTGCTGATTCTTGGCCGCTTGCTCCTGACGCATTCGTTCCTCCTCACGCCAAGCCTGATACGCCGAATAGGGGCCTTTGAAGTCGTACAATTTGACCCCTCCGATCTCCACCGTACGCTTGGTAAGCGTGTCCAAAAACACGCGATCGTGTGAGATCAGCAGGATGGCGCCCGGATGACGCAACAAGAAGGACTCCAGCCACTCAATGCTCTCGATGTCCAGGTGGTTTGTTGGCTCGTCCAAGAGGAGCAGATCTGGCTGCATGAGGAGGAGCTTGGCCAATTCCACCCGCATTTTCCACCCGCCACTGAATTCGGACATCGTGCGGGTCATGTCGGCCTTTTGAAAGCCCAAACCCTGAAGGATCCGATGCGCTTGCTCCTCTGTGCTGGATGCGCCGATGGCATCCAATCGCTCGTTGGCGTCGCTGAGCTCTTGAATGAGCTGCGCGTAGCTGTCGCTCTCGTAATCGGTGCGCTCGGCCACTTCCTTGGTCAAGGCTTCCAGTCGCGCTTCCAGCGATTGCATCTCGGCAAAGGCTTGCATGGCCACCTCAATGACCGAGGCCTCTTCATCGTGCTCCATTTCCTGAGGCAAATACCCGATGCGGTATTCTTTGGGGGTGTGCACGGACCCCTCCGACGGCCGTTGCAGTCCTGCGATAATTTTCAGCAAGGTGGACTTGCCTGCGCCGTTCCGTCCCACCAATCCGATTCGGTCTTTGACGCCTATGGCCAAATCCACCCCTTCAAACAGCGTCCGCTCTCCAAAATGCACCCCCAATGACGTCAAATGCAGCATGCCGCGCAAGTTCGCACTGCCAACGTCCGGGAACAAAAAAAGGCCGCATCACCTGCGGCCTTTTTCAAAATCTCATAGTCTCGATCAGTAATGCCAAAGGTCATGCTCCAAGTTGAACAATTCCTGCTGGATGCGTTCAGACTCTGCCAATGCAGTCAAGCCCGTTGCATAGTTGGCAATGTATCGATCAAATGCGTTGTCTTCCTTCACAATGTAGCTTGAGAAATAACGCTTTTGGAACAAGTCTTCAAACGTCCGTCTTTGCGCATCGTTGAAGATGTTGTACACCTCGGCCTCATCGGAGGCAAACCACTCCCTACAGTGGGGGTAGTACAACCAAAACAGTTCCGTGTAGTAATCCACATCGTCTTTCGTTTCCTTGATCATTGGAGCTATGCCCAAAATGCGGACGTAGCGCTCGCTTCGCTGCTTGTCCCAAATCCACTCCTCTTTGATTTTGTAGCGGGTGACAAGTTCCCAGTCGAGATCAACGACCTGTTCGACCTTCACGGGCTCTCGACTTCCGTTGGGGTAGGTGTCAATGACTTTGGTTTTCTTGAGGACTGAGTCCAAGTCAGCTTGGGTCAAGAGGGGAGTTTGGAATTCATCGTCCTGATTGGCACCGGGACGGTAGGCAATGATGCGCTCCTCCCGGAGCCCCATCCTGATCAAATCGATCAAATTCTTCCTGTTCTGGATGGGCAGTTGAGGGTAGTAGAACGGTTGATTGAATTTTTGCTCCAAATCAATGACTTGCCACACCCTCTTTTTGTACATCACGTCGGCTTCGCGCAAATGCGGGTAGGGAATGACGCGTTTGGTGAAGTTATCGTTGTCGTATGCCGCATCTGGAGGAACATATGCTCCACTGAGCACACCATTTTGTGCAGTAACCACTGGAGCGGTAGACAAGCAAAAGAGCACCAACAAAGCTGAAATATGAGATGCGTTCATGGTTGCAAGGATTTATTGCGAGACGTTCAATTTGAGTGAGGGCAGGGTTCTCTTTGATCCATCAGGCATAAGCGCTTTGATGTCGTTCAAATAGAACGTGTCTCCCACCCTAAATCGCTTGGCGACTTCCCTCATTTCTTGGGTGAACATCCGAGAATTTGAAGACAGTTCAACGAAAGCGCCGTTTTTTGTGAAGGCAAACGTGAAGCCCACCACTTCGGATTGAACTTCGAAGTCGAAGTTTTCCAAATCGGCAAAGACAGGGGGTGGAGAGGACATTTGTGCTTTCGAAACCTCTGGACGCAAGAAGTTCGCCGTTCCGAGACTCGGCACAGGATCGGGAATGCGCTTCACCCGGAACTCTTTGTTTGGCATACGCATCTCCGTGCCATCTTCAAGGGTAGCGACAACAGAGATGATAGCTTCACGGACGTCTTCAGATTTATTCGGAATGACCACCCACCCAGAGGACGTTCTCTTGAGCTTGTGCCCATTGTTGATGGTTGGCCGAATGTTCTCTGCGGCAATGCCGGGAACCGAAATCTCCACAGGATTTTCCAAACCGCGATAAAACACATTCATCTTGGTCGGAGAAACCACAAGCGCTGGCTGAGATACCGTGATGCGTGGAGTCACGAACTTGATGCTTTCTGGTGAACCATCAGGTTTGGTGTGATTCAATACACCTCGGAACACATAGTCCCCGTAGGCCAGGTTTTTGGTGGACATGGCCAACTTGCCAATGCCGAGCGAATCGAGCTCTAGCGAGGAAAGTTCACCGATGTCAAGCACGTTTTCCGGATTCATGGTGTATTCTTCTGGAGTCCCCGACCAATTGGCGTCCTCAACGTAGATCTCGGCTTTTTTGGTGGGGTCAAACGCAGACAACAAGACATCAGCCCTCAACGTGTCACCCTTCATCACGATGCTGCTCATTGGCACCACAAGGGGTTTCAAGTCAGTGAATTTGTAAGACTTGGCATCGATGCCGCTCAGCAACCACTTCAGAATGTCAGCTTCGGCGTCCTGCACGTCAATGAGCATTTTGGACATCAACGGCATGGTTGCGGCCAATGGAACGTGGTAAAACGTTGCACTTTCCCATGGGACGGGTTTGTCGTTGTACGTGCCGTCAGGGAATGAGAAACGGTCGTCCAATTGTGCTTTGAGAGCTTCGGGAAGCGCCCTTTCTTGGCCACGATGGTCCAAAAACGTGATGGCCTTCAACTCGTCTCTGTAGTTCTCGAGGGCCTTCTTCAAATAGGCCGCTGACCATTGATTGGACTCGTCAAACAAGGGGTTGTTTATGTTTGCAACTCCCATGAATGCTGTCAATTCTTGGTATTCATCTTTTTTCTGGTGCAATGCCAGCGTACGAACGGTGTCACGACCAAATTCATTTTTTCCGTAATACGTCTCAACTTCAAGCAGCTTGCCTTCAGAAGCGGCCATTGCATGAGCTTTCAATTGGACGATGTAGTCCTGCAAATCGCCGCTCTTCTTAGAGACTTGTTCGGCGATTTCTGCGAAGGGACCAACCGTTTCTTGGTTTCCTAGGTACTTCTCGGACAGCGTTTCGCGGGAATCGCGGACTTTTTCAGCCAGTGTCTCTTGCGTGCCGTTGAGGCTCTTTTCCACCTTGACAAAACCGTCAAGGACTTCTTTCGAGATGTTCAACGCCAGCAATGCCGTCAGGACGAGGTACATCATCCCGATCATTTTCTGACGTGGTGTTTCTTTTCCTCCTGCCATGTCTCAGGGGCTTAGCTGCGACCGCCACCCATGGCGTTCAACATGTTGCCGTAGACGGTGTTAAGAGAAGCGAGGTTTTTGGCGAGCTCGGAGATGTTCTCTTTGTAGACCTTGGTGTCTTCGACGGATTCGTTGAGGTTCTTCACGAGTTCACCCATGCCAGAAAACAATTCCTTGTTCTGCTGCATTTGCTGAAGTTGCCCCTCGTACATGTCATTCAATGACGTGAGGTTCTCGTTCATTTTGGCCAAACCAGCTCCAGTGTTGGCGCCTTCTGCGCTTGCCTTGACGAGTCCAGTCAATCCCTGGCTGACTTCCTCGTACGTGGCACTCAAGTCATCCACTCGATTCGAGGCTTTTACAAGCGCATCGCTGTAGTCTTTCGTGGCAACAGAGGCGTCTGCAACCTCTCCCATTTTGGAGGCTTGCTCTCCAAGGTGCTTCATGCCTTCACCCAACTTGGAGATGAGGTTGTCGTCAATGTTCGCCTTGGCCAACATGTCGTCAAGCTGTGCGGTGGGTGCTTTGCCTCCAGCTTTTTCTCCAGTAGCCAACTGTGGGTAAACCAGCGACCAATCGGGCTCTTCGTGTGGCTTTTCAAACGCGGACATGAAAAAGATGAACGCTTCGACGCCGAGGCCGACGATGAGCATCAGAGATGCGCCTGGGAGGTGCTCAATCTTGAAAAGCGCTCCGATGATCACGATGGCGGCTCCCCATCCGTAGAGCTTGGCCATAAAGTTTTTCCACTGCTTGCTTCCTGGTTTCATGTTGCGGGTTTTGGTTTCAATCAGCTGACGCTGGACAGGTTGGTTTTATTGTTCGGATGGTGCGGTTTCAGTTCACCATTCCTTTGGTTAGTTCCACTCTTCGGGCAAGCCTGACTTGCCGCGTCCGAGGTAGGACATGACGGATCTGAATCCGATGTAAGCCTTGGCTGTATCGCTGTACTCATAGGTTCGTGTGCCAGTTTGGCAGTAATACCCAAAGTCTTTCCAGCTGCCGCCACGGATGACCTTGCGCTTCAGGGCAGGCTGGTCGTTCTCTTTGGCGTGATACACGTAGTCAGGTGCGAGATCCCAAGAGAAGTCGTAGACCGTCTCGTCGAAAGCCGTGTTCGTCCATTCTGCGACATTGCCGCTCATGTTGTACAAACCGTAGTCGTTGGGACTGTATGACTCAACAGGTGCGGTGTAAGCATTGGCATCCTCGACGTAGTCCCCACGCATAGGCTTGAAGTTCGCCAGCACACAACCCTCTTCGTTGCGTGCATAAGGTCCACCCCATGGGAATGGAGCGAGATCACGCCCACCGCGTGCAGCAAATTCCCATTCAGCCTCGGAGGGGAGGCGGAAACGTTGAACGTAAGTCTCGCCGTTTTTTCTTTTCCAATCGCTCATGATTTGGGTGCGCCATGCATTGAACGCTTTGGCTTGTCCCCAAGTCACTCCCACCACGGGGTAGTCATCAAAGGCAGGGTGCCAGAAGTACATTTCAGTGTACGGTTCGTTGTAGGCGTAGGTCGCATCCGAAATCCAAACCATCGTGTCGGGATAGACGTTGATGTTTTCTTCGATGATGTATTGAGCGCGATCCAGCTGCCGCACAACGCTGTGCCTTTGTCCAATGGAATTGACTTGTCCGAGATCCTCGGAGTCTGATGCGCTGCCTCTCCCTGTGGTCGGGTTGTCCTCAGAACCCCACTCACGTTTCACCGAAGCGGCGTCAAGGTTGATCCAGTAGTAGGTGTAGTTCAGTTTGCGCGAGTCGATTTCACGACGGTCGTAAAACTGTTCACTCCCTTGGAGGAAGAATTCGTCGTAAAGGATGTCAAAGACGTCTTCGTCTTCCCAATCAATGGGCTCTTCCCAATTCAACACGAAGCCTTTTCGAATGAACCTGTCCAACTCGATGCCATTGTCAGTTTCAGCGACGAAATAGCGATCGTCGTCGTTGTCTGCGAGCGTCTGCAGATACAAGGAGTCGCGAACGTAGTTGACGAACTGACGGTACTCGTTGTTCGTGATTTCGTGAACGTCCATGTAGAACGGAGGGATGGTCACCGTCTTGGACCTTGTGTTCAATGCAAAGGGGACATCTTGGTCACTGGGGCCCATGGTGAATGAGCCGAAGTGAATGTAGTTCATGCCGTACGGATTGGCTTGGTCCCAATACGGACGTTTCTGAACCCCAACCAGTTCACCCTGGGGTCCCATGTAGCACGCCGTCATCAAGACGGGAGCCAAAAGGATCATCAGGAACTTTTTCATGGAGTGGATTTCTTGCGGATTGTTAGGATAGAATCAACGCTCGGGAGGCATGGTTTCGTGTGCCGTTACAGGAACCGAGGGTTGGCGTACTTGTTTTGGACGGGCGTTGTTTCAAACTTGAATGCGTAGGAGACAAACACCTCGTGGCTTCCGGAATTGTAAGCGCTCAAAGGACTCAGCGTTGTGCCATAGGCGTACCCAACTTTGATGAGCTGCTCGCTGGAACGAATGCCGTCATTCTTTGGTGCGAGGGCTTTTTGGACCCCAGCTGAAGGTGCGAGGGCGTCCCCAACACGGTAAGTCAAGCCGCCCCAAACGAAGTCGTTCCAAAGCACGTTGACGTTGACGTCGATGGCAGCGTAGGCAAGGTCTGTTTTGGCGAGCACATTGCTGCGGAGCACCAAGTCGTTGCCGCTGAGTGGGTAGTCGTACCCGCCCATGAAATAGAATGTACGCGCTGGAACAATGCTCAATGAGGACATCTGGACTTCCGCCACATGGGTCATTGAGATGCCTGCGTAGTATTCGTTGGGCTTGCGAAGGAACACCCCCAAGTCAACGTCGGTCGACGTGCCTGAGCCGTTGAGGGTTGGGATGGCAGGGTCGTTGGCCACACCATCCACGGCAATCCATTCGGCATTGTAGCTCTTGCTGAACAAGCTCACGTTCAAGCCAAAACTCAACTCTGCTCCGTTCGAAAGGGGAGCGAGGCGATATGCGTAGCCCAACTTGATCATGGTGTTGGACTCTTGACCAATCTCATCTTGGTAGACCTGAAGCCCCAAGGCACCAGGAATGAAGTCGACGTTGGAGTGCACGTTGAGCAGGGTGGTGACCGGGCCTCCGTTGAAGTTGACCCACTGGTCACGGTACCAAGCGCTGACGTGCGTCAGGTTGTCTTCCCCGGCGGCGCCAATGTTGAACGCAGCAAGGTCATTGAACCAAAGTGTCATTTGGGGATCTTGTTGCCCAAACGCCTGGGAGACCACAAGGCACGAGAAAGACAAGCCGATTGCAAGGTTGCGAATCATCTTAATTGATTGGTTTTCAGCAGGTTGTGTACTCTGGCGTTCGCACAGAGGTTGGCTAATATACGGATTTTCCCAATGTGGGTGCATGGCACGCCGTTTGGGGCAATGGAGTGTGGCTTGCAGCAATCCCATTTCGTCATGCCAGTTTTTGAAATGTTCGCCACCAGCGGTCCGGCAACGAGCCTTGAGAAGCTTCGACGTATTCCTCATGGGTGCAAGGCACGAGAAGGCTGCCGGGATGGGAAGTGTTGGTGTCGGGATGAGGCATCGGCACGTCCATCCACCAGCGGTCGCTTTTGGGACTTTTGAAAAATGCAATCTCGTGCTGTTCGCCGGGCAAATCCACAACGTATTTCAAGTAGTCGTCAACGCTGCACTTCGGATGGTCTCCCTTTTGGTTGTAGATGCCATCCAGCACGTGCCAAACGCCTTGAGCCACGAGATGTCCCCCTCGTCCACGGTCGTCGAGGTCGGGGTTGTGCTCGAAAAATCCAGTTGCGAGAAGCCGATCGCTCATGCCGATGTACCTTGATAGTTGG
>JBELLK010000071.1:0-2251 GCA_042088625.1 Flavobacteriales bacterium
CGACCGACAGCTCGGTGTTCTCAGGGTAGTTCGCCACGTCCACCACCTTGCTCTTCGTCTTGCTGAGTTTGCCCAAAGCCGACTTCCGTCCAGGACGGGAGGGAGGCTTGACCATTTGTAATTCCTCTTTCAAGAACATGGCGTCCGCAGAAACAATCACGCCGGTGCTGTCCTCGGCCTCCACCTTCAAGCTCGCAAGGATTGGGGTGTTGAGGTTGGCGTCAGCCGCTTTGCTCAAGGCGTTCTCCCGGTCCACATGGAAGTTGGTGTTTTCCGCATGCACTTCGAGCTGCCCAAAGTGACGGTGGAACGTCACCACCTTGCTTCCGCGGTAGCTTCCGCGGAAAAACCCGCTCTGCACCACGCCGTCTTCGACTTGCGAGAAGTAGATGAATTCGCTGTCCATGGCGTCCGCAGGAATGTGCATGTACATGCTTCCTTTGGCCGTGTCCTGATAGAGGTTGAACAGGCCTTCGTCGAGCTTGAAGTCTTCGGTGAATTCCGCCACGGATTTCACCTTGTCTTTCCCACCTTTCTTCTTGCCGTCCACCTGTTCGGTGTCGCCTTTCTTCCCCTTCTTTTTCTTTTTCCCTTTTTGGGCCAAACCTTCTGCGGGCATCACGCTCAACAGGGTGGCGGCGAGGGAGAGGGCCGCCCAGCTTGCAGTACGTTTCATGGGTTGCAAGGTAAGTCGAGCTTTGGGCTACTGGGACCCTTCCGACCACAGGAAAGGCGAAAAACACGTATCTTATGTCTTCCAAACCGACATCGGCCATGAAACACTTTTTCACGTTGCTTTTCGCGGCGGCTGTGAGCCTGACGGCCACGACGACAGCGACCGCCCAATCCATCACGGTTCCCTACAACCCCGATGGCGACGCCAACGGGCTCATCGGCGTAACGGACCTTCAAGACTTGCTGTCCACGTACGGGGGCGCGTTTGCCCCAGGAGCCATCGTGGTTGATTCCATTGAACTGGGAGAAGTGCTGGCTTCTTTGCAAGGCCAAATCAGCGCGTTCCGTTGCGGTGACGACGTCTTGCATGAAGGCTACTGGTACAACACGACGTCCATCGGAGGTCAGTGTTGGTTCGCGGAGAACGTCCGATACCTGCCTGAAGTGAGTCCTTCCTCAGCGGGGAGCGACGTGGATCCGCATGCCTACGTGTACGATTACCAGGGCACGGATGTCGATGCGGCCCAAAACAAGCTCGAGTACCATCAGTTTGGCGCTTTGTACAATTTCCCTGCGGTGCAGCAGTGGAACCTTTGTCCTGAGGGCTGGCATGTGCCCACGGATTTGGAGTGGACCGAAATGACCAACAGCCTAGGTTCGGAGCAGTTTGCTGGCAACCTGATGAAGGCGAGGTACGGCGACGCTTGGGTTGGAATCAACCTCAGCGGTTTCTCAGGTTTGCCGGGCGGCACCCGCGACTTCAACCTTGGTAGCTTCAGCGACGCTGGGTACTTCGGGTACTGGTGGAGTTCCTCGCCCAATGGTTCCAATGCATGGTACCGATTCCTGGGCTACTACTTCGAGCCCGTCGTCCGCAGCAGCTACCTCAATCCTCAAGACGGCTTTTCTGTCCGTTGCGTCCGGGATGCCGAGTGAGCGCAGCGAGCGAGTGTTAATCTCTTAAATCTTGGCCTTGTGCAGCGAGGCTCGAGTGGAAGAGCCAAAAAAATCCCGGCCGGGCAGGTCGGGATTTTTTTACGCGGTGGAAGGACAGGATCACTTGAAGCCCCGCAGCTTTTTGAGGGTCTCGTAGGCGTCTTGGACTTCGAGGAAGCGCGCCTCGGCCTGCTTGGCGTAGGCTTCGCCCATGTCCCGCACCTTGTCGGGGTGAAACTTCAACGCGAGGCGTCGGTAGGCTTTTTTGAGGTCCGCGTCGCTGGCGTCTCGGGCGACTTCGAGCACCGTGTAGGGGTCGGGCTTGTCGCTGTGGAACGGCGCCTCGATGGAGGCGCGGTCCTTGTCGCTGATGCCCAAGGCGGCGGCCATGCGGCGGATGAGCTCGACTTCCCTCGGATCGACGTTGCCGTCGGCTTGGGCGATGCCGTAGAGGTACTGAAGAAGCAGAAGGCGCTTGGCGTGGGGCATGTGGGCCCGAATCTGCATGCAGACGCCGCGCACGTCGACCGGGTTTTTCAGCGCTTCGCGGAGGGCGAGTGTCAGCTGCTCGGCCTGGGCTTGCCCAAAGTTGGTGCGGAAGAACTGCTTGACGTAGTCGAGCTCCGACTTCAGCACGCGC
>JBELLK010000071.1:2351-4019 GCA_042088625.1 Flavobacteriales bacterium
CTGTTCCAGTTGGGCGAAGCCTTCGGCGATGAACGCCGTCAATTCTTCGCCTTCGAGTAGGCCTTGCGACAGGCGCGCGAGGTTGGCGGCGCGCTTGGCCATGCCGGCGCGCTTCGCCTCGTCCGCCTCGTTGAGCAGGGCAGAGGCGAGAGGGTGGTTGGCGTTCACGGTGACGTCGTAGCTGTCTGGCATGTCTCCGAACATTTGAAAGCCTCCGCCGCCCACGGCCTGCTGCTCCTTCATGCGGCGCATGAACTCCGACTGGGTGATGACCAGCGGCGCCGCGGTGGGCGACATGGGGGCGAACTGCACCTTGTACGACTCGCCGGGGAACGCGCCTTCGAGGACGGGCTTGAGGGTTTCCTCTTGCTTCTCGTCGAGGGCGGAGCTGAGCTCTTCGTCCTTTTCAATGAGCTTGTCGGCGATGTCGGCGTCGACGCGCTTGAATTGCAGGTCGGTGTGGGTTTGCTCGAGCTTGCCCACGACGTGGGCGGCGAGCGGACCGTCCATCACGAGCACCGTGTAGCCACGGTCCGTGGCTTCTTTCACGTAGCTGTGCTGGAGGCTCGCGTCGGGCGTGTAGGGCAGGATGACCTTGCCGTGCTTGTCTTTTTGGGTTTCGCCAACCACCGCCATCATCTCCTCGTGCGTGTGGCACTTTCCGGTGGTGTCCTTGTAGAGGAAGAACTTTTGGGCGCGTTCGGCAAACTTCTCGTCGGTGAGCATGCCGTACTCCACAAAGACGCGCAGGTCGTCCCACTGAGCCTCAAACGCTTCGCGGTCCTTCTTGAACATCTGCGCGAGCTTGTCGCTGACCTTCTTGCTGATGTGGCCGGAGATTTTCTTGACGTTGGCGTCCTCTTGGAGGTAAGAGCGGCTCACGTTCAAGGGGATGTCCGGCGAATCAATCACGCCGTGAAGCAGCGTCAAGAAATCGGGGACGATGTTCTCCACGTTGTCCGTGATGAAGACCTGGTTGGAGTAGAGGTGGATGCGGTTCTTCTGCAGGTCCATCTGCTTCTTCAACTTGGGGAAGTAGAGGATGCCCGTCAGGTTGAAGGGGAAGTCCACGTTGAGGTGAATGTGGAACAGCGGGTCCTCGAAGTTCATGGGGTAGAGGTCCCGGTAGAATTCCTGGTAGTCTTCGTCGGCGAGGTCTGCGGGCTTCTTGGTCCACGCGGGCTCCGTCTTGTTCACCACAAACGGCACGTCCACGCTCACCTTCTTCACGTTCCCCTCGTCGTCCTTCGCGCCTTCTGGATCGTCGACGTACTCCGACTTGGTGCCTTGCACGATTTCCACCGGCATGAACTTGCAGTACGTGTTCAAGATCTCGCGGATGCGCTCTTGCGCGAGGTATTCCTTGGCGTCGTCCGAGATGTGCAGGACGATGTCCGTTCCGGCCGTGTCCTTGTCAATGTCCTCAAGAGAGAAGTTGGGCGAACCGTCGCAGCTCCACTTTACAGCTTGGCTGCCTTCGCGCTGGCTGAGCGTGACGATGTCCACGCGGTCGGCCACCATGAAGGCTGAGTAGAACCCCAGCCCAAAGTGACCAATGATGGCCTGCTTCGCGTCGGCGTCCTTGTACTTCTCCAAGAAGTCGGTGGCACCGGAGAACGCGATTTGGTTGATGTACTTGTCGATTTCCTCGGCGGTCATGCCAATGCC
>JBELLK010000072.1:0-3926 GCA_042088625.1 Flavobacteriales bacterium
GCGTCGGCGGCGCAGTCACCACCACACACGCCCAAAGCGTCGAGTTGGTTTCCGTCACAGTCACAATCGCCAGCAGGAATGTCCTCACACCCGCATTCAAACGTGGCCCCAGGACCATTGCAAATCCCGCACTCGTCCAATGCACCTACACAATCGTCCACGTCATCACAAATGCCATCGTTGTCGGCATCGGCAGCACAGTCGCCACCACAAACGCCGAGCACGTCTTCCACATTGCCATCACAATCGCAAGCACCCTCGGCGATGCCATCACCGCCGCAAATGCCGCACTCGTCCAATTCGAGACAGCTTCCATCTTCCTCTGTTGCATCCGCATCGTAGTTGCATGCCGTTTCGTCGGTGCAGCCAGGAATGGCGCATGTGTTGAAGACAATGATGTCTCTGAACTCCTGTTCGGGGTCTCCTTCAGGGAATACCTGAGTGTAAATCTGCCCAGAAAGAGAACCTGCAGTGGTGATTTGCATCACCAAAATTTTCAAGTCCGCACCCGCGAGAGAAAGGTCTGTACTTGGGTCAGCATTAGCGTCGGGAAGAGAAAACCATGCGCCTCCTGTGGAATCATTCACAATGAAGTTGTTCCCATATGTGGGGACTCCAGGTTGGCCCGAGCCTGTAAATTCCTGGAAGAAGTTGATGTCTCCAGAAATTCCAGAAATTTCTGGACCAACCGAGTTGTCAGATCCAATGGTCAGGAAGCTGTCAAATTCCATCTCAGGGAATGTGCTGAAAAAGGCGACCTGCAGCAAATTGGCATTCCAACCGGTGTTGAGCCCATTGTTGTACCAAGTTCCTGAAGAAGAGTTGACAATCAATGGGTTTGCGGCGTCTCCACCACAAGCAGACAAGAAATCCGTTTCATTCACGCAGTTGAGGTACACTCGGTAAGTCGTGAGACCAGCAAGCTCTCCTGCGTCTTCTGAATGAACAAAATATTCTTCGACGGACAGGCAGTATCCCGGAGGGGCCTCTGTGGCGTAACCAACAGAGGACATCGGGTTCAACTGGGCCAAGCCCGAGCTGATGCTGCAACAAAAGACCATCATCAAGGTGACGAGGTTTTTCATGATACAAGTGGATTTGAAAAGGATGTAAGTAGGATTGTTTGCATGCTGAAAACCGCTTCTAGCGTGATGACGCGAGCGGATTGGAGTTGGCAACAGGTGCCTGTTGTGAGTAGTCGATGAAAGGTCCATCGGATGTAGGTTGTTAGGCGAGGCTTTGACGCACTCGAGCACTAATTTATGACAAATAGCCGCCAAAAACGAACCATAATCCAAATTCGTCGAAAAAATATATGTCTACGTCTTGCGAAATCAATAGCCCGTCGTCTGACGTTCGACCCTATAATTTCCAATAAAGACGTGGGTTTGGGCGAAAGCGGTGTGCGCGGCATCCACCTTCGATCGGAAGGGAAAATAATTATTCCTATAAATCTTATAGGCCCAGTGGTGAGGTCAAGCGACCACGTTCACGATGCGGCCAGGCACCACGATGACCTTTCGAATGGTCTTGCCATCGAGTTGGGTCAAGGTGCGTTCGTCTTCGCGGACGATTTTTTCTACGTCTGCGGGAGACATCGAGGCGGCCAGTGGCAGCTGGAATCGCACCTTGCCGTTGAATGAGATGGGATAAGTGATTTGGTCTTCAACGAGGAAGGAGGCATTGGCTTCAGGCCAATCGGCGTCCAAGACAGCCATGGATCCACCTGCGATGGCCCAAAGCTCTTCTGCCAAATGCGGGGCATACGGACTGAGGAGCACGGCCATGGGTTGCAACGCGTCCGCGCCGAGGGGCTCGTTTAGGGCAGACAAATCGTTCACGGCAATCATCATCGCGCTGACCACCGTGTTGAAAGCATGACGGTCCAAGTCGTCGGTGACTTTGGCGATGGCCTTGTGAACGATTCGCAGCGCCGCATCTGAGGAGCGCTCAGCCAAACCTGATTCCGAGGCGGCGAGGAAGAGGCGTTGGGTCTTGCGGAGGAAGTTGTGCACGCCACTGATCCCTTGCGTGTCCCAAGGTTTGTGCTGGGTCAAAGGGCCCAAAAACATTTCGTAGCACCTCAAAGTGTCGGCACCGTAGCGCTCGACGAGGTCGTCTGGGGTTTGGACGTTGTACTTCGATTTGGACATCTTCTCGACCTCGTGGCCGCAGGTGTAGGTGCCATCCTCATCAAGGATGAATTCCGCATTGGCAAACTCCGGCCTCCACGACTTGAACCCCTCGAGGTTCAACTTGTCGCCCTCGACCAAATTGATGTCCACATGCAGCCGTTGCGTGCGGTGGGCTTTGCGTTGGTTGGCGGACACGAACGTGTTGGTGCCTTGGACGCGGTAGACAAAACTCGAGCGCCCCAAGATCATGCCTTGGTTGATCATGAACTTGAACGGCTCGTCGAACCCAATGTGTCCTCGGTCGAAGAGGAATTTGGTCCAAAACCTGGAGTACAGCAGGTGCCCCGTTGTGTGTTCGGCGCCTCCGACGTACAGATCCACCTGTCCCCAGTAGTCACTCTTGTCACGTTCGCAAAACGCCATGTCGTTGTGAGGGTCCATGTAGCGCAGGAAATACCAGCTGCTGCCCGCCCATCCGGGCATCGTGTTGGTCTCCATGGCGTCCCCGCGGAACACGGGCCAATCTTCGCGAGCCGCGCGGGCCAGGGGTGGGTCTCCGTCTTCGGTCGGCAAGTAGGCGTCCACCTTGGGCAGGGTGACCGTGGCGTCGGTGATGCGCTGAGCAATCCCTTGTTCGTAGGCGATTGGGAAAGGTTCCCCCCAGTAGCGTTGTCGGCTGAACACGGCATCTCGGATGCGGTGATTGACCTTGCGCAGTCCGATGCTTTTTTCTTCCACCCAATCGAGTGCCACAGGAATGGCATCCGCCGCGCGCATTCCGTCCCAATCGCCGCTGTTGCAAAGGGTGGCCCCCTTGTCGGTGCACACGGCTTCGTCGGTGTTCACCCCGTCAAAAATGGCGGGAATCGGGAGGTCAAAATGCGTGGCGAACTTCCAGTCTCGTTCGTCGCCAGCCGGCACGGCCATGATGGCGCCGGTGCCGTAACCCGCAAGCACGTAGTCGGCAATCCAAACAGGGACCTGCTCGCCTGTAACGGGATGCACCACGTGGCCGCCTGTGAACACCCCGGAGATGGTTTTGTCGCCCTGACGGTCGCGTTCGGATTTCATGTCCGCCGCCTTGACGTACGCTTGAACTTCGGTGCGCTGGGCGTCTGAGGTGAGTTGATCGACGAGATCATGTTCCGGCGCGAGCACCATGAACGACACCCCGTGCAAGGTGTCGGGGCGTGTGGTGAACACCTCGACTTCAGCTCCTGAGTCATCGGGCTGGCCTTGATCGTCAGCAAGTGCAAATCGAACGACGGCGCCTTCAGAGCGTCCAATCCAGTGACGCTGTGCTTCTTTGACGCTGTCCGTCCAGTCGAGGGTATCGAGGCTCTCGAGGAGGCGGTCAGCGTAGGCCGTGATGCGCATCATCCACTGGCGCATGGTTTTTTTCACCACCGGATGCCCGCCACGTTCGCTGAGGCCGTCTTTGACTTCGTCGTTGGCCAAGACCGTGCCGAGGGCCGGACACCAATTGACTTCGCTGTCCGCCAAGTACGCGATGCGAAAGCACATCAACACTTCCGCGCGCTGGGCGTCGTCCATGCTGTTCCAGTCGGTGGCCGTGAAGGTGCCGTCAAAGTGCGCGCCAAAATGCGGGAACGAAAGCTGGGTCCACCAATGCTCATCACAGGCCGCGTGCACGTTGAAATTGCCGTTGTCATCGAACGCGGCAACCAAGTCGCCGATGGGGCGGGCTTTTTGGGCTTTGGTGTCATACCAACTCTCGAACAACTCCCCAAAAATCCACTGCGTCCAACGGTAGTATGCGGGGTCGCTGGT
>JBELLK010000073.1:0-3925 GCA_042088625.1 Flavobacteriales bacterium
GCCGGTGGGGTCTTGATGACAAAGTCGAACGACTTGTCACTGTAGACCGTGATGACCGCAGGGAGAACCTTGCCCGCTTTATCCTGAGTTCTAGCATTGAATTGCTTACAGAACTCCATGATGTTCACACCCTTGGCACCCAAAGCGGGTCCCACAGGAGGTGACGGGTTGGCGGCTCCACCGCGAATTTGCAGCTTGATTAGTCCAGCTACTTCTTTAGCCATTGATCATGTATTTGAACAGTCCTCCACCCGCGCAAAGGGAAGCATTATAGGGACATTGCGGATAGGCTTCGGCTGTCTGTTCCAGTTGTTAGCTTTCTTTCTCTACTTGGAGATAGCCAAGTTCTACAGGCGTCTTCCGCCCAAAGATTTTGACCATCACCTTGAGTTTTTTCTTTTCTTCATTCACTTCCTCAATGTTGCCGTGGAAGCCGTTGAAAGGACCGTCGGTCACCTTCACGAGTTCCCCAGCCACGTATGGGATGTTGATTTCTTCTTCACTGTCCGCCATGTCATCGACCACACCCAGGATGCGATTGACCTCATTCTGACGAAGTGGCATTGGCTCACCACGCTTTTCTGCACCAAGGAATCCAATCACATTGGTAACGTTGCGGATGATGTGGGGCACTTCACCAACCAAAGCGGCTTCGATGTATACGTAACCGGGGAATAGGTTGCGCTCCTTCGACACCTTTTTACCGTTCCGAATGGTGAACACCTTTTCCATGGGAATCAGCACCTGTCCCACATAATCCTGCAAGCCCGCCGCCGCGATCTCAGTTTCCACGGTCTCTTGGACGCGTTTCTCCTGGCCGCTGACGGCACGCACGACGTACCACTTTTTGTCGATTCCACTCATGGTGTTTGTGCTCAGGTCAGTTACAGCAATTGGTACAAAAGGCCCACAACGCCTGACCACATGGAATCAGTTGCGTTGACGCCGAACACCCAATCCATCGCTGACACGATGAATGCAATCAAGAGACTTGCCACGAAAACAAGCACTGCCGACTCTTGGAGCTCACGCCATGTAGGCCAAGTCACTTTGGTCTGCAACTCTTGAAAAGAAGCTTGTACGTATTCAGTAAACGAAGACATTGTTGTCAGTTTTTGCACGGGCGGCAGGACTCGAACCTGCAACCAATGGTTTTGGAGACCACTACTCTACCAATTGAGCTACGCCCGTAGATGGAGGAAGAAGGAACCCCCGAAAGGGCCCTTCTTCCTTTGAATTCAGATTGCTCTAAAACCCTCGGTTAGGCGAGGATTTCAGTCACCTGGCCAGCGCCCACCGTACGGCCACCCTCACGGATGGCGAAACGGAGACCCTTGTCCATGGCGATTGGCGCGATCAAGTTCACGTCAATCGTCACGTTGTCACCAGGCATGACCATTTCACGACCGGCTTCCAACGTGATCTCACCAGTCACGTCAGTCGTACGGAAGTAGAACTGCGGACGGTATTTGTTGTGGAAGGGCGTGTGACGGCCACCTTCTTCTTTCTTGAGGATGTAAACCTCACCCTTGAAGTGGGTGTGAGGTGTGATGCTGCCAGGAGCGGCGATCACCATGCCACGACGAATGTCCTTCTTGTCGATGCCGCGGAGCAACAAACCAACGTTGTCACCAGCTTCACCGCGGTCGAGGATCTTGCGGAACATCTCCACACCCGTGATCGTGGTCTTGAGCTTCTCCTCAGACATACCGATGATGTCCACTTCGTCAGCCGTGTTGATGACACCAGTCTCGATGCGACCAGTGGCCACTGTACCACGACCTGTAATCGTGAACACGTCCTCAATCGACATCAAGAAAGGCTTCTCGTTTTCACGTGGTGGAATTTCGATCCACGCGTCCACCTCCTGCATGAGGTTCATGACGGTCTCAACCCACTTGGGCTCACCGTTCAAGGCACCGAGGGCAGAACCCTGGACCACAGGACCGTTGTCTCCGTCGTACTCGTAGAAAGAGAGGAGTTCACGGATTTCCATTTCAACGAGTTCGAGCAACTCGGGATCGTCAACCATGTCCACTTTGTTCATGAACACCACGATGCGAGGCACACCAACCTGGCGGCCGAGCAGGATGTGCTCACGGGTTTGTGGCATGGGACCGTCGGTTGCGGCCACCACGAGGATTGCACCGTCCATTTGGGCGGCACCAGTCACCATGTTCTTCACGTAGTCGGCGTGACCAGGGCAGTCGACGTGCGCGTAGTGACGCTTGTCTGTCTGGTACTCAACGTGTGAAGAGTTGATGGTGATTCCGCGCTCCTTCTCTTCAGGAGCGTTGTCAATCTGGTCGAACGAACGAGCTTCGCTGAAACCAGCGTCGGCCATCACTTTGGTGATTGCAGCCGTGAGGGTGGTCTTACCGTGGTCAACGTGGCCGATGGTGCCGATATTGACGTGGGGTTTCGACCGGTCAAAAGTTTCCTTTGCCATGGTCTGGAAAGATTAATTATTAAATGATTGTCTGTTTCTGAGCCAATGACGGGAATTGAACCCGTGACCTCTTCCTTACCAAGGAAGCGCTCTACCCCTGAGCTACATCGGCTAAACTGGAGCGGAAGACGAGATTCGAACTCGCGACATTCAGCTTGGAAGGCTGATGCTCTACCAACTGAGCTACTTCCGCTTGCACAAATGAATGGGGGTGGTGGGGGTAATAGGATTCGAACCTATTCAGTCATAGACAACAGATTTACAGTCTGCCCCGGCTCTCCAACTCCGGCGTACCCCCTGTTGAAATCATCCAATCGTGCGTGATTGGTATTCCTAGAGCCGGTGGAGGGATTCGAACCCCCGGCCAGCTGATTACAAATCAGCTGCTCTGGCCTCTGAGCTACACCGGCAACATTTCAAAGAACAGGGCAAAAGAAACCCTCCCAGTTTTCGGGAGGGCAAATGTATGAAACAAATCCACGTCAACATACGTGAATGCCGCTGATTTTTTTGCGCCGAATGGAAGCCTCAGGCATGGGCCTTCATGACCTGACGTCGCAAGGCTTCGTGAACCTCGTCCATGGCCGCCTCGAAGCTGACTGCACGACGCTTGGCGAACAGTTCTTTTCCCGGAACGTGGGCTTTGACTTCAACCACCTTGTTCTCGCGCGTTTCGCTCTTTTCGACCCTCAAAAAGACTTCACAACTTTGGATGTCACCATTGAAGGTCAGAAGCTTCTGGAGTTTTGCGTTGATAAAATCCAAGAGCGATTGGTCAGCATCAAAATGAATGGAGTGAATCTGAATTTGCATCGAATGAGAAGGTTAGCGCCCCTCCGCATTCCGATGGTTCAGTGGAGAAGCCTTGTGGAACTCCTTCAGCTTTGCTGTCGTGTGCTGAGTGTACACCTGCGTCGACGACAAACTGGCATGGCCAAGCAGATCCTTGACCGCTACGAGTTCGGCGCCTCGATTGAGGAGGTGAGTTGCAAACGTATGCCGAAGAACGTGAGGACTGCACTTTTGCAGGCTACTCACCTCTCCAAGGTAGTGATTGACCCTCCGATACACAAATGAAGGATACAGAGAACTTCCAGCGTCTGTGACAAACAATTCATCCCCCCCTACAGGGCGGTCCATGACATGCTGCATGATGCTTTCAAGCGTGGCAGGGAGAATTGGCAAGATGCGCTCTTTCCGCCCCTTGCCATAAACGCGCAGCTCTCGACGAGCTCCATCAACATCTTGAATCTTCAGCGCTATCAACTCCCCCATCCTGATGCCCGTCTCGTACAACAAAGCCATCATGCTCCGGTCTCTACGCCCCTTCCAGTCGTTGTCGAAAACCTCCTCCGCAAAAAGTTTGCTCATGGCATGTTCCGGCACGACCTCAGGCATCCGTCTTTCCACTTTCGGCAGCACGACATTTTCAGCTGGGTTGTGGTCCATCAGCTCTTGCCTTCTTGCGTATTTCAC
>JBELLK010000033.1:0-23652 GCA_042088625.1 Flavobacteriales bacterium
CACCGCATCAAACACCAGGCTCTGGTAATTGGGGTGCTCGCCCCCATCGCGTTGCACACCTGTCCGGGACACCCCAATGACGCGCACACCCTGCTCCAACAACTGCTCGCGAAGGGCCGCACCAATGCCTCGGCTGTCCCCGACAATCGCCACCGTCCTCATGACCGTTCCGATTGAAGGGCCACCAACTTGGCTTCCACCTCAGCGGCCTGAGCCACCAACGCGTCTGACTTGGCACGGTCCACCGTGCTCATTTTGTGGGCACGGGCCAACAGGTCCGCGTGCTCCTTTCGAAGCTTCTCCACAGGGTCTTTTTTGAAGAGTCCAAACATGCCGACACAACACCCAAACAGGGCGTCGTGTTCGCGCGGCTTCAGGCAATCTTAACCTCAGCCGAGGTCCGCAAGCTTCTCTTCAAGCACCGCAATCTTGGCCAACGCGTCCGCCTCCTTCTTGCGCTCGTTCTCGACCACTTGTTCAGGTGCTCCGTTCACAAACTTCTCGTTGGAGAGTTTGCCGCGCACGCTGCGCAAAAACCCTTGCTGGTAGTCGAGGTCTTTTTGGACTTTGGCGCGCTCGGCGTCGATGTCGAACCCTTCGCCAAAAGGCACCGAGAACCGATGGGTGCCCTGCACAAACCCAAACGCCCCTTTCACCTTTTCCGTCACGTGCTCAATGCCACTCAGGTTGGTGAGGTGGGCGATCCACGGCTCGAGATGCGCAGGATAACCGTCGCCTGGCTGCACCTTCAATTCCAGCTTCTCTTTGTTGGGGATGCCATTGTCGTTGCGGATGTTACGGATGGCGGTGACCACTTCTTTGGCCATGTCGATGTCGGCCAAAATGTCCTTGTCGTAATCGGCACGCTCCGGCCACGCCGCCACGCACAAATCGTTGGCATGTCCGTTGCGCTCGCCTGTCCAGTGCCATACTTCCTCGGTGAGAAACGGCATGAACGGGTGCAACAGCTTCAGCATGCGCTCGAACATCTCGAGCGTCGCGCGCTTGGTGGCCCCGTCAATTGGCTCACCAAACGGCGGCTTGATCGACTCGAGGTACCAGCTGCAGTACTCCTCCCAAACCAGGCGGTAGGTCGTCATCAGCGCCTCGCTCAAGCGGAAGCTGGCAAACGCCGCGTCCAACTCTTCCATGGCCTGCTGACTTCGTGCTTCCATCCACGCCACAGCTGTGGCTGCCGCTTCCGGCTGGTCCTTCGCCTCGTCCACTTGCCATCCTTGCACAAGACGGAACGCGTTCCAAATCTTGTTGGCAAAGTTTCGGCCTTGCTCGCAGAGCTTGTCGTCAAACGGCAAGTCGTTGCCTGCAGGCGACGTCAACAACATGCCCACGCGCACCCCGTCCGCCCCGTACTGCTTCATCAACTCGATGGGATCAGGACTGTTGCCCAAGCTCTTGGACATCTTCCGCCCCTTCTTGTCCCGCACAATGCCCGTGTAGTACACGTTTTTGAACGGCGCTTCGCCGCGGTAGTGGTAGCCACTGATGATCATTCGGGCCACCCAGAAAAACATGATTTCCGGTGCCGTCACGAGGTCGTTCGTGGGGTAGTAATACGCAACCTCGTCCTCCTTGTGCAAGCCATCGAACACCTGAATCGGCCAAATCCACGAGCTGAACCACGTGTCCATGACGTCCTCGTCCTGGCTCAGGTCGTCCATCGTCAACCCGGCATTGCCCGTCTTGGCGCGTGCTTGCTCAAGTGCTTCCGCCTCGGTCCGCGCCACCACGTAGTCTTCTTCTCCTTCGCCAAAGAACCACGCAGGGATTTGGTGCCCCCACCACAATTGGCGGCTGATGCACCAATCCTTGACGTTTTCCATCCAGTGGCGGTAGCTGTTCTTGAATTTGGGCGGGTGAAATTGAACCGTGTCGTTCATCACCGCCTCCAAGGCCGGCTTCGACAATTCTTCCATCGCCAAGAACCACTGCAAGGAAAGGCGCGGCTCAATCACCGCGTTGGTGCGTTCGCTGCGCCCCACCTTGTTGGTGTAGTCCTCCACCTTGACAAGGTTGCCCAATCGATCGAGCTCCTCAGGGAACTTCTTCCTGCACTCGAACCGGTCCATCCCTTCGTAGGCTCCCGCTTCAGCGGACATGGTTCCATCGGCGTTGATGGTATCGATGGTCTCGAGGCCGTGCTTTTGGCCAAGATCGTAGTCATTGGTATCGTGCGCCGGCGTCACCTTCAAACACCCCGTTCCAAATTCAATGTCGATGTAATCGTCAGCAATGATGGGCACCTCGCGGTTCACCACAGGCACAATGGCCTTCTTGCCCACGAGGTCTTTGTATCGCTCGTCGTCTGGGTGCACGCAAATGGCCGTGTCCCCCATGATGGTTTCAGGACGCGTCGTCGCCACCGTGACCCAACGATCCTCCTCTCCTAGGATTGCGTAGCGCACGTAGTAAAGCTTGCCGTGCTCTTCGGTGTGGATGACCTCTTCGTCGCTCAATGCCGTCAACGCCACGGGGTCCCAATTGACCATGCGCACACCCCGATAAATCAGTCCTTTTTCATGGAACTCCACAAACGTGTCGATGACACCCTTGTAGTAGCCCTCATCCATGGTGAAGCGTGTGCGATTCCAATCGCAACTCGCCCCGAGCTTTTTTAGCTGCTCCAGGATGATGCCGCCGTGCTCATGCGTCCACTCCCATGCATGCTCGAGGAACTCATCCCTTGACAGGTCAGACTTCTTGATGCCTTTGTCGCGCAATCGACGCACCACCTTGGCTTCGGTCGCAATGGAAGCATGGTCGGTTCCCGGCACCCAACAGGCGTTCTTGCCTTGCATCCGTGCGCGACGCACCAAGACGTCCTGGATGGTGTTGTTGAGCATGTGCCCCATGTGCAACACCCCAGTGACATTCGGCGGTGGAATGACGACGGTATAGGGTTCGCGCTCGTCTGGAGTCGAGTGAAAATGACCCGCCTCAAGCCAATGGGCATACCATTTGTCTTCTGTCTTTGAGGGGTCGTATTGCGCAGGGATGTTCATGTTGGCGTCGTCGAGGGAATCTGCTTTAGAGAGATGGAGCACAAAAATACCCGCATTCAAACAAGAAAGCCACCCCGCAGGGTGGCTTTGCTCAAAATCATCGGCAACAGGTTGATTACTGCTTGCCCGTGGTTGGGGCTCCAGCGGCTGGCTGCTTCACTGGAACGCCACCGCTGTTTCCGAGGTCAGAGGCTTCCACCTTACCCTTAATCCGAATCACCTTGGTTGGCTCATTGGAAGCGTTTGAGGTGATGGTCACAGATTTGTTGATGGGGCCAATCCGCTTGGTGTCGTACTTGACGGTAATGGCCGACGTGTTGCCTGGGGCAATGGGCGACTTTTCGCACTGAGGAACAGTGCACCCGCATGAACCCTTGCAACGTGAAATGATGAGGGGCTCGGTGCCGCTGTTGGTGACAGTGAATTCACAAGTGCCATTGGCTCCTTGCTGAATGGTACCGTAGTCGTGCACATCCTTGTCCAATGCAATGGCTGGACCTGTGACCACTTCTTGAGCGGCGCCCAAGGAAACAATGCCCAACATCAAGGCACATGCTGCGAAAAATTGCTTCATAACGAATGTTTGTTCTGTTGTTTGAAGGTTGAAGATAGCAAAGAAAGAAAACCAAACAGGCAACCAAGGTCACCACCTGTGATTTCGTTCACATCCTTTCATCAAAGGTGATGCCAAAATTCCTCGAATTCAGGTCATAAAAAAGGGCCGCTTCAAGGCGGCCCTTTCCAAGTCTATGTCAAGTCTCGAATCAGAGGCAAGTCTGACCAAAGGAGCTCAAGAACTGGAGCAAGTCAGCCGTAGCCACTGCTCCGTCGTTGTCGAGGTCAGCTGGGCAATCGCTGCCCGTGTCTTCAAACACACAAGAGTTGTCGTCCACGTTGGCGAGTGGGTTGTAGTTCGAGGCATTCTCGTAACGGCATCCCTCCACGATAGCCGTGGCGCAAGAACCATCGTCTGTGGTGGCGTATGGGGTGAACTCAATGAAGTTTGGATCGGTGCAGCCGTTGCAAGACTGACAAGAACCATCGTCCACATTGGCCATCGGATCGAAGTTGCAAGCCGTTGCGTCGGTGCAACCGCTGTACTGACATGCCAAGCTCAAGTCACAGGGGCTCGAGAAGTTGTCCGCCGAGGGGTCTGCGCAACCCACTGGGAAATTGGCCAAAGGCGCCGCCCACAGGAACGACCCATCATCCGTTACAGGAATGGGAGACTGCCAGTATTGGCCATTGCCCACCATGGGGATGATGTTCCCGAGGGCAGATACTGTGATGTTGTCTCCACAGATTCCAAATGACACTGTAGATGCCAAGGCAGCGAGGTCAGCCAACAGGCCTGTCGGGTCTGTGATTCCTGCCAGCGTCAATGGCGCTGCCCCATCACCCACAATTACACCGTTGATGCTGACATTGGGGTTCACACCACCAGCAGCTTCACAACCGGCTGCAAACGCTTCGTTGGCCGTGCCTGTAAGGGTCAAACCGACCAGCCAAAGGGTTTCAGAGCCCGTTGGAATGGTGCTGCTTTCGAGGTAGTCACACGATCCGTCCTCTAAAGTAGCGGTGTTGTCATAGTTGCAAGCCATTGGGTCGGTGCAACCTGCAGCAATCGCATCACCTGCACAGTTGAACCCCGGCGCTGCGAACGTGCAAGAACCGTCGTCAGACGTGGCAAGGGCGTTGTAGTTGCAAGCTTCCGAATCGGTGCAACCAGGGCCAGCACTCGCCAAGCCCAACAATCCAGCCATTCGAGGTGCGGCATATCCGACAATGGTGTCGCAATACGCTCGGCCTTCGAGTGGTCCCATGTTGGGGTTGAGGGTCAATTGTGTTTGGGCGATTGTGGTGCCGTTCGCAGCATCGACCAATTCAGTGGTGGCCACATCCCACCATTGCCATGGCGCGCCGTCGAATGGCTGAGTGGGGGTTCCTCCCACGTAGTCGTTCAACACGGGGTAGAAGCCGTCCCATCCTTGGTTGCCGTTAGCGGTTGCTTGCGCCGAGTAAACGTCTGACAAACCGAGGCTCTGGTATGCCGCATTGTTGTTGGGCATCATTTGGGCGTTGATTTCAGCATGGATGTCAAACGCACCGCTCACCTCCACCACGTTTTCCCCTGTAGTTGGAACAACGAGGACACCTGTTGTGTAAGGAGCGAATTGGTCCGCGGGGCATTGGAAGCTGATCATCGCAGGGTCGCCTGCATCGAGCCAGTTCAAATCACCCAATGCGCCGCCAAGGTTCACCTGGAAGCTGACGTCTGAGCTGTAGCCAACGTGGTTGGCGATGCACAACTGAACGGGGTCTGCACCGAAAACACCTGCTGGCGCAAAGCCATCAGTGATTGCCTCGGGGTCACCATTGACCTGCTCGATGACCATTGGGATGTAGTCTGGCTGACCCGGTGTACCTGTCCAAAATTTGGCAATAGGCGCTCCCATGTCGTCCAGAATGATGTCGTTGTAGTCTTCGATGGTAGAAGCCGCGTAGCTCACGTAGCCACCCGTGCCTTCCCCGAAATAACCAATCTTGGTTGGGTCGATGCCGTAAGGGTCGCCCATGGTGTCTTCCGACATGCGGAAGAAACGCACAGCGGTGCGGGCATCCTGAACGCCCCGATATGCAGCGTTGATGAGTTGGAACGTGCGGCCAGACTGAGTTTCAGCAAGTGGGTTCCAACCCAAGCGGTAGTCGATTGAAGCCACAACGTAGCCCATCCTCGCATAACGCGTGCAGAGCTCGACTGCAGTTGAATCGCTCTTGTTACCCACAGCACTTCCGTTCAAGTATTGAGGAAGGAAGATTCCAGTGTGGATGTAGATGATCAACGGACGGTCTGTTTCCGTGTCACCAGCCGGTTCATAGATGTCACAAGCGAGAGGCTGTGCCGCTGGTGGCGCGCCTTGCAAAAGGGGGAGAACTGTCACATTCGAGCCGTACACCACATCCGTGGTGACATTGACGTCTGTGAAGACCTCATTGATATAACGCACTTGAGCGTCCAACTGACTGAAAGCCAGAAGGCCCAAAGCGAGAGTGAGAAACTTTTTCATAGATTAAAAATGTTTGCCTCGAAGATAACGCAAAACGCATGAAATCGTGTACGAGCCACACCATTTCGTCGATAAAACAGCACTATGTGTCGATAAACACTGGAGGAGCGCACCACCTCAATTGACGTCCAAAGCGAGGCTGAGATAAGCCAAGCGTCCCACGGTGGGACCTCCGTAGGTTTCGATGTGCTCGTTGCGCAGCAAGTTGCTGGCCCCAGCTTTGACTGTCACACCTGGCCCGTCAAACTTGTAGTTCGCCTGAACGTCCAGCAGATCGTAGCTCGGCACAAAACCGGTGAATTGCGGGGACCCTTCAAACACGAATCCTTGGACCCAGCGGTAATTCAATCCAAAGCCCCATTTGTCTTTGTCGCGGCCGTCTAAACCTCGGGCCGTGAGACCGACGTTGCACTTGTGTTCAGGCGTGTTGAACGCTGGGATGATGGGGTCGTCCTCGTCCGTTTTGACCAGCTTATTCCAGCTGTAGTTGCCGTTGAGGGTGAGATGGTCGTCGATGAAGTAGTTGAATCCCAGCGAGGCGCCTTGGGTTTGGACTTGGTTCAAACTGTTGGCCGCATAGCGCCTTACCTCAAGAGATTTGACGGTGTTCTCCAACAATCCTGATTCCCAAAACTCCACATCCAACGCCACGATGTAGCCAATGAAATCCTCGTACCAGCTGCGATAAGCATTCATGTCCAAATACAAGGACTCCCAAAGTGTGGTGCGGTACCCCATCTCCACGGTGCGGACACGCTCGGGACGAATGGCGTCGATGGAAAAGCGGTTGTCTTCAATGATGGATCGGTCCAGCCCGATGTCCAGACCTGAGGAGCTTCCCCTGTAGTCGCTGAATGTTGAAAGTGTGGTCAACCCTGTGTCGCCATTGAGGTTCCCGACCAATGTCGCGGGCCCCACATCCAGATCGAGGAACTGGTCTGCCAAAGTTGGATTGCGTAGTGCGGAACTCACACTCAAACGAATGAAATTGGTGGCATTGGGGCTCCACACAAAAGACCCAGCGGGCGAATACACAAACGGGAAGTTCTCATTCTTATCAACGCGCACGGTCGCTGTGGAAATGAGCTTGTCCTCGAAGAACCGCTTCTTCACCCCTGTGTACACCCCAAATTCTTGGTTGGTGATGACCACCTCGTCAGGGTCGTCAAAAATGGTCCCGTCCGTATCCGGTGTGTATCGGCGTCCGTTGGCCCCCACCCTGATTTCGTCCAGCCACCAAGGTTTGAAGATTTTTTCTGCATGCACGTGCACCAGTGACGATTTGTCGTAGAACCTGGTACCGCGTTCCTCAGGGTTGTTTTTCCGAGTGGTGAAATGCCCAAACAAATCGTTGAATTGGGCTGAACCAGGAGCCCCTCCACCAAGCGGGTTGGCGTTGATTCCCGGGACCGTCGAAGCACCTGAATTGGTCCAGTCCTCCACTTGACCATGCCATGTGGCAAGGTTGTCGGCATTCTCGGAATACCAAGCGTCCACTTCGTCTGGATTGTACCCTGAAGTTGGGACCCAAATGGAATCGCCAAAAATGACCCCAATCAACGTCGAATCTCCAGTCAATCCAAACGCCGGATACGTCTCGTCCAAAATGGGAATGATGCTGTCGGTCCAAAAGTCCAGGTAGACGTCTCGCCATTCCGAATCGTCGCGGATGCTGTCCTGAATGCGCAGCGCCGTGGCGTAAGGGTCATAGCTGTTTCCCGCATCTTCGCTGGTGCGGTAGGCACGAATGAACCAATCCCCTTTTTTGCGCAACTCAACCTTGTGCTGGTAGAATTCAATGTCGCGAAGGCTGAAGCGGTTGTCGCCTTGATACACCGTGGTGCCCCGCCCCATGTTGAAACCGTAGATCAACTCTGGGCTTTCATACTTTTTCTCCGGTTGCAATCGCCAATGGCCGCTGAAACTTGCCTTGAGGTTGTTGGTGTTGTAGTCGACCAAATCGACCTCCTTGTAGCCCGTTCTGAAAAATGTTCCCACGCCCCTTTTGGTGTCGCTGACGTCGTCGGAAAAATCCATGACGCTTCGGAATTCATCGCCGTAGATGTTCACGGCATCGAAACGACCCGGGTTGGAGGCGTCGACGTCGGATCCGTCGATGGGGCTGTAGTTGGTGGCCTCCCAATCGTAAGCTGAAAACGCAAACACGTTGAATTTGTAGGCGAAGACCGCATCTCCGTCCTTGTTGTCGACCATCTGAGCCCAGCGGAGGCCGCCTTCAAACAAATTGCGCTCTCCCATTCTGTACGACACATTGAGGCCGTCAAAGACGAATGGATCCTTGGTCTCCATGTTGATGACCCCATTGAACGCCCCGGGGCCGAAATAAGCGGAACTCGCACCGGCCACAATCTCGACCGACTTCACATCGAGGTCCGGTGCGCCGAGGAAGTTGCCGAGCGAAAAATTCAAACCTGGACTTTGGTTGTCCACGCCATCGATGAGCTGTAGGGAGCGTACCGGAGAGGTGCTGTTGAAACCGCGCGTGTTGATGATTTTGAACCCGAGTGACGCCGAGGTCACATCCACACCCTTCAAGTTCCCGAGCCCTTCGTAGAAACTGCCAGTGGGCGCCTCCTTGATGGCCAGCGCGTCCATGGTTTCCACGGTCAGCGGCGTTTGTTTTTGCTTTTCGCTGATGCGTTCACCAACCACTTCCGCAGCTTCGATCAGAACCTGATCCGGCATCAAATTGACGTTGATGCGCTGGTTGGCTTGTTCCACCTTCACCCGTTGCAAACCATACCCGATGAATGTGATGTTCAGGGTCACAGGCAAGGAGGGCACATTGATGCTGAAGCGGCCATCGAAATCGGTCATCACCCCTTGGGTGGTGCCATCGACCATCACGCTCGCGGAGAACATGGGTTCCCCCGTCTCGCCGTCTTTGACAAAACCAACCACTGTGGTTTGGGCCATCGCCGCCGTGGAAGCAACGAAAAACAAGGCAAAGAGTGCGGCCTGAAGGCCGTGAGAGGCGGCGTTGATGAATGGTTGCGAGACAGCGAATCGGTGCATGACAGCAGGTTTGGTCATGCAAGATGCGACAAGTGGATTGGAAAGCCCTTCGACTTCAACAAAAGGTTGTCCACGGGACACGGGCGTCGCAGGCGGGAGTCGTGATGAGACTCAGCCCTCTTCGGCAACGATTCCCCATGATTCTGGGGGATCAAGGGCGATTTCAATCCGATCGTTGGCGCGCAATTTCCGACGGCGGCGAGATTCTTCCTCTCCGTTGACGCGGACCAGACCTTCGTCCACGATGGCCTTGGCTTCTCCTCCCGTTGCTGCAATGCCTGTGGCCTTCAAAAACTGAAGCAAGTCGATGTACTCGGTGTGGATGGAAAATGGAGACGTGCCCATCAGCGCAGGCTTGGAAACGACTCGGGATCGACCTCCCGCATGAGGTTGTACACTTTTTCAACGATGTCCTCGATGCTCGGCTTCGAGAAGTAGTCGCCGTCGCTTCCGTACGCAGGAAGGTGCGGCTTGGCCGTCAGGGTGGTCGCTTGACCATCCAGGAAACGCCAAGCACCCTGTTGGTTCAGCACCTCGTCGAGCAAGTACGCCGAGGCGCCGCCAGACACATCTTCATCGACGACCAAAAGGCGGTTCGTTTTCTTCACCGATTCTGCCACAGCGCCTTCGAGGTCAAATGGGAGCAAGGTTTGGGCATCAATCACCTCCACGTCAATGTCCAATTCTGCAAGCCGCCCGCATGCCTCCAACGCCAAATGAAGCGTGGAACCGTAACTCAGCAGCGTCACATCGGCACCCTCCCGAAGGGTCTCAGTCACGCCAAGAGGGACCCTGAAGGCTCCGATGTTGGACGGAACGGGTTCTTTTTTGCGGTAACCATTCAGGCACTCCACCACCAAGGCCGGCTCATCCGCCTCGAGCAAGGTGTTGTACATCCCTGCCGCTTGGGTCATGTTTCTCGGCACGCACACGTGCATGCCACGCAAGGAGTGCACGATGGCGCCCATGGGGGAGCCGCTGTGCCAAATGCCTTCGAGCCTGTGACCTCGGGTGCGGACGATCAGGGGAGCCTTTTGGCCTCCCGCTGTGCGATAACGCACCGTGGCCAAGTCGTCCCGCATGATCTGCAGGGCGTAGTACAGGTAGTCGAGGTACTGGATTTCGGCGATGGGCCTCAAGCCACGCATCGCCATGCCAATGCCTTGGCCAAGGATTGTGCATTCGCGAATGCCGGTGTCGCTGACACGAACTTCCCCAAACTTCTCCTGCATGCCCTCCATCACTTGGTTCACGCCTCCAATGCCGCCGGTGTCCTCGCCAAACGTGAGCACGCGGTCGTCGCGGCGGAACATGGCTTCAAAATTCTGCTGCAAGATTTGCCGGCCGTCCATCATTTCTGGCTCGGCCTCGTACGTCGCGGGGACGGCGGCCACGTTGAGTGCGCTGTCCGCTTGGTCGCTGTACAACGTGCTGTTGTACCGACGCTCGTTTTCTCGATCAAACGCATCCAACCATCGAAGCAGGGCGTCTCGGGCTGGAGAGGTTTGCCGCGCTGAGTCCAAAAGCGTTTGACGCACAGCCTTGGCCACTTCAGCGCGACCGGCATCGGCATTGGCGCGCAATGCTTCAGCGTGCTCTGCGTCGAGTGGCGCCAACAACTCGCACGCGGCAAGGCGTTCCTCGTCGATGGCAGCTCGAAAGGCTGCCCACGCCGCTTTTTGGTCGGTCCGGACCTCTTTTTTGGCTTCTTTGCGGATGGCGGCGAGTTCCACTTCCGTGGCTGCACCTTCCTTCAAAAGGAACACCTCCATTTGGCGAATGCAATCGAACTCCACAGCCCATGCAAGGCGCTCTTCGGTTTTGTAACGCTCGTGAGATCCACTGGTGCTGTGACCTTGCGGTTGGGTGACTTCCTCAACGTGCACGAGCACAGGCACGTGCTCTTCCCTGCAGCGCTTGGCAGCCTCTTCGTAGGTGGCCACCAAATTGGGGTAATCCCAGCCCTTGACTCGATAAATGAGCAGACCGTTGGTGGCCTCTTCCCGCTGGAATCCTGACAACGCGCCAGAGATGGTCTCTTTGACCGTCTGGTATTTCTTGGGGACAGAGATGCCGTATCCATCATCCCAAACGCTCATGAGCATGGGGATTTCAAGCACACATGCCGCGTTCATGGCTTCCCAAAACAGGCCTTCCGACGTGCTGGCGTCTCCAATGGTGCCCACCGCGATTTCGTTGCCTCCATTCGTGAAGGTGGACATACGATCCGCCAATTCAGGCAGGGCGCGGAACACCTTGCTTGCTTGAGCCAACCCGAGCAATCTCGGCATTTGTGCGGCCGTTGGACTCACATCTGCCGAACTGTTGAAGTTCGCCATGAGGTTTTTCCAAGACCCGTCGTCGTTGAGGGTACGGGTGGCGAAGTGACCTCCCATTTGACGGCCTCCAGAAGTGGGGTCGGCCTCGACGTCTGCGTGGGCGTAGAGCGCTGCGAAATACTGCTGGACGTTCAAAAGCGCTTTGGCCATCATGAACGTTTGGTCTCGGTAATACCCCGACCGCCAATCTCCCGGACGAACCACCTTGGCCAGCGCCACTTGTGCCATTTCCTTTCCGTCTCCAAAAATGCCAAACTTGGCTTTGCCAGTCAGGACTTCTTTGCGTCCGAGCAACGACGCTTCACGGCTGACGCACATCAAACGGTAGTCCGCCATGAGGGCCTCTCGAAAGGCCTGAATGTCTTGGGTCGTGGGGTTGGTGGAAGTTGCCGCCATGGAAGCACAAAAGTACACAGGTCCGACCCCCATCGCAACGCAGGGGGTGAAGGGCTGGATGCCAACAGGTTACAAATTGGCGTGCGCCACGGCAATGCGTGCGCCGACAAGGGCATTGTGCTTGACAAGCGCCACATTGGCGGCAAGGCTGCGTCCTTCAGTGGTCTCGGCGATGTGCTTGAGGAGGAAGGGCGTCAACGCCTTGCCTTCGATGCCTTGCGCAGCGGCGTCGTGGAGGGCTTGCTCCGTGGCGGCTTGCGCATCAAAGCCGTGCTCCGTCGGGACGGGATTGGCCACGAGAATTCCTCCTTGGAGACCGAGCCCCCATTTGGCCTCCATGACCTTGGCCACGTCGCTTGGCGTGTCGGCACGATGGGACAAAGACAAGCCGCTGTGAGGCGTGAAGAATGCCGGGAATTCGTCGGTGCCGTAGCCCAATACCGTGATCCCTTTGCTTTCGAGGACCTCGAGGGTTTTGGGCAGGTCGAGGATGGATTTGGCACCGGCGCTGACCACGGCCACGTTGTGTTGGGCGAGTTCATCGAGGTCGGCACTGATGTCCCAACTTTCGGCCACCCCGCGATGCACACCGCCGATGCCCCCGGTCACAAACACCGAGATGCCTGCGAGTCCCGCACCAATCAGCGTCCCGCTGACCGTGGTGGCACCAAGTCGGTTGTTGGCCAACACCACGGGCATGTCTCGTCTGGAGACTTTGGCCACGCCAGGCTCGGAAGCGAGTCGCTCGAGTGTGGCTTCGTCACATCCAACTTGTATGGCGCCGTCCACCACAGCCACCGTCGCGGGCACCGCGCCCTCAGCACGAACGATGGACGCCACCTCCAGCGCCGTTTGAAGGTTGTCCGGATAAGGCATGCCATGGGCCACAATGGTGGATTCCAACGCCACCACAGGTTTGCCCGACTCCAACGCCTCGGAAACCTCAGGCAGCACCCTCACCCACTTGGCTGAGGCGCTCATTGAAAATGGGGATTGTGAAGCATGGGGTTGGCCCGATGAATGGCCGTCCAAATGGCATCCTTGAGCGGTTGCAAACCTTTTTGGGCCACACTGCTGAAAAACAGCGGAGGCGTGTCAAGGTGCTGGGCCAGTTCGCCGCGCAGCTCGCCCTCCAATTCGTCGTCCAACATGTCGCTTTTGCTGATGGCCAAAATGTGCTGCTTGTCCATCAACTCCGGGTTGTACTTCTCCAACTCACCTCGGAGCGTCGCGTACTCTGCAGGAATGTCGTCGGCATCTGCAGGGACCAAAAACAACAGCACCGGGTTGCGCTCAATGTGACGCAGGAACCGCAACCCAAGGCCCTTCCCTTCAGCCGCGCCCTCGATGATGCCGGGAATGTCGGCCATCACAAAACTCTTGTCGTCTCGGTACGACACCATGCCCAAATTGGGGCGCAACGTCGTGAAGGGGTAATCGGCAATCTCGGGCTTGGCCGCGCTGACCACACTGAGCAAGGTCGACTTGCCTGCATTGGGGAATCCAACCAAGCCCACGTCTGCGAGGAGCTTCAACTCCACAATCTTCCACTCCTCAAGCCCATCCTCGCCCGGCTGGGCGTAGCGAGGCGCTTGGTTGGTGGGCGACTTGAAGTGGTCGTTTCCGAGGCCGCCGCGGCCGCCCGGGGTGGCAATGATTTCCTGACCGTGCTCGGTGATCTCGGCCTGGACCTCGCCAGTTTCCGCGTCTTTGATCAACGTGCCGAGGGGCACTTCAATCACCGCATCCTTGCCGTCCGCGCCATGCCTTCTGTTGCCGGAACCGGCCTCCCCGTGCGCGGCAATCACGTGCCGCTGGTATTTCAAATGCAAGAGCGTCCAAAGCTGGCTGCTTCCGCGGATGATCACGTGTCCCCCACGCCCACCATCGCCGCCGTCGGGACCTCCCTTGGACGTGGTTTTGTCGCGGTGCATGTGGGTCGACCCCTGCCCTCCTTTCCCGGAGCGGCAGCAAATCTTCACATAGTCAACGAAGTTCTGACTCGCCATGGCTGGAGGCTCAAGCCCCGATGGCTTGGGTCAGACGCTTGGTGATGTCTTCGATCGAACCCACCCCGTCAATGCCTTGGTATTTGCCTGAAGCACGGTAGTGGTCTGCCACTGGGGCGGTCTCGGCGTTGTACACGTCGATGCGCTTTTGAATCACCGCAGGGTCGGCATCGTCCGCACGACCTGAAGTGGCGGCTCGACCCAACAAACGCGTTTTGAGTTCGTCTTCTGGGACCTCGAGGGCAAGCATGGCGGAAATGGTTTGGCCTTTGCCTTCCAAAAAGGCATCGAGCGCACCAGCCTGCGCGGTCGTCCTCGGGAATCCATCAAAAATGAATCCCGACGCCCTGGGATGCTTGTTCACCTCAGACTCCAGCATTCGAATCGTCACGTCGTCTGGCACCAATTGCCCTTGATTCATGTAGCTCTTGGCGAGGGTGCCAAGCTCCGTTTCGCCTTTGATGTTGGCTCGAAAAATGTCCCCTGTACTCAAATGCACGAGGTTGTAATGCTCCACCAGAAAAGCACTTTGGGTGCCTTTTCCTGCGCCCGGAGGGCCAAACAAAATCAAGTTGCGCATCGTTGGATTCCTTTCGTGGATTCTTTCGTGAAAAGGCGAAGATACGGAATGCAAGAGAGGCAGTACATTCGCGGCATGAAGTACGACGTCATTGTTTTGGGAAGCGGACCCGGCGGCTACGTGACTGCCATCCGTGCATCGCAATTGGGATTGAAGACTGCGGTCGTGGAGCGCGAGGCGCTTGGCGGCATTTGCTTGAATTGGGGGTGCATCCCCACCAAGGCGCTCCTCAAAAGCGCCAACGTGTTTGAGTACATCGAACACGCCGAAGACTACGGCATCAGCGTCGCTAAACCTAAGGCAGATTTCACTGGCATGGTGAACCGCAGCCGCGGCGTCGCCGACGGCATGAGCAAGGGGGTGACGTTCTTGATGAAGAAGAACAACATCGACGTCATTATGGGTGACGGCACGTTGTTGCCAGGAAAGAAGCTCGAAGTGACGGCCGCAGATGGGGGCAAATCCACCTTGGAAGCCAACCACATCATCGTCGCCACAGGCGCGCGCTCTCGTCAGCTCCCCTCGATGCCTCAAGACGGCGAAAAGATCATCGGTTACAGAGAGGCCATGACCCTCAAAAAACAGCCCAAGAAAATGGTCGTGGTCGGCTCCGGTGCCATCGGCGTCGAATTTGCCTACTTCTACAACGCAATCGGCACCGAGGTGACGGTGGTGGAATACGTGGACCGCATCGTGCCTGTGGAGGACAAAGAAGTGTCCAAGCAGCTCGAACGCACCTTCAAAAAAGCTGGCATCAACATCATGACCAACTCAGAGGTTACCGGTGTGGACGCCTCGGGCAAGGGCTGCAAGGTGACGGTGAAAACCAAAAAAGGCGAGGAAACGCTGGAATGCGACGTGGTGCTCAGCGCCGCAGGCGTCGTGTCCAACATTGAAAACATCGGCCTTGAAGAGTGTGGCATCGTGCACGACCGCGGCAAGATTGTGGTCGACGACTACTACGCCACCAACATTCCGGGCTACTACGCCATCGGCGACTGCGTGCCAGGGCCTGCCCTCGCGCACGTGGCCTCCGCTGAAGGCATCACCTGCGTCGAAAAAATCGCGGGTCACAGTCCTGAACCTATCGACTATGGCAACATTCCTGGCTGCACGTACTGCTTCCCCGAGGTGGCGAGCGTGGGCATGACGGAAGACGCGGCGAAGGAAGCTGGTCACGACATCAAAGTCGGCAAGTTCCCATTCTCTGCTTCAGGAAAAGCGAGCGCTTCTGGACACAAGGACGGATTTGTCAAACTCATCTTCGACGCCAAATACGGAGAACTCCTCGGAGGCCACATGATCGGTGCAAACGTCACCGAAATGATCGCTGAAATCGTTGCGTTGCGCAAGCTCGAAACCACAGGGCACGAGCTGATCAAGACCATCCACCCGCACCCCACCTTGAGTGAAGCGGTGATGGAAGCTGCAGCTGCGGCCTACGACGAGGTCATCCACCTCTGACACGAGGTTCCAATCTGGAAACCAAAGAAGGCATGCCTGGTGGCATGCCTTCTTTGCATTGCAGGCCCTTACATTGCAAGTCCCAATTTCATTCACGACATGCAATTCCGTTCCTGCCTTGCCGCGATGCCGATCTGTCTCGCACTTCACGCGACCGCAATTGGCCAAACCGCAGAACTCCAATCCACGTTCACCCAGAGCCAACTCGCAACGACTGCGGCCGTCTTTGGCATTCCTTCAGACATCTTTGAAGCTGAATACGATGTCAACGTGTACCGGGTCCTTTACGACATGCCTTACCTCGGAGACACCATTGAAGTCAGCGGCGCTTTGTTTGTGCCTCAAGGCGCGGACGACCCCTGCGGGCTTCCGATGCACGTCTACATGCACGGAACCATTTTCAAACGCACCGACGCCCCTTCTTTTGGAAGTCCTGAAGGCACCTTTGGGGGATTGATGGCCACCCTTGGACAACTTGTGTTGATGCCCGATTACGTCGGCTTGGGCACGAGTCAACTCATGCACCCCTACGTCCATGCGCGTTCTGAATCGGATGCTGGATTCTACATGATGAAGGCTGCCGCTGAACTTGCCTCGGAATTGGACTACAGTCTGAATGGCCAAAACTTCTTGTCAGGCTACTCCCAAGGCGGCCACGGCGCCATGGCCCTGGCGCGAGATCTGGCCACGACCTCCTTTGGAGACACGTTCACGCTCACGGCGGCAGCACCGGGAAGCGGTCCTTACGACATCAGCGGCACGCAATTTCCACTGACGTTTGACTCTGACACCTATTCAAACCCGGCTTATTTGGCGTACAACGTCATTGGATGGAACAGCGTGTATGGCACGCTTTACGACGAACTGTCCGAAGTGTTTCAAGAACCTTACGCGACCACGTTGCCGCCGCTTTTTGACGGCACCAACGATGCCACGACCATCAACAACGCCTGCCCTCCCACCCTCGATGCATTGATGCAGCCCGGACTCGTGGACGACATCTTGGGAAACCCCGACCACCCCTTCATGGTCGCAGCTCAAGACAACGATGTGTATGAATGGGTGCCCTCCGTACCCCTCGAATTGTATTACTGCACCCTCGACGAGCAGGTGTTTTACCAAAACGCCCTTGTGGCCGAAACCTGGATGTCAGACAACGGCGGGTCCTTCCATCAGTCCGTTAACCTCGGGGCGTACGATCACGGACAGTGTGCAGGGTTGGCCATTTTGGGCGCCACGCTTTGGATCGAATCGCTTGTGGAAGAATGTGCGACCGGTTTGACTGAACGCATTCGCCCTGCCGTAAACATGTACCCCAACCCAGCGTCAGACTTGGTGCGGTTGGAGTCAGACCTTGAGCGTTGGCAGATACGCAGTCTCACGGGCTCCCTGCTGAAAGAAGGTCAGGGCAAAGTCATTGAAGTCTCGGACGTCGATGCAGGCATGTGGGTCCTCGCAGTTGAAGGACATGCACCGGCTGTCCTTTCAGTGGTGCACTGAACTCGGGTCAGGGCTTGCGCAGGGTGATGTGCATGCACCCACCCTCAGGAATCACGTAGATGATGCCCGCCTTTTGGTAGCGGTTGAGCAGGCGCTCCATTTCTCGGGTGGGGGTGCCGCAGGACGCTTTGTCGTCCGAACGATCCACAAAGGCGATGTCGAACGACGCGCCGTAGCTGTGCGTGCTTCTGCTGTTCGTCGCATTGAGGTTGCGGCGGCGAAGCCGGCGCTGCTGCTTGTCGGTTCGGGTCACTGACGTCACCCTGAACACCGCCCCTTCGCTTGCCGTCCCTCCCAAGGCATCGGCAAAGTCGTTGCCCATGTCCTTCAAAAGTTGGTACGTCTCCGGCAGCAACCATCCGTGACTGTGCGTCAAGCGCGCCACGCGGTAACCACGTCCATCCTCCACCTCAACCAGCTTACCGTTGCGTTTCCCTGCGTTCAATTCAATGTCGTTCTTGACGAAGAAACTGTTGGGCAGCGAACGTGCAGCGCTTTGGTGCGAGGTGTAGGGGTTGCGCGGAACGCGCATGGTTTTCTTGCACACGCTGCAAGGCTGAATTTCTTTGGCAGGCGTCGTGGCCTCGGTTTCCTCTGACGCTTGAGGCTGAGCATCGGGGCGGGGGGTGGCAGGAGCCGACACCAAAGGACGTTCTTCCGGCAAGTTGCTCACCTCAATTGGATTGGAGGTTGACGACTGGTCCGCGGATGGTTGAGAGGACTGTCGCGAAGAACCGTGGCCGCTTTTCAAGAGCACGGGGTACGCCTCGATGCGATTCAGGGTGACCACTGGTTTGGGGTGGGTCAAACGGGTGAATGCCTCCTCTTCCGCGTCCGTGCCACCTACCAACGCCACCATGCCACTGGAACACCCCACCAAAATCATGGCCACCAACCCCAATCGATCCCATCTGAATTTCCGCCTTGTTTGCGGGCGAGAAGAAGCATGTTCGTTCATGATTGTCAAAGGTCTTCGCCAAACCCGTTCGTCGGTGAATTGCTTCTGCCAAATTCCCACGACGCGATGTTGATACGACCTTGACGTTCAGGCCAAACGAAAACAAGAGGCATCGCATTTTGCAAGGCATGGGACAATTGGGCGCAAAAATCGAACATCCCTCCTACGGCGAAGGTGTGATTTTCAACCAAGACGGAGATTACTGGCGCGTGTTTTTCAAAGAGCACGGGGAAAAGGAATTTGACAAATCCTTCGACGGTTGGACCGTGACAGAAGAAGGCATGGACGAAGGCGTGGTCGATTTGTCGGACATCACCACCGCGGTGGAACAGGTTTTTGAAGAACACATTTACCGCATTGAACAACACATCGAGCCCGCTCCCATTGAGCTGGGCGACCGCTGGGACGGCGGGACCCTGGCGATGCATCCGGCCCATGCCGACCTCCAATCGAAGGAAGTGCCCATGGAGACCTTCTTCCACAAAATTGTCATGGTGCGCGACCGCCTGCGCGTGATGGAACAGCAAATCAACGCCCAGGACAAACTGTCTGACGCAGACAAGGTCAACTTGCAGCAATACATCACCCGCATCTACGGGAGTTTGACCACGTTCAACGTCCTGTTCAAATACAAAGAAGACCAGTTCAAGGGAGCTTCAAAAAGCGCGGACGAATGAACGTTTGGAACCTCCTTTCGCGGCTGAATAAAGCCCTGCTTCCCGCCATCCACAAAGCCCCGGATTTGACCCGACTCAGCAAATTCCAGAAAGCCATTGTGGGCTGGAAGATGTACGTGACGTACCGGCGTTTGGACCAGCTTGAGGAGCAAGACCAAACGCCTTTGAAAGGCGATCCGCTGCAACGCTGAGATGCCTGAAAGCAACGGCAACATGCGACAGCGATGGGTCCAGATCTTAGGACCGGGCATCCTGTTCGCCTCGGCGTGCATTGGCGTTTCTCACTTGGTGCAATCCACACGGGCTGGCGCGTTGGCGGGGTTTGGGTTGTTGTGGGCGGTGTTGGCGGCCAATGCCGCGAAGTACCCGTTTTTTGAATTTGGCTCGCGGTTTGCCTCCGCCACGGAAACGTCCCTGATCGAAGGATTCAGGTCGCTGGGCAAGAACGCTTCTCGCGTCTACCTCGCCCTGACCTTGGGAACATGCTTCTTCGTGATGGCCGCCGTCGGCATAGTGACCGGAGCGTTTCTGGACAACTTGCTCGGCCTTTCCGCCAGGGCCGGGCAGCCCCTCACCCCGCATGTGACTTCAGGGCTGTTCCTCGGTTGCACCGCCTTGTTGTCGCTGGGCAAATTCAACGCCCTCGACAAGGTGGTGAAAATCCTGGCCAGCGTGTTGGTGGTGTCCACCGTCGCTGCGGTGGTGTTGACGCTGCTGAACCCTCCTCCTGCCACTTTGGCATCTCCCGTTCAGTTTGACTGGCGCTCCCCTGCCGGTTTTGCATTTGTGATTGCCCTGATGGGCTGGATGCCTTCTGCTGTGGACTTGAGCACGTGGAACAGCTTTTGGACCCTTGAGCGCATTCGCACCACAGGGTACAAGCCGACCCTTCGCGAGACGCTCACCGAATTCAATTGGGGCTTCGGCATCTCCGTGGCGTTGGCGTGGGGATTCCTGACCATGGGCGCCTTGCTGTTGCACAACACGGCCACCGAACTTCCCGACGGAAGCGCAGCCTTCGCCTCTGGCATTGTGGGGCTCTACGCTGCTGCCATTGGAGAATGGAGCGCTCCGATCATGGGCGCGGCAGCCTTCAGCGCCATGTTCAGCACGTGCATCACCGTGCTCGACGGCTACGCGAGAAGCCTCGACCGCGCTTGGGCCGCGGCGACCGACACGCCGCGAAGTGTCGCCAAGCACCGAGGGGCCGTGGTGATCGTGGCTGGAGGCGCACTTGGGATCGTGCTCGCGTTCCAGGGCCAATTGAAGGTGCTGGTTGACCTCGCCACAACCTTGTCGTTCCTCGTAGCACCGTTGATTGCATGGTGGAACCTTCGGCTCGTCACTTCAGACCAAATGCCAGAAGCGGCGCGGCCGCCGCGATGGCTTCGGGTTTGGGCATGGATTGGCCTCGCCTTCCTCACCGCATTTGGCGGCGCGTATGTCTGGATCAGCTTTGTTTCAGGCCCTTGACGCCCTCCTTCACCTTGTCCATGAGGTACAGCATCTCCGTCCCGATTTGGCGAAGGCGGGCCTCGTAGGTCGCCGCCTCCTGGTCCGTGTCGTCGCTGACCTTGGGGTCGACGTAAGGCACGGCAAACCGGGCATCTGCACCGTAGACAATGGGACAACCTCGATCTGCACTGCTGCACGTCATCACCGCAGCAAAACCAGACTGTGGATTGACTTCATGGCTGTAGGTCTTGCTGAAGCACGGCATGCTTTCGAGGGTGGAACCTGCCTGCACCGAGTAGGTGGGGTTGGTCGCACCGTGCAACGTGTCTGCGGTGGCGACATGGAAGCCTGCGCGCTTCATGGCCTCGACCGTTCTTGGGTTGCAGGCCGTGGCTTCAGTGCCACCGCTGAACGTGCGGATGCCTTCCAACGAGAGCATGTCGGCGGCGGTTTGGGCCCAAACTTGCGCCAAATGGCTGCGGCGGCTGTTGTGGGTGCAAATGAAAATCAGGTCTGCACTCCCCTTTTCCTTGAGGTTTTGGGCGGTCCAAGAAGCCAAGGCATTCAATTCTGTTTGGCGAGACACAGGCACCTCGGTGGTATCCAGCATCAAGGCTGAGACAAGGTCAGACAACGTGGGATTCAGCATGGCGGTGGAAGGGGACGGCGACTGGCATGAATAAACAGCGAGTGTGGCTGCCAAGGCGAGGAAGCCGAGGCGGAAGGTCGAACCGGCAATCATGGTGCAAAGGGACGCGTTTTAAGGCGAGATGAAGGCCAGGACAATGTGAAGGAAATGTGAAGGTTGCTTCGAGGAAGTCGCAGGGGCTTCATTCAGAAGCATCGACGATGCGCGCGTGGTCAATCCTGACTTCGCCAAACAAGTCGTCGAAGCCCACCAGCCGGCCCTGAATGGTCAAGGCACCTACCGGGGCTGTCGCCGGCACGTGTCCTTCCTCCCAAGTCACCGCCACGCCAGGTGAAAGCACGAGCCCGCGATCTGACACGGATGCCACGTTTCCAGTGACCGCCATCATTTGGTCTTGCCACTCGGCAGACTCCGGGTGGGACGTGTGCCAATCCAGCAATTCGGCGGAGGACCATGATTTGGCCACCGCTTCAGAAGTGTAATCGCGGTGCGGCTTGTTGTACATCGAGTACGCCAAAACAAGCCCTGCCACCAACGCCGCCACCAACAAAGGAATTGCCTTTTTCATTCTTCCAAGGTCGGCACGCGGAACGACAACAACAATTGGTCGTCTGTGGCTGGGAGGTCGCCTTGCCAAGAGGTGAGCCATGTCTTGATGAACTCGTGTTGGTCTTGGGGTGGCAATTCAGCGAGCAGCAGAATCAAGGTGCGCAGGCCTTTCAATTTGAGCTTGCGATCGTGGGGACCCCCAAATTGGTCCGACACGCCATCTGAGAACATGAAGACCGAGTCTCCAGGTCGGACCTGCAAGGTCGTTGCCACAAAAGGTTGTTGCCGCCAATACGCCCCGCCAATGGATCGCGAGGTGCCCTTGAATTCGAGGAGCTTGCCGTTGCGCACGACCCAAAGTGGACGCTTGGCGCCGGCAAACCGGAGCTGCTGCAACTTGGGCTGGTAGGCGATGACCGCAAGATCAAGGCCCATCCCGATGGCGCGCATGGCGTGGGTGTCCCCTTGCATCATGGCCGCTCGGAACTTTTCGTCGAGCCGCGTCAGCAGGTGGGCCGGGCCTGACGATTTACTCAGCGCCTGCCACATCTTTTCGCGGGCCAGCACAGTCATCAGTGCGGCACTCATTCCATGGCCTGTGCAGTCGCACGCGGCGAGGTAAGCCATGTCGTCCTTCTCCGCCACAAACACAAAGTCTCCGCTGAGTTTGTCCATCGGCCTGTCGTAAACCATGCATTGCGGAAACAGGGCATCCAGCTGCTCAGGCGTGGGCGCCATCATGGACTGAATGGACCGCGCGTATTGCATGTCCTCGAGGGATTGCTGGTAGCGCTTTTCCAAACTGGAAACCGGTGGAGAGGTCGGTGAATTCAAGTTTCGTTTGCTCGTTATGGAAAGATACGGGATTTGATTGGATGTTTCTTCCGACATTGAGCGTATGAAACGAAATCTCTTCCTCTTCGGCACGCTTGCAGTCGGTGCCATGGCATTGGTGGCCAACTCAAACGGCGTTGCAGAACAACAAGGAGCCAACCGTACAGGTGAACCGGGCACTGACCCAACCTGCACACAATGTCACAACGGCGGAGATTTCGGGACCATAACCAGCATCGAAGTCACCCACCAAGATTCTTCGGGGGCGGTGTCTGCGTACCTCCCGGGCACGGAATACGTTCTGAACATCACCGTCAACACAAACAACGGGACGGCCCCTGCTCACGGCATGCAATCCACCGCCGTCGATGCGAATGGGAACAATGCAGGCACCTTCAGTGACCCCTCATCGAATGCTCAACTCGAGAGTGTCGATGGCAGGCACATTTTCGAACACAGCCAAGCCAGTTCGAGCAACACCTTCAGCGCAACCTGGGTGTCCCCGACAATTGGTGGTGGCGATGTGACGTTTTACGCATCAGGGCTTGCGGTCAATGGCAATGGCCAAGCCTTTGACCAAGGCGACGAATCGAATTCGACTGTTTTGGTGTTGCCGGAGGCCGAGCTGGAACCGGACGGAATGTACGAGCTCGCATGGGCGGCGCCGGCCAATTGGAACGGACAAACGTGGCAGTGGCAAGCACCCCAAACGGGTCGTTTGGTTGTCGCCGACGTCGCAGGTCGTGTGATCATGGCCGAGGACCTCGGAGCGGGTCAGGACGTGGAGTGGAATGCGGATGGCCTTCGTTTGGTCTCCTTTGTGACGGAAGAAGGGACGCGCCAGTCCTGGAAGCTCGCCGCCCGTTGAGCCAGGGTTCCGAACCAAAAAAAATCTACACGCTTTCTCAACTTGGAGAAAGCCTCAAGCGGACGCTTGAACAGGTCACCCATGGGCGCGCCATGTGGTTCAAGGCGGAAATCGCCAAGCTGTCCAAGAGCCCGAGCGGACACGTCTACCTCGAATTGGTGGAAGAAGCCCGCGGCCAGCGTTTGGCCATGATGAAGGGCACGATTTGGAAAACGCAACACGCCGCCATTCGCAAAGAACTGGGCGAGGC
>JBELLK010000034.1:0-6440 GCA_042088625.1 Flavobacteriales bacterium
CAAGCTGTTCACGCGCAACACGGGATAGAAGAAATCGCGGTTGACGCCACCCACGTAGGAAGTCCACCGGATGGTCTCACGGTTGTAGACGGCCTTGAGGTCGTTGTTCGAAAGCGGCTCGTTCGTGTTGTCTCCGCGCAACTCGTTCATCAATTGCACATCGCCATCGTACAAATTGGCCATCACGTCATAGCATGAGACGAGCAGGGCTTGGAGGTCTTCTGACGTTTCCAGGGCGTCGTCCGCCAAAATGAATTGTTCAGGGTCGACTTCAAGCCACCGGCAACCGCCCAACGTGATGGCAGTGGCTAACAAGATTGCGTAGAAAGGAGTGGTGTGCTTCATGACAATCAGAAGTTGGCGTTGATGGTGAAGATGACCGAACGCTCTTGAGGAGCTGTGAGGTAGTTGGCACCTCCGGAGAAGTTTCGGTCTTGGCTGTTTTCAAAGTCCCTGGTCAATTCAGGGTCCAAACCAATGAAGTTGGTCAACACGAAGAGGTTGTTTCCACTGATGCGCAACGTGACGTTGCCTTTGGCAGAAGGAATGCGGTAGGCCAAAGAGGCGTTCCGCAGTCGCACATAACTCGCGTCGTACATGAACAAGCTCGTGTTCCACCAAGGGAATCCTGCTGGCAAGCCGTACGTGGTTTCGTCGAGGGTCAGACGGGGGAAAGAGGCCTCGTCTCCGGGCTGGCGCCAGCGGTCGAACAAGTCAGTGCGCATGTTCCAGTCCGTGACCACACCAAGCTGACGCTTGGCTGAGCTGTCCCAGATTTTGGCGCCAAATGATGCGGTGAATTGGCTGCTGAAGGTCCAGTTTCGGAAGGTGACTTCGTTTCTCAATCCACCCACATGGTCGGGCAATCCGTCACCCACCGCACGCCGGTCTTCGAGGTTGTATTCGAACGTTTCATTGCCGTTGATGTCGATGTACACGGGCAAGCCGGACTCTGGATCCACGTGGCTGAACGGCACCAAGAAATACGTGGTCAACGGCGCCCCAGTCACGGCACGGCTGTCGTTGGTGCCACCAGAAATGGCGTCCTCGGTGAAGTCACCTGTGTTGACGAGTTCGTTGTAGTTGTAGGCGTAATTCAGGATCGTTTTCCATTGCAGGGCAGAGGTGCTTGGCAAGTTGTTGGAAGTGATGCCCACTTCCCAACCTCGGTTCAAGACTTGCCCGGCATTGATGGCTCGGCTGTTGAATCCAGTGTGGGAGGGGAGTTCCACCGACATGAGAACGTCGCTGGCCATTTTGTTGTACCAACCGAGCTCCACAGACACGCGGTCTGACCACAGCCCCATTTCCAGTGAGGCATCGATGGTCTCCACCGTTTCCCAACGCAAATCTGGGTTGCCTGGTTGAATGGGGAACACGATGGTGTCTCCGCCATAGGTCGCCCCTTGACTTTGGTCGGCATAAAGCGCAAAGCGGCTGTCGCCAGGAATGTTCGAGTTTCCTGTCCGTCCCCAACTCGTCCGCAGTTTCAAGAAGCTGAGTTTCGCAGATTGGAACCAAGATTCATCGCTGATCACCCAGCCAGCAGAGGCCGACGGGAAGAACCCAAATCTGTAATTCGCTCCAAACTTGGACGAGCCGTCCACACGGGCCGTGGCTTGGAAAAAGTACCGGTCTTTGAAGCTGTAGTTCAGGCGTGCAAACGTCGAAGCAAACCCTTCGGTGCGCTCTTGGATGGGATACGCGTTGGTGACGGTGGTCAGCGAGTCCGCCACATAGAGGCTGTCATGAATGCCAAACAACGTGTCCCTCAGCGCCTCCGCAGCGTAGGTAGGTCCTTCGGTGTTGCGTAGGTTGAATCCGAAACCGTCGCTTTCAAATTTTTGGGCCTCCGCACCCACGAGAAGGGAGAGGGTGGTTGAGTCGTTGTCGATCAAACGCATGGTGGCGTTTGCACCCACATTGTAGTTGCGGGCGTTGTATTCACTCCAATTGCCGTAGGAGAACCCGTTGGTTTGATCCAGTGCCGCGTCGTCGTAGGAGTCGTTTTCAAGTTTGCTGTTGTCGTAGCCTCCGTTCAAGACAATGTCGAGACGTTCGAATGGACTGATGATGATTTGTCCGGTGGCAATCTGACGTCGCTCGGTTTCCCGCCACTGCACCAAGTCTTGGTACGCCATCGGGTTGTACCAGCGGTTCAACTCGTAGTTGCGTTCGGTGCCCACCAAATTTCCTGCATCGTCAAACGTGGAATCGACCACAAATGGGGCCATGTAAGGCAGGGCAGTGGACATCGCGGCGCCCATGCCGCCTGACCATCCACCGCGCACGCGCTGGTTTTGGCCTTCTGATGTGCTTCCTGAAAGCACCACTTTGAATTTGCTGCTCGGGGTCCAGTCAAAGTTGGTCCGGGCGCTGGTTCGGGTGTAGCTGTTGCCGAGGGCATAGCTTTCGTTCTTGTCGTAGCTCACGCCGTTGTACATGGACCACTTTTTCCCACCGCTCCGCAAGCCAATGTTCTGGGTGGTCTTTTGTGCCCGTCGTGCGAATTGGTCAAACCAGTCGGTGTCCGTGAGCAACGCCCGCTCGTAGGCGTCCTTTCTCAATTCAGGGCTCGAGTTTTCTGAGGACAGGTAAGGGAGCCAAACGTATCCCGTGCCTCCATCGTTTTCCCAAGCCTCTTGACGGATCGTGAGGTATTCCTCCGTGCTCATCATGTTGGGACGCGCCGTGGGCTCACCATATCCCACGGAAGAACTGTAATCGACTTGAATGCCCTTTTTCACACCGCGCTTGGTCGTGATCAAGATCACGCCATTCGCACCTCGAGAACCGTAGATGCCGGTAGAAGCTGCGTCTTTGAGGATTTGGATGTCCTCAATGTCGTTTGGGTTGATGCTCGCCAAGGGGTTCCGGTTCATTGCCCCACTGTTTCCGCCCGCGAAGTAATTCTGAGTGATGGGGATGCCGTCCACCACGTACAGCGGATCTCCACCTGCAGAGATGGAGCTGAGGCCGCGAATGCGGACGATGGAAGAGCTTCCAGCCATGCCTGAACCTTGTGTCACTTGCACGCCCGCAGCTTGGCCCTGCAAAGCCGCTTCAAAAGATGGGGTCTGGACCGCTGTGATTTCCTTGGAATCGATCGTGGAGATGGCCCCTGTCACTTCCTTCTTTCTTTGAACACCGTAACCAATGACGATGGATTCATTGAGCAGGACTGCATCTTCTTGCAATCGGACGTTCAGGGTTTGGGTTTCGCCACTCTTCAAGTTGACCTTCTTCACCGTGTTGAGGTAACCAATGAATGAAAAGGTGATGCGTTGCTCCCCAGAAGGCACGTTGAGCGTGTACTTGCCGTCGAGGTCGGTGAAGACGCCCTTGCCGGAAGCGGTCATCACCGTTGCAGAGGGGAGAGGTTGGCCTTGATCGTCTGTGACCCTTCCATTCAGAGTGGACTGGGCCGACAGAACGCCCATTAAGCTGGCGCAGAGTAGGGTGGAAAAGACGAGTTTGAAATCCATCATGTTGTTGTCAAAATCGCTGAGAAGTCAGGTGTTCTCGGGTTGGTGTCAAAAGTACACCTACCTTCATTGAATCAAGGGTTGATTTTGTGCACAGGTGTTGAAAACGCCACGCCGTGGACGCTCCAGGTCAGCAGGTAGCTTCCCGTCTCCAAGGGAGTCAGATCCAGGGTCCATTGATTGGTTCCGCTGGGAATGATTGCGGTGTTCAATGCTCTTCCGCGCATGTCTCTCAACAACAATTCAGAGGGCTCTTGCCCCAGGCCAAAGTGCAGTTGAACAACATCGAAGGACGGGTTGGGAAACAAGGACCATTTGAGGTCATTCTCGGAACCCAAAACTTCGATGCGGTCGACATCATCACAGATGCCATCCTGATCGAGGTCCTCGAGACAATCGCCACCGCACACCCCAATGGCATCGAATTGATTGCCGTCGCAATCGCAATCTGTTTCAGGAAAGTCCGAACAGCCACACTCCAAGACCGCCCCAGGCCCATTGCAAACGCCGCACTCGTCGAGTTCTCCAACACATTCGTCCACAGCATCACAGATGCCGTCTGCGTCTTCGTCGGCCATGCATCCATCAAGACCATTGCAGTCTTGGTCAATGCCGTCGACGGTCAGGTCCGGTGCACCTGTGTAAATGGTGGCATCGTTGTCGTTGCAATCGCCCTGTGAGGCCAGTTGTCCATCGAGATCCATATCAATCTCGGTGAGGGTTGGCACATCCATGGGCTCGTCGGTGTAGACGTGCATTTCTCCGGGTTCAAAGGACATGCTGGCGTTGACGTCACTGACCTCGATGGCTTCACCAGTGAGGTAGTCGTACCACGTTCCGGAATGCGTGAATCCTGTAACCATGCTCAGTGCGGTGGTCCTGAAGTTGCCCACCACAATCGCGTCGCCGTCAGGGTGCTCGAAGTGCATGCGCTTTCCAAATCCTCCCACATCCACGTTGAAACTGGTGGCAGAAGTGCCAAAAGCGGGGTGGATGTTTTTCAGTCGCCCGAGTGCAGCCGTCACGTCGTAAAGGTGTCTGCGTTCGTTGTCCTCATAATAATCCCAACGCACTGGCTTGGCGACAATGCGACAGTCCTCGGTCACCGTGACTCCGTCGGTGCAGGTGTTGATGCTGTAGTCGTATCCCAACTCCTCAAATTGCCAAAGCATGCGCGGACCAGGCATCAACAGGTTGAACGCCATGGTCAGTTGTTGTCTGCGCAATGCAATGACTTCGTCCGAGGCGTCATACGTCCCCGCGCTGTTGCCAAATTCCAAGTTCTTGTACATCAAGCGCTCTTCATCGTGGCTTTCTGCATAGGCGACGGCGTGTCTGTCCTGGAAGTTGTGGCTTTGGAAATTCGCCCATCCAAGATCGTTGTTGGAGTATCCCATGCTGGCCTCTTGGTAGCTGTTGGTCGCGTTGGCCCAAAGCATGAATCCCGCCGCATTTCCGTTCATGCCGTTGTAATCGGCAAGCTCACGCTCTTCGTTGAAGTCGCACCAGTGCTCGAGGATCATGTAGACAGTAGGGTCGTCGTTCCACACGTGATCGCCGTATTCCTTGAGCCAATTGATGCGTTGTTGGCTGTAACTGCCATTCACGCCTTGCTCTTGAATGATGCCTTGCGTGAAGTCCCAACGGAATCCGTCGATGTGGAACTCGTCCACCCAAAATTTCAGGTTGCGCTTGACGAAATCGCGCGTCCGTGAGCTGCCGTGGTTCCAATCGTAGAACCATGTGAAGTTGTGCGGAGCCGCAGTGTTGAACCAAGGGTTGTAGGGCAGCACGGTCCAATCTTCCCAATACATGGTGATGAACGGATTGGGTTGGTCTGCGTGGTTGTACACCACGTCGAGAATGACTGCAATGCCTCGTTCGTGACAGGCATCCACAAGCGATTTCAAATCATTCTTGGTTCCATATGCCTTGTCCACCGCGAAATAGAAGGTGGGGTTGTAGCCCCAGCTGTCGTTGCCGTTGAACTCATTGATTGGCATCAGCTCAATCGCTTGGACCCCGAGACGTTCGAGGTAGTCCAGACTGTCTTCAATGAATTTCAGGGTGCGCTCCTCGGAGAAATCGCGCACGAGCAGTTCGTAAATGACCAAATTCTCTTGGTCCGGCCTGACAAACGTGTTGTCAGTCCATTCAAAATCGGCTTCACCAGGGGTGAAGACGCTCACAGGCCCTGTGGCTTGAAGGTCGGGATAGGGCGGCATGTTGGGATACGTGGTCTCTGGGATCCAGGGGTCGTTCCACTTGTCTAGGATCACCTCCGCGTAGGCGTCGGCCACCCGAATGTCATCGGGAAGGATGTGGTATTGATACCTGTAATCCTCATTTGGGGTCAAGCCGTCGATCTGAAGCCAAAAGGTCTCGCCATTGCCCGAGTCGTGCATCAACGATTGAGCGTTCAGAGTCCAATCGTTGAAGTCTCCCACAGCGAAGACAAAATCTTTGTAGGGCGCTGTCCATTGCAAAATGACAGTGGTTTCATCGATGTGATTGATGCCATCCTTCAATCCCGGTGGAGGTGCCAGCACTGGCGCCGAGGTTGGCAGCGCAAATACAGAACTCGACGCCGACGAAGTGCTGGAACCCGCTTCAGCATGGACTTCAATCAAGTAGTCCCCTGCAATGTCGAGTGTCACGGGATGCTCAAGGCTTGTTCCGCTGGCGGTTGCCACAGTTTCACCGTTGACCTCCAAGGACAACGATGCCGTTTGAGAGGCTTGGGCGACGACGTTGACCGTTGTACCCACCGACTCAATGCTTGAGGTGCCAATCGGATTGGTCAGGACGACTTCGAATGATCCGTCTGACACCGTGTAGAAGATGTCCCCTTCATCAGCTGTTTTGCCGACGACAGAGCCGTCCGCATTGCGAAACACAAAGGCGAGTTGCTCAATGGTGACGCCATCCGGAACGCCATAGTATTCAGCCAGCGTC
>JBELLK010000036.1:0-4847 GCA_042088625.1 Flavobacteriales bacterium
AGGTGAAGGTTTGGCCTGCGAGATCCGAATACAACGTCGCGATGACCGGTCCAGTTCCATCAGGACCGTCAAACACCGTGATGTAATCCCAAAACAAATCCAATTCACCGTCAGTGAATTTCAACGTCATCATCGTACCGTCTCCCGAAACATTGGGGCAATAACTGAAGACGGAATTGTCATTTGCGCCGTAGCAGTAATGATGGTAACCAAAGGATTCACCGCAGCCAGTTGTGTCCATTGGGATGTAAGAGCCTAACAAATCGATGGGTTCGCCACAAAACTCCAGATCCGGCCCCGCAGAAACCAATGCTTGGGGAGATTCCAACACTTCGACCTGCACCGTGGTGTCCCAAGAGCAACCAAAATCATTGGTCACGAGATATCCAAACTCATAAACTCCAGGCTCCTCGAACATCACATCCACGACATTCGCGTCGTCATCCACGTCGACAACTCCATAATCGTTCGTAGTCAAAATGGTTCCATCGTCCCCAACAGGATGCCAATACGAGCTGTCCGAACCCATGTCAATTTCAGGGGTGAACGTCGTGATGCCAGGCACAATCTCTGGATTGAAATCAATGCCCCATTCGAAGAGCGTTCCGTTGTCTGCCGCCCATTGGTCGATCACATTGAAGGTCCAAATGCCATTCAATGGGCACCCAACGAAGTCGCACAAATCGCCGCATGGTAGATAAATCCCACTCGGCATTGGATCGGAAGCGTTGGGATTGTTGGCGTCATCCAACACCCATTCGGCATCCATGCTCCATGAATAGTCATACCCCTCTACATCAACAATGCCGAGGTTGTTTCCTCCTAAATCGCTTGGAGTGCATCCAGTCGGATCAGGTCCTCCAGATGGGCCATTGTCCATGAGCAACACTTCAGTGCCATCAGGACAGGTTACCCAAAATTTCAAATCACCGATGAAGCTGTGCTCGATGTTCGCCGTGATCAACTCAATGTCGTCGCAATCCTCGAGGACTTGATCAGTGTCAAAGAAGTCAATGAACAATTCGGAGGTGAATGCCACGCCTGTTGCATCAGGCAAATCTGCCAACTCCGACACTCCCACAGGCGGCAAGGCCGTCCACGTCACGCTCTCAACTGGGGTGCCATCCAACACGCCTGGAGCATCCACGCAAATGGGTGAGGTCACCGCAGTGTTGAAAATGGGGGCCGTGGACACCAACACTTGATGAGGAAGGAGGTTGGTGCTGTTGCATCCATTGATGTCCTGCACGACCAACGTCACGATGTACTCACCTGGTTCAGGATAGTTGTGTGAAACTTGGAATCCATCCGCTGCGGCAGTGGTTTCGACCTGCCCATCGCCCCAGTTCCAAATCAATGAATCCAAAGGAAAAACGGGATCTCCTTCGACGGAACCGCTCGCGTCAAACGTCACCAATTCATCCATGCACACCCCCACGCTTTCAGGAGTCCCTGGAAATGGCTCAGGGGAAACGAGGACCAGATCTGACTCAGGGTAGGTACACGGAGTGACGCACGTCACTTCCGCCACCCATCCAGCGTCACCACCCGTCGCACCGTTGTTCACCACAAATCGGAACGTGACACACCCGGTTGGGTTGTCGATGGATGCCGTGATGGACACCCCATTGAACGAGTTGCCTGTCCCCACTCCGACCAAATCACCAGCAGTGCTGTCCCCGTTGTAGGCCAACAGACGGTCGCTGTTGTTGGGGTTCGCGTTGGTCTGGAGGTCAAAAGCGACGAAATTCACTTGCACCGCATCGCCCGGCACACTCGGGCACAACGTGATGGTGTAGTCCTGGCTGGAGTATGGCGTTTGGAAATCCGTGCTGCCACTGTTGTCATCCGTGAAATAAATGGTTTGGGTGGCATCGCAATCGACGACCACAGAGCCGTTTGACATCGGAACAATGATGCCTTCTTGGGCGAAGGCCGAAGAGACCAAAAACGCACAAGCAATGGCGCCAACCAACCCACGAAACGAGCTCGTTACAGATGGCCAGGAAATCAGACTTGGATTCAAAGGGAAGCTGTTGTCATTGTGAAATCATCAAACGAATGGTGAATCTGTTTGGCCCAGCAGTCAACTCACACAGATACAACCCATTGGGCAAATTCAGATTCATGTGAACACCAGCGACCAATCCTTCTGCCTTTTCCTCTTGGACCACACGTCCATCCATGCCAACAATGCGGATTGCCCCAACATCGACGTTGGATTGAAAGAGAACCTGACCCCGCGAAGGGTTAGGGTGCACCGAAAGCCGGACATCTTCTTCAATCACATCATCGGTGAACACCACACAATCACAATTGAAGTCCAGCGTTTCATCCAAAGTCGCGTCATCTCCGTCGTCGCAACTGTCTCCTGGGTATGTGCACGACCCATCCTCAATGCCCGCTTCACCTGTGAAATTGCACGCATCATTGTCGGTGCATCCTTCTGTGCAAGCATATTCCAACACATACCATTCCGCACTCGTAAACCTGCCACAAGAGTCGACAAGCGTGACGATGCCCGACCAATCGAATGAACCGGTCGTCAGTGAATCCAAAACCCAAAGGTCATTCACCTGGGTGGCATGAACGGTCAGGGTGTCTTGCAACAACTCACTTCCGAGAAGAGACATGCCGTCCACGGTCAAATCTAGAACTGGGATGTCGTCGTTGACCAAAGGCAGCGCATAAGTGCTGTCCACACACCAGCCAGCAGGGGCCACCACAACCCTTTGCAAATCCTGTTCAAAAACAGACTCATTGCCACATTGGTCCGTCAAGGTCAAGCTCACCATGGCATTGGCCAGAGGAAGCCCTTCCTCATCAACAAGGCTCACACCGTTTTCCAACACAGAGGGGCTGTCGAGCGTCCCTGAGGTTTCATTCAACACCCCCGCTCCTTCCCACATGAAACTCAACGGACCAAACCCTGTGATGTCCTCGAATCCAACCAATTGAGTGGTGTCGCTTCCTTCGCAAACCAAATCCATGGCAATCGCATTCATTGGAATCGGGTCCAAAATGACAAGTCGCACACTCGACAATGCCGTGTCTCCACAACTGTTCACAAACGACTGAGAAATCAACACATCCTCAACACCCTCAAGCACCCCATCGTCCACGACCTGCAACGACACCAGCGTGTCCAGCACTCCAGGTTCCATGACAATTTCCTCAAGCGACACCAAGTAATCCGACCCCAATTCAGCGAGGCCGGTGATCTGAAGGTGCACGGTGTCGGTTTGCATGGCTTGAGACGAATCTCGGCTCACACGAATCGCACCATCATCGCAACCCTCCACAACCACATCATCCACTGGCGAACCAAGCCAATAGAATTCAGTTGCACCATCATGCGAGGCCCAAGCTCCAATCGGAAAACTTAGACCATTCTCCACTCCCACCGAATCGGGTACCTGTCCGTTCCCTTGAAGCGCCGACTCAGGAGCCTCAATGCAAAAGGGTGAATCCACAATGTCTGTCGTGGTCACCTGAAAGGCCGTCGTGTCGTAGCATCCGTACTCATTGGCTATGTAAACCCGATAATCCCCATTGTCCAAGCCTTGAAATACGTTGTCCGCATATTCACCTACAACCGATTCGGTGGCAAACCCATTGGTGCTCGACACAACAGTGTAGGTCGTGTTTTCGACGTCCTCATCCAATCCCAAAAATTCCAACGACACCTCGGCCAAGGCCCCTGCACAAACAATGACATTGCCCTCCACAGACGCCTCTAGTGAATCGTAGGCATCGCAAGGGTCAGACACTTCGATGGCCCCATCTCCGTCTGTGTCAACATAGTATTGCTCCGGGTTGGTTTGATCGCCTTCAGGAAACACTTGAACATTCAGATTCAAGGACCAGTCCCCGCACGTGGTGACACGCGCCACCAATACCCTCAGGTCGTCCCCAGCAACTGCATTGACGGGAGACCCAAGAACGTAGGCTGACCCATTGGTCACCTCCGTTCCACAAATGGCATCTCCAAAAACACTTGGGTTGGACAACCATGAAGGATTGTCGCCAGGTTCGTCAGAACTCAATTTCCCAATCGTCCAGAACGTGTCGTATTCCCAAAGTGGTTCAATGGTCCAAAGAAAGCTGCTGTTGGTGCCGTCCAACACCATCGATTCAGCGATGGGGTTCCAGCATTCACACTCAGCATTGATGCCGAGTCCCCCACCCTCTGGCAACACAGCCGTGTCCGAAAACACCGCACTCATGACATCCGTGGGATTTGTCATGTTGACGTAGACCAAGTAACTCACGTAGCCGTCTAGGAGACCTTCGGGGTCGAACGTGTCTTCGGGTGTGGGAGTGTTGGGGCCGTAGAATGCGGTATCAACGACCACCTCGATGCCAATGACTTGAGCTCGACAAGCCGACCCAAGACCTCCCAAACACACCATCGCCGAGAGAGCCAGGTGTTTCCCAGCGAAGGCAAAATCCCCCCACTCGAGTCCCCTCGAAAAATTCATTGGTCGACAGATTTGGCTGATTGGGTGTGAAAAATACAACAAGCGTAGCGTTCGTCGACAAAAATAAAGGTCTCGTCGAAACAAAGTGATGACTGACACCTCTTGAAGCACGACCAACTCGTGTGTGCATGGAAGGCGTAGTGTCAGTCCTTCAACACCACCCGTTCGACCAAGCGATGTTGGGCATTTGACACCTCCAACACGTACACGCCGGAAGCCAAATCGAGGTGGATGGCCACTCCCTCAGCCAATCGCGTCGAAGGCAATTCCAACACCATCCGACCATCCATGGAGAAAACCTTCAAGGTTCCAATTCCCACATTGGATGACACACGAAGATGACCCGAGGTTGGATTGGGATGGATT
>JBELLK010000036.1:4947-22698 GCA_042088625.1 Flavobacteriales bacterium
CCAGAGCCGTCTCCTCCAGTGCCATCGTCATCGATGCACTCACAGAACTCATCCACGAACCCTGTGCCCTCCGCACATTCGTCGCCAGGAAACACGCAGGAACCGTCATCAATTCCAGCTTCCCCCATGTAATTGCAGGCAGATTCATCGGCACAACCTTCCGTGCAAGGGTACTCGAGGACATAAACCTGGGCAGCCGTTGTGGCCCCACAAGAATCCACAATGGACACCTCTCCTGTCCAATCAAATCCTCCTGTTTCCAGACTGTCGAGTTGCCAGAGCCCTTCATTCCACTCGGCATGCAAGGTCAACGTGTCCGTAAGAATGGAGTCCGTCAAAAGCGAGACGCCATTGACCAACACATCTTGAACTGGCAGATGGGCATTCCAAGCAGGAAAGCTGAAGACAGAGTCCACACAAAGCTGAGCAGGTCTCATCACGGGCCGACTGAGTTCTTGCTCATACGTCGTGGTCGTCCCACACAGATCAGTCAACGCGAACTCGACGTTGAGATTTGGGATGTCCGTGCCTTCTGAGTCCAACGTGATGGCTTCCTGCGCCACAGCGAGCGAATCGGTGAGGACTCCATTGATCGTGGTGTCTGGTGGGGAGAAAGTCCAATCGTACGTGAACGGCCCAAAACCCTGAATGCTGTTGTATTCAAACACCTGAACGCCAGAGGAATCAAAACAAGACACGGGCGAAGACATGGCCGTCAAAGGAATGGGATCCAAAATCAGTAACCTCAGCGTGTTTGTGAGCGTATCCCCGCATTGGCTGACCGATTCCTGGGTGATGACCACATCCTCTATGCCCTCGTCCAAACTGTCTGCTACCACACCAAGGTTGAACAGGTATTCTGTTTGTCCTGGCTCAAGGACAAATTGGTTCAAAGTGTCGGCGTAATCCAGTCCTTCTATGGCACTTCCAGAGAAGGTCAACATGACGGTATCTGCGACGATGGCGTCTGCTGAATCTCGGGCGATCAAGATTTGGGCATCGTTGCAACCTTCTACGGCCAAACCATCCACTTCTCCGTCCTCCCAATCGAATCCACTGTCCATGGCGTTGTCTATCCATTCTTGCAATGGAAATTCTATGCTGTCCCCGTATATGATTTTGTCCGGGAGACCGATGACCGCATCGTAAGGGTAGTTTTCGGCTGAGATGTCCAATGCATTCGACACGAACGACCCCGACTCGAGCACGACAATCGACTCGAGGTAATCGTCACTTCCATCTGCAATGGCCAATTTAATGTGATATGTTTCCCCACACTGCACAGCGGCCTCAGCCCTGAATCGGGTCGTGTACCCGTTGATGCAAATCACGTCTTGTGCTGGATTGTCGATGTAATACTCCGTGTTGGTCACGTTATTCACAGAGCTCACCGTGATGGGCAAAGAAGGCACAGAGCTTGGCACCTGAGCAATGTTGACTGCACCACCTGTAAAGGCTGCCGGTGACGCATAAGGGCCAGTGATGCCTGGACCACTCAAGAAAAAGGCAAATATGTCATTGTACTGAGTGTTCACGTATGTGAGGTACTCATCCGAACCAAAGACATAGTTGAATGAAATGCTGTCTCCAACAGCAACAAAATCAAACTCCAAGACACAACCATCCAACACCCCGCCAACAGAAAAACTTTGACCAATCAAAGGCGGTACTGAATTGGCAACCGAAAGCAAATCGGGGTCTGAAAAAGCACCACTCAAGCCGGTTGGATTGGAATCCGCAGCACAATCCGCCAAACGGTTGGGATCACCGGAACTCAAAACCAGACCACTTCCTACACTGAACATGCCAGTGGTGTCAGTCACTTCTGCAAGTTGAACAGGGTCGCCAATGTAGGTGATGTTGGACGCGGTGACCCCAGCACCAAGAAGCACGTCGTTGACGTATTGTTCTATCGTGAAGTTCTGGTCAATCAATACTTGAGATTGCAACACCCCAGGGCACAGCAGAAGCAGCAGAGAAAAGACAATTTGGTGTTTCATTCGACTCTCCGAAGATAACCAGACCCCCACCAACATTCGACTAAACACGAATTTTTGTCGACCAAGCTCAACCGATGAACTGATGAGGCACAAAAAAAGGCCCCGCGTCATGCAAGGCCTCTTGTAGCGGGGGGGGGGCTCGAACCCCCGACCTCAGGATTATGAATCCTGCGCTCTAACCAGCTGAGCTACCCCGCCGAATGGGCCGCGAAGGTAACACGTTTTGGCTTGAATCAGCATGGCGAAAGCACCAGATTCCTCGAATCATGTCGTATATTGTGAACCTTCCGCGGACGAGAGGTGTTCGAACAATGTGGAGGAAGACAACAACAGCATAAAACAACCAGCGATGATGATTGCAGAGAAAGTCAAATTTCAACTCGAAATCCCTTTGAACAGCTCCAAAGGTGTCTTGTACAACTGCATCAGCACACCATCTGGCTTGGCCGAATGGTTTTGTGACGACGTGAACATCAAAAAGGATGTGCACATCTTCTTTTGGGATGGCAGCGAGGAGTCGGCACGCATGATCAGCAAAAAGAAGGACGAATTCGTGAAGTTTCGTTGGCTTGAGGCTGAAGAAGAGGGTGAGGACACCTTCTTTGAGTTGCGCATCCGCATTGACGACTTGACTGGAGAAAACTCACTGCTCGTCACGGACTTTGCGGACGACGACGAGGTGGAGGATGCCCAAGACCTGTGGCATGCTCAGGTTGACAAGCTCCGTCGCGTGTTGGGCTGCTGAGTCTCTAGCGCCTCAAACAAACGTTGCGAGTCGCACAGCCACGCTGTCCGACCAAGCTCCTGACCCCTCCGGTCCTTCAATCATCCAAGCCTCGTTCTTTGGTTTGTTGCAAGGAATTCTCCGCCATGCCCAAAGGCTGCGAATGACTTTGTGGTTCTTCGTGGCCTGAAGCGTGATTTTGGCCCACAAATGGAACCCCATTGCTGCCGCAACGTTCACGAGTTCAGGGGCTCTTTCCTCCGGAAAGACAAGGGCGAACTCCCCGTTGTCGTGCAAGCAAGCCTTCACAGCTTTGAACAGCGCACCCAACGGCAAGGTGTCATCGTGCCTCGCCAAGTTGCGTTTTCGATCTTGACTCTTGGGATGCCCATGGAAGAACGGCGGATTGCAGACGGCCAAATCAACCCTTCCCTCCCATCCTTGAAATGCGCGATGGTGCACCGTGATTCGATCGCCAAAGGGACTTCTCTTCGCGTTTTCTGACGCTTGTTTGGCCGCGTCTGGTTCGAGCTCCACAGCATGGACATGGGCCGCTGGGAATCGTTGTGCGAGCATCATCGCCAGAATCCCTGAACCCGTTCCGATGTCAAGCACTTCGGAGATTGGTTCCGCAGACGATTCTTTGCACGCCCCTGCCCATGACCCAAGCAGCAATGCATCGGTCCCCACCTTCATGCCACAAGCGTCGTCGTGCACGACAAATTGCTTGAAGGTTTGAATGCGCCGCCCGGACCTGCCCATCTTTCAAACGGTTCCGTAGTCCTTGGTTTTTCGGCTTTGCCACGTCTCAAAATCGGGAAACGCATCGACACGCTGGTCCGGTGCGTTGAGAAGGGGCTCTGTGGGAATGAGTTCTGAGTGGCATTCCATCGGAAGGGCTTGATACAAGGCCGTACCTTCAGTTTTGTGGGCAATCATCTCTTCGCTGACATGACCCTTTCGAACCGCAGGGTTTCCAAGCACCAGCGAACGAGGCTCGAATTTCGCGTTTGCTTTGACCAAGGCCAAGGCCCCCACGATGGACTCACTTCCGATGACCGCGCCATCAAGGACAACCGCATTCATGCCAATCATGCAATTTCGCCCCAGCGTGGCCCCATGAATCATTGCACCGTGGCCCACATGAGCGCCCTCTTCGAGGCGGACGGTCTCACCGGGAAACATGTGAATGACACAACCCTCTTGGACATTGCAACCGCGCTCAAGCACAACCTTCCCCCAATCACCACGGAGCACGGCATGGGGCCCCACGTAGCAATCGGGCCCGATTGTGACATGACCAATCAGGGTGGCTTGAGGATGCACAAATGACGTTGCATCCACGACGGGGATCATGCCTTTGAATGCGTAAACCATGGCCTTCAGCGGGTGGTGTTTTCAATGACAGCCGCGTAGCCTTGGCCCACGCCAATGCAAAGCGTGACCAATCCATATCGACCTCGGGTCCGTTGAAGTTGTTTGGCTGCGGCAAGCAAGATTCTGGCGCCAGTCATCCCGAGCGGGTGACCAAGCGCGATGGCGCCTCCGTTGGGGTTGATGCGTGCATCGTCGTCGTCAAGCCCCCAACTCCGGATGCAGGCCAAGCTCTGTGCTGCGAACGCTTCATTCAATTCGATGACATCCATGTCTTCGAACCGAAGTCCCGCCTTGGCCAAAGCCCGCCTGGAAGCCTCCACAGGGCCAATACCCATGATGCGAGGTGCGACGCCGACCACGGCAGAGGACAGAATCTGAGCGAGCGGCTCCATGCCTTGGGCCTTCATTCCTTCTTCGTTCGCCAAGAGCAACGCCGCCGCTCCGTCATTCAAGCCGCTGGCATTCCCAGCCGTGACACTTCCCCCCTCCTTTCGGAATGCCGGACGCAACTTGGTCAGCACCTCGAGGGAGGTTTGGGGTTTGATGAACTCGTCCTGCGCGAAACGAAGCGGATCCTGCTTGCGACGCGGAATGTCCAACCCTGCGATCTCTTCGGCCAATCGCCCCTCCTTCTGGGCGGCTGCGGCCTTCAATTGACTTCGGCAAGCAAACGCATCTTGGTCCTCGCGACTGATGTTGTGCAAGTCCACAAGGTTCTCTGCAGTTTGGCCCATGCCTTCTGTTCCATAAAGCGCGTCAAGACGTGGATTGATGAAGCGCCACCCAAAGCTCGTGTCGTGCAGCTCCATGTCGCGTCCAAATGGCTTTGACGCCTTGCTCAGGACCCAAGGTCCCCGAGTCATGTGCTCTACCCCACCGGCCAACACCACGTTGGCGTCGCCCATGTGCAGCATGCGCGAGGCATGCACGGCCGCTGCCAATCCCGAAGCACACAGTCGGTTGATGGTTTCACCAGGGACCTCCTGTGGCAAGCCCGCCAACAAACTGGCCATCCGCGCCACATTCCGATTGTCCTCACCGGCCTGATTGGCGCACCCCATCAACACATCCCCAATGGCGGAAGGGTCGAGCTTTGGATGACGATCCATCAAAGCAGACAGCACATGGGCCGCCAAATCGTCGGTCCGCACGGGAGACAAGGTTCCGCCAAAAGATCCAATCGGCGTTCTGACGCCATCGACCAAATACGCATTCATGAAGCGAAGATAGGTTGGTGGGATGCTGTTCTTGCCCCAAATTGCAGCATGCGACTGGGCATTGCTTCCACCTTCCCTCCTTACCGCGGCGGCATCGCACAATTCAATGCGGCCATGTCGCGTGCCTTGGAAGCTGAAGGACATCACGTCGAGGCGGTGACTTGGTCCCGACAATACCCCAGTTGGTTGTTTCCTGGCACGTCCCAATGGGAACCCAACAAAACGCTGAAAGACGCGGACATGCCTGCCCTCCTCGACAGCATGTCTCCAAAAACCTGGGTACGTACTGGCAAGGCGCTGGCCCAACGCGCCGACGTGGTCATCCTGCCCTTTTGGCACGCAGCCCTCGCCCCTGCTCTGACCGGCGTGGCCAATGCCGCCCGAAAGCATGGGGCTTCGCACATCGTCGCTCTGATGCACAACGCGTCCTCACACGACGGCAACGTCATGCACAGGACCCTCACCAAGCGCTTTCTTCAATCGGTGGACGAAGTCGTCACGTTGAGCCAGCCCGTGAGCGATGTGCTTGCCCAATGGCACCCCACGACGTTGTTTCATCCACTGTATGACCACCACACCAAGCGCCTGCGTGCTGAAGAGGCCAAACGACAACTTGGGATCCGTGAAAGCGCGCATGTGCACCTGTTTTTTGGGCTGATTAGGCCGTACAAGGGACTTCAAGTGCTGCTCGAAGCCATGGCCCAACTGCCTGAAAGCCATGCCCTCGTGGTTGCCGGAGAGTGCTATGGTTCTTGGCGTCCATATGCCCAAACCCTTGATCGATTGAACCTGCATGACAAGGTCATCGTGCACAACGAGTTCATTGACGACAAGGACGTGCCGGTGTACTTCAGCGCCGCCGACGACGTGGTGTTGCCTTACATCCAAGCTTCACAAAGCGGAGTGACTGCCTTGGCTTTGCATCATCAATGCAAAGTGATTGCGTCCAATGTGGGAGATTTGGCCACAACCATTGTTCCTGAGTTGACCGGGAGACTCGTGACTCCCAACGACGCAACAGCGCTTGCCAATGCGATGTCCAAGCCTTGGACTGCCCAGCCTGCCGACATCAGCGCAGCCTTCAAACAGGTCAAAAAAAGACTCAGTTGGTCGGCATGGGCAACCCAGCTGACGCAACAAGTGGCAGCTTCACAAGCTGAAGGTCGCTGAAAGGTCTGATCAACGGGTCGAAGACAAAGCGCTGCACCATCACCACTTCTCCTTCAGATGTGACCCCGTACATCTGCTCGCCATCGTGCTCCATGAGGTTGCCTTCCGCGTCCCGATCCAAGCCTGTACGGGGCTTCCAATGGAGGTAGATGTCTTCGCGCCGACCATCGTTGCCCATGGCCGTGAGTTCGAACGCCGCTGAGGCGTTTCGAAGGCTGTCCTCCACTTCTGGCTCCAATCGAGAACGGTACGTTTCCAAATGCACTTTCTTGAATCGGAGGAAATGCTCCTGGACGCCAAGCGTGTCGAGGTAAGGGAGTGGATTGCCCTCCAAATCCGACAGGGTCAATTCACCAGCGTCGTTGGCTGAAAGTGCATAAGATTGGCCGTCTTCTTCGAGGACGCGAACCTCCACTCCGGCAAGTGAACGTCCTGGGAAATTGAAAATCCCGGTATGACGCCATTCCCGTTCTGAGGTGAAAAACCTCGTGCTGAGGTACCCCGTGAATCCCTCCATGTGCACGACATACGGCGAGGCACCTCGTCCTGCTGGGGTTTCGAGTACCATGTACGTGCCGGTGTGACTTGGCGTGGCGGTCCCGACATACCATGTCTTTGCCGGTGCATCTCCACCCTGGTAGATTTCGACTTTCTTGCCACGGGCGGAAAGCAAGCGAATGACGTTGGGCTGCGCCGCCTCGGCCACAGGGCCTTGGACGCTGGCGCGAAGAAATGTCTTCAACAACAAGTTCACGGCGTCCTCACGGGCTTTGAATTGACCATTGACGTCCCACAACGAACCTTGTTCCGGACGCGTCAAGGTGACTTGTCCACCGTCCATGTCCGCAATGAAAATCTTGGCCACGCTGGAGGTGTCGCCAATGGCAAAATCGGTGCCTTCGATTTGGGCCAAATTCCCCTGTCCTCCCTGGAACCACCATACCCCGGCCGTCACCATGGTGAGGGCAATGAGGACATACAAAATGCGCAAATTGGCGTGCATGGTGCGAAGGTCGTTTACGCGGCCCGCCCAAACAACCGCCTCCGCGTGGTCAACACCGCCCCGGCCACCAGGAACACCACAAGAAGCGGCATGCCGACTGCCACAAACTGCCACCCTTGCCGCTCTTGTCGAATGCGCTCCTCGTCGAGCGGCCTCAATGCAATCGTCCTTGAACGCACGCTGATCAGTGCATCCTCTTGCAGCAAGTAATTGATGGCATTCATCAAGAATTCTTTGTTGTCGTAGACCACTCGGCGAGCGTAGCGATCATATCCCAAAGGCAAAATTTTGCCGTCAGACCTGAATTTGTTTTTGGCCACATCCCCGTCTGAAATGACCACCATGGCCGAAGGAGCCCCCTGAGACCTGAAGGCAAAGTCCGGATCGTCACGCAACACCGCAGGCAAGGATTGAGAGAAATGAGACCGGAACGACCCTTCCAACAGAACGGCAAACACTTCATTGGGGGTGTTGCCCTCCGCAAAATACCCCGGATCCAAATCAACGATCCCGGATGAGATGCGCACAGGAACCCTGTATGTTTTGGCCCGCTCGCTCGAGGTCAAAAGCACCGTCGACTGCACGTCTTCCTGGGTGTTGACCAAATCCATGGAGGACACAAAATCAAAGTGGATGGGATCGAGGTTGTTGGTGATGGGATGCCCAGTCCCCAGAGGCATCGCCAAAGGCGCGAAGTACCAATTGAACAGCTGCATGTTGCGCTGGTTGCCCATTGGACCTGCATCCAACATGATGGGCGCGCATTGCGGGTCGATGATCAGGTTGCGGTTGAGACGCACTCCGTAGTCAAACAACTGGTCGTACAGGCGGAGATCGTTTTCCACCCCGAAAGTTTCTTGGGCATTGCGCAGGCTGTCCAAATCTGTCAACACGGGATCCACCATCCACAGCACCCGTCCCCCATTCATCACGAACTGGTCCAAAATGACCTTGTCCTTGTCTGAAAACGCGCTGTCGGGTTTGGCCACAATCAGCAAATCGTATCGATTCACGCGGTACCTCATGCCGTCGAGCTTTTCCGACAGGACATTCAAGCGGCCGTCCAATTTGACCCTGGCCACCAGATGGTCCTCTTCAAGCGTGCCGACCAAATCCGCCATGGCCAAATCCTCCAGTTCGCCGTGACCTTCAAGGATGGCAATGCTCTTGGGTTCGAAGGACGTGCTCCGTTTGATGCCCGAGGAGATGTTGAATTCCAGGGTGTTGATGGAGCCTTGAATCATGGCTTGGTCCGCCTGCGGCAGGTCGCTGCCAAAAAACTGCACAGGCTCCTCTTCGCCCCTGAATGAAATCATGGCCCCTGGCCAAATGGTTTGGAAGGCCTGCTTGCCATTGTCTTCGTAGGCAATTCGCGTGAATTTGAGGCCACGCTCGAACAACGCTTGTTCGTTTTGCCCCTCGGTTTGGGCGTCGTCCGTGGCATACAAATCCACAAACTGGTACATCAACTTTCCATCGCTGGCCTGCGCCATGCGCTTGAGGAGCGATTCCACTTCCGACTCCAATCGTTTCCACTCCTGAGGCAATTCTCCGGTGAGGTAGCAGGTCACCAAAACGTCGTCTTGCAGCCCATCGAGCAGTTCCAGGGTGCCTGGTGCGAGCGTGTGCCTCTGCTCCGCCGTCAAGTCCACCGCGCCGTGCACGAGTTGTCCAAACACCACAATCACCGCAACCACGGCCGTTGACAGCAGAAGCGAAGTGCCTTCGCGGACCACGCGCCCACGACGCAACGCCAACACGAAACGGGAGACCAACACAGACAAAGCCATCCACGTCGCGAAGTACAGGACATCACGAGAGTCGAGTCGACCGTGACTCATCGCATCAAAGTGACTTTCCATGCCAAGTTGCACAAAGGCATGCTCCCACACGCCGAGCCACGCGAAATCGGCGATGGCGCCAAAACCGAAATATGCCACGATGGACGTGAGCATGGCTCCGAGAAAGGCCACCAACGGTTGCACAGTGCAACTGGACGCAACAATGCCGATGCCTGTCAATGCCCCAGAAAACACAGCCAGCCCGAGGTACGAGCCCCAAACAGCACCAAGGTCCAAGTTCCATGCAGGTCGCCCCAACATGCCAACCACCAACACAAAAGCCAAGGTTGGCAGCAAGGCGGCCAGGGACACAGCCCAAGCGCCAAGGAATTTGGCCAACACAACCTGACCTTCTGTCAAGGGACGCGTCAGCAACAATTCAAGGGTCCCTGCACGATGTTCCTCCGCGAACGACCTCATGGTCACTGCCGGAATCAAGAACATGAGCACCCACGGCGCCATGGCAAAGAACGGATCAAGCGATGCCATGCCGCTGTCCAAGATGTTCCAGCCGCCAGGGAACAACCACAAAAACAGCGACGAGAACAAAAGGAACACAGCCACGACGGTGTACCCGAGCAGAGCGCTGAAAAAGCTTTGGATTTCTTTGAGGACGAGTGCTCGCATGAATCGAGGGCAAAGATAGCCCCTCAGGACGGCTCAATCACTTCGTACGACCACACCTCTGGCTTCGCTGCAAACAACGTTTTGGTGACGGGCCAAACCTCGCCAAAAAGTGAGGAAGCACGATAGGCATTCAGGTCATCCTCTGACCTCCACCGACTCAATGTTCCCCGAATGCAGGCGTCGTTGGGGTCCAAGAGCATTTCCACCCCCATGCATCCTGGTTGGGCGGCGATGGCGGACTGATGGGTGCGAAACACATCTTCAAACGCGCCGACGTTTTCCGCGCTCAAGGTCAATCGAACCACCCTGACAATCACAACTCGAGTGTTGGCGAGGATGACGGGGCCTCGAATTCAATGCGGACAGGGTCCCCAAATTTCAACCCCAGCAATTCCGTGGCGCCGCCATATCCCGTGCCGGTCGCGCCCATGCAAATGGCAATTTCCAACAGCCCCATGGAGTTGAACATGGCCACGGGTTCGCCTTGGATGCCGTCCACATACGTCGCACTGATGCGGCGGATGTCGCTTCGTGCCCGGCGCATGTCAATGAAGAACTGACGCCCCCTGCCCGCCTCTTTGAACAGCGACCGATCGATGTCGGTGATGCAGTTGCCTCGGCCGTCCACATGGCGCACGTGCCCCACCAGCGCATTGTCCTCCACAACCGGCCTGACGTTTTCAGCCTGAACCGCGAGGGCTGCAGGCCGCCCAAGCATCTCTGGAATCCCACCTTTGGCCAAATGTGTGGCTGCAGGAACAAAGATCGCTCGTTCCGGAAAGGTGGGAAGGTCTTCGTCGGTTTGGACGCTGGACAAGTCGTAGACGGCATCGGGCTGCTTGCCACCCAACAAATGAAACACCCCCGTGTCCGCCCCAATGAAATGTTGGTCTTGAATGCGCACAATGCGATGCGGATGGTCCGGCGTTTCGACTGCATTGACACCAATGATGTGAACGGTGCCCTTCGGAAAACTGTCGATGGCAGCACGGAGCACAAACGCTGCGTGAACGGGATCGAACTTCCGCAAGTTGTGGGTCAAATCAACAACGTTTGCCTCTGGCATTCGCTTGAAGATGCTGCCTTTGAGGAGACCGACATACATGCTGTCGGACCCAAAATCGCTGATGAGGGTGATTGGCGTCACGAACGCAAAGGTGAGAAAGCTACTTTTGTCCTCCACATGCACGAAACCATTCTTTCGCTCGAAGGGCTCGACCTGATGGCGTTCCTGGGAAAAGGAAACGCCAACTTGCGCGCGTTGAAAGCGCATTTCCCCAAACTTCGAATTGTCGCCAGGGGCACGGAATTGAAAGCCATCGGCGACCGTGAGGACCTCGGACGGTTTGAAGAGGTGATGCGGATGGTCATTTGGCATGTGGATCGGTACAATGTCATTGCTGAAGACGACATCGATCGGTTGGTCAAATCGGAAGAGTCCTCCCTCTTGAAAGCCGCGGGGCAAGACGACGTCATCGTGTACGGACCCGGTGGGTTGAAAGTCACGACGCGCACGCCCAACCAACGACGGCTCGTCGAGGCGATCCGCGACCACGACATGGTTTTTGCTGTGGGGCCTGCAGGTTCCGGCAAGACCTACACCGCAGTGGCCATGGCCGTTGCGGCCTTGAAAGACCGCAGGGTTAAAAAAATCATCCTGACCCGACCCGCCGTCGAGGCTGGCGAAAACCTGGGGTTCCTCCCCGGCGACTTGAAGGAAAAGCTCGACCCCTACCTGCAACCGCTGTACGACGCCTTGACCGACATGCTGCCCTTCGAGCGCGTGGCAGATCACATGGAAAAGGGCGTGATCGAAGTGGCTCCCCTGGCGTTCATGCGGGGGCGCACGCTGGACAAGGCGTTTGTCATCTTGGATGAAGCCCAAAACGCCACCAGTGCCCAGATGAAGATGTTTCTCACTCGAATGGGCCGCGACGCCAAATTTGTCATCACAGGCGACGGTTCTCAAGTGGATTTGCCGAGGAACCAGCGATCGGGCCTGCTCGATGCGATTCGTTTGCTCGAGGACGTCGAAGGCATTTCCACGATTCGTCTGACGGGGATGGACATCATCCGGCATCGCTTGGTCAGCTCCATCGTGGATCGTTTTGAAGCGGACGATGCGAAACGCCAAGAAGAGGCCGAGGCCCGACGTGAAGCCAAGCGCCTCGCCAGAGAAAGCAGGCAAAACGACGCCTCGAACAATCCTGAACAAACAATCAAATGAAGGCCATCCGAAATACTGATTTTCAGTTCACTGGACAAACCAATGCCTACCACGGGAAGGTGCGTGACATGTACACCATTGGGAATGATCTGATGGTGGCTGTGGTGTCTGACCGCATCAGTGCCTTTGACGTGGTTATGCCACGTGGCATCCCCTTCAAGGGCCAGGTCTTGAATGGTGTGGCCAAGCATTTTTTGGATGCGGTCAAAGACATTGTCCCCACATGGCATGTCGCTTGCCCCGACCCCAATGTGACCATTGGACACCGCTGCGAACCCATCCGACTCGAAATGGTCATCCGCGGCTACCTCACCGGCCACGCGTGGAGGCAGTACCGGGCGGGACACCGCGAACTTTGCGGCGCCGCGATGCCGGAGGGCATGAAGGAACACGATCGCTTCCCTGAACCCATCATCACCCCGGCCACAAAAGCCGAGGAAGGTCACGATGAAGACATCGCACCAGCAGACATTTTGGCTCGAGGCATAGTGACAGAGGAACTCTGGAATGAACTCGTTCGAGTCACGCGGGCGCTGTTTGAACGCGGAACGGAGATGGCTGCGGAGCAAGGGTTGATTTTGGTGGACACCAAATATGAATTTGGACTTCGGGATGGCGTACTCACCTTGATTGACGAAATCCACACGCCAGACAGTTCGCGCTACTTCTATGCCGATGGATACAAAGAACGTCAAGCCGCTGGTGAACCTCAACGTCAACTCAGCAAGGAATTCGTGCGCGAATGGCTGATGGAGCGCGACTTCATGGGCAAGGATGGACAAACGCCACCCGACATGGATGACGTGTTCCTGGACACGGTGACGACGCGTTACGTGGAGTTGTATGAAAAGGTGACGGGACAAACATTCAAGCGCGACCCTCATCCCGACCCCCATGCTCGAGTGCAAGCCGCTGTGGAATCCTGGCTCGCTGAACAAGGCGCTTGACATGTGCGCCAAACGAAAGTCGCAAGAGCCGTGGCATGAAGATGCCCGGCATGCAGTCAAGGTGTTGCGAGACGGCGGCTTGCTGTTGCACGCCACCGACACGGTTTGGGGCTTGGCATGCGACGCCACCAACGACGATGCCGTCCAACGACTCAACCAATTGAAGTCTCGACACCCCGAGCACCCTGTCCTAGTCCTGGTGGCTGACGAAGGCCACGTCGAAGAACTCGTGACGGAAGTCCCTGACGCAGCCTGGGATTTGATGGAGCACGGCGACCGTCCCATCACCATTGTCTACCCATCAGGAAAAGGCGTTTCCACACATCTTTTGGGCAGCAATGGCAGTTTGGCGATTCGCTGCATCCGCGATGCTTATTGCGCTTACGTCATCCGCGGCTTGGGTCGCCCCATCGCATCCACAAGCGCCAACCTCACCGGAGGCCCTACCCCCAAAAGTTTCCTCGATGTGCCACAGGCCCTCCAAGATGGAGTCCATCATGTGAGTCTTCATCGCCAAAAAGAGCCTTCAGGTGACGGACAACCCTCCATGATGGTCGCCTTTGACAAGGAGGGGCGTTTTTCATTCATCCGCAAGTGATTTGGCGGTCAGCCAAAAGGACAGTCACGCCCTTCGACACGTACCTTTGCAGCGTCTCTCATGAACCTGGCTTCTCACCTCACCCACCCCGTATTCAAGCGCGTCGGAGAACTTGCCGATGAACGCGGGCAACGAGCCTTCGTCATTGGTGGGTACGTTCGAGACTTGTTGCTCGACCGCCCCTGCAAGGACATTGACATCGTCACTGAAGGCAGTGGCATCGAATTGGCGAGGGCCACGGCGAAGCGCATGAACATCCGCCAAGTCCACGTCTTCAAGAATTTCGGCACAGCCATGTTCAAGGCCCGCGACTACGAAGTGGAGTTCGTGGGCGCAAGAAAGGAAAGCTACTCACGAGGAAGTCGCAAACCTGTGGTTGAAGATGGCACCCTTGAAGACGACCAAAATCGGAGAGACTTCACCATCAACGCCATGGCCATCAGCCTGAATGCCGATTCGTTTGGCAAGTTGGTTGACCCGTTTGGAGGCGTGGATGATTTGGACCGCAAGTGGATTCGCACGCCCCTCGATCCGGACATCACCTACAGCGACGATCCGTTGCGAATGATGCGCGCCGTACGGTTTGCTTCACAACTGGGCTTTCGAATTGAAGAAAGCAGTCTGGAAGCCATTCGGCGCAATGCCAAGCGGCTTGAAATCATCTCTGCAGAACGCATCCACACCGAGCTCAACAAAATCGTCGCCTCGCCCAAACCTTCTCGCGGATTCAAATTGATGTTCAAGACCAAGCTCTTGCATCAGTTCTTTCCTGAAATGGTGGCGCTTCACGGCGTAGAATGGCGCAAAGGCATCGGCCACAAGGACAACTTCTACCACACGCTGGAAGTGCTCGACAACGTGGCTGAACACAGTGATTCGTTGTGGCTGCGGTGGGCGGCCATCTTGCATGACATTGCCAAACCTCCGACCAAGCGATTTGACCCCAAGGTCGGCTGGACGTTTCACGGTCATGAAGATCGTGGCGCGCGAATGGTGCCCAAGATTTTTGCCCGCCTGAAGCTGCCGATGGATGCCAAGATGAAGTACGTCCAAAAATTGGTCCTCCTTCACTTGCGCCCCATCGCGCTGACCAAGGCTGTTGTGACCGACAGCGCCATTCGTCGATTGCTGTTCGAAGCAGGCGACGACATCGACGACCTGATGGTGCTTTGCAGGGCCGACATCACGTCGAAAAACGAGGCCAAAGTCGAACGCTACCTTCGCAACTACGACGTTGTGGTCCAGAAGCTCAAAGACGTCGAAGAAAAAGACTCCATCCGAAATTTCCAGCCGCCGGTGTCGGGGGAAGAAATCATGGCGACGTTTGGCATCCCACCTTCAAGGCCTGTAGGAGACATCAAAAACGCCATCAAAGAAGCCATCCTCGACGGAGACATCAAGAACGATCCTGTGGAAGCCAAGCAGTTGATGCTTCGGTTGGGGGCAGAAATGGGCCTCACCCTTTCCCCTTCCAACCGTCCTTAAGCGTCACCGCCCGGTTGAATACGGTACGCTCGGCACTTGAGTGCTTGGAATCGGCTGTGAAATAACCCAATCGAGTGAACTGCCATGGCACTCCAGCCCTTGCATTCACAAGCATGGGCTCCACCTTGCATCCAGCCAAGATTTCGAGCGAATCGGGATTCAGGAACTCCATGAAATCGCGTTCCTTGTGACCGTCCGGACTTTCGTCGAGGAACAGACGATCGTACAAACGAACCTCCGCATCTTGTGCATGGCCGCACTCCAACCAATGCAACGTGCCTTTGGCTTTGATTCCACTGGTGTCAGAGCCGCTTTTGCTGCTGGGGTGATACTCCACATGAACCTCAGTCACTTCGCCTTCTTCGTTTGTGACATGGTCCACGTAGGTCACGATGTAGGCCGACTTTAACCGAACCGAGCGCCCAGGCGCAAGTCTGAACCACTTCTTGTTCACGCCTTCGACCTTGAAGTCCTCTTGCTCAATGAACAGCTCCTTGCCGAAGGGCAACTCTCTCGTTCCTGCCCCTTCATCCTCGGGGTTGTTCACCGTTGGAAGCCATTCAATCTGACCTTCGGGATAGTTGGTCACCACCATTTTCAGGGGGCGCAAAACGGCCATGGCACGTGTGGCTGTGGCATTCAAATGGTCGCGAAGTGCGAATTCCAACAAGCTCACGTCGATGACATTGTTTCGCTTGGCCACCCCAACCCGATCGCAAAACTCCCGAATGCTTTCCGAAGAATATCCACGTCGTCTCAATCCACTCAATGTGGGCATGCGAGGGTCGTCCCACCCATCCACTGCGCCTTCCTCAACCAACCGCAGCAATTTGCGTTTGGACATGATGGTGTAGTTCAGGTTGAGGCGTGCAAACTCTCGCTGTTTGGAAGGAAAAATGCCCAGTTCCTGAATGTACCAATCGTACAACGGCCTGTGATTTTCGAATTCCAAGGAACACAAGCTGTGCGTGATGCCCTCAATGCTGTCGGATTGTCCATGGGCAAAGTCATACATGGGGTAAATGCACCACTTGTCCCCTGTGCGGTGGTGGTGGGCAAACTTGATGCGGTACATGAATGGGTCCCGCATGTGCATGTTCGCGTGGGCCATGTCAATTTTGGCCCGCAACACCATGGAACCTTCAGGATGTTTCCCCTCGCGCATTTCCTGAAACAGGCGCAGATTCTCTTCTATGGGACGCTCACGGAATGGACTCGCAGTTCCAGGCTTGGTCGGGGTGCCCTTTTGTTGGGCAATCTCCTCGGCGGTTTGCTCATCCACATACGCTTTGCCCGCTTCGATGAGCTTCACGGCATATCCAAACAACCTGTCAAAGTAGTCGCTGGTGTAATGCTCTCCGCCATTCCATTCAAATCCCAACCACGCAATGTCGTCACGGATGGCGTCCACATATGCAGTGTCTTCTTTGACGGGGTTGGTGTCGTCAAAACGGAGGTTCACCGTGCCTCCATACTCCTTCGCAAGTCCAAAATTCACGCAAATCGCCTTGGCATGTCCAATGTGCAAATACCCATTGGGTTCCGGCGGGAACCGCGTGTGCACCCGTCCACCATGAAGGCCCTCCTCTCGATCGGCATCAATCATTTGTTGAATGAAATGACGACGCTCTTTGCCTTCTTCATTCCCCTCAGAGGGTGTGTGAGGTTGGGTTGATTCCATGTGACAAAATTACGTTGGACCTTCACGTCATGAACACCCTGGATGAAGTTCGTTGGAGACTGAGGAACCAAGACACGATTGTCGGATACGAACGCCACATGTCTGGGAGGGTCTGGAGCAGCCCTGACGGATTTTGGTGGAGAGGTGAGAGACTCGAATACACTTGCAAAGACCGGTGCTTCATGTTCAAAGACATCAACAATCAGTGGCTGTATGAAGGAGACCTCGTTTCTTGGAGCCCTTCATCCGGACTGTGGCATTTGCTGCACACATCTACGGGATGGAATTTGGTCCAAAACGATGTTGCAAGCCCAGCCCCTTCTCAGGATAGGGTGCTGAGAAGAGTGGCCTTCTCGTTTGTCAAATGAGATTGATGTGCCTCATCAACTCCTCTTTGTACGTTCGGCTGATTGGAATTTCCATTTCACCAACTTTCACCGTGTACTGAAACGTGTCAATGTGCTGGATGCGGTTGAGGTTGACCACAAAATTTCTACTGACGCGCACGAAATGACTGGTCGGCAGTTTTTGCAACAAGTCCTTCAGCGAAGCTTTCACATTGTATTTGCGATCCTTCACTTGAAGCGCGCTGTACTTCCCTTCAACCTCAATGTACAGAATGTCGTCAAGCGGAACCTTGCGAAGTTTGTTGCCAACCTTGGTGTAGATGTGTTCTACGCTCGCGGTTCGGTCGTCTACACGGCGCTGAATCAACTGAATCACTTCTTGAACCGACAATCCCACGGATGAGTCGTCCCCTTTATGACCATTGCCATTGCCATTGCCATTGCCATTGCCATTGCCGTTGCCGTTGCCGTTGCCGTTGCCGTTGCCGTTGCCGTTGCCGTTGCCGT
>JBELLK010000037.1:0-2964 GCA_042088625.1 Flavobacteriales bacterium
CAAGTGCGTGCGGAGCGTGAATGCGTGCTGCTGATGGTGGGCGACGGACCGGACAGGGCCAAAGCCGAATCTCGATGCCGGGAACTCGGGGTCTCCGATCATGTGGTGTTTCTGGGCAAAGTGAAAAACCCGATTGAACCGTTGCTCATTTCAGACATGCTGCTGCTCCCTTCTGAGACTGAGAGTTTTGGCCTTGTGGCACTGGAAGCCATGGCGGCAGGTGTTCCTGTTGTGTCCAGCAACGTTGGTGGGTTGCCCGAAGTCAACGTCCAAGGCGAGTCTGGCGTTCTCTGCGACGTTGGTGACTTGAAGGCCATGGCCCAGGGCGCACTGCGCATTTTGTCCGACGAAGCACTTCCGACGTTCAAGCAGCAAGCCAAACGCCGCGCGCAGCAGTTCACCATCCACGCCATCCTGCCCCAATACCTGGGGGTGTATGCCGAGGCCCTTCAGAAAAAAACACCATGAGCACCTCAAAAATCGGTCACCGCATTGCCATGTCGACCTCAGGGGACCGGTGGATCGCCACCATCTCCTCTGAAATTCCTGCTTGGCAAAAACAATCTCTGGGCCTGTGGTTTGGTGCGTGGATGGCCTTGGGAGCCATGCTTGTGTACGGCGTCGCCACCTTTCCTGACTCAGAGCGCACCTTCTACTTCATTTGCCTTGGCTTCTGGACGTTTTTTGCGGTCCGCGCATGGCGGGCGGTACGATGGCGCCGCAATGGCTTGGAGGTGATTCAATTGAGTCGGGACGGACTCGAAATGAGGATGGACCACGGCACACGCCAAGGACGCACCACCCGGCTCCCACTGAGCATTGTCGACGAAGCCGTTGTTCCTGAACCCAATCCACGTTCCTTTCTGGAGTCGATGGAACAACAATTTTGGGTGGTCGGAGGCGACCGCATCCACCTGTCGGCGAACGGCAAAACCTACGTGTTTGGCAAGCAGCTCGAACCCCGTGATGCCCAACAACTCGCCAAGGCGTTCAATCAGCGACTGAAGAAGCTGAATCGGTCAAGCTGACCTCAAAAGTCAATCCCGGCTCGACGCTCACAAAGGCTTCGACGTCTGCATGCTTCAGGCATCCACGTTTGGGGCATGAATACATTTCGCTTGCACCCGTGGATGGGTTTTTTGGCATTGTTGGCCTGGTTAAGTCTGTTGATTTTTTGGATGGGATGTCGCCCCGCTGTCTCAGAGGTTCATACGAGCCTTGTGGTTCTCGATGCCCATGATGCCCCTCCCGCCTCAGGGTTCGCCCTGTTGGTCGATGAGGTCTCATTTTCACCAGACGGCACGCCGCAAAGCTGGAACGCCATCAGTGACACCCTTCACTGGAGTCCCCTCTCCGGAGAAACAAGCCTCTCGGTGGACAACTCGACCTCTTGCCATTGGCTCGTGTCATCTCCTGACCCAGTCTCCACAGACCGCATGCGCACCACAGTGATTCCTGTTGGAGTGCGGGACACTTGTCGCCTCGACGCTCACGTGCCCTACCAACTGCTTCTTCGCCTGCGCCAAACGAGCCAATCCGAACCCCATTGGCGAATCGTGCTCCATCACAGCGGCATGGAAGAATTCGTGCTTCACGACGTGGACAATCACGGAGGCCATCAGTTTCGAGGCCACCTCGTGGCTCACTCCTTCCCGATCAAAGTTGAATTGCGGCAAGCAATCGATTCTGATGCCGCGTGGACAACCTTGGATTCCACCACAGTGCCATACCTGGGAACACAAACCGCCCTCGTTGCAGCTTGGTCCAATGTTGAACACTCCAGCTTGTGAATTCTTGTTCTGTTTGGGTGACAGCCCTTGCGGCTGTGCTGCCCGTGCTTGGCCAAGCCCAAGCATTAAGCGTACCCGTCCCCCAAAACCCACCTTGGGCAAGTTCTGCCCCAAGCAACACTGCGGAGGTGAGCATCCTTCACCAAGGAACGCTCGTTGTGGGCCAAGCCCATTTTCGAATGGGCAGTGACGGCGTCTTTGACAGGCCAATCATCCTGGTAGAAGGCTTCGATTTTGGCCATGGATGGCAGGATGATTTGCATGGCTTTGGCACGGTCACTTGGCACGGGATTTTTGGAGGCGACCCGAGCCATGTGCCGGCAGGGCTGGATTACCGCCCCTTGCTGGATGAACTGCACGACCGTGGTGCAGATGTGATCTTTCTGGATTTTGAGTTTGGCACAGCATCGTTGCAGGCCAAATCAGCCCTGCTTCGACATGTCATCGGACTCACCAACGCACATCGACAAGGCAACCAACAGGGCATTCTCGTCGGCGTGAGCATGGGCGGCGTTGTGGGAAGAATGGCCCTGAAATCCATGGAGGAAGACCAATTGGATCACTGCATTGGCCAATTTTACTCCATTGACGCTCCGCATTTGGGAGCTGTGATGCCCGTTGGGTTTCAAGCCCTTGTGCTTGGACTTTCTTCGATGTCTGAAGACGGCATGCAGATGTGGCAAGCTCTGAATTCTGTCGCCGCGCGACAACTGCTCCGACACCACATAGCCGATGGGGAAACTTTTGCTTCCACGCAATCCGAACTCCACAACATGGACTGGCCCACTGTCCCACACAAATTGGCCATCATCAACAGCCAAGAGCAGGCATGGGCCGAGCTCACCTCCGAACCCCTACTTCGGGTCGAATGGGGTGTTGGAGCCCCTTTCAATTCAAGTTTGTTCTATGTCCATGCCGACCGTTGGTCCGCAACGCAATCTCAAGGGGGCGCGGCCTACCTTCTTCCAGGCGACTTGAACCCTTGGAGCGATGCTTCAATCGTGCAAACGGGAGCCTACAGCTTTGCACAAACGACATCAGACGAAGAATCCCTCCCAGGATCTGAAGCCACCCATTTGACCCAAATGGTCGAGGCCATGAATGCCCAGTTTGCCCCGTTGCAAGTCCTCCACCAAACGTTGCAATCCGACGTCACGTTTGTGCCTTACTTCAG
>JBELLK010000037.1:3064-22628 GCA_042088625.1 Flavobacteriales bacterium
GGACCTGACGGCAGCATAGGCCAACTGAACGTGGTTCAGGGCGCAACGCTCATGGCATCACACGATGGCGAAATCGTGGTGTACCCGGGAAGCAAACTCAAACTTCAAGCTGGTGCACACTTGGATTTGCGGGATGCCGCGCTTCGAATTTTGCCTGGTGGACTTGTGTCATTCGAACCAGGCTCACGCGTGACACTTTCAGATGGCGCCTTGATCGACTTGGCACCCGCTGCGCAACTCGAATTGAGTGGCGATGTCATTCTCCCCCAAGGGTCTTCCGCCCTCGTTGCCTCTGCCGGCAATGCATCTTGGAATTCTGGAGGCAACGTGTCAGCATTGTCCCTGTCCACGCTTGAATTGGAACAATCCATCACTGGACATTGCCAAATCAATGGTGAAGTTGGCTGGCATGGAGCTGGCAAGATCAACGTCGATGGTGGCAGTTTTGAATTGGGACCAACCAGCCAATTGAATGTTCATGCCAAACTTGAATTGGAAAGCATGAGCATCTCAACCCTCGGAGCCTCCGCTTGTTTGAACACGTTTGGCGATGTGACAACCAATCACGTCCAAGTCGATGGGCTTTCGTGGACACATGATGGAGACTTTGCACCACAGCCAAGCCGAGTCAGGCTACTGAACAGCCAGTGGTCCAACAGCGACGGAACCATTGACCATGCCAAAGTGCTCATGTTGCACAACCACTTCGATGAATCTCACATGCATGTCTCTCGAGCACTGCCATTTTCTCGTTTTGTCGAAAACGAATGGAATGCCCCTTGGAACGACACAGTGCCCTGCCTTCATCTCGCACAATCAGAAAACCACGCATTGTTGCGAGAAAATCATTGGCGCGGCGGCAAAGGGCTTCAAGGAAGCGAGTCCGCATTCCGTGCACTTTGCAATGTCTGGGAACTCTGCGATGAAGCGGTCATTCTACAGGGCACCACAGATGGATGTTTCGATTCCAGTTGCGGAGCAGGGGGGAATGTTTGGACAAGCAACGATGTGCACATTGCATTGAAAAAAGCCCCTCTTCCTGTGCTGTCGAATTCGAACAACCAGTTTGGTCATGCTTATGAGTGGATTGCCAGAGGTCTCACCACCTCCAATGCCTCCCAATGGAACATCTACGGTGCCAACTGGGACAATGTCTTGCCCGCGGCGACAACTCCATCTGGCTCCAACTTGAATACAAATGTCCAGAGGTGGACAGACTCGGGATATCTGGATGTGCCTTGGCACGCTGCCAACAACATAGAAGCCATGACGTGCGCAGAATATCAGCAATCTAAACCATCTAAGAAAAAGTCTGCGACTCGAGATCTCACCAACGTATTGGGACAACAAATCCAACCTCAAAGTGACTCAATCGATGGGCTCAATCCTCTTCCAAGGAAGAACGAGTGAGGGCATCCAACGCAGCCAAATACCCTTGGACGCCCATGCCAGAAATGCATGATGTGGCTGCTTCTGCGGTGAGACTTCGCTTGCGGAAATCTTCCCGGGCGTGAATGTTGCTGAGGTGAACCTCAATGACTGGAATGGAAATGGCCTCAACCGCATCGCGCAACGCCACTGAGGTGTGGCTGTAACCGCCTGGATTGAGGATGGCCCCCATGCAATCTTCTTGGGCGTCGTGAAGAGCGTTGATCAGCTCACCTTCCACATTGCTTTGGAACGTGTGGAGTTCAACCCCACTCAGACGGGCCCGAATTCGAACCGCCTCTTCCAATTCGGCAAGGGAATTTGAACCGTACATGTTCTGGTCACGCTGACCAAGAAGATTCAAATTGGGACCGTGGATCAATGCGATGCGCTTGCTCATTGCAGAACGATGGGTTTGAGGCCGTGGACAAAGAGAACTTCACCCAATCCGTTGAAACGTTCAAAAGCATCTTCGCCCATGGTTTCGATGTCGTGCTGGGTGAATCCCAAAATGACAAGATCCGCACCCCCTGATTTGTTCTTGATGGTTTGTACAGAACTGGACTCATGGGTGACATGCTCGATGTTTTGCTCAGCAATCGGCAATCGGCCTTCAAGGATGCTCGCTCGCAACGCCTCCTCTTCTTCTTTTGCATTCTCTCCGTCATGCAAAAAGAACACACTGATGCTCGCTTCTTGCCACTCAGGATGCCCTTGAAGGATGTACGCCAACAAAATCATCAAGCTGGAGTTGCTCGCATCTTCTGGGTTGATCCACAAATGGATGTCGTGTTTGTTGCCAAACTTTCTCCCACTGCTACGCAACAACGCCAAGTCCAGGCCAGCAGCCACGAGCAAGGTAAAGTTGTCCAACAATTGGTCGCGGTTGGCCGGATGATCAGGAGCGTACTCCATCAGGAAGAGGTTGTTCCCCTTCCCTGAAATGCCTGGCAATTGAATGCATTGGGCGATGGCAGAGGTGTAAGAAGGGCTGATGATGGTGTCGAGGTGCACTCGGCTTTTGTTGCCCCTGGCCCGCTTGACGAGTTGGGCCTGGGCCTTCTTGGCATGCTCTTGGGTCTCTTGAGACAAGAATCCCTTCACAAAATGCATGTAGGTGCCAAACCCATGGCGATACGCCACCCAACGGACCATGTCGAATCCTTCACGTCTTAAGAACGTGTCAGGAGAAATGGCGAGGACGAAAGGGCGCCAACCAGTGGCTTCTTCCAGGTCATCGTCGTCGCTCATTTGCAAGGACAACTGCAACGCGCGCTGCAATTGGAAGATCACCCCTCGGAACAAACGCACCATGCCTTTTTGGCCACCTCCTCTGCGTGACACCCATGCGTGAATGCCGCCCATAATCAGCAAGCTGGCCGTTGCGTACGTCGGATTCATGCCAAACATCAAAACGATGCACAGCAGCGCCCCCATCAAACTGATCGACCAATGCGAACGGAAAGTCGGGCGGTAGCTGGGGTCGGCAGCCATGTGCTCCAAAAACGACACGAGACAAATCGCACCATAGGTCACCATGAAAAACATGGATATGATTTCTGCCACAGCATTGATGTCCCCCATCAGCACAAACGCAAAAGCGATGACACAGGTGGCCATCGATGCGCGCACCGGCTCTTGTTCCAACCCTCTTCCCTTTTTCAACCACGCACTGATGCGCTCGGGGAAAATGCCATCTGCCGCAATGGCTTGAAGCGTCCTCGGCGCCACCATGATGGAACCCAAAGCAGAGCTCATGGCTGCTGCTGCGAGGCCCACAGGGATGATGGGCCCCCACAACGCTATGTTCTCCATGTACAATTCATCTGCAGCCAAAGCTTCAAGTGGTGCAGACCACCACAATTTGATCGCTACAGCGATGTAAATGACAATGCCCACCGCCGTTGCCCAAATGGTGCCCTTGGGAATGCTCACGCGGGGGTCTTTCAAATCACCACTCAATCCAAGGCCTGCTGCGATTCCCGTGAATGCCGGGAAAATGAACGTAAATGCTTCGAAGAAAGTGAAGCGACGGAGCGTGGTTCCATCAGAAAGAAGCAAGGTGTCTGCGATGGTCCCCAAAGGATTCAGATCGGGATTTCCAGGACCACTTCCAGCGAAAAACAACACCAAAGCCGCGAAGAGCAACACCACCACGATGTACAGGGCCTTGACGCCAAGGTTGGCGCCCTTGCCAATCATCAACAACGTCAGCAGGGCCATCACACCAAGATTGACCCACATCGGCTCAACATGGAAACCGTGGGTGACATCCGCCCAGTGCAAAAGGTCGCGACATGCCACGGTAAAGGCGATGACATAGAAGGCCACACTGATGGCTTGAGACAAGTAAAGCGCAAGTCCAATTGCACCACCTATATTAAGCCCAAACGACCTGGAAATCATGTAATAAGCACCACCCCCTTCAACCTTTTGATTCGTCGCGATTTCGGCGACAGCCAGCGCCGTTGGCACGGTGACCAAATGTCCCACCAACACAATCATCAAGGTCGACACGAGACCCACATGCGCCACAGCGTACCCAAACCGGAGAAACAGGATGGCCCCCAAAATGGTCGAGATGGCCGTCAAAAAGACGGGCCATGTCCCCATGGTTTTCAGGTTGGACGGTGACGTCATGAGGGCAAGTTAAGACCTGCCCCAACAGACATCGCCTCCCTGACGAACGGGTTATTCACCCTCCGATGCCCAAGAAACCACAGCATGGACAGGGAGGTGGTCGCTGATGAAGACCTCCTCTCGAATGACCTCATCGACGCAAGTCCATTGCGTCTTCAGACCCTTGACATAGATGGCGTCAATTTTGGGTCCTCCCGCTGCGCCAGCTGGCTGAAATGTTGTGTACGAAGGGAAAGACTTCCTGCAGCGAACGCGCGGATCGTCGTAGGTGTCAACAAACCCGGCCCGCACCAAAGTCTGTCTTCCTGGCTCTTCGGCCTCTTCGTTGAAGTCGCCGAGGACTGCTGTGGCCTCTACGCCGTGAATGGCATCGATGGTCGCAATCAACTCTGCGCTCGCCTCCCGAGCTTCTTCAGACACGTGACTCCAATGGGTGTTGTAAACGCGAACCCGGTTTCCAGACTTCTTGTGATGAAACCAACCCACGGTGACAATGCGGGGCAAGTCAGCCGACCAGCCGACGGCGCCGGGCGTTTTCCATTCAGGTGCAAGCCACAACGTTTCATGATGAAGCACTTCCCAAACGGTGTGGTTGAAGAAAATGGGGCACGCTTCCCCACCACCGTCGGCATCTCGCCCTTGACCAACGTGCGACATCCAAGGCAACCGCTCTGCAACATCGTCAACTTGGTGCGGCAACGCCTCTTGAAGGCCGACAATGTCATAGAATCCGACAAGATTGGCCACGTCATCGCGCCGTACCTCCCAAGAAATGGGGTCGGACGGGTTGTCGTACCGAATGTTGAACGTTGCCAGCGTCCATTCCCCTTCTCTGACCTGCGCTTGGGCAACAAATCCCCCCGACAAAAGGGCCACAAACCACGCCAAACGCTTCCATGTCTGCATGTCGTGAAGGTACCCCAACTCCTCTGAAGAATGGCGATGGGATGCCTCTCGCCGCTTGTACCTTTGTGGCATGGGAGGACACCGTCGCGTCAAACGAACGTTTCACAAGGGCCAAGTGCTCGAATTGGCCATCACGGACATGGCTTTCGGTGGCAAGGGCATCGCACGTGTGGACACGGAAAAAGGCCCGTTTGTGGTGTTTGTCCAAAACGCCTTCCCAGGCCAAACGGTGAAAGCCCAAGTGGTCAAATGCAAATCCAAACATGCCGAATGTCGCCTGCTCAATGTCATCGAGCGCGCTCCCTTCGAAGTTGACTTGCCCTACCAACCGATCCCAGGCGCACCTTACGCCACAGTCCCCTTGGAGCTTCAACACGAATGGAAAGCCAAGACCGCACTGGATTTGTACAAGAAAATCGGTGAAGTCCACGACATCGAAGACGTCTATGAGGAGTTTGTCCCTTCACCTTTGACGTGGCATTACCGCAACAAGATGGAGTACAGCTTCTCGGAAATCAGGCACGACCTCGATGCGGACGAAAAAGTAGACGACTTCGGTTTGGGATTCAAGCATCGCGGGACCTGGTGGGCTGTTGAGAACCTCGATGACGACAGCGGATTGTTCGACCCCTTGGTGGAGTCAACGCTCTGCCAGGTAAGGGCTTGGTGCGAGGCGACGGGACTGCCCGCTTGGCATCCCCCAAAACGAGAGGGTTTTTTTCGATTCTTGGTCGTGCGAAAGAGCTACGCCAACGGCGGCCTTTTGGTGAACCTCGTCACCACCTCCGATGCACCGCTGGATGAAGAAGGATTTGTGACGTGCATTCGAGGCCTTTGGGGGGAACGGGTCGAAGGCATTTTGCACACCGTCAATGACGACAAGGGAGAGCGGGTCGAGGCCCGCGAAGGGAAACCTCGAGTCATTTGGGGTTCCAGCACGGTGACTGAGGTCCTTCATGGATTGTCTTTCGCCATCAGCATGGGATCGTTTTTCCAAACCAACCCCCGCTCCGCAGAACGGCTTTACGCAGAAGTGCTGGCCTTGGCACTCGAAGGTTCCGAATCGAGGGCCGACCAAGTCATCATGGATTTGTTTTGCGGAACGGGAACGATTGGGCAACTCGTGGCCAAGCGAACCAAGGCACAGGTCGTCGGGGTGGACATCGTCGCGCAAGCGATTCAAGATGCCCGCGATGCGGCTCGAAAAAACGAAGTGGAAAACGTCGAATTTGTGGCTGCGGACGCCGGCAAGTTCCTTCTCGAACACCCCCAATATCAGGGCAAAATTCACACCGTCATCCTCGACCCTCCACGTGCCGGGATCTCACCTAAAACGCTGCGGAAAGTCATGCGCCTTGATGCAGAACGGTTGGTTTACGTCAGTTGCAATCCCGCAACGCAAGCCCGTGACTTGGTGGTGCTCAAGAGCCATGGCTACACCCTCAAATCGTTGAAGCTGGTGGACCAATTCCCACACACATCCCACGTTGAAGCTGTCGCTTTGATTGAGAAAATCCCGGGTTTTCAACCGAACTTGCACTCATGAGCCCAATCAAAGATCTCGTCATGCCCCACGAAACGGTGGTTCGCAAGTTGGACCGCATGGCTCGCGAAATGCTGGAGATCCACTACAACGAGTCCACCCTCGTCCTCATTGGGGTCGATGGGCAGGGTCTGGCAGTGGCCGGCGCATTGGCAAGGCGGCTACGGGAGCTTTCTTCCATTGACCTTGTCGAAGGCTGTTTGACCATGGACAAAGATGCTCCGCTTGACCACGAAGTGAGATGCGATGTGTCTGAAGAACGTCTCCAAGACGCCATTGTGTTTTTGATCGATGACGTGCTGAATTCCGGACGCACCCTCATTCACGGAGTCCAACATCTGCTCATGGGCAGGCCACGCGAAATTCACACCGCAGTCCTTGTCGACCGCAAGCACAGGTCCTTTCCGATTCGGGCGGACTTTTGCGGGCTGACCTTGAGCACCCAGCTCAATGAGCACATCGCTGTCGACCTCTCAGACACCAACAACGCCACCGTCCACATTGAACGGCCTCAGGCCTGACAATCAATCGTCAAGGCGCCAACGGATGGAGGCCAAAGCGTCGTCCAAAGCCTCATGGGTGTCAAGCGACTGACGCCACACCACATGGGCTGAGCCGTAACACGCTGCCCTGGTCAACATCATTCGCTCCACCACGCGTCTCAGTTCAGCACCATGTTTGTCATGGATGAGCGGTCTGCTTGCCTGTCCCTCAATCAACCTCGACAGCAGCACATCCATGGGGGGCTGAAGGGCCACCACCAAGGACCTTCTGCGCATCCAATCCATGGCGCCTTCGGCACAAGGTGTCCCCCCGCCTGTGGCGAGTACAATGGGCGTGTTTGGGCGAAGTGCATCAGACAAGGCATCTTGCTCAGCTTCTCTGAAAGCAGGCTCGCCGAGTTGGTCAAAAATGTCCCTGGCGCTCATCCCCAACATGCGTTCCACTTCTTGATCCGTATCGACAAATGGCCTCCCCAATTGGTTTGCGAGGTATTGACCCACCGTGGACTTTCCAGAGCCCATGAACCCGATCAGAGACAAATGCATGCTTGGTTATTTGATGTTGACTGCAAAAAGGTCGTGACCTTCTAACTGACCCACAAGCCGGTCTCCTGATTTCACAGCCGCAACACCAGCGGGTGTCCCCGTGAACAACAAGTCACCCACTTTGAGGGTCATGAATTTTGACACTTCAGAAATCAAGCGATCCACCGTAAACAGCATGTCAGAAGTGCTTCCTTCTTGAACGACTTTGTCGTGATTGCGGAGGGAAAATTGCAATGACTGGATGTCCTTTCCTAACTGCTCAAGGGAAACAAAACCACCCACCACCGCCGATCCGTCAAACGCTTTGGCGCGTTCCCATGGGTGTCCGCGTTCCTTGAGGCGCGATTGCACGTCTCGTGCGGTGAAATCAATGCCCAAGCCCACCTCTGAATAATATCGGGAAGCGTGTGCCTCTGAAATGGTCTTTCCAAGCCTGTCGATCTTGACCACAAGCTCTACCTCATGATGCACTTCCTCCGTCCATTCCGGGATGTAAAAAGGATGCTTGTGACTGAGGATGGCGCTTTGCGGCTTGAGAAAAACCACGGGATCCGAGGGGACTTTGTTGCCCAACTCGCGGGCGTGGTCGGCGTAATTCCGTCCAATGCAAATGATTTTCATGCCAGGGAGATCAGTCGTTGACAAAGAACGACACCTCGACGCGTCTGTCCAAAGCACCTCGGTTCGATGCGCGTTCTTCCCCAAAATAATTGAGCACCACGCGTGATTCTGTCACGCCGCTTTCGAGCAAATGACTCCGAACAGCTTGCGCCCTGCGCTTGGACAGGGCCAAATTTGTCGCCCGATCCCCTGTGACGTCGGCATGCCCCGTGCACACCACCCTGAGCTGAGGGTACATTCCCATGTATTCCATCACTTCATTCAGTTGAAGTTGCGCAGTCAGCGTCAGTCTTGCGCTGCCCTCGTAGAATTGCACATCGAACTGTGAGGGCAAATTCAACCCCTTCAGGTCCTCATCCATGGATGGGGCAATTCGGTCTGGGTCCAACAAAGACCGCGCCCATTCCTCCGTGGGTTTCACAGCGGTAGAATTGGAGTCCTCGGTTCCCGTTTCAAGGGCCGAGATGCGTGCCTCCTGCGTTTCCAACAGGCCCAAAATCCGTTCCATCATGTCCTGCATGGCTGTGAGTTGAGGGTCCGACGAATTGGAACTGGACGAGACAGGGTCGTCAGGCCAAGAACTTTGGTCCTCTCCCCCAATCAACGACATGGTTTCCAAGTTGAAATCCAGCTCGATGGGCTCGAGCGGAGCATCCGTCGGGGTCATCCACTTCGACATTTCCTCGGTGGTCAAGGTTTGCTCGACTGTGCCCAATTTTTGGAGCAGCCCCTGGTTGACAAAATGCCCCAGCTCCACACCGCATTGCAAAAGCACCTCTTGAATGCGTTGCTCTACAAGCACGTACATGCGCTCCTCGTCACTCAGGCGTCCGGCCCCTCGCATCCGCCCCACGTCTCTGGCATCCAACTCTTCAAAATCCTCGAGCAACCACTGGACTTCCTCGGAAAAGCCATTGAAGTCCTCCTGACCGGCAAAATCGCGGATGCGCATGAGGTCGGAAACCAGCCGTTCCATGTCTTTGGACACGTTCTTCAATGACAACTTCCAACCGATGTCTCCGTCCTCGATGAGGATTTGGCCTCTCAGGTACACGCCAATCGCATCCACCGTCAACGCACGGAGCTGTTCGAGTTCAGGATCGGGGGCGGACGAGTAATAGTTGACGATCAGAGTCCCCTCTTTCTGCCCGGCAAGCACCCGGCCCTCCTTCGCTTGACCCCATGCAGGCACAGTGCACCATGCGAGCAACGCGCACGCAAGCACACGCCGCACACGCAACCTCGCGTCCCACGCCGGAATCCAAGCGACCATACGCGAATGTCGTGAAAATTATGTAAATCACCTACCCTCCCTTCTGAGGACCGTCCTGACCGTGAATGCGAGGATCTTCAAATCCAGAAGCAAGGAGATGTTTTCGAGGTACATGATGTCGTACCTCAAGCGCTGACGCATTTCATTGACGTTTTCTGCATACCCATACTTCACCTGGCCCCAAGAAGTGATGCCTGGTCGGACCTGTTGCAGCCTGAGAAAATGAGGGCTGTGCTTGACGATTTGGTCTGCAAAAAAGGCGCGTTCAGGCCGTGGTCCAACCAAAGACATGTCCCCCATCAGCACATTCCAAAACTGCGGCAACTCATCCAAACGCGTTTGTCGTAACACCTTGCCAATGGGTGTGATTCGGGGATCGTCTTCGGAACTGAGTTTGGGCGTCCCTCCTTCCGCATCGGGAACCATGGTGCGGAATTTGATGATCCGAAACGGCTGCCCGTGAAGGCCCAACCGTTCTTGTCTGTAGAAGATGGGACCCCGTGACCCACGTTTGACCGCGATTGCCACCCAAGCAAAGACTGGAGACAGCAGGATCAAAGCGAACGCACTTCCGACAACATCCATGAATCGTTTCAAGGCCCGCATGCCGTGCCCAAGGCCAGGTCCGCTCAAATTGACCAAAGGCACGCCAAACAAGTTGGACGAACGCACCGTGCCAGCCATGTAGTCGAGGGCACCGGGCACCACGAGCAATTCCACGCCTTTGCCCTCCAAAACCGCAATCCAGCCCAGCATGGCATCCCGGTTGGACAACGGACTGGTCAGCACCGCCCGGTCGAGTGCATGACCATCAAGCCAGCGGCCAAGCTTTCCCAAATCTGCTTCGAGCTCCGATTCACTCATACTGGCCACCACGTTCCATCCCCCTTTTCCAGGGGTGCTGTTCAATTCCTCTTGAAAACCAAGGTTGTCTTGTTCCGTACCAACAAGGATGGTGCTGAATGCCCAACGACCAGATTGGACGTTTTGGACAACTTTCGCCGTCCAAAACCAGCGTCCCAACAACACCAAGCCCGCATGAGTGGCAAGCCAAACCGCCAACGTCTGGTAATGATCCACATGGGTCGTGGTCACATCATCCAAGAGCAACGCGAAAAACAACAGGACCCCGCCCATGGCGCTCGCCCTTGTCACTTGACGCACCTCCAAGCCTCGATGCCGCCTTCGGATGTCTGCATACATCCCCATCAAGGCATGAACGGCCCACCAAAACACAGGCACAAAGAGCATCGCCATCCAAAAGTTGGCATCCAACTCAAAGGCGACCTCCATGCCAAAGTGACGAGGTTCAATGACCTTTTTCCGAAAGGCAAACAGGGCAGCCCAAGCCAGCCCACTCGCGAGCCCATCCGTGACCAAGTACCGCCACCACCACCCGCGCCATGGGGTCGATGCCGCTGCCCTGGGCGCCTTGACGTCAATCGTCAAAATGCACGAATTTGAAGTTGTCGAGCCAAATGTTGCCCTCAGTGCCATCGGCAGGAATGGTGGCGTTCAGCCCAATCTCAAACGATCCGGCATCAGGCATGGAGGAAAGCGCGGGGTACAAATCGAGGTAGATTTTGTTCCAAACGCAATCTTCTGCCTCTTCGCATGTCGGATTCAAGACCAAAATGGGCAGACGGCCCGATTGGCTGCCACCAAAAACCTCAAGCCCCACAGCAAAGGCCACGTCGCACTTGTAGTGGAATTCCAAATACACTGGGCGATCCCTTGGCAAGTCAAAAAACTGCTCGTGCGTCGCAGCATTGAGTTGAGTGCTGGACTCATCCAAGTGAATGTAACCGCTCGCTGCGCCTTCGAACACCTCTTCAGGATTGGTGACCCGAACGACCGCGGCATTGCTGTTGGAGCTTTCGAGGAAACGGTTCGCGGACTCGAAATCCTCCGCCAAGATGACCTTGGTGGTTTGGCCATCGCCATCAAGGTAGCCTCCTCCAAACGCCACGTCCATTTGGGTGGAAGGGTCACCGTCAAGAGACACCCTTTGAACGTCGTAAAAAGGATAGACTCGCCGGGTCGCGGACACCCCGTTGGCTCGTATGCCTGGGACCAAGGTGACCGTTTGGGCTTCGCCAGCAGGCAATGCCACAGTCGCTGGCAGGGGATACACCCCAAGGACATCGGTGCTGCTGTACACCCATACCTCCTCTACTTTGTGCGCCGCTGTTCCTTGCTCAGGAGTGGTGGTCAATTCATAGGCGCTGACCCGCATCACTTCTGGATCGCCCAAACTCCAGGACTCTGGCTGACATCCCGCACAGAGCAACCACAAAGCAGCCCACGCTGCGCCAACAAAACCAGTTTGAGAAATGGCACTCATTTGAAGGCGAAGGTAAGTCGCGTCAGGCGCAACGAACGCAGCGTATTGCCCCTGGCATCAGCGTCAAACGCCCTGTCGGGATGTCCTGACCGCATTGCATGCACTTGCCATACTTCTCGTCTCGCATTCGCAGCAAGGCTTTTTCCAACGCAGCAAGTTCTCGCTCAAGCTGCCTGAGCGCTGCCTCATTGACGCTCCTGTTGTTGATCGCGTCCATGCGACTGACGCGACCGATGGCCTCGCTCGGAGGAATGGGCTTTGTCAAATCACGGTACTCCGCAATGCGCTCTTCCAACTCTTCTCGTTTGCGAAGCGCACGCTGCTTGATGGTTTGACGATCTTCAGGAGTCATGACCTTCAAGATACAAAGGCTGTGGACAGCACGGGGACAACTCTTCATGACTGATGACCACCCTTGCGCCTACCACCCACTAAGTTTGCGACAACATTTCAAACCGCCACCATGAAGTTCTTCATCGACACTGCCAACCTCGACCAAATTCGCGAAGCACAAGCCCTCGGAATCCTCGACGGGGTGACCACCAATCCTTCCTTGATGGCCAAAGAAGGCATCGCCGGAGACAACGCGGTGAAAGCCCACTACAAAGCCATCTGCGACATTGTCGATGGGGACGTCAGCGCCGAGGTCATCGCAACCGACTTTGATGGCATGGTCCGCGAAGGCGAAGCCCTGGCGGCACTCCACGAAAACATCGTGGTCAAGGTGCCCATGATCCCCGAGGGCATCAAAGCCATCAGTCACTTCACCGCGAAAGGCATCCGCACCAATTGCACCCTCATCTTTTCTCCTGGTCAAGCCCTGATTGCCGCGAAAGCAGGTGCCTCGTTTGTCAGTCCTTTCATCGGCCGCCTCGACGACATCAGTTCAGATGGCATGGACCTCATCGAGGACATCCGAAACATCTTCGACAACTACGACTTTGGCACGGAAATTCTCGCGGCCAGCGTCCGCGGCCCCATGCACGTGATTGAGTGTGCCAAGCTTGGCGCCGATGTGATGACCGGTCCTCTCAGCGCCATCGAAGGGCTGATGAAACATCCATTGACAGACATCGGATTGGCGAAATTCTTGGCGGATCACGCGAAATCCAACGGCTGACATCAGCGTCCATCAGCATGGCTGAACTTGTCAAACTTCACGACGAGCACCCAGACCCGAGGAGCGTTCGTAAAGTGCTTGACGCACTGAACAACAACGGATTGATCGTCTGCCCAACAGATACGGTTTACAGCTTTGCCGCCAAACTCGGGAGTCCCAAAGGATTCGACAGGCTGGCAAGGGCCAAAGGGGTGAAACCTGAAAAAGCCCACTTCTCCCTGCTTTGCGCAGACCTGAGCGATTTAAGTCGTTACGCACAGCACATCAGCAATCCGCTCTTCAAAACGATGAAGCGGCTGCTGCCCGGGCCTTACACCTTTGTGCTGCCCGCGAGTGGAGAGGTGCCGAAATTGTACAAGGGCAAAAAGAAAACCATCGGCATTCGGATTCCGGACCACCCCGTGGCGCAAAACCTACTCAGAGAGCTCGGGTCTCCCCTTGTGGTCAGCAGCGTGCACGACGAAGACGAACTGATGGAATACACGACCGATCCTGAGCTGATTTGCGAACGCAATGGCCACCTCTTGGACCTCGTGATCGATGGCGGAATCGGTCAGCTGGATGCCTCCACCGTTCTGGATTGCACTGGAACTGACATCGAGGTTATCCGAGAAGGCTTGGGGCCAGTGGATTTGATTTGAGGAGAACGTCTACGACGGCCAGAATCTGGTCAGTCTCGGGCGCGCGCTTCCAGCATGGGCACGAATGCAGCGTACCCGTGGTCCTTCTTTGTGAATTCACGTTCGCTGATGCGGTCGATGGTCCACATGCGCTGGGTGTCGCCGTCCCCGACGGGAATGACCATGCGTCCTCCCACTTTGAGTTGTCCGAGCAACGATTGAGGAACATCGGGCGCCCCACAGGTGATGATGATGCCGTCAAAAGGGGCAAACACCGGTTTGCCTTTGTACCCATCGCCATAATACAGCGAAGGCTTCCATCCCATGGCTTTCAGGAGCGGTCCGGCTTCGTCGAACAGGGCTTTTTGACGTTCGATGCTGTGAACCTTGAAGCCAAGCGCACAAAGCACTGCACATTGGTAGCCACTTCCCGTGCCAATTTCGAGGATGTTGTCCCCAGGCTTGGCGCGGAGCAGCTCGCTTTGCTTGGCGACAGTGTGGGGTTGGCTGATGGTTTGGCTTGCCGCAATGGGAAACGCCTTGTTGCTGTAGGCGAACTGCGAGAAAGCAGAATCCAAAAAGTAATGCCGCGGCACGCGGTCCATTGCATCCAATACGCGCTCATCTTGAATGCCCATCTCGCGCAACTCCTGAAGCAGCTTGCGACGCTGCCCCTTGTGCATGTATGTGTCCTCCGGCAATTGCATGAAGCCCAAACTACATCGCGGCAGCAGACCAAATGTGCATGACCTGTGAGCAATTTTCACATCTCCATGGTGAACAGCGCTCGCGCCTCCGAGTAGCTTCGCATCATGGTCAAACATTGGTTCAATTGCAAGGTCAGTTCGCGGTCTTTGGACAGCGAAGGTGCAGAAGTCAAAAAGGTGGAACAGTTCGTGCTGGACGCCTACACGTACACGGAAGCGGAGACCCGCATGACCCAAATCTGCGAGTACGAAGGCATCCGGCCGTTCGAGATCACCCAGCTGACCAAAACCAACCTCATCGAAGTCATTCGCTACCCGGAATGCGACAAGTGGTTTCGTGTGAAAGTGGCGATGACCTCTTTTGACGCCGACCGAGGCACGGAAAAGGAAAGCAACCAACACATCTTGCTGAGCGCGACCGATGTCCGCGATGCCTACGACAAGGTCTCCCAGCACATGAACCAGCTTGGCGTCGGGTACGTCATTCCTTCGATTGCGTACCAAAAAATCGTGGAGGTATTTCCCCAGGACGAGTGGCAAGTGGTTGACGGGCAAGAACAACCCAAAAACGAGGCCTCACTCGAGCCCGACGTCGCCTGAGTCTCAGAGGCGTCAAACCATCCAGGACCAGGCGCTGTCGTATGCATCTCGCTCCTGAGCATGCTCCAACAGCCAACCGAGGTACGGATCTGCACTCAATGTCGCGCTGTCTCCCACGAGCATGCACGCCATTTTTGCCCGGGTTTGGGCGACGTGAATGCGTCGATGTTCGTTGAGGAAGCCGACCTCACCTCGGTCGTTGCTCCGCGTCATGGACACGAGCATCCCATCCCGTTCTTGGCCCTGAAATCCGTCCACTGTGTGGATCGTGACGTCCGCTGAAGCATCCGTTTGCGCTCCGTCGCGCACGCGTTCCTGCCAAAGCACTTTCAACAGCTCCACCTGCGCCGAATAAGGTGCCACGATGCCCAGCGACATCCCAGGGTGCAGGACCAACCAATCGGTGGCCCGGTCCAACACAAACTCCGCCTCCTCCCGATTGGACACGCTGCCCCCCTCTTCCGAGCGCTGTTCGTCAAAACCGCATCCTGCCGTGTCCACCCAAACCCACGGATTGATGCCCTCTAGTGCGCGACTCTCCACATCTTCATGGGCTTGCAGTTTGCCGTCATAGAACCGGGCATTGCCTGCGGACATGATGGCTTCGTGCATGCGGTGCTGGACTTCGAGCATGACGGTTTGGCTTCCATGCTTTTCAATCAAGCGCTCGAGCATGGTCTTTTTCAGCACTGCGCCACCGCGGCTCTTGACAGTTGGAGGCAGCTGGCAGGGATCTCCACAAAGCACGAGTCGATCCGCCCTTCTCATGGGAATGAGGGTGGCTGGAGGAAGCGCCTGGGCGGCTTCGTCCACCACAGCCACGTCAAAGGTCACCCCCCTCAATCGACGGTCATCACAGCCCACCAAGGTGGCACACACCACGTCGGCTTCTCGCAACACCCATTCTGACAGATAAGCCTCAAGGTTCTCTGCTTCCTTGCGCATGGCCCGGGCGTCCGCGCGTGCCGCCCTCCTGGCCTCTCTCTGTTCTGGCCCAAAATTCCGCACGTATCTGTCGGCATCACGCTGCCGTTGCTCGGCTTCCTGCCGCGTCTTCACAACCCTTCCAAACTCAGGCTGCGCCTGCACCCTTGCATCCAACGTGCGGTTGACCACGCCATCGCTGACCCTCATGGGGTGTCCGAGTCGCACCACGTTCAACCCCGCCTCCGCCAAACGCTCCACCATCACATCTACAGCCATGTTGGACGGAGCGGACGCAAGCACGCGCTGACCAGTACTCACCAATTCCCCGATGCCGGCCACCAAGGTTCGGGTTTTCCCCGTTCCGGGCGGGCCATGCAAAAGCGCAACAGGAGCCTCGGAGCACATGGCTTGAACGGCGCACATCTGCCGGGAATTCAATCCAGTGACTTCTCCGGCAACCGCTCCCTGCGTGTCGAACGGCGCTGGCCAATCCGAAAGGCCCAACACGAGATCTCGAAACCGCACGCGCTCCGGATCCTCGACGTTCACCCAGTGACTCAAGGCATGTGCCATGGCGTTGAAGCTGCGTTCGTCGGCCCGTGCATCCACCGTCCATGGGATGTGCTGTACCGCAATGCCCTCTGGTCCGTCGCCCTCCAACACCACCTCCAACTCCATGCCGCGAACTTTCATCACCCTGGCAGGCCAAACGCCAATGGCCTCGGTGTCAACCTCTGCACCAACAGGTTTCAGGGATATGGCACTGCCCACGCGAAACGCTCCAGGCAACCCGCCCCCCTCTTGGCACTTCAAATGCCATTTGGCCCCACCATAAGCGTACGAAGCAGATGTGACCTCCACCGGGGACCACGTCAGTCCTTCCGCCCTTCGGGCCTTTAAAGAAACGTCTGCCTGCAAGCCTTCGAACCGAAGGCGTTCCTCTTCCCGCTCAGCCAGCAAGGCTTCCGTCCAAGACGTCAACAAGTCAAGCGGATGCATGCGCGGCTGAAGTCAGCTCAATCCATCAGGTGGAACATGCCTTCAAACGTGAATGGGCCATTCCCGTCGTATTCGACACGCTCTCCATTGATGTCCGTCACCACCAACGGCCCCTCTTCCACAGGGATGGTCAGGATGTAGTAGTAAACCCCAGAACTGGCGCCATCTGCCGCGCAATCCCACGTTGGGGAGGCGCCGAAGTCGTCACTTTCAAACACCACGGTTCCCCACCGATTCAAAATGGTAATTTCAACGTCCTCGTACGATTGGATGCCAGGAATTCGGAAGTTGTCGTTGTCCCCACTTGTCGAGTATGGCGTCACCACGTTGGGAATGATGATTTCGCAGGTGCCCACCGTGATGGAGCTCGTGGTGGCACAAAGCAATCCGGGAAAGTCGTCGTACGCCTGAGAGATGTTCGCTTGGAACGACTGCGGGGCATTCATGCCCGACACCGTCACCTCAGCACCCAACGTGTCGCTCAAAAATGGACTGTTGTTCCATTCAACGGTCAAATCAGCAGGGTCCGCACCGGCCACAACCACATCCAACTCCACAGGAACACCACAGAAAATTTCCGAAGAAGCTTCGATGGTCGCATCGAAAGCCACGTAATCCACCGTCACGTCTTGCGTAAACTCACAGCCAAAGTTGTTGACCGCATGGGCGGTGTACGTCTCTGTCCCTGGCGTGTTCATGGTCACACCCACATCTGCACAATTCCACTGGCCACTGTACACCACATGCTCGTCTTGGTCCGCCGTTGTCCAAAACGTGCTGTCGCATTCCAACCCGAACACGGGGGTGAAGCTTTGTTCCACGGGATAAAGGCTGTCTGCAAACTGAATGCCCCAACCAAACACAAAACCATTGTCTGAACCCAACAGGTCGCAAATTTCGATTTGCCATACCCCGTTGAGTGGACACCCGTCGAGGTTGGCGAAAGTTTGGAAACTCTCGTAAGCACCTGCTGGAAGCGTTCCGATGCCGGCATTGTCACCCCATGTGCCATTGGTCGCATCTGGATCCCAAGAGTAATCAAATCCCTCACCCGGTGTGTCAGGGTCGGCGTCGTTGTCCACAGGCACACCGAGAAACGTTGTGCCTCCTGCTTGGTCAATCACCTGAATCGATTGGCCATTTGGACAAATGAAGGAAATGATCAAATCCCCCATGTAACTGTGCTCAAAGTTCATGAAGAGCTGTTCGACAGCTGCACTGGCATCGCCGATGGTCTGGCCTGGGATGAACTGGGTGAACGTGAGCTCGCTCGTGAAACACTCTCCAACAATGTCAGGGATGAACAATCCATCGCCGAAGTCCGCACTTGGAGCAAGGACAAACTCTTGACCTTCCACCTCAACGTTCAATGAGACCTCATCGCCTGTACAGGCCGTCCGTTGCAATGGCTCAATCCCCCACACAGGCTCGTTGCTGACATGCACCATGTAGTTGGTCAAATCGATGCTTTCACAACCGGCGTCGTCCACCAAGCTCATTTGAACCCGGTAAATGCCTGGATCATCATACGTGTGGGTGGCCACACCTGCCTCTGTGGTTTCATCCACAGCCTCATCTCCATTCCAATCCCAATTCCATGTGGTGATGGTTGCTGAACCTGAGCTGAATGACGTGGTGCCATCAAACACAATCTCCTCTCCAGGACACGCCCTGAGCGGCGATGGAGAAGTAGAGTTCAACACCGGCACAGGCACCGCACATGGTTGTCCGCAGTTGATGCTGAACGCAAAATCACCTTCCACATTCGCACCAGATCCACTGGTGAAGGTGATGGTCAAACAACCCGTGGGATTGCCGATTCCGGCGACATAGCTGTTGCCAGCCAATTGATCGTTTGTTCCTTGTGCCAAAAGGGCCGAAAACGTTGTCTCCCCGTCGTAAACACTGATGGTCGAAGTTGGGTCCAGGTCGAAAACCTGCCACTCAATCCAAACCGTTTCTTCCCCTTCTGGTGGACAGATGGTGACGCTTTGGGTTTCATCTGGACCGTACCCGGCAGCGCTTCCACCGGAATCCGTGACCACGCCCTCACAATCCTCAATCAAATCTTGATCGGCGATGCTGACCTGGGCATCGACCAGGGCCGCCAAAGACATCGCGGCAAGCGACCATGCGGCGCGCTGAAAATGCTTCTTCATGACGTTCATCGGTTCAATTTGGCCTTGGCGTTGATGAGGTACCGGGCTTCAAGCTTGTCCAGAAAAGCACTCGACACCAATTGGACGAAACCACCCGAATGACAGGGGTAAAACGACGTGCTTTCAGTGTGCATGAGTTCACCCGCCATCAAGAGTTCGTTGATGCCTTCGCATTCCACGGGTTGCGATGTAACCGGTTGAACACCTTCCTTGATCGACTGAACCCAAACCCAACCTTGAGAGACCATGATGGCCTCGCGCACGTGCTCTGTCCATTCGTTTTGAAGGGTCACCTCACTCAATCCGTGATGCTTTGCCACCACCGTCATGCCTGGGAGGTCCATGGCCTTTTGGGCTTGTCCCTCAGAGGGAACGGCCGACAACATCATCACCGTGATTCCCACAGCCCATGCCATCCGCATTGAGGAGAACGGATGCCTTGTTACAATGCCAACATTCATGCCGTCGAAGATACTCGACATTGGTCCAAGGAACTCGATTGAGCATGTCCTTCAAAAAAGTTTGTGCGTGAGAAAATCTGACTATCTTTGCCCCCCCTTAACGAAGGAGAACGACCTGGTAGCTCAGCTGGTTAGAGCATCTCACTTTTAATGAGAGGGTCCTGGGT
>JBELLK010000074.1:0-3685 GCA_042088625.1 Flavobacteriales bacterium
GTGGACCCAGCAGGACAGAAGCCGAACACCCTCGACCCCGATTTGGTCAAGTAGGTTTTACAAATCTGCCCAGAATGTCAAGCCCACGTTACTTGTGGACCCAGCAGGACAGAAGCCGAACACCCTCAACCCGGATTTGATTTGAAAAATGCCAATCCTGACAGGCTTTTTTCCACAGCTCAGGTCGCTCTGACCCTGAAGAACCAATAAAAGACCTCCCAAGTGTACCTAGCAAATTCATCAATTCAGCAAAATATACTTCGCCGTTTTGGTCCAAATCCACAGGACACGAATTGTCAAAGGATGGATGGTCATGAGCAACGATGACAACTGATTAGAACAATTTGGAGTATCTTTCTAACCGGTGTTTTTAGATGTATCCCAAAAGTCTGTTCTCATGAAATGTACACATCTCATCCTGTCATCTTCATTCATCATTTTGGCCTTTACGGCCTATGCTCAAAACGAAATTGTCTTTCAGGTGAATCACATGATGAACGGGGAGTCCTTTGTGCTTGGGCAAACGTACAATGTTGAATCGTCGCAAGTGCGCGTTGACAGATTAGAATACTACCTATGCGATTTCGTCGTGACCCATGATGGTGGCCAAGAAACCGAATTGACCGATGTCTACATTCTCGCGAATGCAGGTGACAACGGAACATACCCTTTGGGCCAATGGAACATTGAAGAGGTGGAAGCCCTTTCGTTTGGCGTAGGTGTTGATGCTGACCACAATGTTGGCATTGACCCATCGACGTATCCCGGAGATCACCCGCTCGCACCACAATTTCCTAGTATGCATTGGGGTTGGGCCTCGGGGTACCGTTTTTTGGCTTTTGAAGGATTTAGCGGAGCGAATTTGGCCGCCACGAGCCAGGTTCACGCCTTGGGAGATCAAAACTTCCACCACCAAGACCATACCATCTTGGATTCCCAGACCGTCGATGGGACTGTGACCATCACATTGGACGCCAATTACGAGGGCATGTTCATAGGCTTGCCCCTGGAACAAGGGTTCATCGAACATTCAGGCACCGAAGAGGCCGCAGAGACGATGTTGAACATGAAGAATTCAGTGTTTGGACAAGCTCTTCCCTTGAGCATCAATGAAACAATCGTCGAACCCGCTTTTCAAGTGTTTCCAAATCCAACAACGGAGAGCCTCGTGCTCAATGCCAACGTCCCAGAAAGCCCTTATCAATGGATCATTTTCAACGCCACAGGGCAAAAAGTGATGGATGGATTGATGCAATCAAGAACTTCCCTTCGTGTTGACGCATTGCAAGCTGGACCGTATGTGGTGGTGGTTCAGGACGTGCATGGAGCGCCCTTGGCCTCGCAACGCTTTGTGAAGGAATGACACACGTCTTTGGGCATTGAAACTTGGTGGAAATGAGCAGACCGTTGATTGGGTGGATTCCTTTGGTCGCGGTGTTGTGCGTGTCCTGCCGAAAAGACGTTGCAATCTCTGAAGTGGACGTGCCCTGGAGGCAAGCGCCTGAACATTGGCCTGAAATGCCTCAGCCTGAAGACAACGAGCTCAACATCGCCCGATGGGAGTTGGGGAAGCGGATGTTTTTTGATCCTCAATTTTCAATTGACGGCTCGGTTTCTTGTGCAAGTTGTCACCTCCCATCTATGGCTTTTGGATCTTCAACAGCCACTTCTCTAGGCGCCTCCAACGCCTCTGGGACTCGAAATGTGCCTGTGCTTGCAAATGTTGGATATCTCCCCTATTTCCTCAGGGAAGGAGGCGTCCCAACCTTAGAAATGCAGGCTCTCGTCCCCATACAGGAGGAAAACGAATTTCATCACAACATCGTTGTGATTGCCGACAATTTGGCGAGTGACGAATCCTATGTAGAAGCCAGTATGAAGGCCTATGGCCAAGGGCCATCGCCATATGTCGTAACACGCGCGCTCGCAGCCTTTCAGCGAGGAATGGTGGATGGAAACAGTCCATACGACCAATGGCTCGTTGGTAATTCTGAAGCCATGACTGCCGCTGAGCTTTCTGGCCTAGAAGTGTTCTCGGAAATAGGCTGTGCAAGATGTCATGGCGGGTTTCTGTTTACCGACCACCGCATTGCAAACAATGGGTTGTATGAAACGTATGACGACCCCGGATTGTCCAGATTGACAGGGAGGACAGAGGACATCGGAAAATTCAAGGTGCCGAGTTTGAGAAACGTTGGCTTGACTGCGCCATACATGTTTGATGGGAGCCTCGCCACCCTTGATGATGTTTTGGCCCATTACGAATCTGGCGGTTCATCACATCCCAACAAAGCGCTTGAAATTGAACCCATCACGCTGACCAATGCTCAAAAAGAACATCTCAAGGCTTTTCTGCATGCCTTGACTGACGACTCGTTTATAAGTTGGGGAGAAAATCTGACTCGATGAAATTGGACACCGTAAGAATGGGCAAGGACACATTGTTGGCCGTAGCTGGTGTAATCTGTGTTTTGACATTGCTTGTTGGCTGCCGGGAAGATGAGCCGACGGTGGAACAGGATTTGACGCCTTTTGCCCTCGTTTTGCCTAACCACGTGCCTCCTCCAATTCTACCCCAGGACAATGCACTCACTGAAACCAAAGTCCATCTCGGGAGAATGCTGTTTTATGAAACTGAATTGAGTGGTGACGGAACCATGAGTTGCGCGACTTGCCACAGGCAGGGCGCAGCTTTCTCCGACACAGCCCAATTCAGTATAGGAATCAACGGCCTTGAAGGACACCGCAATGCCATGGCTGTCTTCAACATGGCATGGAATACGAATGGATTTTTGTGGGATGGCGGCCCGCAATTGTTGCGTCATCAAAGTTTGCTCCCCATCCAGGATGAGCTTGAGATGGATGAAACGCTGGACGATGCGATTGCCAAACTGTCTGCTGACCAAGCCTACATCGACGCGTTCATTCGAGCTTTTGGCGACGAACTCATCACCCGTGAAAGGATGTCGCTCGCCATGGAACAATTCATGTTGTCCATCACATCTTTTTCCTCGAAATACGACCGCTATTTGGCCGGGCTGACGGAAATGACCGAATCGGAATTGAGAGGTATGGAGTTGTTCAACACGGAATACAACGAATTTTTCCCTGAATACAGTGGTGCAGACTGCCAACATTGTCACGGAGGCATCAATTTCTCCAACAGCGAATTCATGAACAACGGATTGGACGCTCAAGGGACGCATCAAGACTTGGGACGTTTCGTCGTGACTGGAAATGATGAAGACCTCGGACGCTTCAAGGTGACTTCACTGAGAAACATCGCCCTAACCGCACCCTACATGCATGATGGGCGCTTCAACACTCTTGAAGAGGTGTTGGATCATTACGACCATGGATTACAGGAATCAAGCACGCTCGACCCTGCATTGGCAGCAACCATGTCCACCGGGTTGATGCTGACCGACCAAGATAAAGTCGATCTAATCGCCTTCATGAACACATTGACAGACGATGGATTGACAACGGAAACCGCTTTTGCTTCGCCTTTTGAGTAACTCTAGACTTTGCACAACGTTAAGTCCATCTTCTTGTGGACCCAGCAGGACAGAAGCCGAACACCCTTGACCCTGATTTGGTGAAGTGATTATCCCCCTTTGGATTGGTATTTTGGCGATTGAACAAATCGTTTTTCTCCTACGGCGCTTGTAATGATTGAAATTCG
>JBELLK010000038.1:0-21786 GCA_042088625.1 Flavobacteriales bacterium
CGATGGCAACGTCCTTGACGAGTGTGGCGTTTGTGGCGGTGATGGCATTGCGGAAGGCGAATGCGATTGCGACGGCAACGTCCTTGACGAGTGTGGCGTGTGTGGTGGAGAAGGCATCGCGGAAGGCGAATGTGACTGCGAGGGCAACGTGCTGGATGCTTGTGGCATTTGTGGCGGGGACGGATCCTCTTGTGGCGGATGCACAGATTCAGCTGCCTGCAACTACGATGCTGAAGCAACCTCAGACAACGGTTCTTGTGAATTCACATCCTGTGCTGGCTGTACCGACGCTGAAGCATGTAACTACGATGAGACGGCGACCATTGATGACGGCTCTTGCGAGTTTGATTCGTGCGCGGGTTGCACAGATGCCACGGCATGTAACTACGATGAGACGGCCACCATTGATGACGGCTCTTGCGAGTCTGACTCGTGCGCGGGTTGCACAGATCCAGCTGCATGCAACTACGATGAAACGGCATCCATCGACGATGGCTCTTGCGAGTCTGAGTCTTGCGCGGGTTGCACCGACTCAGATGCGTGCAACTACGATGAGACGGCGACCATAGATGATGGTTCTTGCTTGTCACTTGATTGTGCCGGAGAATGTGGCGGTACTGCTGAATTGGATGAATGTGGTGTTTGCGATGGAGACAACAGCTCTTGCGCAGGTTGCACCGATGCTACGGCTTGCAACTACGATGAGAATGCCACCATTGATGATGGCTCTTGTTTGACGCTTGATTGTGCCGGAGAATGTGGTGGTACTGCTGAACTGGACGCTTTGGGTGTGTGCAATGGCACCTGCGAGGCAGACACCAATGACAATGGAGTATGCGACTCTGAAGAGGGATTGGGTTGTACGGATGAAACAGCATGCAACTACGACGAAAATGCCGATACAGACAACGGCACCTGTGTGTATCCAGAGGTGTTCTACGACTGTGATGGATGCATCAACGATGCCGATGGTGATGGGGTGTGTGACGAACTGGAAGTTGCAGGTTGCACAAATGACGCAGCGTGCAATTACACCGAAGGTGCCACTGACGACGACGGTTCTTGCATTGTCCCAGGCGATGCTTGCGATGATGGCGATGCCATGACCGTCAATGATGTTATTGGTGAAGATTGTTCCTGTGCTGGAGTGCCTATTGTGGAGGGTTGCACCGATCCAATGGCTTGCAACTACGATCCAACTGCTACGGTGGACGATGGATCGTGCGATTTGGAGTCTTGCGCGGGTTGCACGGATGCGACGGCATGCAACTATGACGATACGGCGACCATCGACGATGGCTCTTGTGAGTTTGAGTCTTGCGCGGGTTGCACAAACCCAGATGCCTGCAACTACGACGATACGGCGATCATTGACGACGAGTCTTGCATTTTGGTGGGTGACGCGTGTGACGATGGTGATGAGGCGACAGACAATGATGTCATCGATGAAAACTGCGATTGCGTGGGTGAAGTGGATGGCGTCGAAGAAGCGTCCATGCTCACCTTCGGTATGTTCCCCAACCCAACCACAGGCGAGGTGACCTTGACGGTCGCTGGCTTCCACACAGGGGTAACGGTTCAGGTGCTCGACGGCGCTGGTCGCGTGGTGTGGACGGAGCAGAACGTCGCGCTGCAAGGCAACACGGTTCTCGACCTGTCCGGCTTGAGCAGCGGCTCGTACAACGTGATGCTTAGCGACGAGCGTGGCGTTAGCGTTCAGCGATTGGCCATCCAGCGCTGAGGAATGTGAATCACGTCATGGCGACGTGATGAGAAGCCCGGGCCGAGAGGTCCGGGCTTTTTATTTGCCGATGCAGAAGTGAGAGAAGATGTGGCCGAGAATGTCGTCGGCATGGACTGCTCCGGTGATTTCACCGAGGTGGTGCAGTGCTTGTCGCGCATCAACGGCAACGAGGTCGCCGGGAATGCCGTTGCGCAGTCCGTCACGCACCGCCTGAAGTGCAGATTTGGCAGCGGTGAGTGCTTCGAAGTGACGCAAGTTGGTGACGACGAGTTGATGCCCTTTGTCGTTGGCGTTGTGCTGCTTGACTAGAGCTTCTCGCAACTTGTCGAGTCCCTTTCCCGATGATGCGCTCAGCGACAGCGTGGGGACGTCGTCGGTGCTATCGGGAGCTGGGGCGAGGTCGCACTTGTTCCAAACGACAATCAGATGAGAGTCGGACGCAAGGTTGAGGGACGCGATTCGGGCTTGGACGTCTTCGCGCGCATCCGTGCTGGCGTCGAGCAGGAGCAGGACCGTGGAGGCACTGGAGGCCTTGGACAAGGCACGGCGAATGCCTTCGGCTTCCACGACGTCGTCTGTGTCCCGGAGGCCGGCTGTGTCGATGAACCGGAACCGAAGGCCGTCGATGGTGCAGGCATCCTCCACCGTGTCGCGGGTCGTTCCAGGGATGTCGGAGACAATGGCCCGGTCATCGCCAAGTAGGGCGTTGAGCAGGGTGGACTTGCCTCGATTGGGGGCGCCGACAATGGCCACGGGGATGCCTTCTTTCATGGCGTTGCCGGTTGCGAAACTGTCCGCAAGGCGACCGACTCGGGCAAGGAGGTCGGCGAGCAGGGCGTCGAAGCGTTCGCGGTCGGCGAACTCGACGTCCTCCTCGGCAAAATCGAGCTCGAGTTCGAGGAGGCCAGCAAAGCCGATCAGGGCTTCGCGCAGGGCGTTGATCTCGCGGGCGAAGCCGCCTCGAAGTTGGTCGAGGGCAAGGCGGTGCGCGCCCGCGTGTTCCGCGGCAATGAGGTCGGCGACGGCTTCGGCCTGGGTGAGGTCGAGCCGGCCGTTCAGGAAAGCGCGCTGGGTGAATTCACCAGGGCCGGCCTGGCGGCATCCTGCCTCGATGAGCGCCCGCATGACTTCACGCTGGATGAATTGCGAGCCGTGGATGTTGAACTCCACCGTGTCTTCGCCGGTGTAGGAGCCGGGGCCGCGCAAGATGAGGGCGAGTCCTTCGTCGAGGACGGTGCCGTTGGCGTCGCGGAAGCGGCCGAAGGCGACCGAGCGGTCGGCAATGACATCAAGGGGCTTGGAGAAGACCTTGGATCCAAAGGTGAGGGCGTCGGAACCGGAGATGCGAACCACCGCAATTCCACCCGCACCTGGTGCGGTGGAGATCGCGCAAATCGTGGCACCGTCAACTGCGTCGCGAAGGGTGGAGTTCATGGCGCGAATTTGGCCTAAATTTGCCGCGCATTCACAAACGAAGGCGATACATTCGCCGCAAAACATCACCCACAGGACATGAGCGTTCTCGTCAACCGCGACTCCAAGATCATTGTGCAAGGCTTCACAGGAGGCGAAGGCACCTTCCACGCAGGCCAAATGATTGAATACGGCACCAACGTCGTCGGTGGCGTGACTCCTGGAAAGGGAGGCCAAACCCACCTCGACCGTCCCGTGTTCAACACGGTCGCCGAGGCCGTCGCCGAAACCGGCGCGGACGTGAGCATTGTGTTTGTGCCGCCTGCGTTTGCAGCCGATGCGTTGATGGAAGCGGCCGACGCCGGCATCAAGGTCATCGTGGCCATCACGGAGGGCATTCCTGTGGCGGACATGGTCAAGGTGAAGACGTACATCGACAACCGCGATTGCACCCTCATCGGTCCCAACTGTCCCGGCATCATCACAGCGGGCCAAGCGAAGGTGGGCATCATGCCCGGCTTCATCTTCGAGCCAGGCGTCGTGGGCATCGTCTCCAAGTCGGGCACCCTCACGTACGAGGCGGTCGACCAGTGCACGAAGGCCGGCCTCGGCCAAACCACGGCCATCGGCATCGGTGGAGACCCCATCATCGGCACGACGACCCTCGAAGCGGTCAAGCTCCTCATGGCGGACGACGAAACAAAGGGCATCGTGATGATCGGTGAGATCGGCGGTGACCTCGAGGTCCAAGCGGCACGTTGGATTCAGGCGAACGGCACCAAGCCCGTCGTCGGCTTCATTGCTGGTGTCACGGCACCCAAGGGCCGCACGATGGGCCACGCGGGCGCCATCGTGTCTGGTGAAGACGAGTCGGCCGAGGCCAAGAAGCGCGTCATGCGCGAGTGCGGCATCCACGTGGTGGACAGCCCTGCGGACATCGGCTCCAAAATGGCCGAGGTCCTTGCCGCAGTGACAGCATAAGCTGCAAGACGCCAACAAGAACTTTGAAAAGCCGGTCCTTGATGTGGCCGGCTTTTTTCTGTCATGAAGTTTCAGCAGGTGAAGACAACATGCCAATCACGTGTGCCGTTGCAATGTGTAGATTTGATGAACTGATAAGCAACACCTTAGTTGCAACCCTCGAACCTTAACCATGACAACACTTCTCATCGCCTTTTCAGCCGCTGCTTCGCTGCTTGCTTGTGTCCTTGTTTTGGGATTGCGAAGCAAGGTTGGCGGGAGTGGAGGTGCTGGAACGGAGGATGCCTTGCGCTCGTTGAAAGACAAGGTCAACGACTCTGAGAAGTTGATCCGCGAGGAGTTCACGAGAAATCGCACTGAGTTTGGCAATTCCGCCAAGGAAGACCGCGAGGAGCTTCGCAAGACGCTGACTGCATTTGAGAAGCGCCTTGACGAGAATGCCAAATCCCAACAGGACCTCTTGCGTCAACAATTTGAGGACCTGCTCAAGCAGCTCCACACCCAGGGCAAGCAATCGCTCGACGCGGTCAAGGACGTCCGGGAGACGGTGGAGAAGCAATTGACGGCGATCCGTGAGGACAATGGCAAGCGCCTTGAGGAGATGCGCAAGACAGTGGATGAGAAGCTGCAGGATACCCTGGAAAAGCGACTTGGCGAGAGCTTCAAGTTGGTCAGCGAGCGCCTTGAGCAGGTGCACAAGGGTCTTGGCGAAATGCAGAACATTGCAAGTGGAGTAGGGGATTTGAAGAAGGTGCTGACCAACGTCAAAACCAAGGGCATTCTTGGTGAATATCAACTCGCCAACATCATCGAGCAATTGCTTCCCAGGGAGCAGTATGCCGAGAACGTGGCGACACGACCCGGGTCCACGGAAAGGGTTGAATTCGCGGTCCGCATGCCGGGCAATTCCGACGACGAAGTGGTGTGGTTGCCCATCGACTCGAAATTCCCTCTCGAAGGCTACCACAAACTCATCAATGCCCGTGAGGCCGGCGAGCAGGAGGCCATTGTCCAAGCGGAGAAGGCGCTGGCCACCACACTGGAAAAGTTTGCCAAAGACATCTCGGAGAAGTACGTGGAGGCGCCGTACACCACGGACTTTGGGGTGATGTTCTTGCCCATTGAAAGCTTGTATGCAGAGGTCCTTCGTCACCCAGGGGTCTTCGAAACCCTCCAACGGAAATACCGCATCACCGTCACAGGGCCGACCACCATGTCGGCGCTGCTCAACAGCCTTCAAATGGGCTTCCGCACGCTTGCTGTGACCAAACAAAGCAGCGAGGTCTGGAAAATCTTGGAAGCGGTGAAAACGGAGTTTGGCAAGTTCTCAGACCAGCTCGAAAAGGTGGACAAGCAACTTTCCACGGCGAAGAAGTCCCTCGAGGATTTGCGCAGCACACGCACCAACGTCATGCAGCGCCGCCTCAAAGATGTAGGCACCCTCGACAAAGGCGAAAGCCAAGCTGTGCTTGACATGCCATCTGCACCCGAAGGGCCTTCCGAAGAGTAAGATGCGTGTAGATTCAGTGGCGCACGCGCGTTGCTGAACTTGGCGTCACTTGATGACCGTCAGCGTCCCATGCACCTCCACGTTCCCAGGCTCCGTGTAGGTGGTCGTTCCGGCTTCGTTGGTGATGGTCAAGGTCTCGTTGTCGCGGTTGACGTTCAGGATGTAGTAGTACACGCCGGCAGAGACATTGTCCTCAGGGAGCCATCCAAGGGTGGAGCCAAAATCGTCGTGGCTGAACACCTTGTTGCCCCACCGATTGAAGATTTGGATGGAAGACCGGTCGTAGGATCCAAGGTTGGGGATCACAAAACGGTTGTTCACGTTGTCGTTGCCGGGCGTGATGACATTGGGCATCAGCAAGGCACATGCCAGTGGCACCACTTCCACCACGCCTTCGCTTACAACGAAGCAGGGGGTCTGGACTGAGGTTTCAGCCACGTAGGTGCCCATTTCGGTGACCGCGAATGTGGGCTGATCCGAGACGTTGACAAACGCCGAAGCGCCTTCAGCCAACCATGACCATTGGATGCTCGGATTGCTGGCCGTGACGTTGTCAGGCAACGTCAAGATGAGCTCTTCTCCGGGACAAACTTCAAATTCAGCCGTCCAATCCATGTTGAGGTCGCTCTCCGTCACGACCTCCACGTTCATCAATGCGTTGGCTGGCGTGCAGTGGGCATCCGCCGCGGCCGCCGTGTACACACCGGCGTCGTCCAAGGTGACGTTCGAAATCACCCAAAATTGGCCTTCGTGACCGTCACCATTGGGGCCTGTCCATTGCACGTTTTCTGTGTCTGCCCCGACGGTGAGGGTAAATCCTTCGCAGACGGTCACGTCCTCAGAGAGGATTGGGGCGGGCAGGGGGGAATGCACCACCACGGTCACAGTGTCGTTCTCGATGTCGCACATGCCATTGAATCCTTGAATGATGTAGAGGCCTGAGTCAAACACCGTCGCCTCTTCAATCTCCACCTCGGTGCCAATTTGGTCGAAGCCATTGGGACCGGTCCATTGGTACAGTCCATCGGCCACGGGTTCCACGCCCAGCGAAAGGGGAGAACCCGCACAGATGTCAATGTCGTCGTCCAGCACTTCGTAGCTGAACGACTCCGAGATGTCCACTTGCACGGAGGAAGAGGCTTGAGGACAGTATGGATTGTCGACGGTTGCCGTGTACGTGCCGCTTTCTGCGACTGTGGGATCAATCAACTCGGCCGTGCCCCCAGTTGCTTCAAAGCCATTGGGTCCCGTCCAAACCACATTCTCGTTGTCCGATTCAAGCACGACGTCGGTGCCCTGGCATCCCGTCACATCGTCGGTAACGACAGGGGGTGCAGAGGGAGTGTGAAGCACCACTTCAATCGTGTCGTTTTCAATGGGACAGTCGCCTTCGAAACCCTGAACGATGTAGGTCCCTGAGTCGGAGGGCTCGACCACGCCGAGGTCCAACGTCAGGCCCGTTGAAGTGAATCCGTTGGGCCCGGTCCAATCGTAAGTCCCGTTCTCAATGGGATTCACTTCTAGGGTGACGGCATCGCCAAGACACGGATTGAGGGTCTGGTTGACCGCTTGGTATTTGAACGCGCCGTAGTCGGTGAAGTAGCCATACCGGGAGCCGGTGTTGGCGCCGCCGTTGATGATGCCCATGTGAAACGCCGTGGTGGTGTTCTCAATGCGGGTAGCTTGTCCGACGGGGATTTGGCCTTCCAAGGTGGTGATTTGGGCGAATTTCCAATCGGGATTGCCGGGCACGTCAAAAAACTGGGTGCCGGGTACGTTCAGGACACTGGCCTGCCCATTGAACAAGAAGTCGTCCTCTCCTCCCGCGGGAACAATGATGTTGAAACGCATGGTCTCACCCGTCGACCGCACAAAAACCGCAGATCTGGAACCTGTACATTCCACATGAGGCAACAGCGCCCCCCCAAATTCACATCCGAACCCTGTGGATTGCCAAATCGCCACCGGCGCCGAGGTTAGGATGTAGGCCGAAGGCGTGTTGAGAATGTGTTCGTGAGATTCTCCCTCTTGCAGGGTGGCCACCAAAGCGCCGTCCACGAAGACGGTGGTCCCATCTTCGGTTGCGAGGATTTGCAGCCGGTCGTGGGGAGACAAGTATCCAGCCACAACAATGTGTTCTGTCCCCAGCAAGTCGTCGGCCACGAGTTGATCGCCCATGAGGTCCGAGCACACGCCAAAAAAGCTGCTGTTCGCCGAGTCGTCATGCAACGTCACGGCCACCGGTTTGTCGGCCGTGATGGTGGTGCCCACGGGGTGGGCGCCGGCGGCCGTGCCCGCTGCCCGTGCGGAATAGGTGGAACCGGCTTCCGGCAACGTGATTTCAAAGGGAACACCCGCAGGGTGACCCACCAAATCTTGCGAAGGAGTGATCGTCAACACCGTGTTGGCCTCCGAGGCCACCACATCAAATCCCGATGGCGAAGCACCGTAGCTGTTGTTGGCGAAAGTTTGGAAGGGGAGGTGAAAGGAAGTGCCCAAAGCATTGTCTCCCTTCAAGGCGAAGATGTCCGTATTGAAGGTTTGTCCCACTTCGTAATAGGCCGAGATGTTCGTGGTGCTCTGAAGAAACAATCCCTTGTTGTGCACCTCGTCGAATGGCATGTTTTCGAGTTCGTTGAGGAACGGGGTCAAATCAAGGGTCGAAGCTCCCCCAGCGGCGACGCTCACCTGAATGGGCGCAAACCCAGGATTGGCGGGCATGGTGAGCTGAACCTCTGCAGGGAGGTCAAACGCAGCGATGCGGATTCGAATTGGAGCATCCTCATGGGAGCTGATGACCTCGGGGGCCACAAACCAAAACTCGTTGTCGATTTGGCCCCAAGCAGTGCCTATCACCCCAACCAATGCCACCAACAGGCTCACCACGTTTCTCATGGCGCCCAAGATAGGTTTTGGATCAATGCAAGCCCGCCAATCAAGCGTCACACTTCACGGAACACTGGATGCTCCGAGAAGGCGTTCCAACGTCCGCCACTGACGTCCGGAATGTCTACGCGCTGGTTGCCGGCGGCGACCGAGCGCTCGCTTAGCGCCCCCACAAGGCTCCAAAGCGCGCCGTCGTACACGCTCAAGTCCAGCGAAACGCCTTCGTTCAGGCAACGGATAAGCCGGTACATCATCACAAAGTCCATGCCTCCATGGCCTTGTTCGTGATCTGCGATGCTGTATTGCAGGGAGGCCCAAAGCGGATGCACCCCTGCCTCGCGTGCCACCCCTGCTGAATCGTCGTCTTCCCAACGATGCCAGTCCCATGTGGGGCCGTGGTCGAAGTACAGACGCGAGGGGTAGCCGTAGTGGACGGCACCCGTGCCGCAGAGTTTGTTGAGCCTTGAATAGGGACGCCCCGTGTGGGTGTCGAACTGAAGCATGATGCTTTTGCCCTTTGTGGTTCGGATCAATGTGGTGTTGACGTCGCCACACTTCACTTCCGAGGCCAGTGCCTGCAATTCTGGATCGTCCGCTTCCCTCAGGGCTTTCGACAAAGCCGCCTCGTTGCTGCTCATCGACACGAGGTGGCTCAGGTTGTCGCCTCGCAGCACGTCCATGTACATGCATACGGGGCCCAAGCCGTGGGTGGTGTAAAGGTTGCCGTTGCGCTCCAAATGTTCTCGCAAGCGCCAGCGGTCGTGGTAGTAAGTGGCGTCCAGCAGGAGCGCCCGAAGGTCGTGGAGGTAGGCGCATTCGGCATGGGTGAGTTCGCCGAACACCTCGTTTTTCACCATGTTGAGCAGCCACAATTCCTCTTCGTTGTAGCAGCAATTTTCAAGCATGATGCAATGCTTTTGGGTGCGCTCAGACGTTTGCACCAAGGCCAAACAATCGGCTTCCGACACCGCTATCGGCACCTCGGATGCAGCATGCAGCCCCTGCTCCATGGCGTGCAGGGCCATGTGGGTGTGAAGGTGCCATGGTGTGGCAATGACCACCAAATCCGCCAGTTCCGCATCGCATGCACGCTTCCATGCGTCGTCTGATGGGTCGTCAATGAGCAGAGGGTTGCGCGATTGAAACGTCGCCACTTTCTCGGCCGCCCTGCTTACGTACTCGGCTTGGACGTCGCAGAGGACAGTGATTTCGGCATGACCCTTTTGGACCAGCCAATCGAGCATCTCGATCAACGAACTGCCTCGGTTTCCGAGTCCAATCATCGCCACGCGCACTTTGGGAATCGCAGGCGCTGCGTGATTCATCATGCTTCCCGTGACGGCCGTCCAATCCAACCTCCTGTCCCCGTCGCTTGAACAGGAAGAAAGCCCCAATCCGAGGCCGCCGATCACGCCTCCACCAAAGAGGCTTCCAAGTTTGAGAAAATCGCTGCGTTTCATGCCAGTCAAGGTACACAGACCTCAACGGGGTTGCATCACATCCAAGGGCCGTTGTGTGAGACCACCTTGGCCATGGCCATGTCCCGAATCGACTGGGCCGTCTGCGTGGGCAGATATCGCAGGTGTGCAATGCCAGACGATGTGTGAAAGGTCAAATGCGCCACATCTCGGCGGGCATGGATCCGATTTTGGGTGAACTCAACGGCCTGAAGTTTGTGGAAATCGATCATCACGCGTTTCCTGAACAACCACCCGCGATGGGCACTGAGGTGGCGGCCGTCGGTGGTGGCCCACTCGCCTCGGTACACCTTGCGCGAAAGCCATCCACTCCACGCCATCAGAGCCAGCATCACGATCACGCCAGATCCCGTGCCAAGCCACCAGCCGATGCCGATGGCGAAGGGAATCCAAGCCAGTCCACGTTTGCCCCACCGAATCCACAACGCGTATTTCTGCGGCCTCAACGTGTGAAGGCGCCGTTCTGGCCAAGACGGGAAGAGGAGGGATTCCAGGGCACGCGTTCGGGCTGAATTCATGGCGGGGATGCCCATGCGCATGGCGCTGCCCCCGAGCTCGCCTGCTGCTCCATTGTCGCTGCCTCCCACTGCACCACCCGCGGCCGCTTGTCGAATGTGCGCTGTGTCCATCGAGAACAGGCGACGGATCCACGTGCTTTCCCAAGTCACGGATTGAACCTTGTGCAATGGGATTTGCATGGATTGGCGGTTGAGCAAGCCTTGTGATAGGTGCAGTGCGGCTGTTCGATCCTTTTGGGAACCTTCCATCCAAACCTGGAGTTGCCAATGGCGAAGCATGGTGGTGACGAGCGAAATGAGCACCGACGCCAAGGCGATGATCACAGGAGAAACGACCAAAAGCATGGGAGACAGGATGACCAAAACGGTTCGCCACACGCCGGGCACCCGCAGCCAAAGCGTTTCCACCACCTCCCATGCCAAGCCCTGGAACGTGACCAAACCACCAATGGCAAAAGCAACTTTGGACAGGTGGTTTTGGCTCAGCCCCACTTTCAAGAGGGCTTTGAAGTCGAGGCTTAGAATGCGTGGGGCCGAGGCGGCATTTTCCGCTGGGGCTTCATTGTCCTCGGCGGGATGTACGATGTGAGAAGCGGCCGGTTCACCTGTCGTCACCTTGCGCGTCAGCATCGAGCGCAGTGCTTGGGCTTCGTCCCATTTCAAGGCGTGGATTCGAAGTTCAGAGCCTGAGGAGCCAGCGGTGTCGACACGAAGGCCGCTGACGCCGAAGATCCTCTGCACCAGATTTTGTTCCACGTGCACGGCCTGGACGCGTTCGAGGGGGATGTTGATTTTCTCCCGAACAAAGATGCCCTTGTGCACATGGAAGGCATTGTTGACCACGTTGAAGGTGAAGCGCCAAAAATGAAGCACCGCGCCCAAAAGCGTCAGGACACCCCCTGCCACAATCGCCCAAACGAAGTACTTCGCATCGTTGTCCTGCTGGACGTAAGCGGCGATCAAAATCGGCCACGCAGCCCTGAGCATCATGCGAGACTGCCAACCTACCAGCACCAAGAGGCCGACGATGTGCTGTCGTCTCGGAAGGGCAAATCCAACTTCAGTCATCCGTGTGGCTTTCGAGCATGCGACGGATGTTGCGTGCCGTAGCCATGCTCAGTCCAGGAATTTCCAAATTGGCTCCCGATGCACCGGCTGTGTAGAGTTTGAGGGTGCAATGACCGAGCCATCGGCCGAGGGGACCCTGCTGGATTTCACTGTGCTGGATGCGGCTGAACGGCACGGCCGTCACCGTTCGTGACCACCAGCCGCTGCGGTACACGACGTCCCGCTCCCGCACCAAATAGCCTCGCAAAGGCCATCCTTTCCATTCTTCCAGCGCCCAAAGGCCCATGGATGTGACCCACAGCCCGCCAAAAACCACCCAGAGCCAAACCGACGGAGATTTGTCTCCCCACACGGAAATCGCAACCAGCGGCCCAGAAAAGGCAAGTCCAAGGCCCAATGTGACCGTCCCCCAAACCAACGCACGAGCCCGGGCGTAGGAGGGAAGCACCGCCACCACGTCCACCTTGCTCAGCTCAGGCCAGGACGTCAGGTCAATGGGGTCATTGCTCAATGGGGTCATGAGGTGAAGTTAGGGACGTACGGTGAGGCGATGAACCCCGGGTTTGCGCGGCGTCAAAATCGCATCGCGCAGCACTGTCAATTCCTCTGGTTGAGCCACAAAATCCAGCGCCGACGTGTCCACCCAAAGCACCCGAGAACCCCGGTGATGCTTGTAGTGGGTTGCGTATCCTTTGGCCACGCGGTCCAAATAACCGTCGGGCAGGTTTTGTTCGTAGTCACGACCGCGCCGGACGATTTGGGCTTCCTGCCGAGTTCGTCCTGGATCGAGAATGGCGATGACTTCAGGCTGCGGAAGTTGCGCTGCCATCATTTGGAACATTGTGTTGAACAGCTTGAATTCCTCTTTGGGCAAATTGACCTTCGCGAAAATCAAACTCTTGGCAAAACTGTAATCCGCCACCAGCCGCTGCTTGAAGAGGTTTCGGCTCTTGAGGGCGCTTTGCATTTGCTTGTAGCGGTCGGCCAAAAACGACAGCTCCACGCTGAACGCATGCGCTTCTGGATTCTCATAAAATTTCTCGAGAAACGGATTTTCCTCAAACCGTTCAAGCATGAGTTCGGCGCCCAAATCCTTGGATAGCCAAGTGGCAAATGTGGTCTTGCCTGCACCAATCCCACCTTCTATGGCCAAACTCGCGTACATCTTTCAGGAGGGTTCGGGAGCTTCGGTTTGGTGCAAAACCACTGCGGGTTCAGCAGGGCACTTGGCCAACGCATCCTGCACGCGTTGTTTGCCAACCTCAAGGTCCGGTGCGACGTCAACGAGGGGTTGAAGCACAAAGCGTCGGGACATCATTCTCGGATGAGGCACGTGCAAGTCGAGTCCATCCTCAGGCGTCCACGTTTCCTGATTGGACGTGCACAGGACGTCGATGTCAAGGGTGCGGTTGGCGTACCCTGTCGCATTCTGGTCGCGGACCCGTCCGCATTCTTGCTCAATCACCAATCCCAAACGCAACAGCTCAGGCAAGGGCATGTCGGTTTCCAAGGCCACCACCATGTTCAGGAACGCGGGCGTTCCAGGTGCCATGCCCCAGGCTTCGGTTTCGTACCTGGCCGACAATGTCATGGACTCCACGGCACGACGTTCAACCAGCGTTTCTTCAAGCATGCGCAACCCCCGATCCAACCACATGTTGCGGTCGTCCAAGTTGGTTCCCAAGCCCAAATACACCGTTCTCATCCGATTCGCATTCGTTGGGCTCGAAGGTAGGTCCAATCGCAAGGCTTGTCCTACTTTTGGCACCATGTCTTCATTTGGAAAAAACATCTTGAGTTCGGCCATCGGGTCGACCCTCGGCTTGCTGGTTGCAGGCACGGTTCTCATCTTCATTTTCGTCGGCGTCTTGATTGGCGGACTTGTTGGGGCCTTTGCCGATGTCGAAGCGTCAGCTGGTCCGGATCTAGACCTGGACGACGCCAACATTTTGAAGGTGACGCTGAATGCGCCCATCGTCGAGCGAGGCGGCAACGACGCCCCTTTCTCGTTCAGCTTGGCGGGCGGGCTTGAGCCTGACATGAAGATGGGCCTCAACCAAATTTTGGATGCGTTTGAGCGCGCGGCTGAAGATGACCAAATCGAAGGTGTCCTGCTCAACGTCGACAACGTCTCTGCCATGCCAGCCATGATGGAGGACTTGCGTGCAGGCCTCGAAATCCTTCGCGACAGCAACAAGTTCATCGTTGCTTGGTCCGAAACCATGAGTCAGCGCGCACTGCACTTCAATTCTGCAGCTGACGAGGTGTATTTGCATCCTCAGGGCGGGATGATGCTCAGCGGCTTGCGCAGCCAAAGCATGTTCTACCCAGGCATGTTCGAAAAGCTTGGCATCGATGTGACGGTGGTTCGCGGCCCCGACAACAAGTACAAGAGCGCCGTCGAGCCGTTCCTCAGGAAAGACTTCAGCGACGCGAATCGCGAGCAATTGACGGCCCTGTTGGAAGGTTTTTGGTGGGACATGAGCAGTGACGTGGAGACCGCACGAAATCTCGAGGAAGGCACCCTCGACAAGCTCGCCAATGAATTGACGATTCGCAGCCCTCAAGACGCGGTGGACGCCGGCCTTGTCGATGGCTTGTTGTACGAGGATGAGTTGATGACCTTGCTTGAAGGCAAGCTCGATGGAGAGGAGCCGTCGTTGATTTCGCTTGGAGAATACACCCTTGAAGAGCGTTTCCTCGGCGGCATGGATGTGTTGGCCGCGGCCCTTGAAGAAGCATCTCAGGAAGAGGAGGAAGACGACGACGTGCAAAACATCGGTGGCAACGTGGCGGTCATCTACGCAGTCGGCGGCATCGAAAGTGGGGAAGGGGATGCTGAGACCATTGGTTCGGAAACCATTGCCAATGCCTTGCGCGAGGCCCGTGAGGCCGACGATGTGGAGGCGGTGGTGCTTCGCGTCAATTCGCCCGGGGGCAGCGCGCTCGCGAGCGATGTGATTTGGCGTGAAACCATGTTGCTCAAAGAATCGGGCAAACCCTTCGTGGTCAGCATGAGCGACCTCGCGGCATCGGGAGGATATTACATCAGCTGCGCGGCCGACCACATCTTCGCCAACGAGACCACCATCACAGGGTCCATTGGCGTGTTTGGCATGATTCCCAACTTGGGTGGCATGCTTGAAAAGCACATGGGCATCACGTTTGATGAAGTGGCGTTGCACGATCATGCGGGTCAGCCAGATGGCATGTTTGCCCCTGACGCGGTCGCGCTTGAAGCCATCAACGAAAGTGTTTCTGAAATCTATGATGCCTTTACGCAACGGGTGGCCGCCGGCCGAAACATGACCCGAGAACGCGTGGAAGAATTGGCCCGCGGTCGGGTTTGGACTGGCAAGGACGCTCTGGACAACGGATTGGTCGACGAAATTGGTGACCTGGAGTATGCTGTGGCGCATGCGGCTCAATTGGCCGGCATTGAAAAAGACCAAGTCAAGCGGGTTGCTCTGCCTGAAGCACGAGATCCATTCGAAGCCTTCGTGGAGGATTTGGCAGGTGTGGAGTCAGGTCTGCAGGCACTGGGATTCACAGGCGTTGAAGAAGACGTGCTACGTGAGTTGTGGCAGGTTCGTCGCATGGTAGAGACCGGAGACCCCATCCAAGCGCGGTTGCCGTTCAGCCTTCGCATCCAGTGAGGCTCTCTCAAGGGCTTGGCGAGCGCATAACTGCAGAAGCATTTGCCACCTCTGAAAGGCTGCCTGTGCGCCTTGTCTTGGACAACATTCGAAGTGGCCAAAATGTGGGGGCATGTTTTCGCTCCGGGGACGCATTTAGAATCCATGGACTGGACTTGTGCGGCATCTCTTGCCACCCTCCACACCGAGACATTTTGAAAAGCGCCCTTGGTGCGAGCGACCATGTGCCTTGGACGGCTCATGACTCCACGTTGGCCGCCGTCCAGGCTCTGAAAGCAGAAGGTTGGAAGGTGGGGGGTCTTGAGCAAGCGCCCGACAGCCTTCCTCTGCACAAGTGGATTCCTTCACCTTCCGAACGCTGGGCCATTGTTCTCGGCAACGAGGTCAGAGGGGTTTCCGACGAGGTGCTGGCTGCGTGCGACGAGGTGATTGAGATGCCCCAGTATGGGGTCAAACAAAGCATCAACGTCAGCGTATGCGCAGGGGTTGCCCTTTGGCAAGCAGCGCTTCATTTGCGTCATGGATGACGTGACGCAGGCTTCAGACTTTTTAGCCAACTGAAAATCGCTAGCACGAAAAAGCCCCACCAATCGGCGGGGCTTTTCAATTCATTTCGAATCCGAAATCACATGCCCAAGGCACTTCGGTAATCGCGGAACTCGAGGTCGTTTTGAGCACGGTCGCGCATGGTTGGGTCCTTGGCAAGGGCGTCTGTCACGTGCTTCTTGACACCTGCTTCATCCTTCAAACGAGCAGAACACACCGCAAGGAGGTAGCTTGTCACGGCGCTGTCGTCACCCGAATTTTCGAGTGTGGTGCGGGCGCCATTGGCATCGCCGTTGAGGATTTTAGCCAGCGCAAGGTTGGCTGTGCTGTTGTTCCCCATGCTGGAAATGGCGCGGCCGTATTCACCTTGGGTGATGGCCAACACCCCTTTGTTGTAGCTGAGTTCAGATCCGCCGCTTGCCTTGCCGTAGTATGTGTCCGCTCCATCGGTGTCGCCGTTCTGTCTTGCAACTGCACCGAGGTTCGTGTTCACCACGCCGTTGTTCGAAGCCAACGACTTGGCAGCATTGAACGCCTCCTCTGCTTGCTTCATGCGGCCCAAGGCCATCAAGGTCACACCAACGTTGTTGTGGCCACGGAAATCGTCCGCGTGAACGCGTGCCGTGTTTTGGTAAACCTCCAACTGGTCATTGGCGTCCTCGAACAGGGTGGCGCTGAAGAGCAATTCCTCCACGGTCAACGCTTCTGGGTTGTTCTTGCACAAATCAATCAACTCCTCGTCCGTGTATCCTTCGACAGTGTACGTCACGGCCACTTGAGAGCGACGCAAGTCTGGCAAAATGCCTTCTTCAATTTCCTTGTACGTCTTGGCGATGTTCTTGATCTCCTCCTCACGCTTGTTCTTGTCGCTGTACATCTCGAGTACACGCAAAATCAAATCTTTGTCTGCAATGCTTGAAGCACGCATGGCCTTTTTGAAGCCTTCCCAGTCTTCACCCTTGGGCATGGCGCGAACTGCAGATTCTTCCAGTTCGATGCCTTTTCGGCCCAGTGCTTTGGCCACGGCTTTGTTGGCACTGTTGGCGCGATCCAGGGCCAAATCTTCGTTCAACGAAATTTCACCTTCTGGGGATGCGTAAGATTCTGTGGTCACACCCACAATGCTCACGCTGTCGGCTGAGGCTGCAATTGCGATGAGGTCCTTCAAGGCTTTCCAATCTTCGTCGCGGTACTCAGGACCGTTGACGTAGCTGCTTTGGTAGCCGAAGTTGACGGTGACGTCTTGGACGTAGGTCATCACGCGTTGGAAATTGTCTGAGGCGATGACGAATTGTTCGTCAGGTTGCACCAAGTCTTGGGTGGCCATGACGCCCAGCGCCAATTCGAGGGCAGGGAATTCACCAGTCTTGTCGCCTTGAGCGCCTGACATGCGAAGCTCGAGCTTTGCATTGTCCTTCATGGCAGCCTCGTAAGGGACTTTGGCTGTGTATGAGAATGATTTGCCGTTTTCCCAGCTGACCACCGTGCCGTTGCCTGCAGCGTCTTCGCCTTGGTAATTTGCGGTTTCGAAGGCGGCTTCACCTCCTTCCCAAACCAAAACCGGAGTGGCGGCAACCGTCACCTTCTTGGCAAAGTATTTTGGGGGAAATGTTCCCGTGATGTCGATGGTGACCTCGTCCCCTTGAAGGACGACAGGGGAGGGATTGACTTCGAGGTTGATGTCCTCGACCGTCTTGATCATTTTGGGCAAGCTGCAGCCAGCAAGGAGTGCGGCGGCGATCAGGGTGGTAAATAAACGCATTGTGTGTTGTGAATTCAGGGCAAAAGTAACCAACTCATGGACAGCAATCAGCTTCCTACGACTCCCATGTTCGAGAACTTACGGAGGCGGGTGTTGATCCGTTTGTCGGCGTCTTGTTTTTGTAGTTTATCCAGTTCCTTGGTCAGGAGGGTTTTGACCGTTGCGAAGGTGGCCTCTCGGTCGGCATGCGCTCCACCAAGGGGTTCTGGCACGATGTCGTCAACAAGCCCCAAACCTTTCATGTCCTCACCAGTCAATTTGAGCGCCTCAGCGGCCTGCATCTTGTAATCCCAAGACCGCCATAAAATGCTGGAGCAGGATTCAGGACTGATGACGCTGTACCAGGTGTTTTCCATCATGAACACCTTGTCTCCGATGCCAATGCCAAGTGCGCCACCTGAGGCACCCTCTCCAATCACAATGCAGATGATGGGCACGCGCAATTGGCACATCTCCAGGAGGTTGCGGGCAATGGCTTCTCCTTGTCCACGTTCCTCCGCCTCCAGTCCGGGATACGCTCCCGGAGTGTCAATGAGGGTCACGACAGGACGATTGAATTTTTCCGCAAGACGCATCAACCGCAGCGCTTTTCGATAACCTTCCGGATTGGCCATCCCAAAGTTCCTGTATTGACGCATCTTGGTGTTGACGCCTTTTTGTTGCCCGATGAACATCACAGGACGTCCATCCAATTCACCAAGCCCACCTACCATCGCTTTGTCGTCCTTGACGGTGCGGTCGCCATGCAGCTCCATGAAATTACCGTCTGTCAGAGCTTCAATGTAATCGAGGGTGTAGGGCCGATCGGGGTGACGACTGACTTGCACGCGCTGCCAAGGGGTCAATTTGCCATAAATCTCCTTGGTGACTTCGGCAATTTTGACCTCCAACTCCTCAATCGTGGTGGTCATGTCGAGGTCATTCTTGTCTTGAATGTCCCTGGCTTGCTCAAGCTGCTCTCGCAATGTCTTGATGGGCTCTTCGAAATCGAGGTAATTCATCTATCCAAAGATGCGATGACTTTCGCTGCCACACGCATTGTTTTTCATGGCTTTGCTCCAAGAAATCAAGGGGATTATCCACAACATTGGCCAAATGGCTGACATGCCTTCCGACAACAGTTGCCGAAAGTCTTGTTCCTGAAGGGGTTGTTCGTTGTCGGTATGAAACTCGCGTTCGTCTACATTATGTTATTGTTTGTCGAGGTTTTGTGGTGTATTTTTGAATCAACCAAAATCGCCATGCGTCAATTTCTTGCTGTCTTTGCGAGTCTTCTCGTTGGAGGGGGGGCTGCCCTTGCCCAAACGGTGGATCCGTCGGGTGCAGGACCTTGTGGAGGTCAGTCGACCTACAACTACAACGGAGCCGTGTATCGTCTTGCCGAAATCGGTGGCCAGTGTTGGTTTGCCGACAACCTGAGGAGCACGTCTTTCCAAAACGGTGATCCCATCACTTACGCCAACAATGGCGGTGCGTGGACGTCGTTTGGTTCTCCTCGTCGGGGGGTTAGGGACAACAATGACGCTTTGGCAGCTCAGCAAGGCTATTTCTACAATTTCCCCGCGGTCACGGATGCTCGCGGGCTCTGTCCTTCCCAGTACCGCGTTCCGACCACCACAGACTTCTTGAACATGGTGGCTCAGGTGATCCAGCTGTACGGTGGCGATGACAATGCTTTGTTTCGCGCACCCGGCACGCTCGGAAACGGTGGGTTCTGGGACGGCAACGCCTTCGTTTCGGGCAGCAACTTGAGTGGCTTCACAGGACAACCTTGGGGCTGGCGTTCTGACAGTGGGAATGACGACGCGCTCTACACTGCCACTTCGTTTTGGACTTCTTCAACGAACTTGAGCAACAACCAGCCCATCCGTTGGGTGTTGGGTTACAATGATTTGGCCCCGTTCTCACCTTTGGGGGCTTCCACGGCTTTTGGGGGTTTCGTGCGCTGTCTGAAAGACGATTCCTTCGGGTGTACAGACCCTGGGGCGTGCAATTTTTCGCCAACAGCCCAAACCGACGACGGCACTTGCCTGTTCGCTGAAGACCAAGGTTGGTGTGACTGCGATGGCGGCACCATCCCGGAGGGCACATGCGATTGTGACGGCACGCCCATCCCAGAAGGCGAATGCGATTGTGAGGGCAATGTCGAGGACGCATGTGGCGTGTGCGGAGGCGACGGTTCCGAATGTGAAGGATGCACCGATCCGTCCGCATGCAACTTCAATCCCGACGCGTTGGCTGACGATGGCACTTGTGAGGTGGAGGATGAGTGCGGTGTTTGTGGAGGTCCTGGCGCCATTTTCGAGTGCGGATGCTTCGACATTTTGCCTGGAACGTGCGATTGCGAGGGGAACGTGAAGGACGAATGTGGGGTGTGTGCTGGTCCTGGCATCGAGGATCCATTTTGCGACTGCGAGGGCAATGTAGAAGACGATTGTGGGGTGTGCGGTGGCAACAACGATTGTGCAGGCGGATGCACTGACCCAGCCGCATGCAACTTCAGTCCTGACGCCGTGTTCGACGACGGTTCATGTCAAGAATTGGACGAATGTGGTGTGTGCGGTGGTCCCGGCGCCATTTTCGAATGCGGTTGCAACGACCCGCTGCCTGGCACATGCGATTGCGAAGGCAATGTGAAAGACGAATGCGGTGTGTGCAACGGTCCAGGTATTGTTGCCCCGGCTTGCGATTGTGATGGCAATGTGGAGGACGAGTGCGGAGTGTGCGGCGGTGACGGGACGACCTGCCTTGGTTGCACAGACCCAGAGGCATGCAACTTCGATCCCAATGCGATTGTCGACGACGGAAGTTGCGAAGAGCTGGATGAATGTGGCGTTTGCGGCGGAGATGGCAGTACCTGCGGCGAAGGATGCACCGACCCTGCGGCGTGCAATTTTGACCCAGCAGCAGTCATTGACGACGGTTCATGTGAGGAACTTGATGAGTGCGGTGTTTGCGGCGGTCCAGGCATTGTTGCCCCGGCTTGCGATTGTGATGGCACGCTGATCGACGAATGTGGTGTTTGTGGCGGGCCGGGCATCGAAGACCCGTTTTGTGATTGCGAGGGCAATGTGGAAGATGAGTGCGGCGTGTGCGGTGGAGACGGCACCACCTGCGCCGAAGGCTGCACCGATCCGGCGGCGTGCAACTTTGACCCGGCAGCGGTAATCGATGACGGTTCATGCGAGGAGCTTGACGAGTGCGGCGTTTGTGGTGGTCCAGGCATCGAAGACCCGTTTTGTGATTGCGAGGGCAACGTGGAGGACGAGTGTGGCGTCTGTGGAGGACCTGGCATCGAAGACCCGTTCTGTGATTGTGAAGGCAACGAGTTGGATGTGTGCGGGATTTGCGGGGGAGACGGCACCACCTGTCCTGGATGTACTGACCCTGCTGCATGCAATTATGACCCCACGGCTGGAGTTGATGATGGCAGTTGTGAATTCTGCAGTTGTGCAAGTGACACAACTGGTTCAGATGGCGTCGCTTTTCCTTTGGTGGTGACTTCTTCACCCTCCGTGGTTCCTGGGGCGACGGTGTATCGATTCTATGTGCAGATGCAATCGCCAACTGACAAACTGAGCGCAGTCTATGGGGAAAACGCAGCGGCACTCTCAGTACAGACACCTGGAGGTGCTTTCAACAGTGCTTTCAATGGCAGTTGGAATGCGTCTGGGTTGAATCCGGCGTTTATCGGGACGTTTCCTGAGCTCGCGGATGACAGTTTCGCGACGATTGGCATAGACGTTCCTGCATCCGTGGCAGGCGGAGGGGCAGACGACCCGCTCATCATCGAAGACACGCCTCCGGTCATTGCGAACTACTTCTTGACGGACAACGCGACAGGTTTCACGGTAAACACGGTGGTGGGAGCTTCTTGGTTTGTCCTTCCAACCTCGACAAATGGTTTGCCAGACGCCGACCTCCGGGTCTTGGTCATGCAGGTGACGACAAGCGGATCGATTTCAGGACAATTGAATTATCAGGTCTTCCCACTCGGAGACAGCTCGAGCGATGAGCGCGTCAGTGTGGAATTCGACGGTACGGGTACGTTCGGAAGCGCAGCTGGTGGCAATGGCGCCATCAATGCGTGCGGCTGCACGGATCCAACCGCGACGAATTTTGACCCAGCTGCAGAGTACGACGACGGTTCATGTGAATACCTGGCGGGTTGCACCGACCCCGCGGCGTGCAACTTCGATCCTGCGGCAGTTGTTGACGACGGAT
>JBELLK010000075.1:0-3559 GCA_042088625.1 Flavobacteriales bacterium
TGGTGACGTTGAATCCAGCATTCCATCCACGCTCCGGCTCAAGCGGTCCATCCACGATCCACGTCCGGTTGCTCGCCCAAACCCCCAGTTCCTCCATCAGCACGTTGGGCGTCCGAAATCCCGTCCCGGCCACCAATTTCAGCGACGTTTGTTCGGTCGCGCTCCAACGTGCATGAAGGCGGGGTGTCACGACCGTGCCCCAGAGGTTGTGTTGATCCACCCGCAACCCCGCGACGACCATGCCTCTGGGGTTTCCGTTCCAGGTCGTCTCCAGAAAGGCTCCCGGCACATGCTCCGTTCGGGCCCACGTGGTATCCGTCGCGTTCGTCTCCGATGGCGAAGCATTCCACGTTCCCGACTCGAGAAAGTCGTCGTAGAGGTAACTCACCCCTGCACTGAACTGGCGATCCTCGGAGCCCAAGAACCCACTTCGCAGTACGTTGGCCCGAAACGTGTTCTGCTGACCGTCGTACGTCCGGTTTCCAAACCCGTGCCAGTGCCGGTGGGTCGAAGCCGTCCATTGGCTGCCCCAGGAGCGACCCTCTTGACCTGGCAACACGTACCCCACTTTGGCGTTAACCTCCGCGCGCTGAACCTCCGTACGTGCCACCCAGGGCGTGGCCACGATGTCGTTGGGCACCATCCCTCCCTCACGTTCCATGTCCACCCCCATCACCGCAATGTCTGCACGCAACCCCCGGTCGCCCACGAACCGCCACTCGTTGCGAACCACGCCGTCTTTGCGCAGAGGCGTGTCCAAAAACCCGTCCCCGTCCGGCCTGCCGTCCCCGTCGACGTCCACTCCGTTGCGGTCGTTCACGCGCTGCCCGTACTCCCCGTGCGTCATCAGCACGGTGTCCCAACGGCGCGAAACGCGGTGCTTGCTCACGTGGTTGAACTCCATGCGCCCAGAAGCGCCATAGAACAAGTTGAGGTGAAAGGGTTCGGCGTTGTCGGGGTTGCGGTGGGCGACGTTGATTTGGCCTGTGAAGCTCTCGTATCCTGACGCCACAGTTCCCACGCCCTTGGAAATGAAAATGCTTTCAATCCAAGGGCCGGGGATGAATCCCATGCCTTGCACCACGTTCAACCCGCGGGGTCCAGGGAGGTTGTCGACGAGCAACTGCGTGTACTTGCCCGCCAGACCGAGCATGTGGATCTGCCTCGTTCCTGTCACCGCATCCGTGAAGCTCGCGTCCACTGAGGCGTTGGTCTCAAACGCCTCGCTCAGGTTGCAACAGGCCGCCTTGCAGAGCTCCTTGCGACTCAGTTGCTGGATGTTCAAGGGATTGAGCAACGACACACTTTGAGAACGCTCCTCGAACACGACATCCGCCGATTGGAGGAGCACCCCTGGCTCGAGCGGAATGTCCAAGTACCCTTCCCCGCTGTAGTACACGTCCACGGTCTGGTAACCCACCATGCTCACACGCAACGTATCCGGATTCCGGCGCACGTCCAATTGGAAAAAGCCAAACGCGTCCGTCACCGTCCCTACCCCACTGCCTTTCCACATCACGGTCGCTCCGGGGAGCGGATCAAACGTCTCCTTGCCCACGTGCCCTCCCGGCGCGTGGTTGTGTCCCGAGTGGTCCTCAGGCGCAAAGACTTTGCCTCGAAGGGTTTTCTGCGCGCTCAAGTCCAAAGACAAGCTTGCCAAAAGCAGCAGGCATCCCCCTGTAAACCAAGCCCTCATCAGCGGTGATCGTCGTGGTCGTGATCTCCACCTGTGCAAGACCCGCCATCAGAGTCGCGGTACTTGCAGCACCCGTGAATGTTGGCGTACTGCTCGTCGGTGGCCTTGTACTTGTCGGTGTCGTGGCCCACGCCTATGGCGAGCTTGTGGAGACGTTCTTCATTCCACCTCTTGACCTTGTAGATCACGTGAATCGTCTTTTTCTCAAGATCGTAGTCGGCTGCGACAATGCCTTTTTGGTCAAAGGCGGCTTCGATGCGATCCTCGCACATGCCGCATAAGCCAGACACCCCAAAGGTCAGTTCGGCTTTTTGGGCTTGGACGGAAAGGGCGGTCAAAGTCACAGCCACGAGCAAAAGAAAACGTGTCATCATACCTCCAAAGATACGGCAACTCGTTTCATGGGAATGACTGAGGTGCATTATTCGCCTGTCACAGAAGCATTCAAGAAGTCGCGGTTCATCCGTGCGATGTTGGTCAAGTCAATGCCCTTGGGGCACTCGACGGCACAAGCGCCGGTGTTGGTGCAGTTGCCAAACCCTTCTTTGTCCATTTGCTCCACCATGCGTGTGACGCGGCGCTTTCGCTCGGGCTGTCCTTGGGGCAACAACGCAAACTGGCTCACCTTGGCCGACACAAACAACATCGCGGATGCGTTCTTGCACGTGGCCACACAGGCCCCGCATCCGATGCAAGTCGCCGCGTTGAACGCCTCGTCGGCGTCCGCCTTTGGCACAGGAATGGCGTTGGCATCGAGTGTCTCGCCGCTCGTGTTCACCGACACGTAGCCGCCCGCCTGGATGATGCGGTCAAACGCACCACGATCCACCGCCAAATCCTTCACCACAGGGAAAGCCGAGGCGCGCCATGGCTCAATGGTGATGGTGTCGCCGTCCTTGAACGAGCGCATGTGCAGCTGGCACGTGGTCACACCACGGCCAGGTCCGTGAGCCTCGCCATTGATGAACATGGAGCACATGCCGCAAATGCCTTCACGGCAATCGTGGTCAAACGCAATCGGGTCGCCCCCTTCTCGGATGATTTTGTCGTTGAGGACGTCCATCATCTCCAAGAAAGACATGTCACCCGTCACGCCGGAGAGCTGATGGGTCTCGAGGTGGCCTTTGTCTTGTGGGCCATCTTGGCGCCACACCTTGAGTGTCAAATTCATGATCCTGGGTCTTCCTGATTATTTGTAGCTGCGCTGCTTCAACTCAATGTTCTCGTACACAAGTGGCTCCTTGTGTAGCTCGGCGTCCTTGGGTTCACCTTTGTGCGCCCATGCGCTGACAAACGTGAACTCGTCGTCGCGACGAAGGGCTTCGCCTTCTTCGGTTTGGTGTTCCTCGCGGAAGTGGCCACCACAGCTCTCCTCGCGCTCCAGTGCGTCCTTGCACATGAGCTCTCCGAGTTCCAAGAGGTCCGCCACGCGACCTGCCTTGTCCAACTCTGGATTGTAGCCGTTCAGCTTGCCTGGGACGCGAACCTTCGCGTAGAATTCCTCGCGCAATGCAGAAATGTCCGCAATGGCTTGCGTGAGATCCTCTTTGTTGCGGGCCATGCCACAGTTGTCCCACATGATGCGGCCCAAACGGCGGTGGAAGTCGTCCACGGGGGTGTCCCCGTTGTTGTTGATGAAGGACTCAAGGCGCGCCTTGACTTCCTGCTCCGCCTCCAAAAATTCGGGTGTGTCGTCCGCAATGGGGCCCGTCCGAATGTCGTCCGCGAGGTAGTCGCCAATGGTGTAAGGCAACACGAAGTAGCCGTCCGCCAAGCCCTGCATCAAGGCCGAGGCGCCGAGGCGGTTTGCCCCGTGGTCGGAGAAGTTGGCTTCGCCGGCCGCGTACAAACCTGGCACCGTGG
>JBELLK010000004.1:0-87242 GCA_042088625.1 Flavobacteriales bacterium
ATGGCCGTGAATTCTTGGTGGTACAGGTTGGCCACGCGGGCGTTGTGGACAATCACCGTGTTTTCATCGTTCACATTCTCTGCGGAAGACGACCAGTTGTGAGAACCTGTGATGACCGTCGGGTCGGTGCCTGGTTCGCTGTGGTCAATGATGCAGTACTTGTGGTGACAATCTCCGCTTGGCTCGTGGGCATAGACTTGAACGCCATTGCCAATCAGGTTGTCGAATTCGCTTCCTGTGACATTGACCTGTTCGATGACCCCCACTGGGCTGACAAAGAAGCTTTGGTTTAAGGAGACAATGGATTCGCCCAAATCGTCGCGAGTGAAGGTCAAAAGTGCAAATTCAAAGTCCGCATTGGCGGCGTCGATTTCCTTTTGGATGGCGGCCGTGGTTCCGTCAGAGGGTGAGAAGTACAACTCGACTTCCGAACCTCCGATGAGGAAGTTGACCGGGGTGTTCCACGTCTTTTCCGGTCCAAACTTCGCGTTCGCGGGGTCAGGTTCTGGGCCATCGCTGCCCCACATTTCCTCGAACTCAAGCTCATAGGCGCGGGCCAAGCTTTGGTCTTCGAACACAATGACGTCATTCAGGTCACTTACCAGCTGTCCCGTCGTCAAGTTGGTCGATCCCGTCAGGACGAATGCGCTTTCGGCGTATTCCGCATCGCCGATGATGAACTTGTTGTGCATGCCACTGCCCTCTCCATCAAGTCGCGGATGGGTTTCAATGGCTGTGCTCAAAGCGCCAAGACCGATGTTGGCGTTTTGGTCTTCATAAATCCAACGGATCTCAATGCCCGCATCCGCAGCTTCGTTGAACGCATCTTGCAGCGTTGGGTCGTTGAAATTGTAAGCCGCCACATCCAAGGTGTGCTGGGCACTCAAAATCCAGGCTGCCACGGTGTCGTTCATGTCGGCTCCCAAGGACAACGCCAGTTCATCCGTGGCCACACTGTGGTCGACGGCTCCGTTGAAGTACACATGAATGTCTCCAGAACTCTCAGAGACGGTGGCATAGGGGCGGATGGACGAGGACACCGTAGTGCCATCAGCTGTGGTGCAAACCGCACGGGCGTAGTAGATGGTGCCTGGCTCGAGTCCTTCGAGGTTCACGAAATGGCTGGGCGTGTTGTTTTGCAACGCTGTGGCCACCGAACCCAACGCCTCGGTCAAACCGTATTCAACGGTGCCGTCGCATGCCAAATCTGTGGTCCAAGAAAGCCTGAAGCCTGTCGTCTCAATGTTGGTTTGAGTCACTGGTGAGGTGAAACACAAGTCAGACGCGGGAATCAAGTCCACAGGCCCGCGCGGCAAGAGTTGGTAACCGTCGGTGCCGTCAAACGAGAATTGCGACACAATGCCAATCATGTCGACCTCACAGCCCGTCAATTCTGCCCCCACCAAGGTGTTGCTTGTTCGCACATAAATGACACCATTTTCTCCGTCAGAGGTGAAGTCGTAGGTGTTGTTGCCCACGATGAATGTGCCTGCCAGAGGAAACGTGACACCATTGATTTGTACGAGCTGGCCTTCGAGCGATTCTCCAAGCTGTGCAGGCGTGATGACTTGCGGATTCGGAAGGGTGCCTGCGCCGAAGAATTCCACGGCATCGAGGTTGGGACCCACTTCAAGAAGGCCATTGTATTCGGTGATCTCACCGGTGATCGAAAGGCTGTCTCCGATTTGAGGTGTTGCATCCCAGCTCGACCAATCCTGGCCTGGGTAAATGGCAATGCCAGCCGAAGCATCCTGGAGGTAGCGGACGGAGCCGAGGTTGTCGTCACTTGTCACGACGCCCACGACGGTGACGGTTTGTCCAATGTTGTAGTTGTCTCGGACATCTTGAATGTCAATCTGAGCGGCTGCGCCGATTGACGCGGCAAACAAGGCTGCCGTCGCAAAAGAAAATTTCATGTTCATGGAGTCGTATTTCTGTTCTGAAGTCCTCGCATTTCCAGCACCAAGCTTAGGCGCACCATTCTTGGCGGCCCGACAAACACCTCGGCCCAACCGCTTCCCCCTTCGGGACCGTATTGATTGTTGGCGTATTGCGCGTTGTTCACAGCATCGGAAACGTAAAGAGCGTTCAGGACATTGGTGACGCTCAAGCGAGCTCGGAGTTTGGCCGTTTCTGACACATCAAAGGTGGTGCCTGCATTGAGGTCAAGCAACCGATATGCGGGAGTGACCCAAACGTCTTTAGGCTCGCCTTCTGTGATGACATCCCCTGGAGAGAAATTGGAGAAATGTTGCCAAAACCAGGTGTTTCGGAGCGAGAAATACATGCCGCGCTTGGGCCTGTAACTTACCGCAAAGGAGACTTGGCGCTGAGCCGCATCACCGACCTTCACCCCATCGAGATTCACCAACGTATCTGCCACCGCATTGTTTTCAGTGCGCGTGACGAACGTGTCCGTGTTTCTGTTGACGAGATCAACCCGCTCATTGCTCGTCCATCTCCAATTGCCGGCGGAGAAGACCCCCTGAACGTTCAACTTTGACGTTGGGTCGTACGCGAAATCCCACTCGACGCCAGAGTGGACTGCATCGGCATTGAAAAGGTTGTAGCCCAATGAACGGTCCACATCTTGAATCACAGAAGAAGAAATCGCACCCCACTCCTCTACACTTTCGTTGCTTTCAGCAAGGGCGATCAGGGCTTCCCGTCCCTCGACGGTTGAGGTGTCACAGTACACCGACAAGTTGGGGTCTTTCCACAACCCCGACACGCCATAGAAACGGTTCACAGCCTTGTTTTCCCAACCCGTGCGATATGCATTGATGTTCGAAGCGAAATTGCCTTTGGCATACTTGATGCCCACCTCAACAGCCTTCACGTATTGATTCTCGTAACCCTCAATGAGGTTGTTGTCCAGGTCAAACACGGAGGCGAACAACGGCGCGCGGTTCAGGTAACCAATGTTGGTGTATGCGCTCGTCCACTCGTCGATTTCGTAACTGCCGCCCGCCTTGATCGTAGCACTGTTCAGCCTTTCCCAATCGGTGGTGTAAGTCTGCAGTCCTGGGTGGTTGGCTGTCAAGAATGTGGTGTCTGTGCGCCAATTGGTCGTCCCCAACTCTCGGAATTCGTCCGTGGACCGAACCTCGTACGTGGTGCCATCCAAAGTCACGACCTGTGGACGGAAGTAATCGATTGCACGGTACCAGCTTTGAGCACCAGAAACGTTCACAAAGGCCGAGTAATTGAATTTATCAACTTCAAGCTGCAGATAGGATCCTCCCCAAGCCACTTGACCGTCGTCGTGGTAGAAATACTTGTCCCCTTCGCGCAACGGGGTGTCGAAGTTCTCGTTTTGGTTGCGTCGGTCGTCTGGAGCATCGTAGTACGTCGCACCCAACAAGTTTCCGATTGTGCGGTAATGACTGCCCGTGTAATGTCTCGCATCAATCCCCGCACTCAAGGTCCATTGGTCAGAGAGCTGCGTGTTGAAATTGGACAAAGCACCAAACCAACGGTGGTCGTTGTGAGAAATCCGAATGAAGTTGGACCCTTTGCGGCCAATGGAGTCGATGTTCAAACCGTTCGGGCCAAATTCAAACAACTGATGAGAATCCCAAGTGCCTTGAAGGTTCAAAGTGCCGTCCCCCATGCGTGACGTTCCTGAAGTGGTGTTCAAGCCCTCACCTCCTCCTCGGCCAAAGCTCGCGTATGCGGTTGTGGTGAGCGTAGAACGGTCGCTGATGCTCCAGACATCTCGCACGGTGACAATGGGTTTGAAGTAAAAGTTTTGGCGTGAATTGAAGCGACGCATCCCATCCTCTGGGTTGTTTGAGCGTTCCTCGCCGTAGGTCGCCTCAATTTGGCCTGTCTCCTCGTTGTAGGCGTAATAAACCTCCTGGTAATTGACGATGTTTTCGTTGAATCCTCGCCCTCTGTTGACGATGTCTGTGGTGTCCGAATTGTCAATGATGTCTCTTAAGTCCGCAAGTCCTTGCTCGTCAGTCAGGGACTGCGCCAACGTGGTGTCATACTCGAACACCTGCATCTGCCAAGAACGCTGACCATGGCGCTGAGGCGCCCCAAACGTAGTGATGCTCAGGTTGTGATTGCCGATGGTCTTTCGTCCCTTGAGGTAATAGGCATACGCTGTCGACTCCAAACCCTCAGCAAATCCACGGTTGGATTTGAACGACCCTACTACATGCAGAAAGCCCTTCTCTTGGCTCCCAAACACGCCACTCAAACTGTTCCTGTAGTATCCGTAGGAACCGACTTCGCTTTGGTAGTTGAGAGCGCCATTGGCCGACTCGTCTCCGCCCGTCAAAATGTTGATTGTTCCTCCAACGGAAGGAATGGCGAGTTTGCTGGCACCCAGTCCCCTTTGGACTTGTGTGGTGCGCACCACGAGGTCCAAACCAGCCCAGTTGCTCCAATACACCCAACCGTTCTCCATGTCATTCATGGGCACGCCATCCACCATGACGGCGAGGTTGGTTTGGTCAAATCCGCGAATGGTAACTCGTGCGTCTCCATCACCTCCACCTTGTTGGGTGGCGTAAACTCCGGGCGTGGTGTTTAAGACCAATGGCAAGTCTCGGCCGGCGAGTTCCTCTTGAATCTGAGCGGGAAGCACATTGGTGAATGCAACAGGCGTTTTCCGGTTGATGACCACATCGGCCGACACCACGGCTTCCTTCATGATCAACGTTTCCAATCGAAATTGAACCGAAGTCTCAGAACCATTGCATTCGACCGTCTTCGCCTGGGTGTCATACCCGATGTAGGAAACCTGCAATGAGGCCTCGCCTCTCGGGAGCGGTATGGAAAACTTGCCGTCGAAGTCAGTTGCAACCACTGCATTTCCAGACTTGACATAGGCTCCGATCAAAGCCTCACCCGTCAAGGCATCTTTCACGACACCATTGACCGTGCACAGCTGGGCCAAAAGCCCAGTTGAAGCGCTCAGCACGAGGACGACCAACGCGACCCCGGGTTTCAAGAAATTCATGGCAGTCCTTATTTCCGAACCACGCGCTGGGTCACCCGAGCACCGTTGGCAAAAATCACTTCCAACAAGTACATGCCTGCTGTCGCATCAGCCATGGACACATTCAAAACCTTCTGTCCGAATGCATTTTGACGCATCACGGCCTGACCTGCCAGGTTGTGAAGAACAACCTCACGCATGGTTTCCTCGCTTCGAACAAACACGGCTTCTCCTGCAACAGGGTTGGGGAACACGTTCATGTTCACAGGAAGTGCTCGTTCAGAAACACTTGAAGTTCCACAATCGCAGGTGTGCGTTCCGAGGTTGTCAAACACGATGTCAGTGGTGAACAACGTGTCGTCCGCAGACCACAAGATTCCGTCCCACTCGTCCACCACCAAAAATTCGTCTACAGCGTCTACGTCGCCTTCGACAACGTTGGTCTTGCGAATCAAGGTGTGGTTTTGGGTGATGCCTGCCCAACCAGCGTCTCCCGGATCATCTCCCACTTTGCCAAACACATCGATGACCTCGTTGGACGAAATCTTCCGAAGAACCAATGCATCGTTGCCATTGAAGTACATGGCGTTGTTCTCATCGTAAACGGGGCATGCCCAAATGTTCCAAGGCAAGTTGGCAACAGCTGCGAGGTCATCCCAAACCGGTGCTTCGAAATCCACACCATCTGGATCCTGCTTGTCCAGGACAATCACCACCACTGTGTTGGGGGGCATGATTCCTGAGAGCGTCAGTTTTTGATTGTCTGCAGCGGCCGTGGCGCCATTCGAGTAACGCTCCAATCGGTAATCACTCAAATCAACGCCGAATGCCGAAGGGTTGTACAGCTCTAAGGCCTTGTTGTTGCCCCACCCCTCGATGTACTCGGAGATGAACAACTTGTCACATCCCTGGGCATTGACTCCCTGTGAAAAAGATGCTCCGAACAGGATGACACTCAGTGTTGAAAGGCGTAGAATGGAATTCATGGTGTTGGGTTTCGTGAATCGGTTGGACAGCGAATGTACGACCTCTCTTGGCCACTTCGCAACGGATCAACTGTTACGAAATGGCCAAGCGTGCTTTGCGGGTAAGACCCTGCCAAACAAGGTCATAGCTGTGGTCAACAAGGGTCAAGAACTCGGCCCAAGGAACATCCCCAAAAGGCTCGGGGTGAACGCTGTTCCAATGTTTGGGGTTCAAGTACGGACCTGTGGTCACGCCTTCATACGTGGCTCGCAACTCTGGAATGCGGTCTGGTGCGCACTTCATGCCGCAGCCGGCGAATTCAATGAGGTCGACCAGGCAGAACATTTTGCCGCCGACTTTGAACACGAGGGTGCGGTCGTCAAATGGCAACGTTTCGGTGGTTCCTGGCTTGGACAGACAGTGTTCCCTAAGTCGTTCAATCAAACGGTCATGCGGCGTCATGCGAGGGAAGCCCGCTTCTCCTGAACCGCTTTGAGCACCAGATCCAAGGCCGACTCGAGCGGAGCGACGTCCAATGCACTCATGGAGGGACGCCATTCATGCAACAACGCATTGATGGGCTCTGCACCCAGCAGGGTCATGGTCGGCTTCAAGGAGTGTCGGGTCGCGGAGATCACATTCCAATCCTGGGCGGCCGCGGCCTCCAAAAGGTTAGACTTGGACTTGGTCAAGGTGGACATCAGCGCATCCAAAAACTCCACGTAAGAACCGGGATCATCTCCAAAAATGGCGTCGTATTGATCGAAACGAGGGTGCATCTCCATGTCCGGAAGATACACCCTCGTCGCAAATTCGAAGTGTGTGCCTGGTTACTGATACACCCTCACGTAGTCCACCGCCATGAATTGCGGAAACAACGTGGACTCGTCTGGATATCCCGGCCAGTTGCCTCCCACTGCAATGTTGAAGATGAAAAAGAAGGGATCGTTGAATGGTGTCTCAAATCCGCTTGAAGCCACGTGCTGCTCGGTTGTCAGTTGGAAATAGGGCTCGTCGTTCATCAACCACGTCATGGTGTCCTGCGACCATTCCAACGAAAACACGTGGTACTCGTCAGAGAACGTCGTGGGGAACTCGGAGTAAGTCACCGCGCCCAAATTGGGGTGGCCACCACCGCTGATGGCACCCCAGTGTGCGGTGCCGTGAACGTAGTTGGGCTGATGGCCCAGCAATTCCATGATGTCAATTTCCCCGCAACCAGGCCAGCTCGTTTCGCCAAAGTTGGCCCCAAGCATCCAAAGGGCGGGCCACAACCCTTGGCCGTAGGGCAGCACCGCACGGATGTCAATGCGGCCAAATGCGAATTCCTGCTTGTCTTTGGTGATCATCCGAGCAGACGCGTAGCCGGCTCCGTCTTGGAGCGCCACGATAAACAAGTTGCCGTCCTCCACAAACGAATTGGCCTCGTCCGCCGTGTACTCCTGACTTTCGTTGTTGCCCCATCCTGTGGCACCCAGTTCATGGGTCCAGTTGTTCATGTCAATCTCTGTTCCGTCGAATTCATCAGACCACACGAAGGTCATGCCCTCAGGTGGGGTGCTTGGCGAGTGCGGCGTATCGTACCCCCCCTCTGGGAGGGTGATCACGAGGTCCGTGTCGTCATTCAGAATTGTACCTGTGGCTTCCTGCTGGTTGCCTTTGAGGTATCCATTGACGGGGTTGGACAACACGACGGTGAACGACTCGTCGGCCTCTAGTGCTTCGTCAATGACGATGGGGACGCTGATGACCTGAATGAGCTCTCCTGGCGCAAACACCAAAGTCCCAGCCTGGGCCTCAAAATCCTCACCCGCTTTGGCTGACCCCTGAACCGTTTCGTAATCCACTGTCACCTCTTGCGTGTTGCTGGCATCCAGCCTCACTTCGAAATCGAAGGTGCTGTTGAATGCATTTTCCAACGAGGTTTGGTCTGCAACAAATTGAATCTCAGCATTCACCGGATCGGGCTCGTTGCCACAGTCCGAACAGCCCGCCGCGATGGAGAGAAGTCCAACCACAGACAAAGCGCGAAATGAACTCAATGACATCTTCATTCCGCTGCGAAAATCAGTGTGAAGTAACCGCTACCCACAGGGTTGACACAAGTCCCCTCCTGTTGCAAGGCGTTGAGCACCAGCCGGTCTTCTGTGATTTCAGAAATGGTGTAGGTCGGACCCGAGTCCCAAACCCCCATCCATCCGCAAATTTCAGCGACCTCGGTGGTCAAACCATTCACCGTGAACAAATCCTCGCCATTGGGACCCGCCTGCAATTCAAGCGTGTAGGTCGAGGGCGCCACAGTCATTTGGGTTTCGATGTACCCGTCAAACGGATTCATCGTCCCACCATTGTTGTTGTAGAGGAACTCCCCGTCTTCGGTGAGTGTCCAGCGATCGTCGTATTGGAAATCGACGAGTGCACCGGCTGGTGAAGCATACCACTCCTCAGAGCCTGGCTCTGGTCCGATGGCAATGGCACCGGCGTCGGAGGCGAACTTCCACGTTTTGGGGTTGTCGCAACCTGTGAGCAAGGCAAGGGTTCCCTCGCACGGCAATTCGAGCGTCTTCTCGATCTGAACGCTGTCTTCAAAGAAGATCATGCCCCCTTCGGCATGTCCTTGGTAAGAGATGCCGTAAGTGCCCTCAACGTAGTACGTCATGGTATCTACAGGCTCGTTGCTGGTGGTGCCGTTGCCGAAATCCCAAAGATGGATGAACACGTCGTTGCTGGTCTCGGCACCCACCACGATTCGGTTGGAGTCAATGCCCACAACGCCGTCCACGGTGTCTGGGAGGAAATACCAGATGGCTTCTCCTGTGGGATTGCCAGGCAATCCAGGGCTGTCTTCCATGTAGGGGTCACACCCCATCAGGCCAATCGCCGCAACGGCGGCAAAGAAAGAAATGTGCTTGAGGTTCATTCGTAGCCAGGGTTTTGGGTCAACTGACCGTTGGACAAGGTGATTTCAGCCAAGGGAACCGGGAACAATTCGCTTTTGCCAGGCACGAAACCGTCAAGCAATTGCGCAGCCCGACTTTGACGGACGAGGTCAAAGAAACGATGCCCTTCCAATCCAAGTTCAACACGACGTTCGTGCCAAATGGCGTTGAGCAGAGTTTGGCCTGAAAGACCTGCCGCTGCCGGAACCGTCGCACGATCGCGAACCAAATTCAAGGAGGCAATGGCCGTGGCGTCGTCGCCAGAGCGGTTGCACGCCTCCGCGTGCATCAACAGCACGTCAGCGTACCGGATCACGCGGTCGTTCGACCCGCCATTGGGGTTGGGATCACCAAACGGCGCCAACTCAGAGGCAGGATTGAAATACTTCCGCGCGTAGTAAGGGTATGGCACGCCCGTGGCATCCTCCGTGATTTCGCCCCAGTCTGAGGCGTTGTCACCAAGCTTGTAGACGGTGTATCCCAGGCGAGGGTCTGTTTTTTCAATCAAGTCCGGGCCGATTTGCTCTTCCCAAACCTCGAATTCGTCCACAAAATCTTGGGTAGGCAAGTTGAAGCCGTAGCCGCTGAACGTACCGCGAGCACGCTGGAACACGTTGGTGTACGAACCGTCGCTCCAGAACTGTGCATCCCAGTTGCCACCCGTGTTGTTGGCGTACTGGATTTCCCAAATGCTTCCAGGGCCGTTTTCTCCGGCTTCAGTGAAGATGCTGCCGTAGTTGGGGTCGAGGAAGTATTCCCCGGAGTTCACCACGTCTTCGCAACGGGCGCGACAATCGGCCCAGTTGCCCTGGTACAGGTGTGCTTTTGCCAGGAGCGCATTGGCAGCACCTCGCGTCGCACGTCCCGTCTCAGCCGTGCTGTACGCACTTTTTTCAGGAAGGTTGGCCGCGGCTTCTTCAAGGTCTGCGACAATTTGGCCCCAAATGGCTTCCGCAGTGGCCCGTGGCTGCGCGTACTCCGAAGGCGCCAAGGATCGCGTCACTAGAGGCACGCCACCAAAGGTTGTGACCAAATTGAAGTACCAATAGGCCCGCAAGAATTGCGCTTCACCCAACAGTGCGTTCTTCTCGAGCTCATCCATGTCAATGCCAGGAATGTTTTCAAGAGCAAGGTTGCAGTACGTGATGCCTTTGTAAGCGGTCTTCCATTCCCCGAGCACAATGCCGCTCGACGGGTCACCGAAGAACGCTTCGAACTCGAGCAAGTCCGGCTCGTCGGTGTCTCCAGAACCGCCTTTGTCGGCGTCGTCACTGACGATGTCTCCAAAATACCAGCGGAAGTGTGCGCCATCGGAAATCTCCACCTGCAGCGGAGCATAACATGCGATCGTGGCCGCTTCTGCGTCCTCGGCTGTTTGGTAAAAGTTTCCAGCAGAGCTTCCGATGTAGGGATCTCTGTCCAAAAAATCTTTGGAGCAACCCGTGGCGATCAGCACAAGTGCAGATGCGGCGAGGATGCCCAATGTTGAAGGAAATGCGATGTGTTTCATCAGAAAGTAACGTTGATGCCCAGGTTGTAAATCCGAGGAGATGGGTAGAAGCCACGGTCAATGCCAATTTCAAGCGTGCCGCGGGTTCCGATCTCTGGATCCAATCCTGAGTACTTGGTGAACGTGTACAAATTGTTGGCGCTGGCGTAGATGCGGAATTTGGAAATGCCGATGCGCTCGAGCGTCTCAGCAGGCAAGGTGTATCCCACCATCAGCGACTTCACCCGCAAGTACGAACCGTCCTCGATGAAGCGGTCAGACACACGGTTGTTTTGGTTGAGGTCGGAGTGCGTGATGCGTGGTGTTTCGTTCGTCGACCCCTCTCCTGTCCAGCGGTCCAATGCTGCAATGGGCAAGTTGGTCGTGTTGAGGTCGTACCGGAACATGCCTTGGTAGATGTCGTTGCCGTGGCTGCCCTGCAAGAACAGATTGAAGTCAAAATTCTTGTACTTCGCCCCTGCCGTGAACCCGTAAGTGAAATCTGGGTGGGGGTTGCCGATGACGACTTTGTCTTCATTGTTGATGACACCGTCGCCGTTTTGGTCCACGAAATTGACATCACCCGCAACCGCGTTGGCTTGGGCTGTGTCCGCCATGGCCTCCTCGTCGGTTTGGTAGATGCCGTTGGTTTCGAAGCCCCAGAACGTGGCAATCGGCAAACCAATGTCCGTGATGGCCACAAAGTCGCCCGACCCAAACACGTTGCCCGTAAAGATGGGCTGGTTCAAGCTGTCCACAGGAGCACCGAGGTCGGTGACTTCGTTCTTGTACGTGGAAATGTTTCCATTCAGGTTGTAGGTGAAGTCGCCTTCACCACCTTGGTATCCAATGGCCAATTCTGCGCCTCGGTTGCGGGCCGACGCGACGTTTGTGGGACCAGGCTCCAATCCTGAAGTTCCAGGGTTGGGCACGTAAGCCAACATGTCGAGGGTGTTCTTCTCGTAGATGTCGAAAATCAGGTTCCAACGACCGTCCAAGAAGTCCGCGTCCACACCGAAGTTGATTTGCTCTCCTGTCTCCCACTTCAAATCGGGGTTGGCGATGGCCACTGGGCCGGAGCCGATGACAGGAGTTTGTTCGCCGCCAAAGGTGTAGTTGAGGCCGTTGACAATGACTGGGTTGTAAGCGTAGTCGCCAATCTCAGCGTTGCCGTTTCGACCCCAGCTTCCGCGCACCTTGAAGAAATCAATCCAGTCCTTTTCGTCAAACCACGGACGCTCGGTCAAGTTCCAGGCCGCCGAGAACGAGGGGAACATTCCGAAGCGGTTGTTCAAACCGAAACGCGATGAGCCGTCGTAGCGGAGGGTTCCCATGAGTGACCACTGGTTGCCGATGTCGTACGTGGCCCGCACAAACTGGCCAATCCATGCGGTTTCAGAAATGCCATCGCTGGCCCGTGGGATTTGGGGTTCCACATTCAAACTGTTGCTCAGGAACGCCAAGTCAGGGCTGTTCGTGGCCAAGCTGTCGCGAGAGGCCGTGATGCTCGTGGCACGTGACTCCAGTGCGGAGTAGCCCGCGATGACCTGGATTTTGTCCTCGTTTTCGAACTCATGCGAGTAAGTCAACGTGTTCTCCCACTGCCAAGACGACCACTTGTTCTCAGCGCGAATCAATGAATTGACTTCACGCACTTCCGCGGCTGGTCGGTTGGGATCGCCTGGGAACAAGGCCAAATCGTACGTCGGAAAGAAGATCTGCTGAGATCCAAGTGAAAGGTCGACGTTCACCGACGAGCGGAATTTCAATTCTGGCAGCACGTCCACTTCGCCAAAGACGTTTCCTACAAAACGGTTGGTGGTCCAGTTGTCGTAGGTCTGGTCGATTTGGTTGATGGGGTTGACGATGTCGCTGTCGATGTAGTTGGTGTACGCGTAAGAACCGTCAGGGCGGGTCACGGGCGTGGTTGGGTCCATGTTCAATGCACGCACGACAGGGGTGGCAAATTCATTGTTCACCGCAAGCGCACTGCGCTTGATGTTGGTGAAGGTGACGTTTTGCCCCACCTTGAAACGGTCGCCAGCCTGCTGCTCGGCATTCACACGGAAGGTCGTCCGCTCAAAACGACCCTTCTCACCACCGATGATGCCATCCTGGGAGAAGTGGCTTGCGCCCATCGCAATGCTCGACGTCTCGGTGCCGTTGGTGTACAACACGCTGTGGTTGGACATCGGTGCCCGTTGGAACATGGCGTCCTGCCAGTTGGTTCCCTGCCCAAGGGCGCTTGGATCTTCCAATCCTGGCAACACAGACAATCCAGCCGCGGCGCGGCTTTCATTCATGAGCGTTGCGTACTCTTCTGCATTCAACAGCGCCATGTACTTCCAGGGCTCCTGAATGCCGATGTAGCTGTCGTAGGTCAGCGTCGCCTTGCTGCCGCGCGAGCCCTTTTTGGTGGTGATCAACACGACACCATTTGCACCACGTGCACCATAAATGGCGGTGGACGCGGCATCCTTCAAGATGCTGATGCTCTCAATGTCCGAAGGGTTCAAGTAGTCGATGCCTCCAGAAGGGATGCCGTCGACAATGAACAAGGGGTCGGAGTTGTTGATGGAACCCAAACCACGAATCCGGATGGTCTGCGACGAACCCGGCTGCCCCGAGTTTTGGGTCACCTGCACCCCGGCCGCACGGCCTTGCAAGGCCTGCTCCGTTCGCAGGACAGGGATGCTGGTGGCTTCTTTGATGTCCACCGTGGTCACCGCTCCAGAGATTTTGCTTCGCTGCTGGTTTCCGTAGCCGATGACGACGGCTTCTTCCAACCCAGCCACGTCAGGCTTCAAGGTCACCTTCAAGTCAGAGACGGTGTTCGTGACAGTCAACTCCTGACGGAGGTAACCGATGTACGAGAACACCAAGGTGGCTCCCGACTCTGCGGTCAAGGCAAATTTTCCGTCGAGGTCGGTGGCCGTTCCGGCATAAGAGCCTTTCACGGTGACCGAAACCCCCGGCAGCGGCATGTCCCCGTCGACGACGGTTCCCCCCACTGAGATCGTTTGAGACCATAACCCTGAACTCGCTCCAAAGAGCAAGAGCAGGGTTGCGATCAAGGCGTTGCGTAAGGTCATTTCACGAATTTCCAGGAAGCCATGGCTTCCTCGGTTGTCAATTGAAGGGTGTAGATGCCTGAGGTCCATGAAGTAGCATCCAACGTCAAGTTTTGGTCAAACTGGCGCATTTGGGTGCGCGCAATCAAGCGTCCTTGGGCATCACGAACCTCGACTTGTGCGTCGCCATTCAATGGGCTCGCCAAACGAACGTTCAATTCATCCCCCACAGGAACGGGGAACAACGCCCCTTCCAACACAGCCACTTCGCCAATGCCATCAACCTCAGACACCGTCATGGTGAAGCTGGCTGTGGCACTGCAACCCAAAGAGTCGGTGGCCACAACAGTGTATAGCCCACCGGCAAGCGAATCGGAGTCCACAGACATGCCAGTCATGTTGTTCCAGACCAGTTCGTAACCAGGCGTTCCCCCCGTCACAGTAGCGTCAGCTTGACCATCGGCCATGCCTGGAGTCGCCTCCATGGTCACATTCACGGTCACCTCGAGTGTGTCAGGCGCTGAGACCACGAACATGGTGTCGCTTGAGCAACCCTCGGCATCGGTGCCAATCAAGGTGTAAGAACCAGGAGCAAGCGTCAAGGTGTCTGCGCCCACGGCAAGCGTGTCAATTGAGAATGTGATTCCTGTGGTGTCGCCCAAGGCCAAGGTGGCCGAATCCAAGGCGAACGAACCTTCTCCGTCGTGGCACAACGCATCCTGAATGTCAAAGCCAAATGTGATCTGCGCGCCATATTCACAAGAACCGTTGTCAATCAAGGCTGCTTCGTCGTAGTTGCAGGCCAAAGCATCCGTGCATCCTGCACATGTTTCGTATTCACATGATCCATCGTCCTCAGTCGCATCCGCGTCGTAGTTGCACGCCCCTTCGTCCGTGCAACCTGGGGTAGGAACAAATCCACATGCCTCACAAGAGTTCCAGCAGACCACAGGCATGTCAATGGCATCCTCACCGCCCAACACCACAATGCGGTTCACGAAGCAGCATCCATTTGGTGCACCTTCGTCATACGTGGTTTTGGCACAGCTTGACTCTGGCTCGAGATCCTCTTGGTCGTCCCAAGCCCCAATGGCAAACTTGTACTCAATCGTATCGCCAGTCAATGGGACCGTCAATGTGTAGATTTCGCCACCTTCGAGCTCCATTGGTGCGCAACCTCCACACCAACCATTGGCTTGGCTGTTCCAAGTCACATTCGCTGGGTTCAAGGTGCCCTCATAACCAGACATGTCGACACGGAAAGTCACATCTGTTGGTTCCGCATCATTGCATGTGCCATCACATGTGCCATAAAAATCATTTGTCGTGCTGCCAGAAGGTGTCTGACGATTTGCGTACCCATTGAAATCTGTGACAGGGGCGCAAGAAGCCCCATCAATCATGTCATTGACAAGGTTCTCTTGATCCGAAAATCCATCAATGGCATACTTGTATTCGACAGTGCCTTCCAAATCTTCGATGACCACAGTGTAAATGCCATCGCCATCAGTGTCGGTCAAAACATTGTAGGGATTGGCAGCATCCACTGCGCACCAGCTACACCATGGGCCAGTGACAAAAACTTCAGACCATCCTGCTGGGGCGCAGGACATGTCGACGTTGAACGTGGTTTGGGCTTGGGCACTCCATGCGAGGAGGGCAACTGCCGCGAGAGAAAGCAGATGTTTCATGAGATGTATTTGTTTGTTTTCAGTTCAAATTCAGTGGTTTGGTCCTTCACCCGAAGGCCAAACACGCCAGGCTCCACGACGTAAGTGTGGTCGAGGCCAATGAAACCCCAGTCCGCTGTTGAGACATTGAGTTCTACCGTTTTTGTTGCACCGGCGTCCACAAAGACCCGCTTGTAGGCCTTGAGTTTGTCCACGCTGGGTGTGATGGATGCCACGCGGTCTTGCGCAAAGAGCATGACCACCTCGGTCGACGTTCGATTTCCTTTGTTTTCGAGGGTGACTTCGACGCGAAGGTCCTCCCCGACTGTAATGTTACCTTCGTTGAGGATCCGAATGCCCGAAGTGACAACTTCGCTGTAGCTCAACCCATGCCCAAACGCGTATTGAGGCTGGAAACCCGTCATGTAGAAGTCCACATTCACATCCTCCGTGCCTTTCCTGTCGTACGTGACGTGGCTCGACGCTTCGCGCGGCCATGTGAATGGCAAACGGCCAGAAGGGTTGAACGCCCCACTGAGCACTTGGGCAATGGCCGTCGCCCCAAAGTCCCCTGGCAGGTAAGCCATGACCACCGCATCCAGCTCTCCTTCCACTTGGGAAAAGGTGCGGGGACGGCCTTCGACGAAAACCGCCACCACTTGCGTGCCGGTGGCCGACACTTCGCGGACGAGGTCGAGTTGGTTGTCCGGCAATCGCAAGTCGCCGATGTTGCCCACCAATTCGGTGTAGGGCATTTCACCCAAGAACAAGACCGCGACCTCGGGTTGGGTTCGGCGGATGGCATCGGCGACGCGGCGGATGTCGGCGTCCGTGAATGTCATCGAGGCGAGTTCCTCGAACGTGATGCGGTCAGCGCCGAACTCATTGCGCAGGCCCTCGAGGGCCGTCAATCGGCCGGGGTTGTTGAAGGCTGGGTCAGTGCCTTGCCAAGTGCCGGACCACCCCCCGTTCAGGGCATTGAGCGAATGCGCCGTGGGCCCGGACACGAAGATGTCTCCGGTCCCGCCGATGGGCAGAACGGGCTGGTCAGGATACACCGCATGGCTTCCTTCGTTTTTCAGGACCGTGATGCATTCCAATGCGGCACGCGCCGCAGGGCCCGCGAGTCCTTCACGCTCTGAGGCGGTCAAAGCTGGGGCGAGTTCGGCGCCCCCCTCCTCGAGGAGCCCAAGCTTTTCCTTGACTGACAAGATGCGACGCACGCTCAGGTCGATGCGGCTTTCGGTGATTTGGCCTTCTTGGACGAGCTCCTTCAGCAACACCGGAAATTCCAAGTCTTGGGGGACCATGCTCATGTCGATGCCTGCCAAAACGGCCATGCGAATCGCCTCCTTGTATGTGCCTGCAACCTTGTGACGCTCCACCAAGAAATGAATGTCCTCCCAGTCGGTCAGCACCAATCCTTCAAACCCCAATTCGCCGCGCAAAATGTCGGTCAATACGAAGCGATTCACATGGGTGGGGATTCCGTTCATTTCTCCGCTGTTCACCATGACCGTCATCGCACCGGCCTCGATGGCCTGGGCGAACGGCGGCAGGAACGTCTCGCGGAGTTGTCGCTCGGGGATGTAAGCTGGCGTTCTGTCCTTGCCGCTCCAGGGCATGCTGTAGCCCAAATAATGCTTCAGTGTGGCCGCAACCGTGACGGGTCCCTCTTGAAAACCGCGCACCATCGCTTCGCCCATGTCTCCCACGAGCTTGACATCCTCGCCAAACGTTTCCCAAAATCGAGGCCAACGCGGATCCCGGCCCACGTCCAACACGGGAGCGAAATTCCAAGGAATGCCACATGCTTTGATTTCGCGGGCCGTGCCTTCCGCCATTTTCCGCACCAGCGACGTGTCCCAAGTTGCGGCCAATGCAATTTGTTGCGGGCCCAATGCTGCTCCGGAAGTGTAGGTCGCGCCGTGAATGGCGTCCACACCGTACAAGGTGGGCACACCCTTGGCCTCAACGCTCGAGGCCTGAATGCCCGCAACCAATTCCCGCCATTGCGAAGTGGGGTAAGCATGCCCCCCGCAATTCAACACGCTGCCCACTCGGCGCTCCTCAAAAGCTGCGTGAAGCTTGTCATCATCAAGTCGATGGGGCTCATCCAAGACCACGTAGATGCGCTCATCTTCACTGAGCTCTCCAACACAAAGCATGTCCAACGTGATTTGGGTCATTTCACCCACCTTATCATCCAAGGTCATCCCCGCCAGAATCTGCTCCACATTCTCAGAACCTCGAAACGCTTCCAAATCAGCATCAAGTGTCGCATGGACATCCGAGGACTCTTGACACGCCGTCAATCCAAACGTCATTCCCAAACCTGCAAGCCATCCCCAGCACCAACCCAAACGGCTGTGAAACGAGGCACGCAAGAATGTCTGAGAGAGACGCAAAACAGGTGAATCGACGAGAGAAAGAGGTGAAAAGGTGCGCGCTCAAGGAGGACATTGCTCTCGACTGCAAACAGAAATTTGCGACGCGGGTGCAATCTACCTCAACCAATTGGATTAAACATCACAAAAAGGAAGGAAATGGTGTCCTAAGGACATCTGACTTCCGCACTCAATCAAGCACCATTTTATGGGCCCACCAATTCAGGGCCGTTTCGACCCCGAGGCGATAGTCGTGGCCAATTTCCTGAGCACCCACCGTCCAAGAATCGGTCTTCAACGGAAATGGGGGTGCGATTTCCTCCCAGATGCGACCTTGATTGTCGCCGCCTTTCAGCAATCGATCCACTGTGTCGTTGTAGCGATTGTAGCCCTGCTCAAACAGTGGCGCCAATGCGTCGTTGTGCCGATACCAGTAAGAGCCGAACGAATCGACGTAGCTCTGAGACGCGTGATCTCCCATGGGTCGTGTTCGCACAACAAGGATGCGCTTCCCTCCGAGCTCGAGGGCTTTTTCCAGAGGCAACGGGTCGGAATACCCCCCATCGAACATCCACTTGCCTCTGAATTTGACCTTGCCCCTGGTCACCAAAGGCAGCGATGCCGACGCCACCAATGCGTCCAACCATTCCCGACCTTCAGGAACGACGTACTGAGGGATGCCTTCATCAAAACACGTGGTGACCACAATGGCCTCAGTGTTGTGTTGAGCTTGCGAGAGCGCCTCTAAATTCAATGGGGCGTGACGCATGACGTGGGCCTTGAGGTGGGTCAGGTTCATCAACCCCTCCTTGGACCATGCCGAAGAGAACCGAATGAACTTGCCGTCCTCGACCAGCTCTTTTGAAATCCGATAGAAGTGCTTGTATTGGCCAGACAGATAAGTGGCCATGACCATCGAGCCAGCGCTGACTCCCAAAATGCGATCGAAAGGAACTGGACCCAACAGCATCAGCGCATCCATCACCCCGGCCGAAAATGCACACCGCAAGCTGCCCCCCTCCAAAATGAGGGTGTCGAACGACACGGATTTGTAGGATGTGGGCACGACTGAAGATAAGGCCAATCCGCCCTCAAATCAAAAGCCCCATTTGGGACACGTCGCGCAATTGTTTTCCGTTTGGCCCAAGCGCATGGCCACACCGAGGCTCGCATAATCCGCCCTCACCTCGGAGAATCGAAGCGAGACCAGCACATCCACACTCGGATGCACCGTGTACCACAACTGCGCTTTGTTGTAACGCCAAACGAGTCCGGGCGTTGGATTCATCAACACTGCTCCAAACAGCAAGTCCATACGGGCCCGGCCCAACATCCAAGTCCACCCGGCGCTGAGGTTGGGCTGCAGGCGGTCCAGCACGGTCACCAAACTGCTGTCCTGAGCGGCATCGTCGGGATGAACCGCGCCAACCGCACCGTGATGGACCAACGAAACCTGTCCCGTCCATGCATATTTGTGGCTTCGCACGTATGAAGATTGTGCCAGCAATTCTTGGACCCCCAACGCCTCTCCAACCTTAAACTGGTCTCGCCCCCCAATGCCCACGGCCACAGCATGGCGCCACGTTCCGCGCTCGGCCACGTCAAGGGCGACAGGTCTGCGCGGCGTCTCCACCAACCTCACAATCAAATTGGCTTGAGGGGTGTTGATGCCCAAATTGGGACGCTTGACTGCCCCGTTGCTGGTGTGAAGGATGCCCAGTCCCAGTGAAATTCGACTGTCGTTGGCCACGGTGATGCCAAGTCTTGCAAGGGCATTCCAGTGCGACCCCACTGCCTCAAGATCGGGTGCATTGACCTCGTCGTAAATCTTCTGATTGTAAACCAAACCCGCCGAAAACGTCCAACCGATGAGTCGGGTCATCCCGGTTCGCAGCGTCCAACCGGCCTGCGGTTGCCATCCATATTCTTCCGCTCCAGTGTTGTGGATGCCCACAAAGCCTCCGTGCTCAATGCCACCACTGCCGGCCGCCCAACCATTGGTCGCTTTGGTCATCCACCCCAGGTAACCACCGTATGCCGCCCCATCGGGAACATCGCGCATGGACACCTTGGTGAGCCAATACCCCGTAGAGGCGCTGACTTCCGTGGGCAACCATCGAACTTGCGCTTGGGCGTTGTGCAACAGGCAAGAGAGCATCAGCACACAAAACGGACGCTTCATGGCTTCAAAAATGCCTTCTCGTATTGAGAAATCCATGCCTGCGGGGTGATTTTGGTCGCCAATTCGGACAACAAATCCCATGGAATCTTGTCCACCTTCTTGAAGCGAATGCAGCTCTTTCCCATGTCAAGTTTGCCCCATTGGGAAGCATCCCAGGATGCCTTGAACCAAGCCATGTGCTCTTCACTGGCATAGAGCCCCATATGATACAGGGCGATGAAGTTCTTTTGGTTGGCGAAGCTGACAAAGGGCAATGGCAGCTTGGGGTCGCAGTGGTATCCGGCGGGGTACAAACTGTGCGGCACCACGTATCCAGGCATGCCGTAACTCAACGCTTCTGAAAACCCCTGGGGGAGATTGTCGCGCAGCACCTCGCGCATTTGGCCCAAAGCCGCTTGACGCTCCTCGGGAGCCTGATTGATGTAGTCCTCGACAGAAGTGGCTTCAATTTTCATGATCAAAATGGGATTCAGCGTGGTCCATGGTTGCGTGAGACCAAAAACCAAGCATTCAACAATTCTTCGCGGTTGTAGCGCATGGGCTCGCCGGTGTTTTGATCGATGACGTCACACCCGGCGGCCTCGCAAACAGCTTGGCCAGCCGCCGTGTCCCACTCCATGGTTGGGGCGTAACGCGGGTAGGCATCTGCTGTGCCCTCCGCGACCAAGCACAGCTTGAGGGAACTCCCCTTGGAGATGAGGTTCACCTCGCCGTGAATCGACTTGGCCTCTTCGACGTACGCCTGCGTTTCTGGCGACATGTGCGAGCGGCTGGCCACCACCGTGAACGGCCGGGACGCTGGCACTTCAAACGGCAAAGCGGCACGCGCAGACCACGCCTCCTCCACCGAGGGCACCTGCGTCAGGTCCACCTCGAGTCGCCACGCGCCTTCTCCCACCACGCCCACGTAAGCGTGGCCCAACACGGGCGCCAACACCACTCCGCCGGCCACTCGGCCGTCGCGCACCAGCGCCACGTTTACCGTGAACTCGCCATTGCGCTTGATGAATTCCTTGGTGCCGTCCACCGGGTCAACGATCCAAAGCTCCCGCCATCCTTGCCGCTCCGAGTGCGGCATGTGCTTCCCCTCTTCTGACAGCACCGGAATGCCTGTGGCCTCAAGGTGCCGCATGAGCACGTCGTGGGCGGCGCGGTCGGCACGAGTCAAGGGACTTTGGTCTTCCTTGTATTCCACCCCCAAATCACCGCTTTCGTAGATGTCCAAAACCGCTCGGCCTGCCTCCAAGCTCGCAGCCAAGGCCAAGCGAATCCAATCGTTCATGGCGTCAAAGGTGCGTCACACAGCCCTCACTTCGCAACCGTCATGCGTTTGACATCGGTGAAGCGACCACGGGCGGTCTGCACTTCAAGCCGGTAGAGATAAGAGGCCGCGGGCAAACCCAACGCTTCGAAATCCACGCGAAGCGCATGCTGTCCGGGCGCTGTCATTCCCCAATCCTCAAAATGCACACACTTGCCCGCAGGACTCCACAACGCCCAAAAGACCTCCCCCGCTTCGCGCAATTCCAAAGGAATGTCTGTGTGAGAGGCCATGGGGTTGGGGAAATTTTGACCCAACGCAAACACCTGGGCATTTTGCAATTCCTGGTAACCCACGCCGCTCGTGCCCCCACCTTCCACGGCCGCCTCAAAGTGTGACACATATTCCTGCGCTTCCTCGTCCCAGGCCAAATCCGCGACCTGCAACTCAAATCCGTCTGCAAACACGCCGTCCTGATTCGGGCTCAAAGGATCGGGACCCGCCGGATACAACTCCGGGTGCGCGCTTACAGCATTCACAGCATCCTCGTGCGGCCACGTCCACTGGCTCACCACGCTGTATTGCGAGCTGACATGCACCTGAAAGTGTACGTGTGTGGTGCGACCAGGGTACCAGCCAGGGAAAATCGTCACGAACTCACACTCGCCATTGGCATCGGTCATTTGGTAACCGCGGCAGTATGTCAACCCCTCTGACTCCATGGCTGCGTAACCGGAGTAGTCCCCGTCTCTGTCGCAATGCCAAATGTTGACCCGCACGTTGGACATCGGTTCACAATTGTCCGCTCCCACGATGCGCACGCGTTGACGCAACCTTACTCCTTCGCGATCCTCCTGGATCTCTTGCCGGAAAAAGAATCCGTTTTCTGTCAGGTCAAGCGGAAACGGTCCAGCTGTCTCGCTCGGAATCAGGACGCAATTGCTGCGGCTCGAATTGAACCCAGCAGTTTTGCGCATTTGGGCTGATGTCGCAAAGGGAAGGGCTGCAGGAAGTGCGAGGGCGGCTCCCACCGACTTGAGGAATTGAATGCGTTTCATGAGGGGAAACTACGCCAAAGAACACGCCTGCCAAACGCAGGCCCCAACTCACCACGCATAAACGAGCTGAACCCGCAGGTTCCGACCGGGCTCCGGAATGCCCAAGTTTTGCAACAACGAAAGCGTCGGGATGTATCTGACGTTGGTCAGGTTGATCCACTGCCCCCTGACCGTCCAATGGTCGCCTGCAATCAAGGTGGTGCTTGCATGCCACAACATGGCATCTCGCGATGCTTCAAACACCATGGCACTGGCGCCTTTCCAGCGGTTGGAACCTCTCCAAGAACGCTGAATCTCACAACGCCCGGTCGCGGGCGGCGTCCAAGGGAGCACCTCGCCGCGGGCATCCCGCGAATCCACATACGACGCAGAGACGTTTACCGACCAACGATTGCTGCCCCCAGGCATCCACTTCGCGTTGACATCGACTCCCTTCAATGTGGCGGTCGACGCTTGATGCAATTGAACGGGGAGTCCTGCCTCGTTGACCTCATTGGTCGGAACGAGCAACATGTAGTTCTGGATGCGACTGGCATAAGCCGAGACATCACCGCACCATTGCCGCCCGCTCTCGGGTTGTTTCACCCATTGCACCTCAACTCCATGGCTTGTTTCAATGCCCAAATTGGGATCGCCTCGTTCTTCTCGAAAACTGTCGAAGTGATTGCCTGTGGCCAACAATTCTGCGAGACCAGGAGCACGGTTTCCACGGAGGATACTTAAACCCAGCATGTGCTTGTCATTGGGAAACCATTTGAGCCCCATGGCGCCAGAAACCATGCGGAACGACCTCCGGCCTTCCGCCAAAATGGCATCGACATCCATGTTGGGAAGGCTTCTCGTCGACCAAGCCGTTTGATGAACGTCTCCACGAATCGAGGCCGATGGGCGCCATTGTCCGAGCTCGTGAGACACCCGGACAAACCCGCCACCACCTGCAATGTCGGCGTCGGGAATCCACTGGTTGGCCAAATCAATCAGCGCTGTGTCGTTCGTGTTGGATTTCGTAAAACCTTGGCTGCCCAAGGTCCAAGCCCAACCTGACTCCCCTCTCCGATCAACCTTGATGTCGACTCGTGTGGCGCGCAGACTGAGATCCAATTGCGTGAACAACCGTTCGTTGTCTTCGGTCAGACTGTCTGGCCCCACCACGGCGAGCTCCTTCCGGTGATTCAACTGGTAGCTGACGGTGGGATGCCAATTCCAAAGGCCAGTTTGGAAGTGTGCCCCTGTGGTGAGCATGTGATCTCCCGACTGTTCAGTGCCACCGGGACCGATGATGCCTGCCGTGTTGTAACAAGAACTGTACGCCCCTTCCCAGGTGCCCCAATCTTGGATGTATCCGAAACGCCCTTGAGAATAGAATTGTCTCAAGGCTGACCCCATGACAGCTTCACCATCAGGCAAGCGGTACTCGTTGAAGCGGTTGACACCGGTGAGCAACACATGGTGGGCGCGCTCGCTTCTTTTTTGAGTCATCACAGAGGCCTGGACTCCGTTGGTGTTGCCGTGCCCCGTAATGGAAAGCTGGGTCAATCTTCCTGGTTTCGAAAGTGGGCCGACAGGCACCACCTTGAGCACGCCTCCGTAGGCGTCGGGACCATGTTGCAACACTTCTGGTCCTCGGATGATGTCCATGCGCGCCACCCCTTGCTCGGGAAAAAAGATGCCGTGTCCTTCCCCCCAAGCTTGGCTCTCAACCCGCGAGTTCAAAAACAAGGTCGCCACCCGCAATCCAGACAAACCGCGAAGGACGGGACGGATCATGCCTTGGCCGGCCGAGACCATGTGAACCCCAGCAACAGAGCGCAAGGCCTGGATTCGAGACGTGGCAGGCACGGCGTCGAGTGCAGACACCTCAAGTTTTCGGACCTCCGCCACCGAAGTAGAGTGCGTGGTGCTTGTCGATGAAGAAACAAGGGCCGGGAGCAGCGTTTGGCTTGCAGGCTCCATGACAACCCGAACCCCCGAAGTGGGCCAAATCAGCTTTGTTTCAACGCCATTGAATCCGATGTGAGTCACGTAGAGCTTGACGAGTTGTCCATCCCGAAAAGCTGCATCTTCAAACCGAAAACGCCCTTCGACGTCAGTCATCACAACGGACTGACCGACCATGCAATGCGCTTGCTCGATGGGGGCGCCTTGTCCGTCCACGACCACACCCTCCAAAGAGTCCTGACACCAACTTGCCAAAGCCGGCAAGGCTGCCAGGAAAATCAAGACGAGACGCGTGTGGAGATCACAAGACATGGGCGTGTAAAGTTACCGGCCCTCTTTCCCGTTTGCAGGAAGGATTGTGTCACGACTCCGTCACAAATCCGGCATGCTCAATGAGATTTCAGCAGGCCTGTTTTCTTGGACATTGTACCTTGTCCTCACACTTTACATCAACGTCTCATGAAGCCCTTTGTCCTCTCCACAGTTGTCGGCGGCCTTGCACTTTTCTTTTGGCAATTCCTGTCATTTGCAGCAATCAACCTCCACGGCCCAGCCCAAGAATACACCCCAATGGATCGAGAAATATTGGCCCATTTGGACTCCCTCAAATTGGAGGAAGGCATGTATGCGCTAGGGAGTCCATCCCCTGCGGAACGCGCCGATCCTGAAGGCCTTGGCGCCGAGTACATGGCCCGCATGGAAGGGCAGCCTTACGGTGTGTTGAATTACCAGCATGAGTGGCGCGGGGACATGACCCCCAATTTGATTCGAAGCATGGTTATGAATCTGATTGCTGCTGGTGTCGTCACGTGGCTGCTGTCTCAAATGAAGCACCCGACAGTCCTTCGGCGCACGATTTTTGCAGTCGCCATTGGATTCTCAGGGTTCATTTTTTACCCGTACAGCAATTTCATTTGGTTCAAGAATCCTGACATCGTTGCGCACATGATTGATGCGGTTGTGCCCTTTGCGCTGGTCGGTCTTTTGAACCACCTCTTTGCGCCCAATTCTTGAAGATCAGTGTTTGCGCTGAAGCCAAGCCCAAACAACCCACCCCCCTATCAGCAACACCCCACCCAATGGGGTCACCGGACCGAGCACGCGTCGCACTCCGGGTGCCAAGTCAAGCGTGGCCAACACAACAAGCGCCATGATGCTCGCTGAGAACAAAGCTGTTCCTGCTGCCACGGCCTGCAAGGCGCGTTGGGAGCTCGGTGAATTGTGTTGACTTTGCGCGCCCACCAAGGCTGCACCCATGACCAACAGGTAAAGGCTCGCTGTGATCCATGACTCCAGTCGGTCTGGGCTTAGGACGCTTTCAAGGGCGTGAGCCCCCATGGCGCCCGCGGTTGCTCCTAGTGCAAGGAAAACAGCCCCTGTGACGTGAGATTGGCCAGTTGATTCGGGGTCAGGCACGGGTCAAGATCTCGTCGGTGTTGGTTCGGATGGTCGCGCACATGTCGTCCAAGGGCAGGTCGTTTTCATCCACCCCAAACGGATCCTCAATCTCCTCAGCAATGAGCTCCACACTGACCAAAATGTAAAACACCAGCATCACCACTGGCACAGCCCACCAGCCAAACGTCGTCACAAATCCCAGGGGCAAGGTTACCACGTAAAGGAAGATGAATTTCTTCATGAACATGCTGTAGCTGTAAGGGATGGGTGTTTTCAAAATGCGCTCGCACGCCCCGAGGATGTCGACCATGCGCTCCAGATTTTGGGAAACCAACCAGTGCTGCTGAGGCGTCCAAACTCCGGCCTCAAGACGCTGCATAGCCTCGCGCTCCATGGCTTGCGCCCAAGCATTGGGGGCGTGGTCTGCAGATGCAAACCGACCATCCTCCGGCCTTGCCGGTTCACCTGGCTGGTTGGGTCGAAGGTGGTCTCTCAAAGCGTCGACAAATCCGGGAATGTGCACTTGGAAGAAATCCCTCGTGGCGTCGTCTTTGCTGAACTCTCGCACCCGTGTCGCGAGTGTTCGCGAGACATTCACGAGTCCTCCCCATTGCTTGCGGCCCTCCCACCACCGGTCATAGGCCGTGTTGGTTCGGAACACAAGAAACAGCGACAACACAAAACCAAGCAAGGAGTGCACCACATTGCTCAACTCGACGGGCTTTTTCAGGTAGTGCAACTCCACATAGCAGACGCCAGCGCTCAAGATGCCCATGGCCAGCATCAAGGGGAACAACTTTCGAAACACCTGCCGGCTGTAGGCCGCAAAAATCAGGCTGAACCAGCTCTTGGGATTGTATTGAATCATGGGCGTGGTGGTGAGGGGCAAACTTAAGGCCTCACTTCCATGGGTTCAGGTTTGGTCCGTCAACACCTTGTAAGTTGGGTCTTCGAAGTGGTTGACCTCGATGATCGCCTCGGCTTTGTCGACAAGGCGGCGGCAGTCTTCGCTCAGATGGCGCAAGTGGACTTTCTTTCCAGCCTCTTGATACCGTGAGGTCAAACGGTTGAGTGCCTCGATGGCCGACATGTCCACCACGCGGCTTTCCGCGAAGTCAATCACCACATGCTCTGGATCTCCGGCAATGTCAAACTTTTCGGCGAACACTGTCGTGGAGCCAAAAAACAGCGGACCGTAAATCTCGTAGTGCTTCCAGCCGTTGTCGTCCACACGCTTTCGCGCACGAATGCGGATGGCATTGTCCCACGCGAACACCAGGGCCGCCACGACCACCCCGAGGAGCACTGCCAGTGCCAAATTGTGCAGCACCGCGGTCACGAGCGTCACCAGCACCATGATGAGCACATCTGACGTAGGCATGCGGCGGAACGTGCGCAACGACGCCCACTCGAACGTCCCTATGGCCACCATGATCATGAGACCGGTCAAGGCCGCCATGGGCAACTTTTCAATCAAAGGCGCCCCAAACACAATGAACACGAGAAGCATGACGGCCGCGACGATGCCGCTCAATCGGGCACGCGCGCCGGAACTGACGTTGATGAGGCTTTGGCCAATCATCGCACACCCTCCCATCCCGCTGAACAAACCACTGAGCACGTTGGCCGCGCCCTGGGCCACGCATTCTCGGTTGCCCTGGCCGCGCGTGCCAGTGATTTCATCGAGGATGTTCAGGGTGAGCAAGCTCTCAATCAATCCGACGCCCGCCACGATGACGGCGTAGGGGAAAATGACTTGCAGGGTCTCCAAGGTCCAAGGCACGTCAGGGATGTGGAACGGTGGAAAACCGCCCTGAATGGAGGCGAGGTCGCCCACCGTCTTGGTCTCCAACCCGAAGGCCGCCGTCAACCCAAACACCACCAGGATGGCCGTCAGCCCGCCCGGAATTTTCTTGGTCAGTTTGGGCAAAAACGCGATAATCGCCATGGAGACCAGGGTCAGACCCACAAAAAGGCCGAGCTCGCCGCCGTGGAGCCATTCCCCGCCGTCGGTTTTGAATTGCTCGATTTGGCTTCCTCCAATGATGATGGCCAGGCCGTTCACAAACCCAAAAATCACCGGCTGAGGCACCAAGCGCATGAGCTTGCCCAAGCGCAGAAAGCCTGCGGCCGCCTGCATCAAGCCCGCAAGGATCACCGTCGCAAAGATGTACTCCGGACCGTGGGTGACGACAAGCGCCGCAATCACCACCGCGACTGCACCTGTGGCTCCGGAAATCATGCCGGGACGGCCGCCCATCACACTGGCCACAAGGCCCACCACAAACGCGGCGTACAAGCCTGTCAGCGGACTCAACCCGGCAATCAACGCGAAGGCCACGGCCTCGGGAATGAGGGCCATGGCCACGGTCAATCCACTGAGGATTTCCAGGCGGTAGTCCACCGCTTGGCGGAAATCAAAAAGGGCAATACGCATCGTGCAGGGTCTAAAAATGAAGGCGCAAAGGTACCGCCCCCTTTTGACTTTGACCCTGAAAGACTCAGGCTTCCTTCACAAACAAGTCGTGGACAATGTTGCCCTCCCCAAACACCTCCATGCTTTCGCAGGCTTCCACCATGCGCTTGCGGGCTTCCATCAACGTCTCGTGTCCTTCGATCTGCGCATTCTCGAGTGCTTCTCTGTTGGGCCACTGCGCATAGGCCCAGTAGGTGCCTCCCACCCAGGTGTGAAGGCGAGACCCGAGGCTTCCACACTTGGCGTGGATTTCGCGCGTCACGTCGGCCCACGCCGCTTCGAACGCTGCTTCTTGGCCTTTGATCACTTGGAACACGTAGAGTATGGCGTGGGGCTTCTGGGACATGGGGTGGGTTTGGGCTCAAAAATACACCACTCAACACTCGGAACTGAACGCCGAAAGGACCATCAGCAAGTCCGCAACGTTGAGCGCGTCGTCGCCGTTGACGTCGACATTGCACCCTGAGGTGCATCCAAAACTGCCGAGCAACAACAGCACGTCGGCCACCGTGACGACGCCATCTTGGTTGAGGTCCTCGGGGCAGGAGTTGGGCTCGGGAATGTTGTTGCACAGCCCCACCAATTCGATGTCGGACACCGTCGTCAACCCGTCCGACGTCCAGTAGCCGTTGGTGATCTTGACTTGCCACCCTCCCTCGCCCGACAACCCTCCTTCGCTCACGTCAAATTCGAGCAACGCGCTGCCGTCCGGCTCGTACAGGAAGCCAGGATAGAACGTGTAATCGCCGAGGTATTGGCACTCCACGGGCGGGTCGTAAAAGAACCCGCCAAACGCAATGCAGCTGCCGTCCGGGGCGTCGACGCGAATGACCATGTCGTTCACGGAGGTGGCGTCGTTGGACACGCCGTCCCATGAGGTGATGTGGAGCTTGATGGAGTCGAGTTGCCCGGCGCCGTATTGGTTGACGGCGATGGTGCTTTGGCCTCCGTCGAGCGTCGCCTCAAAATGGTAGAACTCGTCGCACGCGCAGTACCCGCTGAGTTGGGGGTACTCGCAAAGCCCGTCGTCCAGGGTGGCGGAAAGCTGGTAGTTGCACGCGGTCGGGTCGGTGCAGCCGTAGCAGTCGTAGTTGCAGCTCGCGTCGTCAGTCAGAGCGGTGCTGTCGTAATTGCAGGCCGTCGCGTCGGTGCACCCGTAGTCGGAGCCCACGCAAAACGGAATGTCCAGCTGGTAGCCGTAATCCCCACCTTCTGCGATGACGGTGCCGTCGTCGTGGACGAACGTGAACCACCCCTGGCCGTACGTGCAGCACATGCCGTCGCCTGACCAATCGAAGAACTTGATTTCGTAGCAGCCCGGCGGGAGGCAGATGTCGTGGACGTAGGTGGAGTCGGCGACCGGATAGTTGCCGTCGTAGATCACCGTTCCGGTGTAGATGTTTTCCACTTGCCACTGCGTTTCGAACGGGTAGTCGTCCGTGTGGATCGAGAGGGTGAGGCCTTGACCGTTGGTGATGCACGAACCGTCGTCCACGGTCGCCGTCGGATCGTAGTTGCAGTTGGTGGGGTCCATGCATCCTCCGCACGATTCGTTGTTCCCGCCACATTCCCCGCAGTCGTCAAACACCGTGCACGAGCCGTCGTCGACCGTCACCAAGGGATCGTAGTTGCAGGCCGTCACGTCCGTGCATCCGAGGCACGAGTAATCGCAGATGCCGCCTTCGAGGGTGGCCGTCGCGTCGTAGTTGCACGCCACGGGATCGAGGCAGCCCACGCCACAGGCGACGTCACCGAGCGGGATGTAATCGGTGCCCCAGGAACTGACGTCGCCCTCCGTCGCGTCGTTCAAGCTCCCGTGGTAGAGCAGCGTGCCGTCCGCCGCGTAGAGGTCGTAGTACGTCCCGGTCCATCCATCGCCCGCGCTGTCCGTGAGCTCCAACGTGTAGCAATCGGCGGGCAAGCAAAGCGAAAACGTTCCGACCGCGCCCGTTTGGACTGCGGCTCCCGATCCATCCACAAGGGACCACCCCACATCGACGGTCCAAATGCCACCGTCCACCACCAGCGTTCCTTCGAACTCCTCTGTGCATTGCGCCCAAGCCCCCGCGGAGAGCACCGCGAACACCCACAACCAACTCCATCGTTTCATGTCATGACCCATTTGACTTCCTCAAAATACGACGGACGTCGCCATCTCGGGTGATGCGCACCGTCACAATCGCGAGATTGTAACATCCATCACGTTCCGCGCACGGAATGGACTGCATCTTGCGCGCCATGAAAGCGACGAACCCTGTTTGGACCTTGAGCCTGACGGCCATCCTCCTTGCTCCCTTCACCCTTTGGGGCCAAAACCCGATGCTTCTCCCTCCTCTCGTGACAGACACGGAAGTGACGTTGGTCATGGACCACGGAGAGCACACCTTTCTCGAGGGTGTGACCACGCCCACCATGGGGTGCAACGGACCCGTGTTGGCGCCTGTGCTCGAAGTCCACAAAGGCGACGTGGTGTCGTGGAACGTGACCAACAACATCGACGAAATGACCACCATGCACTGGCACGGCATGCACGTGGCCCCCGAGAACGACGGAGGACCTCACTCGGTGATTGCCCCCGGGGAAACGTGGTCCCCCTCGTTTGAAGTCTTGGACGAAGCCGGAACGTATTGGTACCATCCGCACCTGCACATGATGACGAACAAGCACGTGAGCTTGGGCGTGGCGGGGATGATTTGGGTTCGCGATGCCGAAGAGCAAGCGCTCGACCTCCCACGCACGTACGGGGTGGACGAATTTCCCGTCATCCTTCAAACCAAGGCCTTTGACGCCGACGGCAACATCGTTCCGGACTCCAACACCGACGACGTCGCCATGGTCAACGCCACCGTCGACGCCAGCGTTGACGTGCCGGCCCAGGTGCTGCGCTTCCACATGCTGAACGGCTCCTCCCAACGCGTCTTCAACCTCGGTTTGGAAGGCGACATGACCTTTCACATGATGGCCACCGAAGGTGGACTTCTCCCTGAACCCGTGGCCCTCACGCGCCTCCATCTCGCTCCCGGTGAACGTTGCGAATTGCTTGTCGACGCAAATGGCCTCGAGGGGTCAACCCTTCGCTGGATGAGCTTCGCCTCGGAACTTTCCAACGGCTTCTATGGCGCGACCTACCCGGGAATGGGCGCGGGAATGTCCATGGACGGTTACAACCCCAACCCCCTCAACGGCGCAGACTTCAGCCTCCTCGAAATGAACGTGAGTGCGAGCACCGAAAACGCGGTAACCGCCATTCCTTCTGCCCTTGACGACACCAACGGCATGCCATGGAGCACGACCGACATTGACACGTACCGCACGGTGACGATGTCGCCGGTCCAAATGGGACCCAACCAACTCAACGGCGAGTTCCTGTTGAACGGCGCCCCCTTCAACATGGACGTCATCAATTACACCATTCCGTTGAACAACCTCGAGGCGTGGACCATCTCCAACAACAGCGGAATCGCCCACCCCTTCCACATCCACGACGTCCAGTTCTACATCCAAAATTTCAACGGCATCCCCGTTGGACCTGAATTTGCTGGACGAAAAGACGTGGTGTTGGTGCCCCCGATGAGCACCGCATCCTTCATGGCCAAGTTTGAGGATTTCGCCAACCCGGACATCCCCTACATGTACCACTGCCACATGCTCACGCACGAGGACGGCGGCATGATGGGGCAGTTTGTCGTGGTGGACCCTTCAGACGTCAACGAGGCGGAAGCCACCGCGGCGCTCACCTTCCCCAACCCCGCCCACGACCGGCTTCAGCTTTCCGGGTTTGAAGGCGCGTGGTCGGTGGTGAACACCCAAGGCCAAACCCTCGCCCAGGGACAACTCACCACCCGCGAAGAAGTCATCGACACCTCTCGTTGGCCCAACGGCCTCTACGTGCTGCGCCCTGCTACGGGACAGGCCGTTACCTTTGTGGTGCAACACTAACGTGCCCGAGGAGGGCACTCCCTCCCATGACTCACCGCGCGACACTCTGGATCTTCCTTGGCCTGGCCAGTTGGGCCGTGCTGACGGGATGCAGGCCAGATGACGAGGCGTTCACAGTGGCGGATGTGCGCGACGTTCCTTCGCATTTCCCGACGTACGCTGAGCCTGAAGAGAACCTCTTGAACGAGGCCAAGTGGGAACTCGGCCGCCACCTCTTCTTCGACGAACGGTTGTCGGCGGACGGCATGCTCAGCTGCGCCAGCTGCCACAACCCTTCGCTGGCCATGGCCGATTCACTGGCCGTAACGCCAGGCACCTCAGGGGCATTGGGGGTCCGGAATGCCCCTGCCTTGGTCAACCTGGCGTGGCAACCCCGATTTCACCGGGAAGGCGGCGTCCCCTCCCTCGAAGCTCAGGTGCTCGCTCCAGTGCAAGAACCGACCGAATTCCACCGAGACTTGGTTGAATTGGTGGACCAACTCGGCCAAGACGCCCAATTCCAGGATTGGGCACAAGAAGGATTTGATCGACCCTTTGACGCCTACGTCATGACCCGTGCGCTCGCCGCTTTCCAGCGCACCCTGATCAGTGGGTCCTCGCCCTACGACCGGTGGCTCCAAGGCCAGACTGAAGCCCTTTCCCTTGCGGCGCTTCGGGGACGTGAACTCTTTGAGGGGCTTGAGTGCGCCTCGTGTCATCAAGGAGTGATGTTGTCGGACTTCGCCACCCACAACACGGGACTCTACGAGACCTACGTCGATCAAGGGGCATATCGTTTGACCTTTGACTCCGCGGACATTGGCGCCTTCAAAACGCCGTCCTTGCGAAATGTGGCCTTGACGGCACCTTACATGTTTGATGGCTCCTTGCACTCCTTGGAAGCGGTCCTTGAGCACTACGCTTCCGGCGGGAGCGGCCACATCAACCAAGACGAGCGCATCCGTGTCCGGGAACTTTCAGCACAGGACCGCAGCGACTTGGTCGCTTTCATGGAGTCTCTGACCGACGACGCATTTGTCAAGTGGTCTGAGGGGCTTCGTCCCTGACCCGATCAATCCCGTTCGACGAGCACCGTCGAAGTCCATCGCTCCTCGCTCTCTGCCCGCACTTCCATCACGTAGAGGCCTGTGTGCAATGCCTCCAACCGGACGTAAAGCAACCCCGGCCCATGGAGCGCATGGGGCTCCGCACCCAAGACCATGCGTCCCGACATGTCGTACACATGCACGTCGACCTGTTCCACGGTTACGGGCAAAAACATCGAAACACCATCCCGAGCAGGCTGTGGGAACACCTTGCCCACGGCTTGAGGCGTCTCCAACAGCTGGGTCAAAAACACCTCATTGAGGTCATTCACGGGCTCAAGCGCTTCGTACGCGAAGTCGGGGTTGACCAATTCCAAGATGCGGTCGTCCTCCTCCGCAGCGAGGTAGTTCCAACCGTTGATTTCTTGGTTGGACGTGGTCACAAACACCCGCCCATTGGGCGCCACAAGCACGTCGCGCAGCCGGCCGTATTCGTTGTACAAGATGCTGTCCTCATGGGTCACCTCCGTGCCCGTGTCATCGAGATGCAGGATGCGCAGATGTTGCTTTTTCAGAAAGGTCAACAGCAGGGAGTTTTCCCATTCAGGAATCGACGGATGGTCGAAGTAGTCCATTCCGCATGGCGCCTGCGTTGGACTCCTTAGGCCAAAGGATCACGGGCATCCAACGAATCGCACATGATCTCCTCTGCGGGGGAGTCACAAGGCCCTTCGATCAAAGGCCAACCGTAGTTGGCGCCCTTTTGGATGAGATTCACTTCGTCGTCCGTGGCCGGGCCATGCTCAGAGGCATACAGCTGTCCATCGTCAGAGAAGACGAGGCCCTGAGGGTTGCGGTGACCCCAGCTGTAAATCCGGTTGCCGTAAGGGTTGTCTGCAATGGGGTTGCCGTCCCAATCCATGCGAAGGATTTTGCCGGAGAGGGATTCCAGGTTTTGGGCATTCATCTTGCTGTACGCATCCCCCATCGCCATGTACAAATGGCCGTCTGGTCCTTCCAAGAGGCGGCTTCCGTTGTGGGACGAATTGCCCCGAAAATCCGGAATCAAAACCTCTTCATCCACCACGCGCCGCTGCGGAATGGAATACCTCAAGCGCGACAACCGGCTTCGGAATTCCCCGTAGGCATAATGCACGTAGATGAAAGGCGTTCGAGGGAAATCGGGATGAAGGACCATGGCGTGGGCGCCGCTGTTGTCCCATGATTGGTACACGCCACTCAGCGCATGCACCTCTTCCACCACCTTCGTGTCCGGATTCGTACGCGTGATGCGCCCCGTTTTTTCCATGCACCACACGTGGTTGTCCGGACCCCAGATCAAATCCCAAGGCACCGTCATCTCTTCCGCCAACACCTCGACCTCCAAGTTGGTTTGACCGGTGACGGCCTGGGCGGACCACATGCATGCAAACGCCGCAAAAATCGCAGCCACCCACCCTGTCGTTTGAGACATCATGGTGCAAAGCTAGGGCGAAGTTTTAAGCCCAAAAAAAAGCGCCGGAGCAAAGCCCCGGCGCAGGTTCGTGAAATGATCCGAAGCTCAATTGGAGGCGAGCAAGTCGAAGCGGTCCAGGTTCATCACATTGGTCCACGCTGCAACAAAGTCGTTCACAAACTTCGCGTCCGCGTCGGAGCTTCCGTAGACCTCGGCGAGGGCACGCAGCTCGGAGTTGGAACCAAAAATCAAGTCCGCACGCGTCGCCGTCCAGCGCTCCTCACCGGTGGTACGGTCGCGGCCGACAAACGTCAATTCCATGTCGTCCGTGGGCTCCCACTTCGTCGAGATGTCGAGCAGGTTCACGAAGAAATCGTTGCTCAACGTGCCAGGACGATCCGTGAAGACCCCGTGGGCGTTGCCGTCCACGTTGGCGTTCAACGCGCGCATGCCACCCACCAGCACCGTCATCTCCGGAGCCGTCAACGTGAGGAGCTGGGCCTTGTCGACGAGCAATTCCTCGGTCGTGAGGGTGTACTCCTTGGTTTGGTAGTTGCGAAAACCGTCCGCCATGGGCTCGAGAACCGCGAAGCTGTTCACGTCCGTGCTTTCCTGGGTCGCGTCCGTGCGACCTGGCGTGAAGGGAACGTCGATGGTCACTCCCGCCTTGGCGGCCGCCTGTTCTACGGCGTGGTTGCCGGCGAGCACGATGAGATCCGCGAGGGAGATTTGGGTGGGCGCATTCGCGGCATTGAACGAGCTCTGAATTTCCTTCAGGCCGGCGAGCACGCGACCGAGGCGGTCGGGGTTGTTGCACTCCCAAGAACGCATGGGCTCGAGTTGAATCCGCGCACCGTTCGCACCGCCACGGTTGTCCGAACCGCGGAACGTCGACGCCGACGACCAGGCCACAAACACCAAGTCCTCATTGGACAAGCCAGACTTGGCGATGTCGGCCTTCAGGGCCTTCACCTGACGCGCGTTGACGAGCGGGTGGTTCACCGCAGGAACGGGATCCTGCCAGATGAACGATTCGGCAGGCACTTCTGGGCCGATGTAGTTGGTCGCAGGCCCCATGTCGCGGTGCGTCAACTTGAACCACGCGCGGGCAAAGGCCGCGTCGAAAGCATCGGGGTTTTCCATGAAGTTGCGCGAAATTTCCTCGTACACTGGATCGAAGCGAAGCGACAGGTCCGTCGTCAACATGGTGGGACGGTGCTTTTTGTCCTCGTCGAACGCGTCGGGGAAAATCTCACCCGCGTCTTTGGCCACCCACTGGTTGGCTCCCGCTGGGCTCTTGGTCAACTCCCACTCGTTGTTAAAGAGGGACTTGAAGTAGCCTTGGTTCCACTCGGTCGGCGTCTTGGTCCAAATCACCTCGAGGCCCGATGTGATGGCGTCGGCGCCCTTGCCGCTCTTGTACGAGCTCTTCCACCCAAAGCCCTGCTCCTCGATGGCCGCTCCTTCAGGCGCCACACCGACGTTGTCGGCAGGTCCGGCACCGTGCGTCTTGCCCAGGGTGTGTCCGCCTGCAATCAAGGCGACCGTCTCTTCGTCGTTCATGCCCATGCGGCCAAACGTCTCGCGGATGTCGTGCGCCGCCAACACCGGATCCGGGTTGCCGTTGGGGCCCTCTGGGTTGACGTAGATCAAGCCCATCTGAACGGCCGCGAGCGGGTTCTCCAATTCACGGTCGCCTTTGTAGCGCTTGTCGGCGAGCCATTCGCCCTCAGCCCCCCAATACACGTTTTCTTGAGGCTCCCAAACGTCGGCTCGACCGCCGCTGAACCCAATCGTCTCGAAGCCCATGGACTCGAGCGCCACGTTGCCGGCGAGGATCATCAAATCCGCCCACGAAATGGCGTTGCCATACTTCTGCTTGACGGGCCACAACAGGCGACGCGCCTTGTCGAGGTTGCCGTTGTCGGGCCAGCTGTTTTGGGGTGCGAAGCGCTGTTGGCCTTCACGCGTTCCTCCGCGGCCGTCTCCGGTGCGGTAGGTGCCGGCGCTGTGCCACGCCATGCGAATGAAAAGTCCGCCGTAGTTGCCCCAGTCCGCGGGCCACCAATCTTGCGAGTCGAGCATGGCCGCTTCGATGTCCTTTTTCAAGGCATCGTAGTCGAGGTTGATGAATGCCTCGCGGTAGTCAAAGTCTTCGCCCATCGGGTTGGACTTTTCTGAATGCTGACGCAAAACATCCAAATCGAGGCGATTGGGCCACCACTCTTGCAGAGACTTGGCCCGGCCATTTTCTCCGGCAGGGCCCGTGCCAGATCCGGCATGGAAAGGACAGCCTGCGGCGGAACCGCCTTCGGCGTGGTCGCACGATGCTTGGTCGTTGGAGCAGGACGTCATCATCCACATCAGGGATGCGCCTACCCACAAGGGAAGGGTTGAGAGTTTCATGAGGTAGGGTTGTGATCGATTCATTCGCAGCAAACGTACTTCGAAGGCCTGTATTCATGAAAATTGAAAATCATAGATTTGTGATAGACAAAAACTATCAACCATGACGCTTCAGCAACTCAAGTACGTTCATGCCGTGGCGACAGAAAGGCATTTTGGGAACGCTGCAGCGCTTTGCCGGGTGTCGCAACCGACGCTGTCCGTGCAACTGAAGAAGCTCGAAGCCGAGATGGGGTCTCCCTTGTTCGACCGAAGCCAACAGCCCATTGTCTTGACGGAGGTCGGCCAGCAAGTTCACTTGACCGCCGTGCGGATTTTGGAGGAGTTGGGGGGATTGTCCGATTGGATGGCCGGCACCACAGAGCGCATGGACGGCACACTCCGTCTGGCCGTGTTGCCCACTTTGGCTTCCTCCCTTTTGCCAAGACTGATGCCACGGCTCCTCCATGACTGCCCGGATTTGAAGGTCAGCGTTTGGGAACGCACCACGGCTGACATGCTCAAGGATTTGCACAAGGGAGACATCGATGTCGGCATTCTGGTCACGCCTCTGACAAACTCCAATCTGCGGTGCGAATCGGTTTTCATGGAACCGATGCATGCGTACTTGCACCAAGATCACGACGCGGCAGGCATTCCCTCAGGTCAATTGACCGCCGCGGATCTGCCGATTGAATCCATGTTGCTGCTCGAAGAGGGACACTGTTTTCGCACTCAAGTGATCCAGCTTTGTGGCGCTCCGAAGCGAGGCAAGCAATTGGGATTCAAGTATGAAAGTGGCTCCATCGAAACCCTCAAACGGCTTGTCCGCCAATCCGGAGGTTGCACGTTGATTCCAGGATTGGAGGCGCTTGAAAACCCCAACGATCCTGCGCTTCGGCGATTTGCTGACCCTCAACCCGCTCGGGAAGTCAGCCTTGCAGTCAGGCCCCACTACCACCGCGAAGCTTTGCTCCACGGATTGAAAGACATCCTTCAACGTGTCGTCCCCTCGTCTTTTCACACCAAGCCGTCCTACAAACGCATCCCATGGATGGCCCACGAGATGTGACACTCAGTTGGGGACGTCGCATTCCAACAGGGTCACAATGGGCCCCACCATGCAAATGCCGAAGTAACCTGTTTCCTCTTCGTATTCCACCCTCAAGCGCATGTCTGCATCAGGGGCCGAGATGAATTCGCCCAAATTCAAGGGCTCCAACACGCCTCCTTCATCAACCTCGATCACCCAGCCGCATCCGTCGAGCCCCGTGTAATCACGCAAGGTGGCGTTTCCAGGCCGCAAACCTTCAGCACACCCTCCACAAAGCAAGGCGACCAGCGCAGCGAGGGCGCCAGCCAACTCATTCCTTCGCCGCATTCATCAATTCCTTGATGCCCCCGACGCTGCTCATTAAGCCGCTCGCCTCGTAGGGCATGAACACCGTCTTGGAACCCGTGCCTCCTTCACGCAGCACTTGGTCCATCATTTCGATGTACTTCACGGCAATGAGGTACTGGGTAGGATCTGCCGACGAAGTTTCCACTGCTGCGGCAATCCGTCGAATCGCTTCCGCCTCCGCTTCTGCGACGGCCAAGCGCGCCTGCGCCTCGCCCTCTGCCTTGAGAATACGGGCTTGCTTCTCGCCTTCTGCCTGGTTGATGTCAGCACCCTTCCGGCCTTCCGCTTCGAGGATGGCCGCCGTCTTGGTGCCTTCTGCGTCGATGATTTGGGCGCGACGGGTACGCTCTGCACGCATCTGCTTTTCCATCGCCTCCTTGATGTCGGTCGGTGGGTTGATGTCTTGCAACTCCACCCGGTTCACCTTCACGCCCCACTTGTTGGTGGCTTCGTCCAAAATCGTCCGAAGCTTCATGTTGATGGTGTCGCGCGAGGTCAAACATTCATCCAACTCGAGCTCACCAATGACATTACGCAGCGTCGTCTGGGTGAGCTTCTCAATGGCGTTGGGCAGGTTGTTGATCTCGTACACCGCTTTGACAGGGTCGGTGATTTGGAAGTAAATCAAGGCGTTGATCTCGGTCACCACATTGTCTTTGGTGATGACTCCCTGCTTGGGAAAATCAAACACCGTCTCCCGCAAATCCACGCGGTCCCGCATCTTGTACTGCACCACCTTGGTGCCGTCGGGCATTTCCCCCGCAAGGCGCCACACGATGTCGCGCGGACGGTCCACAATGGGAATGATGATGTTGATGCCGGCATTGAGCGTCGTGCGGTATTTGCCGAGGCGTTCGATGACCATGCTTTCGCTCTGACGAACGATGCGCACGCCCTTGACGACGATGACAATGGCCAAAAGCAGAAAAAGAAGGGCGAGAATGGATGTGGGACTCACGATGTAGGGGGTTGTGTGTGAACGATTAAGGTGTTGCTTTCTACGCGTTCCACCCAAACCGACGCCCGCTCTCCCGCGAGGTCTGCTTGGGCATGTGGAGCCAATTGGGCGCGCCAATCGTCTCCATCCACTTTGCAGCGGCCAAGGCCTGTGGCGGCATCAAAGGCCGTGGTGACACGGCACTCCCTCCCCACAAGCGCATCGACACCTGTGCGTGCACCCTCAGATTGAGACATGCGCAAAGCCACGGGGCGCAAGAAGAAGAACGACAATAGGCTCAACATCGCCACGCTCACGAGCTGGACAGTCAATCCCCAGCCGAGCGCGGCCGCACCCGCGCCCGCCAAAGCACCCACGCCCAAACACGCCAGCACAAACCCTGGCACAAACACCTCCAAGATGATGAGCCCGATGGCTGACGCGATCCACAATTGCCACACTTCCCAATGCATGCCTACAAAGTAGCGCAAAAAAAATGCGGCACACCCCTCGGCACGCCGCATTCACAAAGTCGATTTGATGCCTCAGTCGAGGAGCGTCACGCGACGGGTCACCTTGGTGATGTCGTCAGACACGCTGATGAGGTAGTTGCCCGCTTCGAGCGCTCCGAGGTCGATTCGCTGGACGGCACCCTGACCTTGTGCGGTTGAAGTCCACACTTTTCGGCCAACGATGTTGTGCACTTCCAATGTGGCCAAGCCGTTGAATCCATTCAACTCCACAGCAAATTCACCAAGGGAGGGATTGGGGTACACATCCAAGTTGGCTTGACCTGCAGCCACCTCTGCCGTGTTGGCCACACCTAGGACAATGCCGTCGATGTTCGCTCCATTGATGGCGTCGACTTGCTCATCAAAAGAAAGGAGGTTCCACGTGTCAAGCACAATTTCATAATCAGATGGGCGAACAACGTTGACTGTTGGGAAACCAAGTGGGGCCCAGATGTTGAGGTCAAGGGTCAAAGGACTTTCGTTGACAATTGGGTAGGTATGTCCGGTCCAATCGCCCAAGGTGTTGCCTGACCCCGAAAGCGCGGCGTCATCGGTATTGGGGTCTCCTTCATAAAAAATAACACGCAACTGGTTGGTGCCATCAGGTCCATAAGCTTGGTGCAACTCCTCCAAGGCGTCAGAGGTGTACAAACTCCAACATGGATCGCACCACGTTGCCGAAACGTCCACCACTGCAATCAAGCCTTGGTCAAGGATGTCGGCATACAATTGATGAGTATTTCCGTCAATGTCAGTGACGTTAAAATCAGGGGCCGTACCAAATTGCGCGACTGCAAAAAAACCAGAAGTGGCGAAGGCTAGAGAGAGAATCAAATGCTTCATGAGAGAGGTTTTGAGATGTGTATCGAACTTGGAACAGCACACTTCTCAGAAAAGTTGCATCCATTGTGGCAAAACCCACATCGACCACATCCACGTCAAGAAGGCAGCCACCACATTCAACACAAGCCCCACCTTGACCATGTCGCTCATCTTCAATCGACCACTCCCAAACAGGATGGCGTTGGGAGGCGTCGCCATGGGCAGCATGAAGGCACAGCTGCTGGCCATGGTCACGGGTACAACGAGCAGCAAGGGGTCTATCCCCCAATTCACCGCGACTTGAGCAACGACGGGAACCATCACCACTGTCAATGCAAGGTTGCTCATCACCTCCGTCAAGAACAACGACATGACCACGAATCCCGCAATCAGAAGTGACGGAGACATTTGAGGCAAGGTCGAAACCGCATCCGCGACGGCGACGAGGACGTTGGCTTCGGCCAGCTGTTTGGCCAGAGTCAACCCTCCGCCAAAGAGCAGCAGGATGTCCCACGGAAGGCGCTTGGTGTCTTGCCAAGTCAAAAGCATTTGACCTTGTTGCAACCCGCCAGCGGGCAACACGAAAAGGAGCAATCCACCCACCATGGCAATTGAGGTGTCGTTCAAAGGAATGTCCCAATGCGCCACGATGAATCGCCGCCCCATCCACAACATGGCGGTCGCCGCAAAGACGACAGCCACCCGCTTCTCGGCAGCCGTCCAAGCCCCCAGGCCCTCAAGTTCATCCTTGATTCCGTCGGCGCCAGATGCCATGCTCGTTCTTGCCACTGGACACAAAACCCTGGTGAGCAACAAGTACATGAGGCCCAGCAACAACACGGAAAACGGAAAGGCCATTGCACTCCACTCCAAAAAGGGCACAGATCTCGAAGCATGTTCTTCGAGCAAACCCGCCATGGCCACGTTGGGCGGCGTGCCTACAAGGGTGGCAATGCCTCCGACATTGGCAGCATATGCCGTCCCCAATAACAAGGCCACAGGTAGATTTGGATGGCGTTTGAGGTCAAGGTTGGATAACACAGAAATCGCGATGGGCAACATCATCAACGTGGTCGCCGTGTTGGAAATCCACATGCTCAGCGCAGCTGTGGCGACCATAAAACCGCCCAACAGCCGCCGGGGATTCCCCCCTGCCACCACAAGGACATTCAGCGCAAATCGCTTGTGAAGATGCCACCGTTCCAGGGCAATGGCAATGAGAAATCCACCCATGAACAAAAAGACATATTTGGATCCGTACGGGGCGGCGGCCTCAGCAACACCCGTCACCCCAAGGGTGGGGAACAACACCAAAGGTAACAACGAGGTCACCCCCAAGGGAACCGCCTCCACAACCCACCACACCAGCATCCAAGCCGCCGCACACAGCACCAACGCCATGTCTTCTGGCAGGCCCCAAGCACGCGACACCCCCCATGTCAAGACCGCCATCGATGGACCTCCAAACAATCCCAGGTTGCGACGTTTCATCGTTGCAAGGATAGGACGACCACGGCTTGTAACTTGCCGACATGGAGTTGGACTTGTACCAGGTTGATGCCTTCGCCTCAAAAGTATTCTCGGGAAATCCTGCATGTGTCATGCCTTTGACGCACTGGCTTGATGACCAAGTCATGTTGAACATCGCGAAAGAAAATGCAGTCGCCGAAACTGCCTTCCTGGTCAAAAACAATTCAGGGTACGACTTACGTTGGTTCACACCCGACCTGGAGATGGACTTGTGCGGACACGCCACGCTCGCTTCCGCATTTGTGGTGCTGACCTTCCTAGAACCCGGCAACAATGAAGTGGCGTTCGATACGATGAGTGGCCGCCTTGTCATCACCCGAAGTGAGCAGGGCTTTGAAATGACATTGCCCAACCGCGCGCCCGAGCCAGCGATTCTGCCCGCAGAACTTGACGAGGCCCTCCAAGCCAAGCCCATCGAGGTCCATAAATCACGCGATTACCTGCTTGTGTATGACCGTCAGAGCGACGTCGAGTCGTTCGAAGTGGACCGATCTCTGTTTGACAGGGTCAACTTGGGAACGGGCGGTGTGATTGTGACTGCGCCCGGCGACACAGTGGACTTCGTGTCTCGTTTTTTCACGCCCCAAGCGACCATTTTGGAAGATCCCGTGACGGGCTCCGCCCATTGCACATCTGCCCCCTACTGGGAGGTAAGGTTGGGTAAAACCGTGCTTGAAGCCCAACAACTTTCGCAGCGCGGCGGCAACGTGCATTGTCAAGTGTTGCCAGAACATGTTCTCGTCTCGGGTGAGGCCGTATTGTACGCCCAATCCAGGGTGTTTCTCGACCATCTCTGAGTTCGGACACCCTTACCTTTGGCACCATGGAGAGCCTCTCTCAGTGGTTGCAAACCATCGGTGTTGCAGGATTCATGTTCTTCTTGCTGAAAGGCATCGGATGGCTCGTGGTGTTTTGGCTGATTTCGAGGGGCGTCATCCGGAAACACACGGTGGCCAAACTCAAACTCCGATGGCGCAACCTTTGGCGAGCAAATCGCTGACGCGATCCTGGTCAACGCCCTTCGAGCCGCCAAGCCCATTCGATGAACGCTCGGCGTCCCTCCAAGGGGCCATACACACGTGATGCATCGAATGCCTCCCCGAATGGATCCTCAATGCCAAGCAAGAGATTCCGCTGCGTGGCATCCATGACATTTTGCACTCCAATCGTCAAGACATGACGCCCGCCCTGCTCGGTCCGAAAGGATCGATTGAGTGAGGCATGCACCAATGCGTATGGCTCACTGAGATCTGCCCTCAGGTCATCGTAAAATGGCACGGCCATTTGCCCCACCGTTTGGGCGATCACATTCCATCCCCAAAGGCCTCCAGTATGTCCGACGTTGACATTGGTGGTCCAGTTGGGGGCAAATTCAACAGGCGTCCCTAAGTCAGGAGACACACCAAGCTCGTACAACTCCGAACGCAGCCAAGTCGCCCCGGCTGAACATTTCCATCCTGTTGTTCCATTCAGCCACAAGTCAGCACTGAGCCCGCGATTCCATCCGATCCCTTCCACGTTGCGGTACAAAATCGAATTGGGCAAGGTGTCGTAGTCCGCGTAAATCCGATCGGTAAACAATGTGCTGAAAGCTCGAATGGAAGCCGATCCTGTCCAGCTTGACGTCCCCAACGTTCTGACCACGCTGACATTGGCATTCCAGCTCGATTCAGGGTTCAACCCACCCTCCGCGATCAAGACTTGACGCGACCCATCCAACGCGGCGTGTTCCTCCGTGAACAAGTGAACCCGTCGGTAACCGCGACCGGCGTTGAGTCTCGCATCCCACCGGGCTGCTGGCGACCATTTGACATTCACCCTCGGCGCCACGACGACACCGTGATTGCTCGGAATTTCGACGCGCAACCCATGAATCCACGACAGCGTACCTCGCGATCCTGACATTTCTGCAAAGGCTGCTGGAACCCAAACGTTCATGTCCGAAGACGCAGGCGTTTCATCGGTGTAGACATCCCAGAGAAGGCTCAAGCCGCCTCGCACTCATTGGCCCTCCGACCAAGACCATCCCGAGTGAAACGCATCCAAGTTGGCAACCACCTCGCGGGCCTCAAAATCCGCAAGCCCGTAGGTAGACGACTGCTGGTGAAACGCCCCTCCTCCCATTCCAACGTTTCATACCCCAATGCTCGAATCTGCAAATCCCCTTGGCCGTCTTCCCAAACCCATTCCCCTGAAACGTTTGTCGCCCCCACAGGCCTGCCATCCAAAACCACCGTCGCTCCAGGAACGGGAGCCCCGTCGTCCACAACTCGCAACACACAAGGTTGCTGCGCCCAGGCGGTGGCGTGGATCCAAAAAGCAACCACAAAGAAGGATATGCGGATGGACATGATGGTACAAAACTAGCCGTGAATCGCCGAAGTTTAGATGCGTCTAAACATTTTTTTAGTCACGACTAAAATCACTTGATTCTGCCTGGCTTGTGCCGCTCGTTGTGCTGGCGGCGGCGGTCGGTCATTCTCGCCAACTCCTCCCCCCACTCGTTCAGAGTCTCTGGATCCTCATGGTTCAATTGAGAGGGTCTTTTGGCGTGCATATTTTTCAAGTCGCGCTTGCGTCCCATATCTCAACAAGCTCGCGACCAGCAAATTTGTTTCCCTACCCGTCTTGTGGGATTCAACATGTCGACGTAGATTGCAATCATACCTTAAACTCATGAAACATTTTGCTCTTTTTCTAGCCCTGGCTGTAGGCCTGGCAGCCCTGGATTCCCATGCCCAAATCTTCAATCCCACGAAGAGAGTCATGGTTGAAGATCACACCACTGGCGGTGCTTGGTTTGGGTGGTGGAGCCCAAGAGGCATTGTTCACCTTGAACACTTCATGATGGAAACCCCTGACACTGATTATGAGGTGGCCTGCATTCATGGAAACAATGGGGCCGACTATGAATATGGCAACTTCGACGCCATGTTTCTGGCCTCGTACAGCAACCCGGCAGCCAACACCGATTTGATGACCGGGTGGCCCTGTTTCCTGTTGGATCGAAAAACAGCTGGCGGCTACGAAACCTCAGCCACCCTTCCTGTCAAACACGATTCCCTGTCTAGCGACTTCGGCTACGCCAATTTGACCATTGAGCCTCTCTTCGAATCCTCATTGAGAAATTTGTCCGTCACGGTGGATGCTCACTTCGCTGTGGCCGCAGAAAACTTCCGCCTGGCGGTGGTGTTGACTGAAGACAGCGTCCACCGTCCAGGCGAAAATGGCTACAGCCAGACCAACGCCTACAATTTCATCAATGGCGATGCCGCTGATGTCCCTATGGCATCGTCTTCAGTAGACTTCAATGCACATGGCCCCGTGGTGTTGTCAACGTTCATGACCTTCCGACACGTGGCACGAGCCATTCTCCCATCGTACGAAGGAGATCCGGAAAGCCTCCCCGCTTCCGTGGAAGCGGATGGTGTGTATTCCTACACGTTCCCAACTCATTTCATTTCAGAAGACTTTGACGAAACCAAAATGCGAGCCATTGCGTTGTTGATCGACGCATCGACTGGAGAAATCGTCAATTGTCTTGGCGCACGGTTCAATGAATCTCAGACCTCCTCTGTGGATGCTCCGGTGCCAACACGTGAGGTCACAGCGACGTTGTTCCCCAATCCTACCGCTCACACGACCACACTTCAATTCGAAGCCAAGAGAACGCAACAAGGGATTCTTCAAATCATGGATGCCAATGGACGCATCGTTCGATCTGAAGGTGTGGTTGCCAACCCTGGCTTGAACCAAGTGGACATCGATGTGTCTCGCTTGAACGCTGGCGTTTACGTGGTTGAAATCAACGCTGACGGGCATTCCATGGTCTCTGAAAGACTCCTGGTCGAACATCCTTGATGCAAATCTCAACTTTGGTTCGAGCCACCCTTTGACCAGAACTCTAAAAGCCTCCTTCTTCAGGAGGCTTTTTTTGAACCTGCTTTTCCAAAACCTGTTGCCATTGCATGTTTGATCACACATCGCCATTGTGCCCTCTAGTTTTTGCGACTGCCGCCATGTTTATCGCGACGCTCATCATGTCTTGCGCTCCTTCTTCAACCAGTCCACTTTCAAGTATGGAAGCCATCGAATTCAAATCCGGCATGTCCACACCATGGAATCCTTTGAATGATGGCGTCATGGGTGGGCTTTCTGAAGGTCAAACCACCTTCACAGACTCCACCATGCTATGGACAGGCCAAACGCGTCTCGAAAACAACGGAGGATTTGCCTCAGTGCGTTCGACGTGGAGCCACACCAACCTGCAATCCATGAAGGGCGTGGCGATTCGCTGCAAAGGCAAAGGTGGCCCCTTCAAATTGACGCTCGAGACCAGTGAGCGTTGGTGGATGCCTTACGCCTACGCCTCGTTCTCGCCTTCGGAAGATTGGCAAGAGTTGGTGTTAGAGGTGGCAGACTTTTCTTGGAGTCAAGCCCAAATGGGCGACCTCAAAAGCGTTGCGCCTGAACGTGAATTGTCTGATGTCCTGCGCATGGGCTTGATGAAATACGACGGTACAGCCCAACCTTTTGAACTCGAGGTGGCCTCCATTCACTTCCTCGAGGAAAGATGACAGGCAGAATTGAGCGCACAAAAAATCCCCTGACCGTTTCCAGTCAGGGGATTCTTTAAAGTTGCCTCGGATTACTTCGCGCGCTTGAAGTAAAAGCGTGTGATGTAAATGCCTTCCGTGTCTGTCTTGTCTCCGACAGATTCCACACCAGCGTTGGTGCTCACCAGCTCCCAACCTTCGTTGAGCATGGCCTGAACCTTGCTGTTCACCACAGCGTCGTTGGCTGCGATGTTTTGGAAACGGATGCCGATGGCGCTGAAGAAGTTCAAAATCTTCGTCTCCTCGAAGTTCTTCAAACGGATGTCGCTGCGGTCGGACTTGTTGCGCTTTTGGTTTTCGTCCGTGCGCACAGAGGTGAACTCACGGTAGTCACGTTCCTCTGTGGCATGGATGATGCGTGAGCGTCCCATCCCGCTTGGGATGATGGATTCAACCACAGTGAACGACGTGAACTCATATTGCACGTCCGCAGGAGAGTTGTCGAACGAAGTCAAGAACAAGGCAAACGCAAAGGCCACGAGGGCAACAGAAAGGGTGTTGATGGATTTCATCGTGAAATGGTTTTGGAATTTTGCAAGCAAGGTAGAGCGACCAAGAAGGTTCACCAACAAGGATTCCATTTGAATTGGCCCTGTGTCAGCAAACCTCTCCGAATTGCGCCAACACTTGGAGAATGTCCGACACCCCCACCTGGCCATCTTCATCCAAATCCACATTGCAGTTGACCGCACATCCAAATTCAGCCAGAACGCCCAGGATGTCTGCCACACCGATGGCACCATCTTCATCGACATCGCCAGGGCAAGTGCACGGTTCACAGCTGCCGTCATCGAAGACGGCCGAGGGGTCGTAATTGCACGCCAGCACGTCGGTGCATCCAGGAACACATGCGCCTTCAATGTTCGCATCTAACCAAGCCAGGCGGTCCATGACCCAGCCCCGCAAAAACTCGACCTCCTCGTCGTAGGTGTTCCCGATGAAAACGTTGGGCCAAACGTACGCTCCCAACCTCGGCCACCTTGCGTGGTCACGAATGGCCGGAACCGCCAGCACCGTCGCGAGTGAATCGATGATTCCGTTGATGCTTTCATTGCTCCATGCGTCGGAACGGTGATCTTCCCACATGCATCTCGTCAATCCTGTGTAGTTGGGGTCCTGTCTCAGACGATCAAACCAAAACGGATGCAAGACGTAGCAGCCCGTGTTGGATTCGAATCCCGAAGTCAAGTAACTGTCGCACCCATCGGAATTGCCAAAACCCAGGTTGTAATCCCACCACGGACCCATCACAATTTTGCCACCGTCTGAGTCCTTCTCTTTGTAGAAATACGTGCTCAAGCGATACGCATCGACATTCTTGGTCACCTCATTGGCAAAATACATGTCGATGAATGAGCTCACGTCAATGAACGCTTGGTAGCCCTCTAGGGGATCGGCAAAATTGGGGCCGGCCAACGCATGCTCGAACGCCGTGAAGTGATTTTGGATGTAAGCCAACTGAAGCGGATGCAAGTCGTTCGCCTCCGGCTTGTGCATTTGGATGAACTGCTCGTCGTTCCCCAACCTTGGATACGGAGAAACCCACCCCCCATCGAAATCGCCTTGGATGCGATCCACCTTCATGATGTATCCGCCGGTCACTTCGTTGCCAGCTGTGTCGATTGGAAGAAGGGTGGCTATGTCCACGCGGTTGATGTCTCGCTTGATGTTCTCCATGAACATGTACACCCCTCGATAGTCGCCGTTGATGTAAAGTTCACAGTATCGACGACGTGTGGTGTAGCGGTTGATTTTGTCCCCCATTTCATAAATCAGGGCATTGCGCATCAAGGTCTTGTCCGAATAAGGGCCGTGCAGAATCCAGTCGTTTTCAGCGGGCATGCCCAAAAGGGGAACGTTGTTGTTGGCGCCGGTCGAATCTTGGGTTTCCAGCGCGTACGACTGCTTGGGGAAAAACTGGGATGATGAGCCGCGGATTTCGATGGTGATTTGGCCATCGTACTCATTGGGGATGTCGTTCACTGTGTTCAATCCCCCGGGCAGGTTGGTCACCTTCATGTTGGCCACAATCCTGGGATCGTCCAAAATGGGGGTGTCCGTGGTGATTTGGATCAAGGGCAGGGTCGACTCGTTCAGAAACACGCAGGAACCGTCGTCTTGATTCGCCGCTGGATCAAAATTCACCGCCGTTTCCGCAGTGCAACCCTGTGTTCCAACGCATGTCCCGTCGGTTGTGCATTGGCTGAAGCATGTGTTCACGACCGTGGCTGCCGTCACGTTGACCAACAACCGGTCGTTCCAATTGTCGGGGTCCGCACAATCTTGCCCCACAATGTTCTCCTTGCAGCTCCAGTCTTGACAAGCGCCGTTGGTGAAGGTGTAGTGGCCTGTGAAGCCATGTGGCACTTGCACTGTGATGGACCAAATCCCATCTCCATCCGCATCGTTCATTGGAAAATCTCCGGGAAACCCAAAGTTGCCTCCACCCGCCAAAAACACACCTTCTGGCGACACAACCTCGTTCGCCATGTTCAGATTGAACGTCACGTCGTGAGAATCGGCCGCAGGCTCTTGAAACCATGCTGGCGGCGTGCCGAACACCGCGTCGGGCGTGGTCGCGCCCAGAAACAAAAACGGACGCGCTGTGAAATCCGAAGACGCGAAGCTGTTGTTGTGCACTTCCACCGCCAGCACATTGGGGCCCTGCGCGAGCAATGCAGGGTCGATCTCAATGAGATCCGGAGTTCCCCCAGCGTACAGAACGGCTTCATGCCATGCATCCAACACCGCATCCCAAGCCAACACTTCCCCTGTCTCTCCCGCATTGCCACGACCGATCTCCGTTCCGTTCAAGTATGCCACATACCCATCGTCGTAATCCATGGCAAACAATGCCGCCGTGAACTGGTTGAGGTCGTCAAGGTTGAAGGTGTGGCGGAGGTAGATGCTGTGGGCCGGTGGGATTTCTGTGGCGTCATCTCCATCGCCGTATCCAAACCCAGCAATGCCTTCAGACCATCCTGTCTCAGCATAGTTCCCAAACATCCAAAAGGGCAATGGCTGCGATTGGGGAATCACATAACTCCAAGACGTGCCGTCCTGCGCCACGGCTTCCCAGTGGTCAATGGACTGTGCGTAGGCAATGAACGCGAATGCACACGTCAACCAACATCCCAAAATGCATTTATGGAGCATGACTTAAAGCTAAGAAGGCCCAGACTCCTGTCCATTCCCAGCGACACAAGACCCTTCATGTGGCCCTTGACCTTGAGAATTCATCAGGGCTTGATCAGCCTCTCGGTCCAAGTCCCTTCCTTTGATTGCAGGCGCACGAAGTACATGCCCGCAGGCCATTCGTGGGCCTTGATGGTCAACTGAGACTGACCAGGGACCGCCATTTTCTCGACCATGACCCGCCCACTTGAATCCAGCACTCTGGCAAGAACAGGCTCAGGGTTTGGCTTCGAAAATTGCAGCACAACCTCATGCTGCACGGGAACCGGGTACAACGCCACGTCAAGGACGGATGGCTCCTGAACGGCATCCACGACGGGTGTGCCTTGGCAACTGCAATCCTCCATCAAAACGTCTTCTTGCGTATCCTCATCGCCGTCGTCACACGCATCGCCAGGGAGTGCACACGAGCCATCATCCTCTGTGGCATTCATGTTGTAATTGCAAGCCGACGGATTGTTGCACCCTGGGAGCAACGGCACCCACCCTGTGAGGATGACATCACCGATGATCATTTCATGCCACACCAAAGTTCCTGTGACCTGACAATTCACGGGCAGACTGTCCTGAAAGGCCGCGCTGTTCGTGTGCATGACGGAATACGTGATGGTGTCCGACAACGGCACGTCATGGGTCCAACCGTAATTGTATTCACCTACAACGGTGTCCTCCAGCAGCACGGTGCCATTTCCGTCGACGAACGTCCAAACCAACACGTTGGAATCCAACGGAGAGGTGTAAAAACTGCCTGCATGGAAAAACCAAACCGATCCCGTGTCAGATGATGTTGGTATCACTGCATCAGGTCCGCACTCAAAGGTGGTCAAGTCACTGACATCGACCCCGGTGGAACCTCCAAACTCCCAATTCCCGAAAGCCACTTGTCCAAGCACCTCGACCTCTTCCCACACCAAGAAGTCTTCGATGAGACAATCCACACCGTCGCCATTGAAGTCCGCCGAATCGTTGGTCAATTGAACACTCACGAACATCGAGTCAGTCACCAACACGTCATGTTCGAACAACAATCCGCTCTCCCCAACGATTGTGTCTTGAACGACAACATTGCCTTCACCATCGGTGACGGTCCAGATCATGACATTCGATTCATCGGGGTGAATCAAGTAGCTTCCAGGATGGTAGATGTTGACGTAATTGCTGTCAGATGAGCTGACGACGAGCCCGAGTTGCTCACAAGGAACCGACGTCAAGATTTGGCCCAAAGCACCCCAAGTGAGCAGCAACAGAGGCAACAAAGAAAGAATGTATTTCATGACAAAGATGCAAGGTGGTGTCCAGCGCAAAGAACAGCATGAAACTGACAAACGCAAACGCACCGCGGTCCGAACACGCTCGGAACAACTCCACTCTTGAGCTGTTTTCTTGGGTGTAGAATGGAAGGCATCCTCTAACCCAGACGCTCCCTTGACCAACAAACTCATTTCCAAAAAGAAAGTCGCATTCCCCGTGACAGCTGCCTTGCAGGCTTACCTCGACCAACACGGGCGCGCCATGAGCATCCCTGTCAAGTATGACGACTTGCTGCGGTTTGAGGGCAGCATGGCCATTTTGGACAAAGACGACCGAGACACGCTTTGGGTGGATTGTCTGTATGCCCAAGGGGAAAGGGATGAACTGGTGACCAACTTGAAGCGCCTGTACTCGATCCTTCACGCCGACGGCAGCGACACCATCCTCCCCTTTCTGACTGTGGACAGCATCGCGTATTGCACGTTTGGGAACACCAAACCCTTCCGCATCAAGGTCCGCAACATCATCAACGACAACTATCTCTTTCTCTACGTCAAACGATGCGACGCGTCCAGGATCTACGGCCTCGAATTGGAACAATTGCTTTCGCCCAATCGCATCAACTTTATGGTGCATGACAACACCCTGATTGAAGAGCACATCGTTGGGATTCCAGGTGATGTGTTCATCGAAGAGCGGCTGTCCAATTTGTCCTTGCAAGACCAAAGGGCGTTGGCCAAAGAATTCGTCAAGTTCAACGAGCGTTGTTTTCTAAGGCTTCTTGGAGACATGAGGTCGTACAACTACGTGGTGGTGATCACCCAAGATTTTGACCGCATCCAATACCGGATCAGGGCGATTGATTTTGACCAGCAGAGCTACGAAGGCAACGCCAAGGTGTACCAACCAGAACACCTTCCAGAGAATGCTCAATTCGCCGAGATGACATCGATGGTGTTGCCCGAGGCTTCCATTGAACAGTACGTCAAAGAAGAACGCGCACTTCTGGCCCGACGCGCAGCAGGCGAGCACTTGCGCTTGAGGCAACTGTTGACATGCATGCGCGACGACAACCTCTCGGCCTCCGACAAGGTGGACGAGTTGAAGGGTGCCTTGCTCGCCTTGACTGGGGATGTCAATTTCAAGCGCGCCGACAACATGGGCGGCATCCTTGAAGCCGCCCTCGATTTCATTCAGCGAAACTTCAAAACGGACAGTCCGTTCGCTTCTTGAAAAAGTGGGCAAACCTCGCCCCGCCTAACTTGCACCCATGAACAAAAAAGTCATGCTCCTCGGTTCTGGAGAATTGGGGAAAGAAGTGGTCATCGCACTTCAACGGCTGGGTCAACATGTGGTCGCTGTCGATGCCTACCCCGGGGCTCCGGCAATGCAAGTCGCAGATGAATGCGAAGTCATTTCCATGCTCGATGGCGATGCGCTCGACGCCATCGTTGCGAAGCATCAACCGGACATCGTGGTGCCAGAGGTGGAATCCATCCGAACAGAGCGCTTCTACGATTACGAGAAGCAAGGCATCAAAGTGGTGCCCTCCGCAAAGGCCGCTCATTTCACCATGAATCGGCGTGCCATCCGCGACTTGGCCGCCCAAGAGCTCGGCCTGAAGACAGCACCCTACCGTTATGCCACTTCACTGGAGGAGCTCCAAGCGGGTGTAGATGCCATTGGCATGCCATGCGTTGTGAAACCCTTGATGTCCAGCTCAGGCAAAGGCCAAAGCGTCATCCGAACGGACGAGGACGTTGCGAAAGCTTGGGCTTACGCCCTGGAGGGTTCTCGAGGTGATTTGGCCGAAATCATCGTGGAAGCCTTCATCGATTTTGACTACGAAATCACGCTCCTGACCTTGACGCAAGATGACGATGAGACCTTGTTTTGCGCGCCCATCGGACACCGGCAAGAACGGGGCGATTACCAAGAGAGCTGGCAGCCTGCGGTGATGGAAACTGCGCTACTGAAAGAGGCCGAAGACATGGCAGACGCTGTGACCCGGGCGCTTGGAGGCAGCGGCATTTGGGGTGTGGAATTTTTCATCCAAAACCCACGAGACGGCCAGCCCGGCACGGTCTACTTCTCGGAATTGTCGCCGCGGCCGCACGACACAGGCATGGTCACCCTGGCTGGGACGCAAAACTTCTCTGAATTCGAACTTCACGCCCGAGCCGTGCTGGGGCTCCCGGTAAGGTCCATCGATTTCTTGCGTCCCGGGGCCAGCGCCGTGGTGTTGGCGCCACCTTCATTGGCAGATCACTCCGGTGCCGCGCCTGCCGTCCGTGGTTTGGAAAAGGCTTGTGAAGCGCCGCGCAGCGACGTGCGCGTGTTTGGCAAGCCGACAGTTCGGCCCTACCGACGCATGGCGGTGGCCGTGACGCACGGGGACCTTGGCGACGACGTGTCCGAACTCGTCATGAAGGCGAAAGCCATCGCCGCCCAAATCGTCGTAGAGGTTCAAGGCCCAACTGTAACGTTGACTTCATGACAAAGCGGCACAAGGTCATTGGCGTTGGTTTCCAAAAAACGGGAACCTCGTCGCTTCGCGATGCCTTGCAAATGTTGGGCTACCGCGTGGGCGACAACAACCACCAATTGCTCTGGCCCATCCTTCGAGGACGATGGGCGAAGGTGTTTCGAAAACTTGAGCGTTACGATGCCGTCGAAGACAATCCTTGGCCTTTGGTGTACAAGGAAATTGACGCCCATGTTCCTGGCTGCAAGTTCATCTTGACCATTCGCGAACCGGAAAGCTGGTACCGCAGTGTGGCCCGACACATTGGGGATTTGAGAGACCCCATGCACGAGTGGATTTACGGACGCGGCAAGGGCCTGCCCAAGGACCACAAATCAAACACCCTGGCCGTCTACAACGCCCACAACAGTGAAGTCCTGACCCACTTCAAGGATCGGCCAGAAGACTTGCTCGTCTTGGACTTCACCCAAGGTGCCGGATGGGAAGAACTGTGTGGATTTTTGGGGTGCGAGGCTCCGAATGTGCCCTTCCCGCACGCCAACAACAAAAACAAAGAACGTGAAGGCCCTCCCTCCCTCAGACGGCGATTCAAGGTGACCAAAAAGCGCGTCAAATACGCCTTTCAAATCGCGTGCCTGAGGTACATCAGCCTCTTGTGACGGTGGCGCATGACGCCATGATGCAAGGTTGAAACAAACGCAACGAGCCAATCAGGTTGCGATGAAGGACCATCAACACCCCACGTTGCAAATCCTTTTTGTACCGGTGATCACGTGAACTGCGTTAATCTTCTGGCGTCACCATCATCACGCGCTTCTCCACTCGAATTACGGAATCGCCTGTCACTTTTTTGGTCACAATGACGGCACGGCCACCGTCCCGGATCGCTTCAGCTTGGTCCGCTTCAACCTCGACCTCAATCTCTTCGCCATTTCTTGTCACGTTCACTTGACCGACCCCTGGTAAGGTGATGATGGTATCCCCTTCGAATTCCTCATTTGTAAGGACCCTCACGTCGATGTCTTGCTCACCCAAATCGACGCCTTCCATCCATCTCATTCCTTTGTGTTTTCCGGGACGAGGATGAGTGTGTTGGGGGACAGTCATGCGCCCCAAAAGAAAACCCAGCAAAAGAAAAACAACGCTGAACAACAGAAGGTGAGTGTTCTTTGAATCCATGCTGCCAAGGTAAGGGTGTGTCCCTTCAACATGAGCAGCAGCCACCCTGCTGATTGGAGGGCCATAAAGGGAGCGATTGTTTTGTGATGGGCATAGCGTTGAAAACGAGGGGCATCTGTGGACAAGCTCGCTCCTGAGAACGCTGAAAATCCCAAATTCCATCTCTATTTTCGGGCGGCCGTTAATGCACGGCCACACGACCGCACTCGCTGTCATCATGACACAGCTTGAGCTTGCAGTCAGCCAGACCACCTCGACACCTCTCTGAAATGAGCGCTACGGACAACGCCAAACCCATCCATCTCGGACACCAACCCATCCAACTCTCAGACTCCGCCATTTCCGGCAAAGAAGTCACGCTTGAAGGAGAGACATACTACAAAATCGGAGCGGTCGACCGGATGCGACCGTTCTTCATGAGCATCGTGAGCCATTCGGACCACTGGATGTTTTTGTCCAGCAACGGAGGACTCAGTGCCGGAAGGAAGAACAGCGACCACGCATTGTTCCCGTACTACACTGACGACAAGATCACTGAAGCCGCTGAGACCACAGGGAGCAAAACTGTGGTCTTGGTGGAAAGAGAAGAAGCGCGCATGCTTTGGCTGCCTTTTTCGGAACAATACCGCGGCAGTTACAACCTAGAGCGCAACCTTTACAAGAATGCCTTCGGGAACAAAGTCATCTTCGAAGAAATCAATCACGACTTGGGCCTGTCGTTCCAATACCAGTGGGCGGCAAGTGAACGGTTTGGATTTGCGAGGCATGCCAAACTGACCTCGACCGCTTCGACCGCAACCAAAGTCAGTGTGCTGGATGGCATTCAGAACGTCCTTCCCTACGGCGTGCCGGAAGGCCTTCAGCGAGGCAGCAGCAACCTTGTGGATGCCTACAAGAAATGCGAACTTGAAGAGGGCAACCTCGGGATCTATGCCCTGAGCGCCATCATTTCAGACAAAGCGGAACCCAGCGAGGCTTTGAAAGCCAATGTGGTGTGGTCAATTGGGCTTGACAATCCCAAGGTGCTCTTGTCCTCTAAGCAAATTCACGCCTTCCAATCTGGAGGTGACGTATTCACCGAAACTGACATCAAAGCCGAGCGAGGTGCTTACTTCGTGCAGGACGACTTTGAACTTGCCGCTGGCGATTCCAAGGACTGGATTCTTGCCACCAACCTCGGACAATCCATCCGCAGTGTCGTCCAGCTCAAAGAAGACCTGAAGTCGCCAGAAACCTTGAAGACTGCCTTGTTGAAGGACATCGAAGACGGGTCGAACCGCCTGATGGAACTCGTGGCGGCCAGCGACGGGCTTCAATTGACGGCGGACCGACGCCGCAACATTCGTCACTTCGCGAACACCATGTTCAACATCATGCGAGGCGGCATCTTCGATGAGAATTACCAAATCGACCGCGCCGACTTCATGGCGTACATCGACCGCGCAAATCACAAAGTCTTTTTCAAGAAGACCGCGCTGATGGAGACGTGGCCGGAGACATTTGATTTGGGCTTCTTGCAAAAGCAGGCGAGCGAGGACCAGGACCTCAACTTCAAACGCCTTTGCGCCGAATACCTTCCGCTGAAGTTCAGCCGTCGGCATGGCGACCCCAGCCGCCCTTGGAACCGCTTCTCCATCAACCTTCGCGACGAGGAAACCGGCGCCAAGATTCTGGACTACCAAGGCAACTGGCGTGACATCTTCCAAAACTGGGAAGCCCTGGTCCACTCCTACCCGGAGTTCATCGAGGGCATGATTTTCAAGTTCCTCAACGCCACCACCTTCGACGGATACAACCCCTACCGCGTCTTCAAGGACGGTTTTGAATGGGAAACGATTGAGCCCGACAACCCTTGGTCCTACATCGGCTATTGGGGCGACCACCAAATCATCTACCTCCTCAAGTTCCTCGAGTTCCTGCGTGCATACTACCCCGAGAAATTGGAGGCGTATTTCGAGGACGACTCGTTTGTTTACGCCAACGTGCCTTACCGCATCAAGCCTTACGACGCCCTGCTTGAGGATCCCAAAAACACCATCGACTTCGATCACGAGGCTGAGCAGAAAATCGAATTGAAACGCGGCGAAATCGGCGGTGACGGGGCGCTCCTTCGCGAAACCCACGTCTTCATCTACAAAGTCAATTTCATTGAGAAATTGATGGCAACGATGCTGGCCAAGGTGGCGAACTTCATTCCGGAGGGCGGCATATGGATGAACACGCAGCGTCCCGAGTGGAACGACGCGAACAACGCCTTGGTGGGCAACGGCGTCTCCATGGTGACCCTGTACTACCTGCGCCGGTTCTTGGTGTACTTCAAGGACATTTTGAGCGCGACGGAACACAAGGAGGTGGCCGTGTCTGAGGAATTGCTCGACTGCTTCCAACGGATCCACGCCACGTTGCGCGAGCACGAAGGACTCACCTCAGGGTCCATCTCCAATGCCCAGCGGCGCACCCTCTTGGACGGACTGGGAACCGCATCCAGCGACTACCGCCAGAAAATCTACACCGAGAACTTCTCGGGTCGCAAAGGGACCTTGGCGTTGTCTGAACTCGAGGCCTTTGTGGATGTAACGTTGACGCACCTCGAGCACAGCATCCACGCCAACAAGCGCGAGGACGGATTGTACCACGCCTACAACCTCATGACTGTTGAGGCCGACGGAGGCATCGACATCTCCTACCTGCCCGAGATGCTCGAAGGCCAGGTCGCAGTGCTCAGCGGAGGATTGCTCGACGCCAAAGCAAGCCTTGCCGTGCTGGACGCCCTGAAGGCCAGCGCGCTGTTCCGAGAGGATCAGTACAGCTACGTCCTCTACCCCAACAAGTCGCTGCCGCGTTTCTTGGACAAGAACAACATCGACCCTGCTGCCATTGCAGGCTCGCCACTGCTGTCCAAGCTCGTGGAAGATGGCAACCAAGACATCGTCACCCAAGACTGCCTCGGCGGATACCACTTCAACGGAAACTTCAACAACGGACGCGCCTTACGCGAAGCGCTGGCCAAGCTCCCTGCAGCTTATGACGCCCTCGTGGCATCAGACCAACAAGAAGTCGAGGCCATCTACGAAGGCATCTTCAACCACAAAGCGTTCACTGGACGGTCGGGCACGTTCTTTGGTTACGAAGGGCTGGGATCCATCTACTGGCACATGGTGTCAAAGCTTCGTCTAGCAGCCTTCGAAGTCACCAAAGCGGCGGTGGAACAAAACGAATCGCCTGAAGTGGTGGGACGGTTGTTCGACCATTATTTCGAGATCAATGCCGGCATCGGTGCCCACAAGTCGCCCGAGCTGTACGGCGCCTTCCCCACTGACCCCTACTCTCACACGCCGGGCGGCAAAGGTGCCCAGCAGCCGGGAATGACGGGACAGGTGAAGGAGGACCTGCTTTGCAGGTTCGGGGAGTTGGGGGTTCGGGTTTCCGAAGGCCAATTGCACTTTGACTGCGCCTTGATGCACGAAGGAGAGTTCTTGACCGAGCCCGACACGTTCATGTACGTCGATGTCCAGCAGCAATGGCAATCCCTCGACCTCTCAGAGGGCAGCCTCGCCTACACCATTTGTCAGGTTCCTGTTGTGCAACAACGTGGGGACACCCCTTGCATCGACGTCGCGATGTCGGACGGCAGCACCAAGCGCATCGAGGGGTTGACCCTCGACCAAGCGCTCAGCCGGAAGATTTTCCGTCGGACCAACGAGGTCACCCGATTGACTGTCGTCACCTGACCCCGGAACGATGCGGCACATGTCCTTTTTCAAGTTTAGTTTCACAGGAACGAGTTGGACATGTCAGTCTCTTACGTTCTTGTTGCTTCTGATTGCGACTCAGATGTCGTGCGGAGAAGCGCCCTCCTCTCAAGCCCTCAAGCCTGAACCCATGCAAAAAACGGCCTCTCAACTCCTTGGCAACCCTGCCTACACCGCCATTTCCTATGGCGGTTACCGTGGCTTGAGCCGAGCGGAGCAACCGACCTTGGACCAGCTCAAGGAAGACATGTTGTTGTTGCATGCGATGGGCATTCGGTTCCTTCGAACGTACAACGTCCAGTTGCCTCACGCCTCCAATGTGGTCAAAGCCATTTCCGAGTTGAAGGAGGCCGACCCCACCTTCGAGATGTACGTGATGCTTGGTGCCTGGATCGATTGCGCAGGTGCATGGACCGATGCGCCCAACCACGCCGAGCAGGACTTTGAAGCGAACGAAGCAGAAATTGGGCGCGCAGTGGCCTTGGCCCAACAACACCCTGACATCATCAAGGTCATCGCCGTCGGCAACGAAGCCATGGTGCATTGGGCAGCGTCCTATTTCGTTGCGCCCAAGGTCATTTTGAAGTGGGTCAACCACCTTCAGGATCTCAAGCGCAAAGGCGACTTGTCGAGCGACTTGTGGGTCACTTGCTCAGACAACTTTGCGTCGTGGGGAGGCGGCGGTGCCGAATATCACAACGCAGATTTGGACAGCCTGATTCGAGCGGTGGACTACGTGTCGATGCACACCTACCCTTTCCACGACACGCACTACAACCCGGTGTTTTGGAAGGACGATGTGGAAGCGGCCATGGCCAGTGCGGTGGCGTACAGCCAAAACCAATACGCCTCTGTCGTGAAGTACGTAAAGCGAATCGACCCTGACAAACCGGTGCACATCGGTGAAACAGGATGGGCGAGCGTCTCAGACGGCTTTTACGGACCCGAAGGTTCGCGTGCGGCGGACGAATACAAACAGGCCCTTTTTTACCACGGCATGCGCAAATGGACCCAGTCCTCCGGAATCAGTTGCTTCTACTTCGAAGCGTTTGACGAGCCGTGGAAAAGTGCGGCCAACCCCACCGATTCGGAAAACCACTTTGGGCTCTTTACGCGGGATGGGGAAGCGAAGTACGCCATTTGGTCTCTCGTGGAGGAAGGCGTGTTTGAGGGCTTGACCCGCGACGGGCACGCCATCACGCCCACCTACTCGGGCCAGCGCGAGCTGCTTGATCGCCACGTCTTGAACCCCACCCACTGATGCTTCATTCCATGGCCCGCAACATTTGGCTTCCCCTCCTTTTTCTGTTTGTGGCTTCGTGCACGGGCATTCCTGAGCGCGAGGTTTGGACTGAAGGAGGACAAATCCACACGAAAGAAGGCGCCTACTTTGTGAAAGGCGTCTGTTACCATCCCGTGCCCATCGGAAAGACGGAGCGCGGCTTCGAATCCTTGACCCAAGACCTCGACTTGATGCAAGACATGGGGATCAACACCATCCGTGTGTACGAACCCATCACCTCGGAGGCTGTGCTCGACGAGATCTACGAGGCGGGCATCTCGGTGATTGTTGGAATTGGATACAATCAAGGTGGATCGTACGATTTGCTGTCTGGGACCTATCTCGACTACGTCGAGCGGTTCAAGTCGCATCCCGCCATCCTGATGTGGGAGCTTGGCAACGAGTACAACTTCCACCCCGAGTGGTTTGGGGGCTCGCTCGACCTCTGGTACGAGACCTTGCGCAAAGCCTCAGCCGCCATTCAGGATGCGGACCCCAACCATCCGGTCGCGACGGCGCACGGAGAGTTGCCCGACGAGGCGTTGATCGCGGAGATGACAGACATCGACGTTTGGGGCTTGAACGTGTACCGCTGGGACGTGTCCTACACGGCCGCGGTGGACTTTGCCAAGCTCAGCGACAAGCCCATGTATTTCTCCGAAATCGGGGCCGACAGCTACATGTCCACGTCGATGCTCGGTTACGATCAAGGACCCAACCAACGGGCCCAAGCCGACGCCACCCGCACCCTTTTGGAGCCTCTGTTCTCCGACTCGGTTCTTTGTGCTGGTGCCGCGATCTTCTCCTTCACCGACGGTTGGTGGAAAGCAGGGCAATCAGACGAGCAAGATGCGGGCGGAGTCGCCCCTTCCAGCAGCGGGGTGCCTTACGACGCCGACGCAAACGAAGAGCACTGGGGCCTGGTCGACATCCACCGCACCCCCAAGGAAGCCTACCACGTGGTCAAGTCCCTTTTTCAAGCCAACGAATCGCCTGCCATGAAGAACCAAGCCTTCCAAACGACGGTTTTCGAGACCTCCCGCCACGGCGGCCGGTTCCACGAGGTGGACCAACCCCAGGTAGACAGTTGGAAAGGCGCTAAGCCCGATGACCTGCGCATTCGCGTGAACCTCGATGAACGCAAGCAAAAGATTGAAGGGTTTGGGGGCTCATTCACGGACGCCTCCGCCTACCTCGTTCACCAAATGAGCGAGGCGAAGCGCAAGAAGATCATGGAGGCGTACTTCGCAGAGGATGGGGCCAACTACAGCCTGACTCGCACGCACATGAACTCGTGCGACTTCTCGCGATTCCACTACAGCTACACGCCTGTGGAAGGTGACATGGACCTCGAGCACTTCAGCATCGACCAGGACCTCGAGTTCCTGTTTCCGATGATTCACATGGCGCAGCACATCTCCAAGGAAGGATTCAACCTCATCGCCTCGCCGTGGACTGCTCCGCCCTGGATGAAAGACAACAACGACTGGGTGGGTGGACGCCTTCTCAAAGAGATGCAACCCACGTGGGCGCAGTTTTTTGTCAAGTACGCCGAAGCCTGCAAGTCGCATGACATTCCTCTTTGGGGCTTCACCGTGGAGAACGAGCCGCACGGCAACGGCGACAACTGGGAAAGCATGCTTTACTCGCCCGACGAGATGACGGAGTTTGTGCGCGAGCACCTCGGCCCAGCCTTGGAGCAAGGCGGCTTGGGCGATTTGAACATCTTGGGCTACGACCAAAACCGCGCCGGCCTCGACGAGTGGACGGCCTCGATGTACCGCGACGCGGAGAGCGCGAAGTACTTCGCCGGCACCGCCATCCACTGGTACGAAAGCACGTACGAAGTGTTCGGTGCCGACCTCGACCGTGCGCACGACATGGCGCCGGACAAGCTGCTGATTGAAACCGAAGGGTGCATCGACGCGGAAGTGCCGGTTTGGCAAGACGACGATTGGTACTGGCAAAAAGAAGCCACCGACTGGGGGTTCACGTGGCGCGAGGCTGAGAAGAAGTACCTGCACCCCAAGTATTCGCCGGTGCACCGCTACGCGCGAGACATCATCGGCTGCCTCAACCACTGGGTGAACGGCTGGGTCGATTGGAACATGGTTCTTGACCGTCAAGGCGGCCCCAACTGGTTCAAGAACTGGTGCATCGCACCGGTCATCGTGGATCCGGAGCAAGACGAAGTTTACTTCACGCCCCTCTATGACGTGATGTGCCACTTCAGCAAGTTCATTCGGCCCGGTGCGACGGTGCTTGCCAACGACTGTGCAGATGCCGACGTGATGGCCGTGGCCACCGAGAACGAAGACGGCTCCTACTCCGTCGTGTGTTTCAACCAAGGCGACACGCCCCGAGCTGTGCACATTGAAGGCTTGCCGGATGACGTCCGCATCGAGCTGGATGCCCAGGCCCTTCAAACGATTGTCCTCACCCCTTACGACCTCTAAACACCCCCGCAGCATGCCAAACTCTCCTTCGACCGCCGCCGTGCCCTTGGGCCAAAAAGTCGCTTTTGGCTTTGGCATGCTCGCCAACCAAATGTTCCCGGCGGCCCTTGGCGTCTTCATCATTGTGTTGGTTCAAGACCTTGGGTTTGCTGCCCTTCTGTGGGGCATCATCCAGTTCTTGCCGCGCGTCTTTGACGCCATCACCGACCCCATCATGGGGTTCGTCTCCGACAACACCCGCTCGAAGTGGGGCCGGCGGAGGCAGTACGTCTTCATTGGCGCCATCCTCATGGGCCTGGCCTACGTCGCCATGTGGCAGCTCCACAAAGGCGACGGCATCACCTACAACTTCATCTACTTCCTAAGCTGGTCGCTGGTGTTCTACCTCGGGCTGACCATCTTCAGCGTGCCCTACGTGGCCATGGGGTACGAGATCAGCGAGGACTTTCACGAGCGCACCCAAATCATGGCCGTGGCCCAATTCATCGGGCAGTGGGCGTGGGTGATTGCGCCGTGGTTTTGGGTGATCCTGTACGACCCGAGCTGGTTCCCGGAGGGGGCCGACGCCGGGGTGCGCGAGCTGTCCGTGTGGGTGGCCATTCCGTGCACGTTGTTTGCCATGATCCCCGCCTTGTTCCTCAAGAGCAAATCCACCTTGGAGCGGACCGACTTCTCCCCCATCAACGTATCGGCCGTGCTCGGCAGCGTGGGCAAGATTTTCAAGTCAGCGTTCGAGGCGTTCCGCATCAAGGAGTTCCGCCAAATCGCAGGCGCGACGTTCCTCATCTTCAACTCGTTCAATGTCATCGCGGCTTTCACGTTCCTGATCATCGTGCACTACATGTTCAACAGCGACCCGGCGAGTGCGGGAACCTGGCCTGCCATGCACGGCTCAGTCGGTGCGTTGATCACGACCTTCCTCGTCATTCCTGTGGTGACATGGATGTCAAAAAAGCTCGGCAAGAAAAAAGCCTTCATGGTGTCACAATTCATTTCGATCGTGGGGTACGTGCTGTTTTGGTTCCTCTTCATTCCAGGCAAGCCATACCTGTTCTTGTTTGCGTTGCCGTTCCACTCGTTTGGGATTGGCAGCCTGTTCACGATCATGATGAGCATGACGGCTGACGTCTGCGACTTGGATGAACTCCGAACGGGCCAGCGCCGCGAAGGTGTTCTGGGTGCGGTGTACTGGTGGATGGTCAAGCTCGGATTTGGTGTGGCCGCCTTGTTGAGCGGCGCCATCCTGTCGGTCGTCGGGTTTGACGCCAGCAACGTCACCGAATCGGCTGTCACAGGCATGCGCGCCTTCTACTCTCTCCTCCCCATCGCTGGGGTGATTGGGGCGGTGCTTCTCATGAAGAACTACGACATCACTGAAGCGCGCGCCGCGCAGATCAAGGAACAGCTTGTCGCCAAGCGCGCCGAACTCGCCAACCAAGCCTGACCATGAAACTGATGAACATGTCCTACCGCGAAGACAAGGTCCTCTCGCTGGCAGGAAACGGCCCGGAAGGGCTCAATCGAGAAGATCTCCAAAAGCAATGCGCGGCCTTGGTTGACGCCAAGATGCACGGCCTGTGTTTCAGCCCGTATGAGGGAGACCAACAGCCCGGCGACACGTTCACCGAGGCCCAAGTCCGTCGCAAGCTCGAGTTGCTTCAACCGCACACCGAGTGGATCCGGATTTTCTCCTGCACGGACGGCAACGACATGATTCCAAAGTTGGCGCGGGAATACGGATTCAAGACGCTCGTGGGCGCATGGCTCGGGGAAGAGAAGGACAAGAACGAGGAAGAGATGGCGCGGCTCATCGAATTGGCCCAGGCCGGGTTTGTGGACGTGGCGGCGGTCGGAAACGAAGTGCTGTACCGCGAGGAGATGACGGAAGAGGAACTGATTGCGTGCATCGACCGGGTGCGGAACGCGCTGCCGGACATCCCGGTCGGGTACGTGGACGCGTACTACGAATTTGCCGACCGGCCGAAGTTGTCGGAGGCGTGCGATGTGATTTTGGCCAACTGCTACCCCTACTGGGAAGGCTGCCACATGGACTACTCGCTGCTCTACATGAAGCAGATGTACTACCAGGTGAAGCAGGCGCAACCGGACAAGAAGATCATCATCACCGAGACCGGCTGGCCCAGCGAGGGCGAGGCGTTGGGTGCGGCAGAGCCGGGCTACGAGAACGCGCTGAAGTACTTCATCAACGCGCAAGAATGGACGCGTGCCGAGGGCATTGAGATGTTCTACTTCTCGGCGTTTGACGAGGCGTGGAAGGTCGGGGCGGAAGGCAGCGTTGGGGCGTTTTGGGGGCTTTGGGACAAGGATGAGGTGCGGAAGTTCTGAGGGACTTCAGAAGCCCGATTGCTTCAACTTGAGGCAAAAAAAAGCACCTTCTCAAGGGCCTGCCTCAAGTGCTTGATTCATTCCGCTCTTGAGAAATCCGCTTTTCCAGCCACAACCCAAACAACATCGCGGCAACGATGAAGACGAAGGCATAGTCACGAACCACAGCCCAGTCTGTCCACTCATTCAACGCGACAAGAATCATCGTGACCAGCACAATGCCAAGGAAAGGGATGAGAGATTGACGCATATCGTTCGGTTTGGCTTCAATGTACGCCAAAGTCTAGATGATTGCCAAAAGCCTGATCCTCAGCATTCTCTGGCTCACACTCCAACGCCGGATGTGAACAACGTTCACAGTGACTTCATGTAACCCAGGTTAGACTTCACTACTTTCGGCCAAACCCTTACGTTCTTTTTCATGAAAACTTCCACCACACTCACCATCCTTGGTGTGTACCAAACCCTCATTGGCTGCATGGCCATGTTCTTTGCGTCCTCGATGGGCGAAATGGCATTGGCTGAACAGTATGCCACAGACGACAACCTGATGCATCTCGCCACCAACATGCATGTGGGCGTTGGACACGCCTTCTTCATGATTGGCATCTTGTTGCTCGCTTCTCGGAAAGCAGGCATCGACGTGGCCAAAACCATTCTCATCGCCTACCTCATTGGCATCGCTGCGATGTTTGTCGTGATGACCATGGTCCTCGGCAAAAGCGAGCTGATGAACTTCAGCATCGAAATGATCGCGCCAGACATGGTGTTCTTCGCGCTGGCCATCTTCGGATTGGTGAAGGCGAAGTAATCTTTCTCAACCCAAATTCCATTCCCATGAATCCATTGGTGATCGTGGCCGGCATTCCGACGGCCCTGGCTTTGTTTGGCGTCATTCGCCGCAACCGTTTCTTTTTTCTGCTTGGCTACTTCCTGTACGCCTTGATCGTCATTCCCAACGAGCTCACGACCTACGCGAGCAACGGGGACATCCAACATTTGGCCTTCGCGGCGATTTGGTGTTGCCAAGCGATCGTGGCCTTTCCCAACAAACTGAATTACGACGGCTCCAAGGTGTTCAAGTCGTTCGCCATCAAGGTGTTCCTCACGCTGAGCGTGGTGAACCTCTTCGGCGTCCTTCTCATTCAGTCCATGCCTGCGAGCTTGGAGTTGACGGAAGGCACCAAAACGATTGCGGCGACCTACCACGGCATCCTTGCAGTGCTTCCACTGGTCGGCATCTTTTTGATGGCGACGGACCGCATTCCAGTCGGCACGAACGAGTGAGGCCCGGTTTTACAATTCTATGCGAAAAGGCACCCGTTGGGTGCCTTTTTTGTTGTGCTGGTCGGGGTTACCTCCCTTCGGTCGGTGAACCCGAGAGGGGGCTCGTTGCCCAAGCTGCGAAAGGCACCGCCGCCGAGAGCGGCGGACTTTTTTGCGTCCCTCCCGCCCCCGGAAAGCAAGCTTTCCGCGCCAGTCAGAACGCAAAAAAGGCACCCAATTGGGTGCCTTTCTTGCTTGTAGCCCGTAGGGGATTTGAACCCCTGCTACCAGGATGAAAACCTGGCGTCCTAACCCCTAGACGAACGGGCCAAAGAGGAGCGCAAAGATAGTCAGGTTGCTCTTTCCCCACAACACACTCCCAAAAAAATGCGAGAGCCGGGAATGACTAGGTCAGGCGAGGAACGCACGGAGCATCCACGAGGTCTTTTCCTGCTCGCGGATATAGTCGCTCATGAGGGCGTTGGTGCCTTCGTCGTTGGGCTTGTCGCTCAGGGCCAGGATGCCGCGCTCGCGGACGAGGAGGACGCCGTACGCTGCCGCACAGTGACGAACCGCTTCGACGCCGTCGGTGACGTCCTTCACGGCGGGGATGGTAGCGCCAGCCACATAGTCCTGCATGGCATGAAGCGGGGTGCCGCCCAAGGTGAGGATGCGCTCGGCGACCTCGTCAATCTTGAGCTGGAGGTCGGTGTAGAACTCCTCGAACTTGAGGTGGAGTTCGAAGAAGTTCTGGCCTTGGACGTTCCAGTGGAAGCCGCGCACGTTTTGGTAGAAGACGTGGAGGTCGCAGAGCAGGGCGTTGAGTTCCTTGCTGAGGGCGGCGGCGTCTTCGGCGTTGAGGCCGATGGGAAGGTTGGTGTCCATGGGGCGGAAGGGTGTCAGTAGGCTTTGGCGAAGAGGACGCGGCGCGCGCTCGGGGCGCCGGTTTTGACGCAGGTGCCCGGCGTGGTGTCGCCCTCGTAGGGGATGCACCGGATGGTGGCCTTGGTCTGTTGCTTGATCCATTCTTCCGTCTCGGCGGTGCCGTCCCAGTGGGCGCTCACAAAGCCGCCCTTGTCCAGGGCCGCGAGGAACTCGTCCCACGTGTCGGCGACGTGGGTGTTCTCGCGCATGCGTTCGTGGACGCTTGCCGTAAGGGCGCTCTGAATATCGTCGAGTTGCTCTCGCACGTGGGTGGCGAGGCCGTCGAGCGACACGAAATCTTTGGTCTTGGTGTCGCGACGGGCGAGCTCGCAGGTGCCTTTGGCGAGGTCGCGAGGTCCCATCGCGATGCGCAGGGGCACGCCCTTGAGCTCGTACTCGGCGAACTTCCAACCACTGCGCTTCGTGTCGTCGTCGTCGAGCTTGACGCGGATGCCCGCAGCCTTGAGCTCGTCGGCGGCGGCTTGACACTTGGCGACGATCTCTTCCATTTGGTCTGGGCCCTTGTAAATGGGGACGATGACGACTTCAATGGGGGCGAGCTTGGGAGGGAGCACAAGGCCTTGGTCGTCGCTGTGGGTCATGATGAGGGCGCCCATGAGCCGGGTGCTGACGCCCCACGAGGTGGCCCAAACGTGGGATTTCCCTCCTTCCTTGTCAGCAAACGTGACGTCGAAGGCCTTGGCAAAGTTCTGGCCCAGGAAGTGGGAGGTGCCGGCCTGCAAGGCCTTGCCGTCCTGCATGAGCGCCTCGATGCAGTAGGTGTCCTCGGCGCCTGCGAAGCGCTCGCTCTCGGTCTTCACGCCCTTGATCACGGGCATCGCCATGAAGTTCTCCGCGAAGTCCGCGTAGACCTCGAGCATCTTCTTGGCTTCCTCGACGGCCTCGTCCTTGGTGGCGTGGGCCGTGTGACCTTCCTGCCAGAGGAATTCCGCCGTGCGTAAGAAAAGGCGCGTGCGCATCTCCCAGCGCACCACGTTGGCCCACTGGTTCACGAGCAACGGCAAGTCGCGGTAGCTCTGGATCCAGTTCTTGTAGGTGTTCCAAATGATGGTCTCCGACGTGGGGCGAACGATGAGTTCTTCCTCCAAACGCGCGTCCGGATCGACCACCACGCCTTCCCCGTTGGGGTCGTTTTTGAGTCGGTAGTGCGTCACCACCGCGCACTCCTTGGCGAAGCCCTCCACGTGGGCGGCTTCCTTGCTGAGGTAGCTCTTGGGAATGAACAACGGGAAGTATGCGTTCACGTGCCCCGTTTCTTTGAACATGCCGTCGAGCACGTCCTTCATCCGTTCCCAAATCGCAAATCCGTACGGCTTGATGACCATGCATCCCTTCACGTCGCTGTGCTGGGCGAGGTCCGCCTGCACCACGAGTTCGTTGTACCACTTGCTGTAATCTTCTTCACGCGAGGTGAGCTTGCTGGCCATTTTGGTATGGTTTGTGCTAAGTAGAGGTTGGTGACTGTCAACGTCCCAGCGAAATTACGGAATGTGCTACCTTGAACCGCGGAACATGAATGCTCTCTTACCCAGCCCAAACTTCAGAACCGTCCAGTCGTTCTTGATCGTACTCTTGGCCTTTGCCGCCACGGGATGCGGCAGTTTGCTTCAGCGCACGGCCAGCCTCGAAGACGACGAGCTGTACCTCGGCCGAGATGAAGCGTTCATCACAGATGCAGAGTACTTGGCATATGCCTACGAGCAGGCGGGCTACAATGGCGTGACCGGAGAATACGAGGATGCCGATCGTCGCAGCGGCGATGGGTTCCAAAGCAGCTTCGGCTACGTCCCACAGAGCCTTCGCGGCCGTTCCTTGTTGCGTGGCTACATGACGCCGTACGGAGCGGCTGGGTTTGGGCCCAACCCCTACGACCCCTGGGGGAGCAGCTTCTATCAGGGCTACGGCGCGTACAATCCAGGTTTTGTGGACCCGTACAACACGTGGGGCAGCACAGGCATGGGAGGCGGCTGGGGAACCAGCGGTTGGGGCATCAATCCCTACGTCGGAGGCGCTTGGGGGATGAACGGATGGGGCATGAATCCCTACGCCTACCAACCTTACGGAGGCGGTCTTTACGGACCCAATCCCTACGGATGGGGATACGGCAATGCTTATGGTGGCAACCCAGGATACGGTTCTTGGGGATACGGCGATGGTTTCGAAGGTGGAACGCAGGTGGTGGTGGCGCAACGGACGCCCATTTGGGCTTCATCGGCCATCAACAGCAATGCCGCTGGGGGCCGTTTGTTGACCAACAAGGCTGGGACGGAGGACAGTGGCGATGAGGCGACCAAGGCTTCACGGCAGCCCACCACGATTTGGCGCGCCTTCGACGGCTCGAAGGGGGGCAACCGCAACAGCACACGATCCTCGGGCAACTCTGGTCGCAGCTCTTGGGGCCAATCTTCTGATCCAAACCGGTCAACCACCCGGCCTGCATCCAGCCGCCCCGCATCCACACGTCCAGCCAGCACGCGGCCTGCCTCCAATCAAAACAGTTCTCGGGGCAACAGTTGGTCGCGACCTTCCTCGTCGGGGTCATCACGGGGATCTGGTTCGTCGACCCGTCCCAGCACATCGCGCTCCTCGGGCGGCTCCTCTGGGCGTTCAAGCGGTGGTGTGAGTCGCAGTTCCGGACGCGGAGGTCATCCTTCACGCTGAATCCTGGAGCCATGAAGACACTTCCAACCCTTTGCATGGGCGTCATCCTCGGCGCCTTGTCCTTCCATGGTTTGGGCCAAAACGAGTCCGACGTGCTTCGCTACGGCTGGATCGACCCGCTGCATTCTGCACGCGTGACAGCAATGGGCGGTTCCTTCGGTGCGCTTGGTGCGGATCTGAGCTGCTTGGGCATGAATCCTGCGGGGCTTGGTTTGTACCGACGCGGGGACCTGTCTGTCAACGCCGGGATTCACTCTGGATCGACTGAATCGCGTTGGCGCAACCGCAAGGTCGATGCTGCAGGCAGCGCTGTGGTCGGCAGCAACATCGGCGTGGCGCTCACCTACCCCAGCATCGATGCCGACTGGCCCTTTTTCACCCTGGCTGTGGCGCATCAAAACCGCAGCCCTTTTGCCCAAAACATCAACATCGACGGCGTTCCTGCAGATTTGTCCGTGTCGGACGTGTTCGTGGCCCAAGCGTTGGACGACGCCGCCACGTACGGGTTTTTGAGCACGGACTCGGCGCTTGGCGACGGCATCATCTTTCCCTTTGGCGCCTCACTTGCGTGGCGTGCCGGATTGCTTCAACCCGACAACGCAACTGGATATGCCACCCTCGCTGGCGACAACGTTCTTGTCGACCGGACGATTGACCGGACTGGCCGCATGGCCGAAACCCAAATCGGGTTTGGCACCATGTACCAAGACAGGATTTCGTTTGGCTTGACACTGGGCATCCCCAAGGTCGACTACGAAGAGACCTCCAAACACACCGAGGAAGTCAATGCCGTCAGCCCCACCCTCCAGCGCTGGGAATACAATGAATCGCTGCGCATCACTGGGCGAGGCTACCTTCTGCGGTTTGGCGTGATTGCCAGGGTGTCCGAATCTCTGAGAGTGGGGCTTGCCTACCAGACCCGCAGCCGCCTGACGCTGACCGACACCTACAGCACCGACCTTCAGACGACGTGGCTCGACGACAGTCAGTTCCGTGCGGTAAGCCCCACGTCCAATGCTGAATACCTCGTGTACACCCCTGACAGAACCACAATCAGCGCGAGCTTCTTGTTGGGCAAAATGGGAGTGTTGAATGCAGACTATGTGCGAAGCGACATGACCCGGGGCGAGCTCGGTGAATCTGACGGCATCCTTGCCTTGGACTACGATTTCAAGCCTGAGAACGATGCGGTGCAGCAAGGGTATCGTGTGGTGCACCAAGCCCGGGTTGGACTGGAGCTTCGGGTCGGCGAAAACGATGAATTCCGGATTCGTGGTGGTGGTGGCATGTCGACTTCCCCGTTTGTTCCTGAAGCCGTCCAATCCAACGCCACCCGTTACAATGCCTCGTTTGGCGCAGGATATCGAATCGCAAACGTCCACTTCAGTGCCGCATGGCGGACAGCCTGGCACAGCGAAGACTTTTACTTCATGGGAGCCTTCTCTCCTGAACCGCCGGGAACACTGAACCGTCGTTCAAGTGCACTCATTTTGGGTGCAGGGCTCCGGCTCTGACCATGGTGGCGATTGAAATCCAAACCACGAAAAAGGCCCACCAAATGGCGGGCCTTTTTTCATGCTTCAGACGCTGACGTCTAAACGCTTATTTCTTCAGCTTGGCAAGCTCCTTGTCAAGGAGGGTGTTCATGCGCGTCAATTCCTCTTCAGCCAATTCCTTGTCGACCAAGATGCGGCCGCTGTGCTCGTCCACAATGATGCGCTTGCGCTGAGCGATGTCGATTTGACGCTGAGGCGGAATCTTGATGAATGAGCCTGCACTGGCTTGGCGTTCAATGGGCACCACAGCGAGTCCATTTTTGGCCGCCCCACGGATGCGGCGGTAGCTGTTGACGAGACGATCCTCGATGCCCTTGGCCGTTTTGTCGCTGTGCTTTTGCAAGAGTTCTTCCTCCGCCTGAGTCTCGGCGATGATGGCCTCGAGCTCTGCCTTCTTTGCGTCGAGGTCGGCCTGACGTTGGTTGAAACGCTCACGGGTGCCTTCGAGGCCCTCGGCCTTTTGCTCGACTTGGGCCTTGCACTCACGAATGCGCTTTTCACAGAGTTCGATCTCCAACGTTTGGTATTCGATTTCCTTTGATAGCGACTCAAACTCCCGGTTGTTGCGAACGTTGTTCTGCTGCTCGGTGTACTTCTCAATCAACGCCTGGCTGTCCTTGATTTGCATCTGGTATGCCGTGATGCGCTGGTTCACTTGGTCGTTGTCGTCCTCCATGCGCTCAAGTCGGGCACGCAGTCCTTCGAGTTCATCTTCCAAGTCTTGAACTTCCAAAGGGAGCTCACCGCGCACCACACGAAGGCGGTCGATGCGAGAGTCAATGATTTGGAGGTCGAAGAGGGCGCGCAGCTTGTCTTCTGCAGTGCTGGTTTTTTTCTTGGCCATGCGATCTGGGAATCGTTCGGGTTCAGCGGTAAGTAACGGGGTTTGTCTTCGTTGAAGACAAACGGACCGCAAAATTAGGGAATTTCTCGTTGATTTTGTTGGCAATCAACGTACTCGTTTGCCATTCGCTCTCATAATGCCCCACATCGAGCAATTGAAACCGTTCTTCAGCTTGGAAATATTCATGGTATTTGACGTCTGACGTCACGTAAACGTCCGCCCCGGCGCGCGCCGCATCGGACATCAAAAACGCGCCACTCCCGCCGCACAGTGCAATGCGCTGAACCTTGTCCTTGACCGGGCGAGTGTGCTTCAAGGCTTGGCATCCCAAGGCCGATTTGACATGATCTGCAAAGGCCTCCCACGCCATGGGCTCGGGCAACTCTCCCATCATGCCTGCGCCCAAGTCCACCCTCCCATTCTGAAGGGCCACGCGGTCGTAGGCCACTTCCTCGTAGGGGTGTGCATCGAGCATGGCCGTTCGCACCGCGGGGATGGCTTCGCCCGTCACCACCATCTCCAATCGTGCTTCGGGTTCGCTGTGGGTGCTGCCGATTTCGCCCACGAAGGGTTGTGCTCCATCCTGTGCGCGAAACGTTCCCACGCCTTCGACGGAGAAACTGCATTCGTCGTAATTGCCAATGTGACCAGCTCCTGCTTGTGCCATGGCGCTACGCACAGCTTCGAGGTGGGCGATCGGCACAAACACCGTCCACTTTTCCAATTTGGCCCCCATGGGTCTCAAAATGCGCAGCGATTCCAGCCTGCATCCCAGAAGCTCTCCCAAATGGCCATTCACACCAGTCATCACATTGTCAAGGTTGGTGTGGATCGCGTACAATGCAATGCCACTGCGAAGGGCGCGCATCACTGTTCGCTCGACGTCGGTGCTGCCATTGAGTCGCTTCAACCCACCAAAAATCACGGGGTGGTGACTGACAATGAGTTGACACCCCTCACGCTCGGCTTCCTCAACCACAGCCTCTGTGCAATCCAAACTCACCAGGACTTTCCGTACCTCATCTTGAGGGCTGCCCACAAGCAACCCAACATTGTCGTAGGACTCTGCCAAATGACGCGGTGCCCAGGCCTCGAGCCAATCCGCGATGTCCCGTACCTTCAAGGCGTTCTCCATGAACCCGAAGGTACACGTTCCACCCCAGTTTCCCGGTGCGGTCCATCCAGGCACCTCCCACCCTTCCAAGCCCTCCGGCTCGAAGTGGATTGGTCCGGTTTGGGTGCCGATTGCGGCGATTTGGGCACTCATGCTGCTCATTCGGCACAAACTTTACGATTGGGGCATCCTGCCCAGCAAGCGCGGCGCGCTTCCCACGCTGGTCGTGGGCAACGTGGAGCTTGGAGGCACAGGGAAAACCCCACACGTGTTGGATTTGGCGCAGCGGCTTCAGGCCAAGGTCGGCGAGGACGCGGTTGGCGTGTTGAGTCGAGGCTACGGTCGCACGAGCAAAGGATTTCAATGGGTTTCCAAGGCCGAACGTTGGCAAGACGTCGGGGACGAACCTTGGATGATGCAACGCCGCATGCCCAACCTTCACGTTGCCGTATGTGCGAACAGACTTCATGGTTTGGCCCAAATGGCTTCAGAACGTCCGCAGTTGCGATTGGTTGTGCTCGATGACGGCATGCAGCATCGAGCACTTCAAGCTGACCTGACCATCGGGCTGAAAGCAAGAAGCGCGCCTGCGAAACCGTGGCAATGGACGAAGGTGGTTCCTGCTGGCACGTTCCGTGACCTTCCTGCTCGCATGGATCGGTGCGACTTGATTGTCGACACAATCGGCAATGACCAAAGCCCTCACCTCAAAAGCAAAGTGCGCCCCAATCGCCCGTTCAACCCTCGCACATCGGAAAGGCTCACGGCACCTGCCTTGCTCGTTACGGGCATTGCACGCCCCGAGCGCGCGACACAATCGGCGCTTGATATGGGTGTTGATTTGGTCGGGTGCGCGCATTATCCGGACCATCATGCGTTCAAAACCTCTGACGTCGCCCATTGGATTGAATGGATGAAGGCCCAAAACATTTCAGCCCTTCTCACCACAGCGAAAGACGCCGTCCGTCTCGAAGGCATGATGCCTCCCGAATGGGCAGAAGCCCTTTGGGTGATGCCCATGAACGTCCATTGGGAAGAGGAAGCAAGACTGCAGGAGTTCCTTGAATCCTGGGTCCAGGCCTTACCTTCGCTGCAACAACGAATGGATTGAATCTCATGAAGCGCGCCACCCCTTTCTTCGGACTTGTTTTCGCCCTCCTGATGTCCTCGGCTTGGATGGGCTGTGAACCTGGCAGTTCCTCGACCGATCCAGGATCCATCGGGGGAACCATCCTCGGCTTGGACCATGGCTCCACCGTGTTGCTTCGTTCATTCGAAAATGGAAACTTGGTGAACGTTGCGCAAAGCGTTCTGGACTCAGCAGGTCAATTTGTCTTGACGCCGAAGGAACCCCTGTCTCGAGGCTATCATCAGCTTCTGCTCGGCAGGAAATACCCTCTGGTGCTCATCACCGACGCCTCCGAAGGGGTGACTGTGAACGCCACCATCAATGGCAACAACAACTACCTGATCGATGCCGACATCTTAGGATCTCCTGGTTCGAGAAAGATCCAAGCATTCTACGATGCGACCATGCCGTTGCAGGCACGACTCAAAGAAGTTGAAAAAACGGGGCGCTTGTCCAATGGTGAAGAACGTATGGCCGCCAAAGAGTTGGCCAAATCCCAAAAGGACAGCTTGACCACCATCAGTTTGGACTTTGCCCAAGCGCACAAAAACACCCTTGCCGCCCTATGTGCGCTTGAAGGATTGGACGCTGCTGAACACAAAGACCTGTTCAACGAAACCCTGGAGGCGTTGAAAGCCCAGTACAGTCAGTCGTTCTATTTCAAGAAAATCAAGCAGAGCTTTGATCGCGCCAACAGCCCTCGAACCATGGAGTTGCCAAACCCCAATTCCAAAAAGCGCACCGGCAAAAACAGCAAGTACGGACAAGGCGATGAGGCTCCAGACATCGTCATGAACGACCCAAACGGACAGGAACGCAAATTGAGTGACTTGCGAGGGAAGGTGGTGCTGCTTGACTTTTGGGCTTCTTGGTGCGGCCCATGTCGTCGGGAAAACCCCAGCGTGGTGCGGGCATATGAAAAGTACAAGGACTTGGGGTTTGAGGTGTTCTCAGTGTCCCTCGACAGCGATGCCAGCCGATGGAAAAAGGCCATCGAGCAAGATCAGCTCACCTGGCCCAACCACGTCAGCGACCTGGCGGGATGGCGCAATGCCGCGTCTCGTGAATATGGCATCAGCAGCATCCCGCACACGATGTTGATCGACCGAGATGGGCGCATCTTGGCAACGCACCTGCGAGGTCAAGGCGTAGAATCTGCATTGAGAGGGGTGTTTGGCGAATGAGTGGCCACTGTGTCCATCTCGCCTCTGACCTCCACCTTGGCGCCCCCTCTTCTACGCCGAGTGCGGGTCGCGAGCGTGCCTTCATCAATTGGATGCGCGATGCCGCTGTAGGCACTGGATTCGCTTCCGGCAAACAAGCCACAGAATTGCATCTTGTCGGAGACATCTTCGACTTTTGGTTTGAATACAAACGCGCCGTTCCCAAGGGAGGCGTGCGTTTGATGGGCGCTATCGCTGAATTGACCGATGGAGGATTGCCCATTCACTTTCACGCAGGAAACCACGACATGTGGACTTTTGGCTACCTCGAAGAGGAGTTGGGCGTGCAAGTGCATCACGAACCCATTGTGCGGATCTGGGATGGACTCCGATGCATGGTGGGTCACGGCGACGGGCTTGGCCCTGGCGACAAGGGCTACCGACGTCTCAAAAGCATCTTCACTTCTTCTGTGAGTCAAAAGGCATTCCGCCATCTCCACCCCGACTTGGGCATTGCCCTAGCACAGGCGTGGTCACGAAACAGTCGGCACAAAGGCGAACAGCCCTTCTCGGAGGCGTCGCAGGAACATTTGGTTCAACATTGCCTTGACTGGTTGTCTTCACCTGACCATGAACCCGTGGATGTCTTCGTGTTTGGGCATCGTCACCTTCCTCTCGACTTGCCCCTCGAAGGACACGAGGCCCGCTACCTCAATTGTGGAGATTGGCTCGAACACATGACTTCGGTGTGCATCCACAATGGCAACGCTGAATTGCTCACCCATCGCTGAATGAGAAAAGGACCTCGATGAGGTCCCTTTTCATTGATTTCTGTATGTCCTGATTGGATCACTGGCGCACCACAAACTTGGCTGCCTTCGAATGCCCACCCTGCGCCATGCGCACGACGTAGTAACCGGAAGGAAGCTCTTGCACGTCTGTTTGGATGCGCTCCACTCCGCTGAGTTGGACGGTTTGCGACATCCACCGGCGTCCAGTCATGTCGAAAATTTCCACCTGTGCATTCCCTTGCCATCCAGTTGTGGGCAAGTTCAATTCTCCAGCCACCACTGGGTTGGGGAAGACGTTCCATGAAACAGTCTCCTCGTTGACAACGACTTCTTCCTCGACGGAAGAGGCAATGCCATTGACAAACATCCCACGGCCGTGGGTGCCGACATAAATGGCGCCGCTGTTGGTGACGTTGCTCCATTCATGAGAGTCACGGAACTGCTGCTTCAAATCGAACACAGGCGCAGTGAAGCCACCCGGGCCGCTCTCTACGCCCATGTTGCTGATGTTCCAAGACGCCCCGCCGTCTTCAGTCACGAAGATGCCGAACTCAGTGCCGACCACAATGGTCTGGCCGGATGCGTCGCGCGCATCAATGACAACATCGTAACAAGGCATGCTCGCGAAATTGTCAACGCCATCGGGCGCAGGGGCACTCCAGATGTTGTTCCAGTCGGTGTTGGGGTCGAAGTCTGGACTCAATGCATTGAACGTCTCGCGGACCTTGCCTGCGGCACTCGAGCCGTAACCGCCGACGGTCACCACCACGTGGTTGGGGTCGTTGGGGTCCACACTCAATCCAGTCACAGCCGCTCCTGCACTTCCAAGCATCACATCGAAGGTCAAAGCACCGTTGTCGATGTCTTCCTGGGTGTAGACATCACGCAGACCTGTCACCCGAGTGACAGAGCCATTCCATCCGGTGTAGAACATCACGTCGCCTTTTTGCGCTCCAGTTTCCACGAACTCGATGGCTTTTGTGCCAGTACCAGAAGGCGCATTGCCAATCCGAACCCACGAAGGAGTGGTGTTGAAGTTCAGTGCTTCACGCGTCATCCAGATGCCTGTTCCCCCATTGAAACCGATGACAAACATCGTGTTGTAGGGGTCCTGGACTTTCACTTGCTCTGGAATGTTGTACAGGACGTCAGCAGCGTGCACATACAGTGTGTCGCATTGCTCGAAAGTGCTGACAATGGGCTCAATGACAGTTGTGGTGTCGAAGACGCCAGTCGGGACTTCAAAAACGTGGTACAAGGAGTCTCCATCTTGCACAAAGGTGAACACGGAGTCAACCTCAAAAATCTCAGTCAGCACGATGGTTGTGTCTGCTCCCACAGTGTCTGTGGTGATGACGCACTGAACATCGACTTCCGCGGTTTGGGGATCCAACCAGAAGTAGTCGGGATCCTCGGTCAATGGTGCGTCCAAAATGCGCTCTGGACGAGACAACGAGTCATAGAAGTGCAATGTCTCGTTGGGCTCCATCGCATAGGTGAAAGGCAAGTTCTGGCTGTTCGTCTGCAGGTCGTAAGTTCCGCCTACAGTGTCCTGGCCAAAGGTGTTGACGAGGATCACGTCGTTTTGGCTGAACTCGTCGTTGAAATCCTCATACAAACGAATGCAGGTGTAGAACTGGCCAATGTCTCCATCGTCGTTGAACAAGTCCGTGAAGCTTCCATCGTAAAAGCCGCCTAGGTTGTTGACAGCACCAGGAGAGAGCGTGCCGCGCACGAGCCCTCCATTTTGGGAGGCTGCAAACCACGCGTAGTTGTGCCCAGGCGCCTCTGTGACCATCGAAATGCCACAGTCGAATCCGTCACCTCCGTGTGCCTCTACAGCCATTTGATCACTCAGGAAGTAGCCGTCACCAGGAATGAACAGTGAACCATTGTCTTGCGTACCACCCAACACGCCTGTGCCAGCGCTGTGGGCCATCCCGTAAAATTGAGTGACGTTGTAATCGCGGTTGCAAGCCGTGTAAGAGAGGCCGTTGTCTTCGGAACGATAAATGCCTCCGTCGGTGGCCACATACATCGTTCCGTTGGAGGTGTTGTCATCCACAAAGATGATTTCATGCACGTCGGCATGGACTCCAAAGTTGAAGCCGGGTGCGTCAAACGCCGCAGCCGCCGCCTCAGCTTGCTGATTGGGGCCAGAGCGCCACAGTTCGATGCCGCCCACGTAGGCGAGGGTGGGGTCAGCCTTCGATATGCCCAACGCCAAGTCGTAAATGCCTTGACCACGTGGCAACGGGGTGTCAGTGAGACCCTCTGGCCAGACTTCCTGCCATGTGCCTCCTTCGCCATTTCCACCACTGAAGTGAAGTCCTCCAAAGAGACCTGCCGGTGTGGAGAAAAGGGCAAATGCATTGTAGGTACCATTTCCGTTGGCCGTGGGTGCGATGTCCACACGAGCGCGTCCGATGCCTGACTGCGGAAGGAAACCACCTGTTCCGCTTCCTTGAGAAACAGGTGCGAGGTCAGAGAAATCTGAACCGTTTGACCTGTAAATGCGACCATTGGAAGCCGCCACCAAGCAATAGCTCCCATTGGGTGCAACGGCAATGTCAGCAGCGTCCGAAGGGCTTGAAGATCCAGAGGGCACAATTGATGCCACACCGTTCACGATAGAACCGTATCCACTTCCTGAGCCAAACCAAACACGATCAGCTTGGTTGGGGTCAGCCACCAACGCGTCGGTGGTGACGAAGTTGCTCGTGCCCTCGACCATCGACCATGAGGCACCTTCGTCTGTCGACATCCAAATGCCTTCACCCCGGAACTCAGAACCACCTTCTCCACTGCCGATGCCGTCAAAACGAGATCCTGTTCCAACGTACAATGTGCCGTCGCCTGAAATGGCCATAGAGCCGACCATCAAGCTTGGGAAGGTGAGCATTTGGGTCCAGTTGTCTCCGCGATTGGTCGACTTCCAAAGTCCGCCAGACACCGCACCTGCATAGAGGGTGTTGTTGCCAACCGGAACAATGGCACGCGTGCGCCCACCAATGTTGTCAGGTCCGAGTTCGAACCACGAGAGTGAGTTGGACTTTTCTCGTGATTGTTTCTCGGCCGCTTTTACGACGTTGCGTCGCAATTGCTGCAATCCTTCGTGGTCGATGTTTCCATTGGCGTCAGCGAGCAACATCCTGCGAATCTCCAGCGCTCCATCTGGTTGGGCCGCTGGGCGCTCAGCACGCGGCTGATACGCTGTGCTGTTCGTTGAGGTGATGTTCAAAATGCCCCATGCTGAGAGGGCCAAAACTGCAGTGCCCGCAACGAGTGTACGGAGAGTAGAAGTCAACTTCATGAATTCAGTCTTTCAGGCTATTCGAGTGGTGAAAGTTACAACAGAAGAACTCCTTCAAAGCCCAAAACGTTGGCTGCTGTGGAAGGAGGCACCCTTCGTCGTCCCAGAAGTGACTGAAATCGAGTATGAACAGGTGTTCTCGCCTTAGAGAACGTGCTTCTCTGCGTGGTATGAGGAGCGTACAAGTGGTCCACTTTCTACGTGACGGAATCCCATTTCCTGCCCCAACGCCTCGAGCTTGGCAAAGGTGTCAGGATGTACGAATTCGGCGACGGGCAAGTGCTTGGGCGTGGGCTGCAAATACTGCCCCAACGTCACCACCTGACACCCCACAGATCGCAAGTCCTCCATCGTCTCCACCACCTCGTCGTACGTCTCGCCCAGTCCCAGCATGACGCCACTCTTGCTCCGAATCCCAGCGCCGGACAAGCGCTTGAGGACTTCAAGGCTCCGGTCATATTTGGCTTGGATGCGCACGGCCTTGGTCATGCGGCGAACCGTTTCAAGGTTGTGGGAAACCACTTCGGGTGCCACCTGAATGATTTTCTGAAGGTTGTCCCACTTGCCCGCGAAATCAGGGATGAGGGTTTCGAGCGTCGTGCCTGGGCTTTGATGGCGTATGGCACGCACGGTTTGAGCCCAAATCTCTGCTCCTCCATCTGGCAGGTCGTCACGGTCCACCGACGTGATCACCGCGTGCTTGACCCCCATGAGCTTTACAGAATTGGCAACCCTGCCTGGCTCATATACGTCAACCTCGAGCGGCTTGCCCGTGCTGACATTGCAGAAGCCACAGCTTCGCGTGCAGATGTTGCCCAGGATCATGAACGTCGCCGTCCCCTCTCCCCAGCACTCGCCCATGTTGGGGCAATGTCCGCTCTCGCAGATCGTGTGCAGCTTGTGCTCAGACACAATGTTGCGTACCTCTTTGTACGCCTCCCCTGTGGGAAGTTTGACGCGCAACCACTTGGGTTTGGGGACCCTGGCCTTGGGCGCAGGATTGTTCGAAGATGGAGGTGTGGCAGACATCAGGTTTGTCGTTCTCTGAGGGACAAAGTTCGGAAAGGATTGTTCAACGCAATGCCTCGCTCAAGCCCTTTGCCGACCACTGTGCACCCCAACCGTAGCGCAAACAGAACGTGAAGTGCAGCCGACGTGGCATCACAAATTCCTCCGCCATGATTTCTGCCCGCTTCAAATAAGCATCCAACCGCAGCCCCACTTCGAGCGTTCGCGTCTTGGAGCGTTCGTCGTGAAACTCGAAGGACATCCCCTCTCCCCAACCAATGCCGGGATTCAAACTGAGGCTTTCAAGCCCATTCACCCAAGGCGCCCGCCCGTAGATGCGATCGGAAAAGTGCACCTGTGGATCGTAAGACTCCACGGCCACAGAGGTGTAAGGAATGTCTGGATAGCCGATTTCCAAAAACACCGGTTTGGCCAAACCAAGCACAGCCCCAAATTGTCGCGTCCTCGCAACCGTGACACCCTGCTGTCTGAATTTTTCATTGAGCACCTTCGTGGTGTATCGCTCCAATCTCAGCGCATGATGGGCATTCACCTTGCCATAGACGTAAGGCAAGCTTTCCTCGTACACGGGGTTTCGGGTCTTCTCCTCCTTGGGGTGGCGGACAAACACAAACTCTCCTTGCCAACCTCGCTCCAAAAACGCCCCCTTGAACGTGCCCCGCTGGAATCCAAACCCCGCACCTTGGGAATGCAAGGTGACATGGAATCGGGCTGCATCCGTCATCAACACGTCTGCGCCTTCACTCCCGTACACCGCATCCAAACCCATCGTGCCTTGCGCCTGTCCCCTAGCTTGAAGTCCGGGAACCGCAAACATGACCCCGATCAATGCCATGGCGAGCCCCCAAGGGCGGCGTGACAATGTGGTGGTATGACGGTGGTGGGACATGCGTTGAAACGAAGTTAGCAGATTTGAGGTTGGCAAGCGTGCTTCCCTGGTGCATCTTGCATTCATGAAGGTTGAACCCAATTGGAATTTCACGTCCACCTACTCGCACCCTCTGCGAACCAACAACACCCACCTTGCCTCAGGTCAAACGGTCATTACGGACGCGCCAGTCGACAACCATGGTTTGGGACAAGCCTTTTCTCCCACGGATCTGCTAAGTACGTCCCTGGCTTCGTGCGTGCTCACCATCATGGGCATTCACGCGAATTCGAAAGCGTTTGACTTGATCTCTGCCAATGCCAACATTCAAAAAACGATGGCAGCCAATCCCCGGAGGGTGGCTGCCATTCGAATTGACTTTCATGTGGTCGTGTCAGGTGGGGCGAGCGACCAGGAGTTGGCCGTGCTCGAAAAAGTGGGACGGGCTTGTCCCGTGGCTCGCAGTTTGCATCCGGATTTGAAGCAAGAGCTGCATTTTTCCTTTGAACGCGATTAACGCGTTTCCGCCGTTGGCGTTTCGGCGTAAGCTGCACATTGTTGGACAATGGTGCCGCAAGAACTGAGGGCTGCTGCCGTCAACAAAACCAAGGCTGCGATTCGAAGTGTGCGTTGCATGAGAATGAAATTGGGGTTCAAGGATTCGATGTCTGAACTCCGTTACGCAAGCCCCTTCGAAAAGGTTACACTTCATCCAAATCACGCGGGATGCGCTTGAAGCGCTGTACTTTCGTGAAGTGACCTCACTCCGCAAGAAAAACCCCTCGCCCGGCTCGTGGCTTTGCTCCTCGATTCCCGGCGCCTGCGCGTGGCTGGGGCTGATTGGAACACTTTTGCTGGCCGGTTGTGCCGTGTCTGGAATGACCGTTCCGTCTCAACGGCGACCCTACGACCGTGAGTCTTCGACGTTGCACCCCAACTTCACGGTGCACAGACGAGCCGACTTGGGCGAGTTGGACGTCTATCTCAGCTTGCCGAGAAAAGAACTGCTCTACAGCCGATCCGAAGCATCCTCCCCATTCGTGGCGCAACTCGAAGTTTCTGTGGCCGACACCACATGGGTGCTTAATGACACCGCATGGACCGACGCCCCTCCCATCTTAAGAGCCCGATGGACTTTAAACCAACTTCCGACAAATCCCGGCCTGGAAGTGATCTTGAGCGATGTTCAGAGAAACGCCGCTGCGTCTTCCCGCGTGTGGTTGGGGCCCAATGGCACTTGGACCTCCGCAGATGTGTTGATTTGGAGCCAACGTGAACATTGGCCATTGCCCGGAGAAGATGCCCAAATCGGAGACACCCTGTTGATTCGTCTGCCTCACGATGGGATTGCGCCTGGAGCCAAAACCCTGACTTGGGAGGTTCTGAACTACAGCCCGCCGAGCGCACTGCCACCGCCCCCTTTCAGCAACGGCCGGCCGCGCTGGGACACGTTGTGGCCCGCATCTCTAGGATCCTTAGACGCGGACAGCTTGATGGTCCTTGTCGTCCCCGATGGCACTACCGTCATGGAATTGAGCAACCCGTCCCTGGCGTTGCGCGTGCACGCCCGTTCTGAGGCCTTCCCGGAATTGAGGGAATCCAGTGAGCTCATCGCGCCGCTGCGATTCATCGCCTCCCGTTCGGAATTCCAAAAACTGACCTCTGCCGAGCATCCCAAACATGCGCTCGATGCATTTTGGCTTGCCTGCGGCGACTCTCCTGAAGCCGCCCGCGACCTGCTCACCACCTTCTACGAGCGGGTCGAAGAAGCCAACCTTTCCTTTTCAGGGATTGTCGAGGGTTGGCGAACCGACCGCGGCATGATCCACATCGTGTTTGGCGTGCCACAGCGGGTCAGACGGGACGCCCGCAACGAATATTGGATCTACGGTGAAGAAGGAACCGCCAACGCATTGACCTTTCACTTTCGACGCAAACCATACGCCTTCGACGGAAATGCGTTTGAGCTTCAGCGCAGCATTCAATTCCGGTCAGTTTGGGATCGAGGAGTCAGCAACTGGCGGAACGGAAGGGTTCGAGGCGATTGACCATGTTGGGCAGTCCCCGCGTACCTTCGCGCCCATGCATCGACGCCCCTCAGAACGGACTTTTTTGTTTGGCATTCATCCCGTGCTCGAAGCACTGGAAGAGCGCAAACCCCTTCAACGAGTCCTTTTTCTGAAGGGCAAACAAACCGACGAGCTCAGCACCATCCTTAGCGAATGCCGTGCTTTGGACATTCCTGCTCAAGCCGTTCCCAAAGAGCGACTGGACCGCATCACCCGTAAAAACCACCAAGGCGTGGTGGCGTTCACCTCACCCATCGAATTTCAGCCGCTGGATGAGGTGGTTCTCGGCGCCTTTGAGCGTGGTGAAACGCCTCTGATCGTGGCGCTTGATGGCGTCACAGACGTTCGAAATCTCGGAGCCATTGCGCGAACAGCTGAATGCTTCGGCGCCACCGCTCTTCTTGTTCCAACAACAGGGTCCGCTCCAATCAATGAAGAAGCCGTCAAGTCTTCGGCCGGGGCACTGCTTCGCATCCCCATGTGTCGAGCGAAAAACATGGCATCTGCAATCTCCTCTGTCACAAACCTTGGATTGCAAGCGGTGGCCGTTTCTGAAAAAGGCACCGACAACCTCAACGCGCTGAACGATGATACCCCCACCTGCCTCGTTCTTGGGGATGAACATCAAGGGGTGTCCAACGACGTTCTGAAACATTGCGCGTCTTCGATTTCCATCCCCATGCAAGGCAAAACGTCCTCTCTGAACGTTGGCGTGGCCGCAGGGATTGTGCTCTACGCCTACCGCGCCTGAGCTGTCGAACGTTTTGGAAAACAAAAAAGGCAGATCTTGGGAGACCTGCCTTTTTTTCAAGTGCCTTCAAGGCTCAACGAAACGCCATACCGAGGTATTGAGCATTGCTGCCAAGTTCTTCCTCAATGCGCAGCAACTGATTGTACTTCGCAATGCGATCAGAACGGCTCGCAGAACCGGTTTTGATTTGACCCGTATTCAAGGCCACAGCCAAATCGGCAATGGTCGTGTCTTCGGTCTCCCCACTGCGATGGCTCATCACTGACGTGTATCCAGCACGGTGAGCCATGCTCACCGCGTCAATGGTCTCAGACAGGGTCCCGATTTGGTTCACCTTGACCAAAATGGAGTTGCCCACGCCTTCTTCAATGCCACGGGACAGGCGGCGCACGTTGGTGACAAACAAGTCGTCTCCCACAAGCTGAACCCGCTCTCCAAGCACGTCGGTCAATTGTTTCCAAGCAGACCAGTCGTCTTCGTCCAATCCATCCTCAATGGACACGATGGGATACTTGTCGCACCAGCCTTTCCAAAAGTCAACCATTTCAGCACCAGTGCGCTGGTCTCCGGTCGACTCGAACTTGTAGAGGCCACTTTCTTTGTCGTAGAATTCCGATGCCGCGGCATCCATGGCCAATAGCACGTCCTCGCCAGGGCGGTATCCCGCCTTCTCGATGGCCCGCAGAACCACCTCCACGGCTTCTTCGTTGCTTCCCAAATTAGGGGCAAAGCCACCTTCATCGCCCACATTGGTGCTGTGGCCTTGACCCTTCAACACGCTCTTCAAGTGGTGGAAGATCTCCGTGCCCATGCGTAGGCCGTCTGTGAACGTCTCCGCGCCCACTGGCATCACCATGAATTCCTGGATGTCAATCTTGTTGTCCGCATGCGATCCACCGTTCAAGATGTTCATCATGGGAACGGGCAACGTCCGGGCATTCACCCCACCGACATAACGGTACAACGGCTGCCCCAAGCAGTCTGCAGCGGCGCGTGCCACCGCGAGGCTCACACCGAGGATGGCGTTGGCCCCCAAGTTGCCCTTGTTCTCCGTTCCGTCCACCTCGAGCATGGTCTCATCGATGAGGCGCTGATCAGTGACGTCGAAGCCCACCAGGGCTTCTTGCAATTCGATGTTGACGTGAGAAACGGCTTTCTCGACTCCCTTGCCCATCCAGGCGTCTCCGCCATCGCGAAGCTCAACGGCTTCATGGACACCCGTTGACGCTCCCGAAGGGACCGCCGCACGGCCAAATGATCCGTCACCTGTCCCAACTTCCACCTCCAAGGTGGGGTTGCCGCGTGAATCCAAGATTTGGCGGGCGTGAACGTAATCGATGTAACTCATCTGTAAGAAGTTTTATGAGGGACGCTGTCCCTGGATTGACCGTCGTTCATTGCAAGACGGCAGATTTCTCTTTTGCGATGTTGGCGACAAACTCGTCAAACAAGTAACGGCTGTCGTGTGGACCCGCAGATGCCTCCGGGTGGTATTGCACACTGAACACTGGCTTCCCCTTCACGCGAATGCCTGCCACAGTGTTGTCATTTAAGTGCACGTGGGTTTCCTCCACTTCTGCCGCCGTCTCGAGGGCTTCACGGCTGACCACAAATCCATGGTTCTGCGAGGTGATTTCGCACTTGCCGCTGATGAGATTCTTCACAGGGTGGTTGACTCCGCGGTGACCATTGAACATTTTTTCCGTGGCCAGACCTTGGCTCAACGCCAGCACTTGGTGTCCAAGACAAATGCCAAACACCGGCACCCCAGAGGCTACCAATGCTCGCACTTCATTCACTACACCAGGCATGGCAGCTGGATCACCCGGTCCATTGCTCAGCATAATCCCTTCGGGGTTCCAAGCGAGGAGGTCCGACGCTTTGCTGTCCCATGGGAACACCTTGACGTGACAGCCACGGTCCACCAGGCAACGCACAATGCTCTCCTTCACACCCAAGTCGAGCAGCGCCACGCGATGCTCCCTGCCTTCACCTGCTTCTCGAGGTTCTGAAACACTGACTTGGCTGGACAACTCCATGCCCTCCATGGAAGGCACATCTGCGAGCTTTGCTTTGAGCTCATCAACGGACTTACCGTCGCTAGAAACCACAGCATTCATGGCGCCATTCTCGCGAATGTGTGTCACCAGGGCCCGCGTGTCCACATCTCTGATGCCAACAACATCGTGCCCCTCCAAATCGTCTTGAAGGGTACCGTTGCCACCGGGCCGGCTCGCAATGGACGAGAAATTCCGGGCCACAACTCCGGCCACACGCGGCCCAGAAGATTCAGTTTCATCTTCGTGCACGCCGTAATTCCCAATGTGAGCAGTTGCCATCACCACAATCTGACGGTGGTAGCTGGGATCCGTGAAAATCTCTTGGTAGCCGTACATGCCCGTGTTGAAGGCAATCTCACCAAAACTTGTCCCACGGCTTCCTGCCGCTTTGCCCTGAAACACGGTGCCATCCGCCAAGACGAGCACTGCAGGGTCCTCTGGTAAAGGGTTGTGAACCATGCCGCGAAGATAGTGTGTTCCTATACCGGAAGCGAGGTTCTCGACACCCCTTGTTCAACGATTCGTTCACACGATGCCAACAAAAAAGGGAAGGCGTAGGCCTTCCCTTTTCAAAATCTTTGATGAAGGCAATCAGTCTTCCTTCTTCTCTTCGCCGTCGTCAGACGAAGGCTCTTCCGCTTCAGCAGCAGGCGCCTCTTCAGCAGCAGGTGCTTCTTCAGCGGCGGGCGCGTCAGCAACCTCCTCAACAATCACTGCCTCCTCAACAGCAGGAGCAGCAGCTTCTGGGGCAGCCTTCTTGGCACCGCCTCGGCGAGAGCGACGTGTCTTCTTCTTTTCTTCACGGCCGTAGATCTCGTTGAAGTCAACGAGTTCAATCATGCACATGTCGGCGTTGTCACCCAATCGGTTGCCCGTGCGAATGATGCGCGTGTAACCTCCTTCACGTGTGGACACCTTGGGTCCCACTTCGCGGAACAACTCAGTCACAGCATACTTGCTTCCCAAGTAGCTGAAGCACACGCGACGGCTGTGCGTCGTGTCGTCCTTAGAACGGTTCACGAGAGGCTCCACAAACTTGCGGAGTTCCTTCGCCTTGGCCACAGTCGTGGTGATGCGCTTGTGTTCAATCAAGGAGCAGGCCATGTTGGAGAGCATCGCCTTGCGGTGTGCGCTCTTGCGGCCGAGGTGGTTGAATTTCTTTCCGTGACGCATGATTACTCAGATTCGAGTTTGTACTTGCTCACATCCATGCCAAACGCAAGGTTCTTGCCTTCGACGAGTTCCTCCAATTCGGTGAGAGACTTCTTTCCGAAGTTGCGGAACTTGAGCAGATCGTTCTTGTTGAAAGCGACGAGGTCGCCGAGGG
>JBELLK010000076.1:0-3524 GCA_042088625.1 Flavobacteriales bacterium
CCACGGTGCCAGGTTTGTACGCGGCCGGCGAAGCCAACTTCTCCGACCACGGGGCCAACCGCCTCGGAGCCTCGGCGTTGATGCAGGGATTGGCCGATGGGTACTTCGTTTTGCCCTACACCATCGGCGACTACCTCGCCGACGACATTCGAACGGGTCCGATTGCCAACGACACGCCTGAATTCATGGAAGCGGAGAATGAGGTGAAAGCGCGGCTCGAGGCATTCATTGGCAACAACGGCGACACGCCTGTGGACGATTTCCACCGCAGGTTGGGGCGCATCATGTGGGACAATTGCGGCATGGCCCGCAACAAAGAGGATCTCACGCAAGCGATTGCGGACATCTCCGCCTTGCGCGAGGAATTCTACGCCAAGGTGCGCGTGCCAGGTCGCTTGGACGGATACAACCCTGAGCTAGACAAGGCAGGCCGGGTGGCCGACCTTCTGGAATTGGGCGAACTGATGTGCAAAGACGCATTGGAACGCGAGGAGAGCTGCGGCGGTCACTTCCGTGAGGAACACCAAACCGAAGAAGGCGAGGCCTTGCGACGCGACGACGAGTTCACGTTTGTCAGCGCATGGCAGCACAAAGGCGAGCCCAAGGATGCAGAACTTCACAAGGAGGCCCTGGTCTACGAGAACATCGAGTTGAAGCAACGGAGTTACAAATAACAAGGAAGACCCAGATCATGAATTTGACACTCAAGGTGTGGCGCCAAAATGGCCCACAAGACAAGGGAAACCTCGAGACACATGAGCTCTCAGGGGTGACTGGCGACATGTCTTTCTTGGAGATGATGGACGTCCTCAACGACAAAATCATCCGCGAAGGAGGAGATCCGATTGCATTTGATCACGATTGCCGTGAAGGCATCTGCGGCATGTGCTCCATGTTCATCGATGGTGAAGCCCACGGCCCAGGCCGAGGGGTAACGACCTGCCAATTGCACATGCGTTCGTTCAAGGACGGCGACACCATCACCATCGAACCCTGGCGCGCCTCGGCATTCCCTGTGGTGAAAGACCTTGCTGTGGATCGCGGTGCATTTGACCGCATCATTCAAGCTGGTGGTTACGTGTCGGTGAATACGAGCGGTGAGACGCTCGATGCCAATGCCATCCCCGTTCCGAAGGCCGATGCGGACGAGGCCTTCAATGCCGCGACTTGCATTGGATGCGGTGCATGTGTGGCGACGTGCAAAAACGCGTCGGCGATGTTGTTCGTCTCGGCCAAGGTCAGCCAGTTCGCGCTCTTGCCGCAAGGGCAGCCAGAGCGGAAGCGCCGCGTGACGCGCATGGTGGAGCAAATGGACAAGGAAGGGTTTGGCAACTGCACCAACACCGGCGCTTGCGCAGTCGAGTGCCCCAAAGGCATCGATCTGACCAACATTGCTCGCATGAACCGGGACTTTTTGAATGCTTCCGTGACAGGCGAATGAAGGCCAATATTCAAGATAATGAAACGATTCGCCGTATCTTTCCGGTATGATGACCCGTTTTCTTTTGCTCGTGGCTGTGACTTCGACCACCCTTTCCGTCCAAGCCCAAAAAGCTGAATTGACGTTTGGCGTGTCCGGAATCTGCGGCATGTGTGAGAACCGTATTGAAGCTGCCTTCGACCAAAAAGGCATTTTCGCAGCCGACTACGACCTTGAGAAAAAGACGATTCACGTGGTCTACAAGGTCAAGAAGTGGAATGAAGAACGTCTCCACAAGCTCGCCACAGGCGTGGGTCACGACACCGACAAGTACAAGGCCACCGACGAGCAGTACGCCAACATGCACGGGTGCTGCAAGTACCGCGACTCTGATGGCGGGTCTTGCACAGGCGGAGATCACGACCACGACGATCACCGCTGATGAGGGCTCGGTTTACAGGGGGATGCCTGCTGCTTTTGGCAAGCTTGTCTTTGGACTTGAGCGCGCAGAAAACCCTTCGAGGCAAAGTCTTTGCGCCTGAAGACCACTTGGGACACAACCACGCGCCGGGAGCGCACGTGGGCGAGGAGACGTTTGATCCGCTCCCCGGAGCCACGGTGATGTGGAAAGGAGGCGGGACGGGAACGGCGACGGACGCGTTTGGGTTTTTCCAATTGGACGTTCGGCGCAATCCAGACACGCTTCGTGTGAGCATGGTGGGTTACCAGACCGTGGACGTGTACTACAGCGGGGAAGGCTACTTGGACATTCCGCTTGAGCCAGGGGTGCTCCTCCAATCGGCGGACGTTGTGTTTGAGGAACGCTCTCAAAGCGTGTCGCTGCTCAACCCTCTAAACATTCAGCAGCTCAGCCGCAAGGAGCTTTGCAAGGCGGCGTGTTGCAACTTGAGCGAAGCGTTCGAGACCAACGCTTCAGTGGATGCCAGCTTCACCGATGCGGTTACGGGAACGCGCCAGATTCACATGTTGGGGCTCGCAGGGAAGTACACGCAGTTGCTTGTCGACAACCTGCCGGGGCCGCGTGGCCTGAATGTGGTGCAAGGCATGGGTTTCATTCCTGGGCCTTGGATCGAGAGCATCTTCATTTCGAAGGGGGTGGGTACGGTGGCATCGGGCTATGAAAGCTTCACAGGCCAAATCAACGTTGCCCACCGCAACCCCGATTCGGCAGAACCGTTCCACCTCAACTTGTTTTACGGAGGCTCGGGACGCATGGAATTCAACCACGTCAGCAAACACCGTGTGAGCCGACGTTGGGACACCGTCTTGATGACACACGGCGAGTTTGGGCAACGCCTCAACGATCGCAACCAAGACGGTTTCCTGGACACGCCCCTTCGTAAGGACGGGGTGGTTCGGAACGAGTGGCGGTTCATTGGCGATCGTGGACTGCGGGCGAACATCTCTTTCATGGGCGTGGACATGGAACGCGAAGGCGGGATGTTGCCCGGGGACATTGTGGCCGCGCCTTGGGTGGCGACCACTGAAGTCCAGCGCGCCGAAGTCAACGCCAAGGTGGGCTACGTGTTGCCGGGTCAGGAAGGCAGGTCGTGGGGAAGCCAGTGGACGGCATCTACGCACCGGCATTGGCATGGGTTTGGGGCGAGGTGGTATGACGGACAGCAAAACACGTTTCGGGCGAATGTCTTGCGGAGCGGTTTCTTCGGCTCAGAAGACCGCCAGTTCAGCGCGGGGGTGAGCTACCTCTACGACGACTTTCTGGAGCGTGGAACGTGGGGTGCTGCCCCAACAGATGTGACAGCAAATCCCGAAGTGTGGGCCCGCACGGAACACGTGCCCGGAGCGTTTTTGGAAACGACCTGGACGGGCCATCCGCGCGGCATGGTGGTGGCGGGGTTGCGCATTGACCAACACAACTTATGGGGCACAATTGTGACGCCGCGCTTGCATGCACGTTGGAGTGCGACGGAGCAAACGTCGTTGAAAGTGGTGGCAGGGACGGGGTTTCGGACGCCCAACGTGCTGATGGAGGAGCTGGGGGTTTGGGCGAGCAACCGAAGGTGGATTGTGGATGGACCGCTTGAGCCGGAGCGTGGATGGAATGCTGGATTCAACGTCACCA
>JBELLK010000077.1:0-3491 GCA_042088625.1 Flavobacteriales bacterium
CTGCGATGAAACGCAGTGCGTATTCGTTGATTGGAAACCATGCCGGCAAGCCCACAGCCGCGGCCCAAACTGTGATGACCTTCGAGGCAAAGACGTACGTGAAGCCAATGACCACGGCTGCAAAAAGATGCAAGCCCGTGCCTCCTCGCAGCCTTCGCGCTGCGATGGAAACCCCAATCAGAGTCAAGACCAAGATTGCCGCAGCGTTTGCTGTGCGTCCGTGCAACGTCAATTCCAAATTGGATGAGTCGGCCCCGCGCTGTTGCACTTCCTCGATGTACGAGGCCAGCCGTAAAGTGGGCATTGTGGCCACCACTTCGTCTCGCTCGGCAAAGTCATCCACCGTCATCACCAAGGCCGTGTCGAGCCTCGACAAGTAACGGTACCGCTGAGAGCCGTCTTCTTGGAAATCGCGCACCCCCACATTGACCAACCGCCACAAACTGTCCTTGCTCAAAAACGTCGCCTTGGCCGCAATGATGCGTTGGTTCAGGACCTCGTCGTCCCACTGTTCCAGCTGGAATTTGTAGCCTGTGCGACGTCCGTAGTTGACGCTTCTGAAATAGGCTATGGTGCCAGGGGACACTTCCCGATACAGGTTTCGGTCCTTGACGTGGATGGCCTTGTTGATGAAGCTCTCCTCAAAAGCCAACTTCTGTTCGTTCGAGCGCGGCACCACCGAATGGTTCAGCACCAATGCCAGTCCCAGCAAGAGGCCTGACGCGATGAAGTACGGCCTGAACAACCTTCGAAACGGCATGCCTCCGGCAAGCATGGCGATGATCTCGCTGTTTTGGGCCAAGCGGCTGGTGAACCAAATGATGGTCAAAAACACCACGAAACCCATCAGCAGTGACGCAAAATGAAAGCACACATTGACGTAATACAGGGCCGCATCCCAAAACGGGGCATCGTGCTCAATGAGCCGTCCCAATCGCTCCATCAAATCGAACACGACCACGACCAGGCAAAACACGCCGAGCATGAACGCAAACGTTCCGAGGAACTTTCCGATGATGTATCGGTCCAGCTTGCTCATGAATCACACACGCTGAGCCAGTTGAACCACCATGCGATCCTTCCACTCGCGGAAGGTTCCGGCTTGAATTTGGGCTCTGGCCTCACGGACCAAATCGAGATAAAACGCCAAGTTGTGCACCGATCCAATGTACAAGGCCAGCAACTCGTTGGCGTGGAAGAGGTGGCGTACGTAGGCCTTGCTGTACATGTGATCCACAGGGCTGGTTCCCTTGGAATCCAATGGACTCATGTCCGTTTTCCATTTGGCGTTCTTCATGTTCATGATGCCGTCCCACGTGTAGAACGTGCCTGTGCGGGCATTTCGCGTGGGCATCACACAATCAAACATGTCGACCCCAAGGGCGATGTTCTCGAGGATGTTGACGGGCGTCCCCACGCCCATCATGTACCGCGGCGCATCTTCAGGCAAAATGGCGCACACCTCTTCACACATCGCATACATGTCTTCATGGGGCTCGCCCACACTCAGGCCGCCGATGGCGTATCCCAACGAAGGCACCTCGGCGATGGCGTGGGCCGAGGCCCGGCGCAGATCGGGGTAGGTCGAACCTTGAACGATGGGGAACAACGCTTGTTCATGGCCGTACAAAGGCTCCGTTTCTTTCATGCGCTTGACGCAACGATGCAGCCACCGGTGGGTGAGCTCCATGCTGTTTTTGGCATACGCGTGGGTCGAAGGGTAAGGAGGACATTCGTCGAACGCCATCACAATGTCGGCACCAATGCTTCGTTGGATGTCCATCACGCGTTCAGGCGAAAACAAATGCTTGCTCCCGTCAATGTGACTGCGAAAAGTTGCGCCTTCCTCTGTGATCTTCCGATTCTCAGCCAAGCTGAACACTTGGTATCCGCCGCTGTCCGTCAAAATCGGACGGTCCCAATTCATGAACTTGTGCAATCCCCCCACTTCCTCCAACACATCTGTTCCCGGCCTCAGGTGCAAGTGGTAGGTGTTGCCCAAAATGATGTCGGCGTTGATGACCTCCTTCAATTCCGTTTGTGGTACGGCGCGCACCGAGCCGATGGTGCCCACGGGCATGAATATGGGCGTTTGGATGTCTCCGTGATCGGTGGAGAGCACGCCTGCACGGGCTTTGGAGCCGGGGTCTTGGGTTTCGAGGGTGAACTTCAACGCGGCAGTGTTGACGACAGAACCCCAACCGGGGGCCGTCCATGGAGCCCCAAAGGTAACTTCACAACATGATGGTCGGCACGCTCTTCAATACGGTTGCTGTCGCGGTGGGCGCTTCGGTCGGACTGACCCTTGGCGCGCGCTGGTCTGACGCCCTGAAACGCAAAATGTTTGTGGTGTTGGGGCTGTTCACGCTTGCCATTGGTGCATCCATGGCCCTCGAAGCATCTCACCCCATTGATGTCTTCCTGGCCCTTGTGCTTGGAACGCTTCTTGGCCATGCCTTGAAATTGCAGGACCGACTCTCAGCGTGGACAGAGCCCCCGTCTTCAGACGAGCGCACAAACGCCAACGGAGGGTTCTTTGAGGCCATGGTGTTGTTTTGCGTCGGATCGATGACCTTGGTGGGATGCATGGAAGACGGCTTGATGAACAAGCCCGATTTGCTGTTGGTCAAGGGAACCATGGATTTGATTTCAAGCGCCTTCCTTGCGGCAACCTTGGGCAGAGGCGTGCTTTGGTCCGCACTCGGTGTACTGGGCTTTCAAGGCCTGCTCACCCTTGCGTTCGCTTGGCTTGGAAAAGGCATGGAGCCCGCGCTCATCCTGGAACTGAGTGCACTTGGTGGCATCCTCATGCTGGGCATTGGCTTTCAACTTCTTGGGGTCAAAGCGCATGGATTGAAGCAATGGCCCCTCGTGGATGCCTTGCCATCGTTGTTGCTGCTGCCCCTCATCCGTTGGGGTCACACGTTGATTCCTTTCCTCTGACGATTCTGAACCCCCATGCCCAAAAAACGCACCACCAAGGCAACCCTCGCTTCCAAACGTTGGGTTCACCTGCTGGGCGCACTGTTGGTCTTCGGATTGGTGATGGTCGCGCATCGCTACCAACAAACTCACATTGTGCACCCCAAACATGCCGCAGGTGACCGAGCAGGCAAAGACGCTGCTGAGATGAACTACGCCAGTGAGGTGAAGCGTGCCGCCGTTGCCTATGATTTGGACTACAGCTACCTCATGGCTTTGCTCATGCTCGAATGCGGAGGCAGAAAGCCGGCCGGGACACGGTTTGAGCCGCATGTATTCAAGCGCCTCAAGCAGGTACGCGACGGCAAGCGCACTCAATACGAGCACGTGACGGCCAAACACCTTGCAGATGCCTCGGACGAAGCGCTGAAAAACCTGGCCACATCTTGGGGGCCCTTCCAATTGATGGGCTACAAATGCATTTTGCTCGACGTGAAAATTCAAGACATTCGGATGTTACTTTCTATGAAAAGTGTGAACCTTGCTTCGTCGAAGCTAACTTTCGAAGA
>JBELLK010000078.1:0-3453 GCA_042088625.1 Flavobacteriales bacterium
ATGGAAGCCAGATTTGGTCTTGAATCAGTGAATTCGTCGCAGGGGTGAAGTTGCAGTTGCCGGTAAAGTTGTAATCCGCGTTTTGTGCGGTGGCGTTTCGCCAGGCATAATGGAAGCCGACATCCAAGCCCCAGAGGGCCATTGCACCAACCGATGCAAGAACGCCGTAGGAAATTCCGACGAAGTTTCCGGAAAGTCCCGCTTGGACGGACATTATACCGAAAGAGGCTGCTGTCAACGCCATGAAGCCAGCTTGGGGACCCTCTCCAGCAAGCGGGGTGACATAGGGCTGATTTGCAATCCAGCTGTCCTCGAGAGCGGGCTGGCTGTCGCCAGCGTCGTCACAATATGGGTAGCTGACGCCCGTGTTGGACACGACAAAATTGCCTCCTGTGGCCACATTCCATGACGGGTCCTGCTTCATGACGGTGGCCCCCACAGTGGTGTAGTTGTCTTCTGTCAATGGCAATCCTCCTGGGAACAGGTCTGGATAGAACTCTGAGTATTTCGATTCTTCTCCATGCTCCCAGCCACAAGAAGATGCACTGCCCAATTGCAGGAAAATGGGGCCATCCAATCCTCTACCCGGAATGACACCGACCAGGAAGAAGTCCTGCTCATCCTCATCCGAAAGGGTGAAGCTGTAAGAGACATTGCTCGAGGAGCTTTGGCTGTTGCTCCGGGTTTCGGTGACCACTTTGGATTCAGACCCTCCTGATTCAAATCCGGTCACATCGTTCATGGTAGCTCCAACGGTCGTGCCAGCCGATGTTTGGGCTGTTAGCGTTCTCGTTTGGCTTTGTGAAACGATGTTGGTTTTGGTCAGGGTTTGGGTGTATGACAGTCCACCGCCACTGAAAGACAGGAAGAACGGTTCAAAATCTGCTTCATCCCAAATGCTGGCATCGCTATCCGCATTGGGAACTTGCGCCGCATTTTGGAAGGAATTCAGGTCGTAATTGTTGGCAGCGTAGAAGGACTGTTCCAAGTCGTCTTGGAAGGTGGACAAGTCTTCAATGCCATCAAAGTCGTCTGCATTGCCCAAAATGTACTTGCGTGCGGAAATTTTCTCGTATTCATTTCTGGCGAGCATCTTCTTCCACTCGTTGATGACGTCATTGTAAAAGCGCACGGAGTCTTGTGCGATGTCTGAGCCGGTGAAAATGTAGCCTGGGCCGCGCCGGTCTCCATAGGTGCCGGCCGACAGGCCACTGTTATCGCCTGTCACCGTTGCACCCGTGACGACCCATTTGTTTCCGAAATGGGAGTTCCAGGAGTTCAATGTGTCGGCTGCCCACGCTGCCTCGGTTTCGGTCCAAACCCAGCACACTGATTGTCCGCAGGGCTGGTATTCACCATTCCGAGATCTAGATTGGAAATTGTTGGTGTTGGTCGTGCTGGTGACCACCACTTCCAGGTAGTTGTCTGTGGACACGCCGACGTAGCCGTTGATGACCCTGTTCGACGCAGCCTGTGTCAAAACAATGGGTTGACTGAACGACAGGTTGTAAGGGAAGGTTGTGCCGCCTGTGCCATGCGGAGTAAAGGCCAGCGTGGTCACCCCATTTTCGATGAAATTTTGGTTCGGGTTGAAGGTCTGCAACAAGGTCGGGTCTTGTGCAGCTTCATATGCTGTTGACGTTGCTGGAGCTGAGGTTCCCAAATCATACCCACGTGAAATGGTGGGAATGCCGTAAGAAAAAACGTTTGTAGCGGTCATGTTGTCCACCCAAGTTTTGTGGAAGTTGAGCCAACGTTGGTCGTCGTTGTTGGCCAACTTCATTCCTGCAGGGTAACTCCAACTTGTCGGTTGGGTCAGATTTGACGCCGTTCCGTCAGGCCACTGATAGAGTTCCGGATGATCCTTGAAGTAATCATCACGGGCACTTTCCAGAGAAGGAATGTCTACCGTTTCGATGGTGTACTGTGTTTTGGCGAAATACGAGGCGGGTTGTGCGCCAATGGCAGTGTTGCCTTCCCAAATCAGGCTGAATGATGCCACGTCACCAGTGGTTTCCAGTCCACCTCCCGAGGCCGTTTGCATTTTGAACATTGGAATCACATCGGCAGCGCCATCACCGTCAGAGTCGTTGAACACCATTTTCGGCAAGAAAGCAGTGTCGCTGGGGGCTTGTCCCATGACAGTCTGTTGGTAGGTACTGGAAGTGATGTCCAGTGCGAGGTTGGTTGGAACCAAGGTCAATTCCATGAATTGCTGAAATCCAACATTTTCCGTTCGTCCGTAATACACGTCTTGGTTCATGCCATAGAAGAAATTCTGTGGCACGCTCGAAGTCGATATCGCCTCATTGAACGCCATGGTCTCCTCGATGGAGGTCTCGCCGTTTTTGGCCCGTTCGAATCGTGTCTCGGTCTCGTAGTTGTTGGTCAAGGTGGCGAAGGTCTCAGCCTCTTTTTTGATGCCGATTCCAAAAGGAGCAATCAACGTACCATCTCCTGATTGGAAAGTCACGCCAGCATTGATGTTTCGCGTTTTGGCTGTGTGACCGCTTTCCGTGGTGTTGAGGTTTTTGCTGAAGTTGAACTCGGATCCTTGTTCAATGGTCACACTCGAACCATCCCCAGGAGGATCCCTCAGGATGAAATCGAGCACAGGCGTACTGGACACCGGAATGCTGGGCCCGAAGGAGAATTGCCCCAGAAGGAGAGCGTCATACCGGGATTTGGAGAACACGGTATCCTGAGAGCTCGCATCGATGAGCAGGCCGGGTATCGTGTCATTGACCAAAATGTCTGTCCATGGATCCCACTGTGCAATGGTGGAGGTCCCTTCTTGGAGGTATACGTCCAGGACCCGAGTTGGGGTTGTGTTGTACTCGCTGACTTTCGGACTTCCAGCAGTAAACTCATAGAGGATGCCGTTCTCAGAGTCGAGGTTGATGCTGGTGGTCGCATTGCTCGACTTTGAGGAATTGTGAATCACCACTTTGAAGTTGTCTCCGGAAACAGGACTCTCGCTTGCCACCGAAGCACCGCCAGGATAGGTGGCTGCATACTTTTCGATGGCCCGCACTTTCATGCAATAGCGCGTGTTTTCGATGAGGACGGGCAAACCAAGCGGGAAGGGGGACATGTTCGCCAGCGTCGATTGCAACGTTGGATCGAGGGTGTCTTTGCCCAAACCGCTCACAGCTTGGCAGTTGAGGTTCCAAACCAGTGGTAGCCAGTAAGTTGTGTCCGAAACTACTTTGGTCAATTCATACTCACCGAGGAACACATCTTGAATGTGTTCCGCAAAGGCATAGAGGTTGTTTGGAGCAGTGGTCAGCGGTTTACAGGTGGTCAGGGTATCACCGGTTTCTGACACGGTCTTTTGCGTTTGGGTTTGAGCGACAGCCAGTTCGGTTTTACTTCTGTAGATGAGGTCCTTTCTCAGATGCACATCCGCCCCCGTTGTCGGCAGTCCTTCCACGTTGTTGCCGTAGGTGCCGA
>JBELLK010000079.1:0-3441 GCA_042088625.1 Flavobacteriales bacterium
TCGGCACCTACGGCAACAACGTGGAAGGACTGCCGACAACGGGGGCGGATGTGCACCTGAGAAAAGACCTCATCTACAGAAGCTCAGCCGAGCTGGCCATCTCGCAAACCCAAACTGAAACATCCACTTCGGCCGCAGGAACGGAAGTCACGTCATGTAAACCGCTCAATACCAGCTCGGAATTGTTCGTATTTGGAGATCATCTGGAGGATGTGTTCCTCGGTGAATACGAATTGACCAAAGTGGTTGATGGCGACACCTACTGGCTGCCACTCGCTTGGAGTCTGAACTCGCAAGTGGTCAGTGGCCTTGGAGCTGACACCTTGGATGCTGCGACCCAAGCTACCCTGGCCGCCATGTCTCCATTCCCCCTTGGCTTGCCTGTCCTCATCGAGAATTCACGCTACTGCATGAAGGTGCGGGCCATCGAAAAGTATGCCGCCACCTATCCCGGTGGGACACTCGTCGAAAGAGAGAGCCCAGTATTCGGCGACGACTTCAAGGTGGTGATTTACAATTCTGCAAATGCGGGCAGTGCCACCACCAGCATCTCCCTGAATGCTGAAGAGGGCATCCTCTACGAATTCGTGGCAGGAAGTCCGGAGGTGAGTGAGTACAACACCGCTCCAACCCGGGTTTTGGATGTCTATCTGCAAGAAGGCTCTTCTACCATTGCCCAATGGAATCCATGGACGGAGGTATTGGTCAACGACCCGCTTCCCGGTCTGCTCAAAGATGCCAGCACGCAAGAAATCGCGTTCTCCAAATCGCGGTTTGACGCCCTGCTTCTAGGTCAATTCTCCTTTGGTCCCAGCATTCCGGTATCCAGCACACCTGTACTCGATTTCATCCTCAGGGATCCCCCTGGAGATGGATCAAGTGTCACCATCGATCAAGGTTCAGAGTTCAACTTCACCAGCAACGTGAGCACCACAGAAAGTGCGCACACTGCGAAGACGCGAAATATCAATGCAGGACTGAGCTTTGAGTCAAATGATGGGCTCGTCATTGCGCCTTTTGGTATTGGAGCCAGTAATGAGACAGAAGTATCAGCCAACGCGACCAACGCATACGCCACTGAGACACGGTTTGACCGGAACAAGAGTGGTGAAACTTCCATCGAGGAGACCATGACATTCAACGAATCCGTCTCCACATCCAGCGTGTCACAGAACTACTTCTATGGCATGAATCAAGACGTGTACTACGGACGTACGGAAAATGTCGGTTTCCAGCAGTTCATGGAATTGACGCTGATTCCCACCAATTTGGCATTGGAAACTGCAGCAAGCACGTTCAAACAAACCGTCATGGGCGGGACGCCAAGTGAGTTCTTGCCCAAAATGCTGTACAACGATTCGGACAATGACGGCGGCGCTGACGTGATTCCGATGTTCAAGATGCAAACCGCATCGGATGGTGGACTGGAAACCACTGGGGACGTGGCTTCATTCAGCTTGATGTGGGATGGCAATACCGCCATCGGCAAGCAGCCAGCGTCCTATTTCGCCAAAACACAGTACACCATAGAAACGGTGGACATTCCTTCATTGGAAAGTGTCCGTGATGATTACTTCAAGAGCAATCCGAACCTCTACCAGTGGCCGGACGGAACCGCTTCAAACCTGAGCCAACCGACAAGTTGGAGTTACCCTGAAGGGATGAAGTTGGCCAACAACGACGACCAGCGGTGGTTCAACTTCCACAAAACTTGGGTGGACAGCATGACCACGACTGCAAACGTGTTCACATATGGCATTCCCACCATTGCCCGTGGGTACGACATGGGAACTTCAGCTTCGACAACTTCGACAGCATATGAAGCTGCACAAGACCCGAACTTGTTGCAGACCTTTAACCCGAACCAGAATTTCATCGTAAATGGTTCGACCACGCTGGCGTTCACACCGTTCAACGCAAACACGCCTTTCCCTTACAACCTGTCGTTCAGTCAACCCATTGTTTTGACACAGGCTGTGTCGAACAGAGTCATCAACGGCTACGTCGGGGTGTCTACAGACAACTACTTGGAAGTGGTGGTCACCAGCACGACCAACACCAACAATTTCCAATCTAGATCTCGGAATGGTGAATACCAGCCCTGCGGACAATCAACGTGCTGGGTTTGGACCGAAACTGAGGCAGCGTGGGCAGCCGATACATTGAACTCCTGGAACTCCTGGTTCGGAAACAAATGGGTCGTCACGGGTGCAACGGTGACAGACGATGACAGTGGCCTGTCGGCCGGGACCTATGGAGATCGGCGAGGCCCAGGCTACATTTTCACCGGCTCTGACCTGGCAGAAGACTCTGTGCGAATCTTCAATGACATCATCAATGAGTGGAAAAAGATGATCGCCAGAAATGAGTTCGAGAAAATTGCCGCACGGCAATACATCTTGGGCAATACGGCATCCTATGATGGTCTTGAAGACTTGTCCAACTTCCAAGACGATTTGGCGGAGACATTCTACGCGGCGAACAATTACGACCTCAACTCCTTCCAGAATGCAGCAGGAGTCCCCAATGCGGACAGCGATGCCGGCATTTGGGATGAAGCAGATTTTGAGCCCTTCTTCTTGTCTTTCAGTGGAGGTGGACTGGAGTACACCCAAACCCTCACCAAGACCAACATCGTTTCCCAAAGTCAAACCAGAACCCTCACGGCCCAAACTTCCGCGTCGAACAACCTCGGTTTCCTCATGAACGATGTGACCGGATTTGAATCAGGAGGGTCTGAATCCAAAGTGGTGACGGAAACCCGGAGCAATAGCCAAAACTCCTCAAGCAGTGTGGGATACAGCTTTACCCTTTCGGATGAGGATGAGCAGGACTTCTTCCTGGTCGGTGTCATTCCGGGTAGAGGATTGGATGGCCCCATTTTCCTGCAATTGGGCAGTGCATCTTCTTGTGGCTGGGAGCATGGAGAAGAATCGAAATACTCAGAGTTCTATCCAGACCTGTTCCCAGGAGGATTGCCATTAACCTCCACCAATTATGCAACACAAGGTGCGAACGTCGTGAGGGAACACCCTTCATGGAACATCAACATGGGGGGGAACTATGTCGTCTCCAGCACCGGAGTCAGCTACCCCGATTGCGAGTATTCTGATCTGAACCCATCGCTTTCTGACAGCTGGGTTGCCAGCCAGGACTACGTAACACCGTTGGCTGGTGAAGGACCTCAAGCCGCGCTGATGGCGGTGACAGCAGCCTCTTTTACAGCTGGCGCAGTGAAGGCTGGATTGTCCGGCAACTTCAAAGGAATCGCATACTCTACCATCGCTTTTGTTGGAGCCATGGCGGTTTGGGGGCTCGACGTCGGATTCCATTACGCTTGGAGAAACGCCATCGCGCAAAGTGAAGAATGGAATTTCACCAACGAATGCAACTTCACCCCTGCGACGAATTCACTGATTCAAGACCAAATCTGGCTTCCAT
>JBELLK010000080.1:0-1837 GCA_042088625.1 Flavobacteriales bacterium
GTGGATGGACCGCTTGAGCCGGAGCGTGGATGGAATGCTGGATTCAACGTCACCAGCAAATTCAAACTGCTGTTCCGTGACGCGGATTTTGCGCTGGACGGCTACTGGACGGAATTCCAAAACCGCGCGGTCGTCGACCTCGATGCGGATGCCCACGCGGTACGGATCTACAACCTTGGCGATCGGGAATCGCGGTCGCTCACGGCCCAGGCTGAGCTTGGCTGGTCGTTGCACCGCCGCGTCGACATGCGTCTTGCGTACCGCTACGTGCACGCGACCACAGATCGGGATGGCGCTGAGGCGGCGGGAACCAAAATCGACCCGTACGTCCCTCAGCATCGTGCATTCACCCAATGGAGCTACAGCTCCAAGCCCAACGACCGGGGTGCGAATTGGATGGGCGACCTGACCGTGCAGTGGGTGGGGCCGCAACGGATACCAAGACCAGATGCGCAGCTTGACAATCGCGCGGCAGGGGAGTTCGAGGAAGATTTTGTGGTGGTCAACGGCCAAATCTCCCGCACGTTCGCCCCGGGCATCGACCTTTACCTCGGGGTGGAGAACATCTTGAACTACCGGCAGCAAAACCCGATTGTGGGTTGGGATTTGGCCTACATCGATGACCAGTCGTTCCAAGAAAACATGGATGCAAGCCTGGTTTACGGGCCCATCTTCGGACGGATGGTGTACGTCGGGGGGCGCCTGACCTTGGGTCAAGCGGACAACGCTGGCAAGTAAGGGCTGCGTGGCGTCAGCCGTGCATGGTTTCCTTCTTCCCGTAGTCTTGGATGATGTTGGCCTCGAATTCGAGGCACTCCTTCCAGCGCGCGTCCACGTCAATGTCGCCGCCGTATTTCCGGGCGAGCTTGAGAAACGTCGTGTAGTGGCCCGCTTCGCTGATCATGAGTTCGCGATAAAACTCGGCGAGGTCGGCATCCTCGATGCGTTCGGACAGCATCTTGAACCGTTCGCATGAGCGGGCTTCGATCATGGCGGCGAACAGGAGGCGGTCGACGATTTGGCCTTCGCGAGAGCCTCCGCGCTTGATGAACTTGGAGAGCTGGCCGACGTAGTCGTCTTTCCGCTCGTGGCCAAGGGTGAATCCACGGGCCTTGATTTTCTCGAGCACCATCCCAAAATGCTCCATCTCTTCCTGTGCAATGGCCGTCAACTCGGTGACCATGTCGGTGAGGTCCGGATAGCGCACAATCGTGCTGATGGCGTTGGAGGCGGCTTTTTGCTCGCACCAAGCATGGTCGGTCAGGATCTCAGAGATGTTCTTTTCGACGAGCTTCACCCAACGCGGGTCGGTGGGCAGTTTGAGCCCGAGCATCACGCTTTCCTGTGCCATGGCGCAAAAATAATGCGGTCAAGTTCGTGTCACGCGGACGAGCGAGCCTGTGGAGAGGTCGTGGCCGAGTTCGGTGCGCAGGCACAGTTCGCCGGACTGGATTGTGGCGCCAGGGAGGGCGAGGGCCCACATGGTTTCGAGGGCGCTTGGGGGGACGCCGCTGTAGGTGTTCATGACCACAAAACCGCCAGGCGCCACAAGGCTGGCCACCACGTCGATGAGGTCGAGGAGCTGGTCCTCCAACTTCCACTTTTCGCCCTTGGGCCCGAGTCCCCAGGTGGGTGGGTCGAGCACGATTCCTTGGTAGGTGTTGCCTCGCTTCGCCTCGCGCCGGGCAAACTTCAGGGCGTCTTCCACCACCCAACGGATGCCGTCCAGGCCGCTGCGTTCCATGTTTTTGCGCGTCCAATCCACGACTTGACGAATGGCGTCGCAATGGATCACGTCAGCTCCCACTTGCCGCGCGGCAAGGCTGGCTCCGCCCGT
>JBELLK010000080.1:1937-3397 GCA_042088625.1 Flavobacteriales bacterium
CGCGGCAACAAGTTTGTGGGGGGCAATTCGAACCGAGGCGGGAAGGGTCAGCGGGGTCAACACGGCGCTTCGGATTATGGCTCGCCCACGGACCTTCGAAAATCCGTCCTGCGCGTGTTCCGTCAGCGCCCGGGCAAGGCCCTGAATCACAAACAGGTGTCGGGTGCGCTCGGCATTTTGAACCACGACGTGCGCCATGCGGTGATGGCGTTGATGGAAGAACTGGCGAAGCAAGGCAAGATTGAGGAGTTGGGGCGGGGGAGGTATGTTTTGGCCGCCTCGGAAGTCCAGGAACAATCGGGCACGGAGGGGACCATCCAAATTTCCCGCATGGGCACAGGTTTCGTGCGCATGCCCGACGGCAATGAAATCCGAGTGCCCAAGGCCCAAACGGGCGACGCGTTTTGGGGTGATACGGTGGAAATTGAGTGGTGGCAGCGCGGCCGGCGCACGACACCTCGCGTCAAGCGCGTCACCAAGCGGCTGCGGGAGCACTACGTCGTGACCGTGACCTTGGTGCGCGACTACGGGTTCGGCAAACCCTCCGACCAGCGCATCCACACCGACTTTTTCATTCCAGCCCGCCACCTCGGCGGCGCCACGGAAGGGGACAAGGTGCTGCTGTCTCTGGAGCAATGGGACGACCCTCGGGACCAACCCATGGGCCGAGTTGTGCAGGTCTTTGGCCAGCAAGGTGAGCACGAGGTGGAAATGCACGCGATCCTGGCGGAATTTGGCTTGCCGTATCAATTTCCGGCTGAGGTTGAGGCGGCGGCGATGGCATTTGCGCCGAGCGACCCGGACAATCCCCACGGCCTGGATCCGGAGGAGGTGGCGCGCCGACGCGACTTCCGCGGGGTGCTGACCATGACCATCGATCCGGTCGACGCCAAGGATTTCGATGACGCCCTGAGCTTGCAACAGCTTGAAAACGGCAACTGGGAAGTGGGGGTGCACATTGCCGACGTCACGCATTACCTGACGCCTGGCTCGGTGCTCGACCAAGAGGCCGTGCAGCGCGCCACCAGCGTCTACCTCGTCGACCGCACCATCCCCATGCTGCCCGAAGTGTTGTCCAACGACCTGTGCTCGTTGCGTCCGCACGAGGACCGGTTTGCGTTCAGCGCGGTGTTCGAGATGACGAACGAGGCCGAGGTGGTGGGTCGCTGGTTTGGCCGCACGGTCATCCATTCCGACCGTCGTTTCGCGTACGAGGAGGCCCAGGAGCGCCTGGAGTCGGGTGAGGGCGATCGGGCAGAGGAACTCCGGGTGCTGGGCGATTTGGCCCAAAAACTCCGCATCAAGCGCTTCAAACGAGGAGGCATTGACTTCAACACGGAGGAGGTGCGTTTTCAGCTCGACGAAGCTGGCCGGCCGCTTCGCGTGGTTGTCAAGCGCATGAAGGAGGCGAACAAGCTGATCGAAGACTTCATGCTCCTCGCCAACGTCGAAGTGGCTCG
>JBELLK010000081.1:0-3318 GCA_042088625.1 Flavobacteriales bacterium
GGGAAAATGCCTCGCCTTCGTTCATCCCCTCATCGGCCCCTACTGTCGTGGCATCGTCACCATAGATGACCAAAAGGAAGTAGGCGGTGCCCTCGGATAAAATCAAGGCCGATGCAGCCACGCTTTGGTCATTGCTGTCAAAAGCAGCGATCCAATCTCCAGTTTCGGCGGATGCGCCGTCCCAGGTCACCTGTCCAAGCACCACGCCCGATGCTGGAGTTGCAGTGAAGCTGAAGTTGTCTGGCAAGGTGTTGGGTGGATTGCAACCACCAGCTTCATCTTCCACGGTAACGGTTGCAGTGGCTGTATCTGTATTGCCACTGGGGTCAGTCGCCGTCAAGGTGACCGTGACCGGTGACCCGACGTCATTGCAGTCGAAGCTGGTGACGTCCAAAGACAATGAGGCCACACTGCAGTTGTCCGAGGAGCCGTTGTTGATGTCAGAGGCCGTGATGGTGGCAGCACCATTGGCATCGAGGTCTACGGTCAAATTCTGAGCCACAGCCACCGGGTTTGTCGCATCCTGAATGGTCACCGTGGTGGCTGTCGCAGTACTGACATCGGATCCATCGGTTGCCCGCACCCAGACATTCTGCACCCCCGTCTCCGTGCAGTCAAAGCTGACGGATGACGCGAAGCCACTGGTGGCATTGGTCTTTGAGATCTCATAGCCAGTCACCGTAAAGCAGTCACCCGTGGAGGACACGGTCACCTCGGCTCCACTCTCACCGGCTGAAACAGACGCCGCCCCAGCACCATCCAACGACACGGTGGGCGCATCGGCCGTCACCGCAACCCCTGTGCAAGAAGACACCCCCGTTAGCACCAAGTCATCGAACCTCCAACGCTCATCGTTTGAATTACATTGAGCCTTAACCCTGATTTGAAGGGTGCCGGTCGCCGTGATGGACAGCGTTTCGGTTGTCACGCCAGAAAGGTCATTGGTCTGTTCAAACAACTGCACCTCGGACCCCCCATCCCGGATAGCGAACACCTGGATGTAATCCGAATTTTCCATACGATCATAGTCGTACTGAGACAGCTCAATGCTGAGCGAGAGGCTCGTATACCCAGAAACATCAATGGACAAGGAGGTCCAGACGGACTCTCCATCAAGGTCCATTCCCTCGAACTTCTTGTCCCCGCTGATGGAGTTGACATACCAATAATCCCCATTGTCGTCGCCGGAAAGAGACCAATTTGCTTCGGTGCCATCAAAGCCGCCTGAGTTGGCTCCGTTGTTTCCCCATCCGTAGTTATCTGGATAGCTCTCAAAATCCTCCGAATACAAGGTCTCTGGACTGCCGCTGTCGTCAAAGAGGCAGGACCCGTCATCCACTGTGGCTGCCGGGTCAAAATTTGAAGCTGAGACATTGGTGCATCCCAAAGAGCAGTTGAAGTCGCAACTGCCGTCTTCAAACGTGGCTTCAGGGTTGAAGTTGCAGGCCGTCGGGTCCATACAGCCGGCGTATTGACAGCTGCCGACGTCAATGGTGGCGCTGCCATTGTGGTTCGCCGCAGCCGGGTCGGTGCACCCATAGCAGGAGAAGTCGCACGTCCCGTCGTCAAACTCCGCAGCGCCGCTGAAGTTGCAGGCCTCCGGGTTGGTGCACCCAAACGTCACACAGCTCAAGTACTCACAACTCCCGTCGTCAATTGTCGCTGTCGCATCATAGTTGCAGGCGCTGGCATCGGTGCAACCTGGTGTGCTGCTCGCAAGACATCCGCCTGGGCCGTAGGTCGTGGCCGGTACATCCGAGACCACGCCCATGGTGTTGTTTTCCCACCACGTTGAGCACGGTGTTCCTGCAACATCACAATCTCCCGGTTCAAGGGCAGTCGCAAAGGTCTCTGGAGTACCGCCACCGTTGGTAGTGATCGCTTCGCAAGCGGCAATGTCTTCACAAGAGGAACAGCTGGCTGTTTCACAACAGCAGGGATACTCGACTCCCGGAACTCCGCAGCCATAACTTTGAGCGAGGGTCTGGTTTGGAGCGGCGAAGAGGGCAAGCAGAAAGGCGAGTGAAGTCAAGAATGGCTTCATGCAAATTGGTTTGGCTTGTACAAGCTAAAGCATGGGGTGTGTAATGCCTTGCCGTGGTGTATAACTCTCGGCAGAAATTGAGTGATAACGCGTTGGTTGCGTTTTCACCTCAAGTGAAAGGCCGAAAGAGGGTGCGGTGCATCGGGTTTGGCTTCGGTGGGGCGTCCTTCAATCCCTTCAGTCGGCCCACAAAAAAAGCGGCCCCGCTGATGCAGGGCCGCCCTTTCAATTGGAAGGAAAACGGAGATCACTCGCCGCCGTCGCCACCGGTTCCTTGGCAGTAGGTGCCGAAGTTGCCGAGCAGGTAGAGGAGGTCGGTCGAACCGACGTGGCCGTCGAGGTCGATGTCGCCACCGGTCAGCATTCGGATTTCGCGATGAGGCCTGAGTAAGCAGCCATAGGTGAGCAGGCAACACAGGTGGAGGTTGGCATTGTATCCTGCGATGTCGTCCAGTACCGCCTTGACATCGTCGAACGGCTGGTGCAAGAGTTCCTTGGTCACCTGCTTTGGGATGGCCCTAACGGGGTTGGGTACAGACTCTGGGAGCACGAGCCGGAGAAGGGTAGTCAGGTGTTGCCGTTCGTGATTGTGGGTGGAGGCCGTCGAGCATTGGTCTGCCAAGAACGAAGCGCAGTGATGCCGGGACAGCCTATCCAGTGGCATTGAGTTCCAGCCTTGGCGCCGAGCATAGGCTTGGAACCGGTTCAGGGTGGTGCGCAGAGCATACTGGTGCTTGTCGCTGTATCGGGAGGGGATGGAGATGCTATTCAGGGCTGTGTCCAGGGTGCAGGTCTGTTGAAGGCCACGAGGGTGCCATCCGCTGTCGAGCGCCTGCTTGAAGCTGTGAAGGAGTTCCAGGGCCACGCCGGCCTTGTCTGGACAGCTTCTTCGGTTGGGTTTGTGTGGGCTTTGGATGATGGTCCCGTCCGCAAAGCGGAAGCGCTGGCCATCGAGTTGAAAGGAGACGAGAACGCGGTCGCCGGAAGTGACCAGTTTGAGTTGGGAATAGGAGGGCACGGTGGCACAGTTTGTGGCACAGTTTTGCTCTTGATGCTCTGCTTCTCCCGCGGTAGCTGGGATTCAGGGAAGGCGGTCTCCTGCTTTGGGAGCAGGAGATCGCAGGTTCGAGTCCTGCTGTCCCGACATCGAAACGACCTCCTCACGGGGGTCGTTTTTCGTTCTCACCTGCGCCTTTTGAATGCAGGCTCCTGAGTGCCAATCAGGATGATCGCCGCCAAGGGTTGGAAGTTGGTTGGAATCATTCTAATTTTTG
>JBELLK010000039.1:0-20190 GCA_042088625.1 Flavobacteriales bacterium
AGAACGTTGCCGTCACAGTCGCAAGCGCCTTCAGCGATGCCGTCACCGCCGCAAATGCCACACTCATCGAGGACGTTGCCGTCGCAGTCACAAGCGCCTTCAGCGATGCCGTCGCCGCCGCAAATGCCACACTCGTCAAGGACGTTGCCGTCGCAGTCGCAAGCGCCTTCAGCGATGCCGTCACCGCCGCAAACACCACACTCGTCAAGAACGTTGCCGTCGCAGTCGCAAGCGCCTTCGACGATGCCATCACCGCCACAAACGCCGCACTCATCGAGGACGTTGCCGTCGCAGTCACAAGCACCTTCAGCGATGCCGTCACCTCCGCAAACGCCACACTCATCAAGGACGTTGCCAGCGCAGTCGCATTCGCCTTCAGCGATGCCATCACCGCCACAAACGCCGCACTCGTCGAGAACGTTGCCAGCGCAGTCGCAGGCACCTTCAGCGATGCCGTCGCCGCCACAAACGCCACACTCATCATTTTCCAAACAAGAGTCGTCGTCCCAATTGGCACTCTCATCGTAGTTGCAGGCCGTGACGTCGGTGCATCCTTCTACCACTGCGCAGGTCTCGAATTCCAAAACGCCACGCCATTCTTGGTTTTGGTCTGCATTGGCAAACACCTGGAAGAATCCTTGGCCAGAAAATTGATCTGTAGTCGTGATTTGCATGATCAGAATGCGCAAATCCTCATGAGCAAAAGCCTGGTTGTCCGAGGCGTAGGATCCTGGGAAGGGCACATACCATGACCCGCCAATTTCATCGTCCACAGTGATGTTCATGCCTTCAAAATCAGGAGGCGTTTGAGATGCTGAAGACGAAGCAAATTGCCCGTTGGGATTGATACTCCCCCAAACACTCGAGATGTCGCCCGCCGGGATTTGGCTGCTGTTCTCAGCACCGATTGTCACCCAGCTGTCAAAAGCAAGCGTAGGGACAAGACCGAGAAAGCCGGGATTGACGCCTGCTGCAGTGGACGATGAGTTGTATCCAGAGTTGAACCACGCTCCAGAAGAGGCGTTCAAAATGAGTGGCCCTCCATCTTGGTTTGGATCCGCAGGCACGGCAACACCTCCCATCGCACTGAGGTAGTCTTGCTCATTCTCGACTTCCAGAAAGAGCCGGTAGGTGACCTGTCCCGCGAGAACGCCTTCGGTGTGAATTGCGACCGGCTCACATGAAATGAAAACTCCTTCAGGAGCCGGGGCGTAATTGCCCGGAGCGAAAAATTGGGCTTTCGCTGCCGTAAACAACAGCAAGGTGAAGACAGTGATTGATAGCCTCATGGCGATAACAGTTGGAAGTGATTTCATTCAAAAGAGTGCATTACGCACCGTAAGCAAAAGTCTGTCGGCTTCTAGTGTAAAACCAAAAAATTACACATCGGATTGAGGGTAACTTTTTCCAGCCCTTATTGACTGCTGTAATATCATCAATTATAACGCTGAAAATCAGTCATTTAAATCTCAAAAGGGCTTTCGAAGCTTGAGGAAACTTACATTTACGAAACGTCATAATCTACACTTCAAAGCTGTATAATCTTCGACAGAACAGTTCAGCTGGACACCGTGTCGGAAAGGCATGACCAACCCCAGCTGACCTCACGTTTCGAGAAAAAACATCCGCAATGTCGAGGCCTTTGTAGTTCACTACTTATCTTCGCCCTCCAATTTGAGGTACCATAGCTCAGTTGGTAGAGCAACGGATTGAAAATCCGTGTGTCCCAGGTTCGAATCCCGGTGGTACCACGCTAAAGGCAGTGCCCGTGCACTGCCTTTTTTTGTGACCTTTGTGGCCATGGGATCAGTGACATCTTCCGAACAACGTTTGGCCAACGTGCTCCTCGAGCTTCAACCGAATTGCGTCGCTTGGCTCCATGAGGAAGTCCTTGCCCCCCACCTCCTCGATCAGTATGAATCAACCTTCCGAAAAAGGGGAGTTCAATGCCTGCACGTATGCGAGATGCAAGGCGGCGAGCAAGCCAAACAATGGGAAGCCCTGCCAAACCTCTTCGATCGCTTTGAGCAGTGGGGGTTGACGCGACGTTCCGTGGTGCTGACCACAGGTGGAGGGGCGTTGAGTGATGCCGTTGGAATGGCGGCTTCACTTTGGAAACGTGGCATGAGGGTGGTTCACATGCCCACCACTCCCCTGGCCGCTGTCGACGCGGCGTGGGGCGGAAAAACCGCGTTCAATTGGCGTGGAGCAAAAAATCAAGTCGGCACCATTCACCTTCCCGAACACGTCCATCTGGACGCGCGCTGGATGCAAACGCTGAGTCCGCGCGATTTCAGGGCTGGGCTTGCCGAGGCCGTCAAGCATGCCATGTTAGACACCAAGGCTCTGGCTTGGATGCGCTCCAACAAAACCCCTTGCAACGAGCAGACCCACTGGGATGAGACAACCCGTTGGTTTGACCAAATGTCCCAAACCAAGCGCGCCATTGTCAACGCCGATTTGAACGAACAAGGTGAACGGAATGTCTTGAACCTTGGCCACACTGTGGCACACGCGTTGGAGGCCGAGGCGGCGATTCAAGGGGAAACCTTGCTGCACGGAGAAGCCGTGGCCCTGGGCTTGAGGTTTGCCCTGTTTGAAGCCCAACATGGTGCGCTTATTGAAGAACCCTTAGATGAGGAAAGCATCCAAGAGGCGGTTTGGATTGAGCAATGGCTGCACGCGCATCTGCCACTGCCTGATTTGAAATGGCCTGACGCAAACGCGCTTTGGCAATGGATGTCTCACGACAAAAAAAACACGCACGCCGAGGTGCGAGACATGGCTTGGAGGGGCGTGGGTCGGATCAATTGGCCCTTGACCTGGGAAAAAGCCGCATTTGAAGCAACTTGGACGCGTTTCCTGCGTTTGTCGTTCAGTGAAGCATGAGACTCGCTTGACCCCTCAACCCCAGCCACTAGTTTTGTCACATGGAACAAACCGCCTCTGAACTTGCCGTTTTGTTGGAAGGCCAAGTTGTGGGCAACCCCGAGACTCGGGTGCGCAAATTGGCCAAAATCGAATCGGCCGGCCCGGGTTCAGTGTCCTTTTTGTCCAATCTTGAGTACGAGCGATTTCTCTACAACACGGAGGCGAGTGTGGTGATTGTGGCAGACACTTTCCAACCTTCGAAAGCACTTCCCGCAGCGTTGACTTTGCTCCGCGTGGCTGACCCGTACCGGGCGTTCGCGAGGTTGTTGGAGGCCTACGATGAGATTTTGAAGCGTCAAGAAGGCGTTCACGCTTCGGCCATCGTCGATGCCGATGCTTCCATTGGGGAAGGTTGTTTCATCGGACCAGGCGTCATCATCGAACGAGGCGCCGTAATCGGTGACCGCGTCGAGCTTCACGCCCACGTCCACATTGGTCGAGACGTTCGAATCGGCCAAGACACCACCTTGCAAAGCGGCGTTCGCGTGCTAGACCGATGCCTGATTGGTCAACGCTGCAACCTCCAGGCCGGCGCCATCATTGGGGCCGACGGCTTTGGTTTTGCGCCACAAGAAGATGGCAGCTACGCAAAAGTTCCTCAGACCGGCAACGTCGTTGTCGAGGACAATTGCGACATCGGTGCCCTGACGACCATTGATCGGGCCACCTTGGGGAGCACCGTGATTCGCAAGGGCTGCAAATTGGACAATTTGATTCAAATCGCCCACAACGTCACTGTGGGTGAAGGCACTGTGATTGCCGCCCAAACGGGCATCGCCGGCTCCACCACCATCGGTGCGCGGAGCATGATTGGAGGACAAGTTGGCATCGGCGGGCACCTGACCTTGGCGCCGGGCATCAAAATCGCAGCCAAGTCCGGCGTCTCCGCCAGCCTTATACACGAGGGCGAAACCTACCAAGGCAACCCTGCTGTCCCCGTCAAGCAATTCCAAACCTTCCACATCGCGCTGCGGCGGCTAGCCCGCATTCCCCTCGGTGAGAAATTGGAGGCCCTCGACGCAATTCTCAAGCAAGGGCACACGCTCAAAAATGGACCGACCGTCGATTCGAAGGGGTGACGTAGGTTTGCAGCCATGATTTTGTCGGATTTGCAGCACACCATAGGTGCCATAACCTCATTTGAAGGCGTTGGACTGCACACAGGTGAACACGCCCAATTGCGCATCCTCCCTGCCGCGCCCAACACAGGGTACGTTTTTGCTCGAACTGATTTGGACGGTTCGCCTGAAGTCGCGGGCGTTGTGGCCAACGTAAGCGAAACGAGAAGGGGAACCACCCTTCAGTCCGGTGAGGCCACAGTCCACACCACGGAACACGTGCTGGCCGCATTGTATGCTGCTGGCATCGACAATGCAAGGCTCGAATTGAACGGTCCAGAGGTGCCCATCTTGGACGGTTCGGCACAACCCTTCATGGAGGCCATCACCGCAGCCGGCAGCGAACAACAAGACGCGCCGCGAAAGACATTCCGAGTGCGAGGCAACCTGAGCTTCAAAGACGACAATGGCGTCGAAATGCTCATCGTCCCAGCCGAAGCAGGTGAATTCAAGGTCACCGTGATGGTGGACTACGAGAGCCCGGTCTTGGGGACCCAGCACGCACGTTTGGACCAAATCAGCGACTTCGGCAAAGACATTGCGAGTTGCCGAACCTTTGTCTTCCTTCGGGAAGTCGCCTCCTTGGCCGATCAAGGACTGATCAAAGGCGGTGACATCGACAATGCCGTGGTGCTGGCGGAGCGCGCGTACAGCGCCAACGAGCTGCAAGGCATCGCTGAAGCCCTGGGACGCAAGGAACTTGCCGGAGCGGCGGACCAACCAGGTGTGATCAACCCCTCGGACCTGCGTTACCCCAACGAACCTGCTCGTCACAAGCTCCTCGACATTGTTGGAGACCTGGCCTTGACGGGACGGTACATCCACGGGCACGTGTTGGCTGCACGGCCAGGACACGCGGCGAATGTCGCTTTGGCCAAAATGCTGGTCAAAGCCATCGACGAGGCAGAATCTTTGCCTGATTTCAGGACCGACCGCCCCGCCTTGATGGACATCAACGACATCTCCGCGATGTTGCCGCACCGCTATCCATTTTTGCTTGTAGACCGCATCATGGACATGGACGATTCCAGCATCACTGGGGTCAAAAATGTCACGATGAATGAGCCGTTCTTCCAGGGCCATTTTCCTGACAATCCCGTGATGCCCGGTGTCCTTCAAGTCGAAGCCATGGCGCAAGTCGGTGGGATTTTTGCCCTGTCCACAGTGGAAGACCCCGAGCACTACTCGACCTACTTCATGAAGATCGACGGCGTCAAGTTCAAGAAGAAGGTTCTGCCCGGTGACACCATCGTGTTTCACCTGACCCTTGTGTCACCCATTCGCCGCGGTTTGGTCAACATGAAAGGCCGAGCTTTTGTCCGAGGAGAATTGGTCTCTGAAGCCGAAATGTTGGCCCAAATCGTCAGGGACCGCGTGCCAATCGACTCCGAATGATCCACGACTCCGCCAACGTTTCTCCCCTTGCACACGTCGATTCCTCCGCACACATCTGCGCTGGAGTTGTCGTCGAAGCCTTTGCGTTCGTCGGACCCAACGTCTACGTCGGTGAAGGCACGTGGATTGGACCCAACGCAACGCTGCTGGGCAACACGACGGTGGGGCGGGACTGCAAGTTCTTTCCAGGCTGTGTGGTGGGTGCCGACTCTCAGGACTTGAAGTATGACGGCGAACCCACAACCGTTGAGATCGGCGATCGCACGAGCATTCGCGAATGCGTCACCATCCACCGTGCCACCACAGATCGAATGGTCACACGCGTGGGCAGCGACTGCCTCATCATGGCGTACGTGCACATCGCCCATGACGTTCAGGTGGGGAATCATGTGATTTTGGCAAATGCCTGCAACGTCGCAGGACATGTGGTGATTGAAGATCAGGTCATCATCGAAGGCATGGTGGGCATCCAGCAGTTTGTGCGCATTGGAAAACACGCCTTCATCGCCGGCGGATCGTTGGTCCGCAAGAACGTCCCGCCGTACATCAAAGCCGCGCGTGAGCCGCTGAGCTACATTGGGATCAATGGCATTGGACTGCGTCGAAGGGGATTTGACATTGACCGCATCCAAGCCATCGAAGACATCTACAGGACCCTGTATGTCTTGAACAACAACATGTCTCAAGCCGTCAAGGCAGCGGAGCTCGAATTGCCCACATCAGAGGACAAGGATGTGGTCCTTTCATTCATTCGAAGCTCCGACAAAGGCATCATCAGGGGGCCGTTCTGATGGCTTCAAACTCGAGCATGACGTCTCATTTCGAGGCAACAGGATTGACCTTGAATCGAGGGGGAAAGCGCATTTGGGAAAACGCCTCTTGGAGCATTCAGGGGTACACTGCACTGCTCGGGGCCAATGGTGCTGGCAAGAGCTCAACCTTGACCATGCTCGCTGGACAACTTTCTGTAGACGCCGGCTCGCTGGCGTTCCGCATCGAGGGTGAGGAGGTGGCTCCAGAAGCATGGATGAGACAGGTGACCTTGGCTGCCCCTTGGTTGGCGTTGCCTTCCCATTTGACGTTGTCCCAGGCTCTGTCTTTTCACTCGGCATTCAGAAACCCGCGACAGGGTGAATTGTCTTGGGGATGTCTGATCGAATCCTCTGGGCTGAGAGTGCATCAAGAAGCTCCGATGCACACCTGGAGTTCTGGCCAAAAACAGCGGCTTCACCTCGCCCTTGCGCTTGGGACAGACAGTCCAGTGGTCCTGCTTGACGAACCTGCCAGCAACCTCGACGCGCAAGCCATCCAATGGCTGCACAACGTCGTCGCTCAGGTTGCGGCTGTCTCCACACTCGTCGTGGCCACCAACGATCCTGCAAAAGAAGCCCCGGGTCAACCCGCGCTGTTGGAAGTATGACGGGTCAGCGCCGCTCGATCAAATCCACGGCGGTTTTGACCGGTTGAAAACACGTCGTTGGAATTTCCACAAACCTCGTCAGCCATCCCGACATGCCGCCGTTCCAAAGCCCGGGGTGCTCCAAGATGTGCACTTGTTGACCGTCGAGCCTTTTGGGGCTCTTGAGGTACCGAGTGTGGTCGACATACGGCTCCAACGCGGCGCCTGGTTCCAGCACACACACCATGTCCACTGGGTTGAAATGCGTGCCTTGAAGGTCTCCTGAAGGGAGGTGGTTCAGCTCAACAGCCTCTACGATTTGGGGTCGAATCATCCCCTTGTCCAGGCCATCTTGTTTACGGACCCAAAACGGCCCTCCCCCTGCATGGCCCTCGTTCTTGACCACGCCTACCAAGCGCATCGGACGCTTGACCAACGCGGCGAGCTCGACCACGGACAACGGACGATTCAATTGCTCTATATCCATGCCCCCCTTGCACAACCAAGTCTTGACCTCCTCCACGTCCCCCGCACCATGGAGCGCTTGAAGCATTTCACGGCGCTCCCATTCCCAAGCGCGCGTCGCCGCCAACATTGCCTTGGTCCATTGCAACCGTTCCTCAAATCGAGCCGGCGATGGGGCGTTGTCGATGTTTCGAATCACCAAAAACGACGCATCAACTTCCTCGAGCAGCGGCAGCAACGCTCCGTGTCCGCCAGGTCTGCGTTCCACTTCTCCACGGTCATTCTTCAGCCATGCTCCATTTTCCAGCATCACAGGTGTGTCGGTTGCAGGCGGCTGAATGGGGAAGGTCAATCGAACCCCGGAGGCTTCTTCCGCAGCAGCCAAATGCCCAGCCACAGCACTTTTGTGGTTTTCCTGAACAGTGAACCACGCGCTTGGGCGCTCGGTGTTCAAGGCCTTCCACAGTTTCAAATGGGCTTCGAATGCGGTTTGGCCTTTTCCCTCATCGGTCAGGTGAAAAGTCACCATGCCCTTGGGGAGCCCTTCCAAACCCGCGTACAACACATGCGCAGCTTCTTCAGGGGTCACCGCCGCAGATTCCCCGTATGTCGCGGCCACATCACGCTGCCACGCCCGTCCAAGGGCGAGGTCGTCAGCGGCGGTCCAAAGTCGTTCCTGGACGGTCGCGTCGTCCTTGATCGAGCCAAACATCCGCGACGCCGCCCCCGACGAAGGCACCCACAACCCACAATTCTCGCGCATCGACGGCTCCATCTCCCATTGCTGAACCAAAGTGTTCAACGCCTCGACAGTCCAAGACTCAATCCCGTCACCAATCGCGGCCGGACGCACCACATTCAACTGAGGCGATTCCTCCGAAAATCGGGCTTTGCAGGTTTCAAGTGACAAATGGAAAAGCGTACCCACCGATGCTTTCATGCACCGAAGGTACGCTCGAAGAAGGGTGAAATCATGCCCTGCGAAGTCGGAGAGGTCCCGATCGAATCGGTCCACACGCCTCCATCAAATCGTTGTCAAGAGCTCGGGTCACAGTCTCGAGTTCAAGCGTGAGCCGTGACACAAGTTCGGGAAGGGCGGAAGGATCCCGCCCAAACTTGCTGATTCGCTCAATCTCGAGAACAAGGGGCGTCAACGCCTCCATGCCAAGCATGGTCACGCTCGATTTGAGCTTGTGGGCAAGTGGATGAAGTTCTTGCCATCGGGACTGTCGCACACAACGGGTCATGGTCCTTGCGAGCTCAGGTGATTGCTGCAGAAAGAGCTGCACGATCTCTCGCACCATGGATTCATTTCCATAGAACACCTGATTGAGATAGGTCAAATCATAATGACGATGCATGAACGGATGTACGGGACCACAAGGAATAAGGTTTCATCCGACGTGTTGGACGTAGATTCGCACCATGAGTTCGCGTCCACGCGTTTTGGTCACCGGTGGAGCCGGCTACATTGGAAGTCATGCTGCTGTGGCCTTGCACGAAGCCGGATACATGCCCGTGTTGCTCGACAACCTGAGCAACGCGAACACGATGGCCATCGACGGCGTCCGTGAACTCTGCAAGGATTCCGACCTCCCCTTCCATGAAGTCGACATCCAAGACGAATCAAGGCTGCGAGACGTCTTCGAGCACCATGTCATGCTCGGGCATGCCATTGTGGGAATCCTGCACTTTGCCGCCTTCAAGGCGGTGGGTGAAAGTGTGACGAAGCCGGCGCGTTACGCTGCCAACAACGTAGGCGGGCTCGGCACCTTGCTGGACGTCGCTGCCACCTTCAACGTTCGAAACGTGGTGTTCTCATCGAGTTGCACCGTGTATGGAGAGCCTGAGTCCGTGCCTGTGGACGAATCCTCACCGTTCCAAAACGCTGAATCTCCCTACGGCTGGACCAAACAGGCCTGCGAAAGGGTGTTGACCGACCACGCGGCAACGCATCCAGATCACCGCGTCGCATTGCTGAGGTATTTCAACCCCATCGGGGCGCATCCAAGTGCGGAAATTGGTGAATGGCCCCTCGGCGTCCCCAACAACTTGGTGCCGTTTTTGACGCAAACAGTCGCGGGCATGAGGGAATCGTTGACGGTCTTCGGCGGAGACTACCCCACCCATGACGGCACATGCATCCGTGACTATTTGCACGTCATGGACCTGGCTGAAGCGCATGTCGCGGCCCTGAGGTGGTGCATGAACAACCCGTCAAACGGCCCTGTGGTCCGTGCATTCAATTTGGGCAGAGGACAGGGCGCTTCGGTGCTGGACGTCATCCACGGCTTCGAACGGGCAACGGGACTCGCCGTTCCACACCGCATCGGTCCGCGACGCGACGGCGACGTGGTGGCCATTTGGGCCAATCCCGACCGTGCCAAGTCTGAATTGAACTGGGAGGCTTCGCGTGACCTCGAGACTTGTTTGGCCGACGCCTGGCGATGGCAGGAACGCCTCAAAAAAGCGTGACCCAAACGGTCAAGAGCCCGAGCACAAAGCCCGAGTAGAGTTCCCACGCAGTATGTGCTCCAAGACGCAGGCGGCTCCAACCGACCAACCCTGCACTCAACAACAGCACCGACACCCAGTTGAGGTCCCAACTGTGATTCATCATGGCCACGTGCAGGTACACGGCCAAAATCCCGCCTTGGGCTAGCATGTGCATGCTGATTTTGGACTTCCAAGTGACCACCCAAGCCGAGGCGATGGCCACCACCAGCGCAAGCAACACCTGCTGATAAAACACAGGGACAGCGACGGCAGTGCTCTGCACGACGAGGACGTAAGCCATCAGGTAATAGGCAAGCACCAACAAGAAGGGCCACGGACGTTCGCTTCTTTTGCGGATGTCCAAGTCCGAAATCACCCCCCTGCGCTTCAAGAGCCACAGCGAGATGGCGGGTGCCAAAGTGTTGATCAACAGCAACACGAAGAGGTAGGCAAACAACCCAAGCCGGTGCACCAAATAACCATCTGTGAACATCAACAAGCCGAGGGTCAACAAGGGCATGCACAGCGGATGCAAGACACCGGAAACGGTTTGGGCCAACACCCTCATCACAACTCCTTGCGCAGGCGGGCCACGGGAATGCCCAATTGTTCTCGGTACTTGGCCACGGTGCGTCGCGCGATGTTGTATCCTTTCGCATTGAGCAAGACCCCAAGTTTCTCGTCTGACAGGGGCTTGCGCTTGTCCTCTTCCGAGATGGCGTCCTTGAGGATCTTTTTGACTTCACGAGAGCTCACTTCTTCCCCACTGTCCGTGGTGATGCCTTCCGAAAAGAACGATTTCAGCGACAACGTGCCGTAGGGGGTTTGGACGTACTTGCTGTTCGCCACCCGAGACACCGTGCTGATGTCCATCCCAATGCGGTCAGCGATGTCCTTCAAAATCATGGGCTTCAAATCCACCTCGTCTCCACTGAGGAAGTACGCGCGCTGGTGGGCCACGATGGCTTGCATGGTTTGGGTCAAGGTCTTCTGGCGTTGCACAATGGCGTCGACAAACCACTTGGCCGCATCGACCTTTTGCTTGACAAAGGTGAGGGCCTCCTTGGTGGCTTTGTCCTGCTTGCCGCCTTGGGCGTACGTGTCCATCATCTCCCGGTACGTCCGGCTCACGCGCAACTCCGGGGCGTTGCGGCCATTCAATTGGAACACGACATCCTCCCCATCCACAGACAACAGGAAATCTGGAATGACGTGATGCACGACCCGCGAAGACTCACTGCCCGCATTTCCGGGTTTGGGGTTGAGCCTGGTCAGTTCGTCAAGGGCCTCGCGCAAGGCGTCTTCATCCACGTCCAAGGCCGTTTGAAGCTTGTCAAAATGCTTTTTCGTGAACGCATCGTAGTGGTCGGCCAAAAGTGAAGCCGCCCTCGCCAAAGCCACTTGCCTGAGGTCATCGGCCGCCTTGTCTTCACGCTTTCTCGCCACCTGCAACTGCAGGCACTCCTGAAGATTCCGAGCGCCAACACCTGCTGGATCGAGGGTTTGCACCACCGTCAAGGCATCTTCCAATTGCGATTGAGGCACTTCGATGCCTTGGGTGAAGGCCAAATCGTTCACAATGCTCTCCAAGTCCCTCCGCAAGTAACCGTCGTCATCCAAATGGCCAATCAAGTGCTCGGCCAAAGCGCGGGCCTCTAGGGTCAAGTCGAGCAAGCCCAATTGCTCCACGAGCAATTCTCGAAACGAGGCACCGCTGCCCAGCGGAATGTCTCGATCTTCAACGTCCGCGCCGTGATTGCGGACACTCAATTGGTAATCCGGGGTTTCGTCGTCGAGGTATTCGTCAAAATCAAATTCCTCCAACGCGTCCGAAGTTTCCTGCTCTTGCAAGTCAAACTCATCTTGCGCATCGTCCTTCTCGGCACCTTCCTCCAGCGCAGGATTCGCTTCCAGCTCCTGCTTGATTCGCGCCTCCAGCTCCAACGTAGGCACCTGAAGCAGCTTCATGAGCTGAATCTGCTGAGGTGACAGCTTCTGAAGAAGCTTTTGTTGGAGGCTTTGTTTGAGCATGCGGGTTAGAACTCTGCGTTTTGGGGTGTCCGTGGGAAAGGAATGACATCGCGGATGTTCGTCATTCCCGTCACGTACATGACCAGCCTTTCAAAACCCATGCCAAACCCACAATGCGGCGCAGTTCCAAACTTCCGCGTTTCCAAATACCACCACACGTGGTCCTCGGGAATGTTGAAGTCGGCGCACTTCTTCTTGAGCACGTCGAGACGTTCCTCCCGTTGACTTCCTCCGATGATTTCACCAATGCCTGGCACCAGCACATCCATGGCCGCAACCGTTTTGCCATCGTCATTGGCCCGCATGTAAAACGCTTTGATGCCCGCAGGATAATCCGTCACAATGACGGGGCCTCCCACGTGCTTTTCGACCAACCAACGCTCATGCTCACTTTGGAGGTCCACCCCCCACTCGACGGGGAATTTGAACTTCTTCTTTTTGTAGGGCTTGGAGTTGCGCAACAAATCGATGGCCTCGGTGTAGGTCAAGTGCGTGAACGGAGCGTCCACGACCGCCTGCAAACGCGCAGTCAACGGCGCTGCATGTCGCTCCGCTTGCGGGAGTTGCTTCTCGGCGTCTTGCTCTCGCTTTTCCAAGAACGCCAAATCCTCGGCGCAGTGCTCAAGCGCGTAGGACAACACAAATTTCAGGCAGTCCTCAGCCAAGGTCATGTCGTCTTTCAAATCGGCGAACGCGATCTCCGGCTCGATCATCCAAAACTCAGCAAGGTGCCGAGACGTGTTGCTGTTTTCGGCCCTGAACGTGGGGCCAAACGTGTAGACCTGCCCCAAGGCCATGGCCCCGAGCTCGGCTTCCAGCTGTCCACTGACAGTCAAGTTCGATTCCTTCCCAAAGAAGTCCTGGCTCACGTCCACTGCGCCGTCCTCGGTACGTGGCGGGTTGTCCAAATCCATGGTCGTCACCCGAAACATTTCGCCAGCCCCTTCAGCGTCGCTGCCCGTGATGATTGGGGTGTGCAATTGGTAGAACCCGCGCTCGTGGAAGAACGTGTGCACCGCGTACTGCAATGCGTGGCGGACCCTGAACACCGCACCGAAGGTGCTGGTGCGGAAGCGCAAATGGGCCTTTTCCCGGAGGAAATCGAGGCTGTGACGCTTCATTTGGATGGGGAACGCCTCGGGGTCAGCATCGCCGAGGACGTTCAGGCTTTCCACCTGCAACTCCGTGGCCTGCCCCCCACCTTGACTCTCCACGAGCTTCCCAACCGCTTCCACGGACGCGCCGGTGTGAAGTTGTCTCAAGACCTCCTCTTTAGTGGCCTCTTTGTTGACAACGAGCTGCAGATTCTGCAGCGTTGACCCGTCGTTGATGGCCAAAAATCGATCGTTGCGAAAGGTGCGAACCCAACCGCAAACGCGGATGGTTTGGCCCACCAAAGAGGCGTCCAAAAGAAGTGCTATGCGCGTGCGCGCTGTGGTCTCGAGGTCAGTCATGTCGATGGTTTTCTCCTCTTTACAGGGGTCCCAGTACAAAGTAAAGACAGGGAGCTCGGCTACGACTCAGTCGAGGTGGGAAAATCAGCCGCACTGGTCCGACTCCAAGCGACCGTCGCGAAGACGAACGACTCGGTGCGCATACGCGGCGATGTCCTCTTCGTGAGTCACCAAAATCACCGTGTTGCCAGCCTTTTGGATGTCCCCAAACAGCTCCATGACCTCTTCCGAGGTGGCGGAATCGAGGTTTCCCGTGGGCTCGTCCGCCAAAATGATGCTCGGACGCATCACCAGCGCCCGGCCTACGGCCACCCTTTGGCGCTGTCCCCCACTGAGTTCATTGGGTCGGTGATCCATGCGGTCGCCTAACCCCACTTGATGAAGAACCTCCTGGGCACGGCTGATGCGTTCCGCTTTGGAAAAGCCCGCATACACCATGGGCAATGCGACATTTTCAAGGGCGGTGTAACGCGGCAACAAGTTGAACGTCTGGAACACAAACCCAATCTCGCGGTTTCGAATGTCCGCCAAGGCGTCGTCCTCGAGTCGACTGACATCCTGTCCGTTGAGGGTGTAGGTCCCGGAGGTCGGGCTGTCCAAACAGCCAAGCATGTTCATCAGGGTGGACTTGCCTGAGCCAGAAGGCCCCATCAGGGCCACATACTCGTTCGTCCCGATGTCCAAGTCCAACCCGTCCAACGCGTGAACCACCTGGTCGCCAACATGGTACGTTTTGCGCAGCTCTCGAGCCCGAATCAAAGGTTGTTCACCAGCCATGGTGCGAAGTTAGGCGGTCCACTCCCAAACAACCCTTTTCCTCCTTTGTAGGTTTGGGATTCAGACGCCCTTTCCCATGAAGCACATCACCTCCTTTTTGCTGGCACTTCTTGGTTGCACCTCCCTCGTTGCCCAAGTCACAATCGACCAAGCCTTCACCGTAGAAGGGTACGTCAACGACGTCCTCCTCGGCGACGGCGTCTCGGCCTCCAACGTCACCTTCATCGGAGAGCCCATTCAGTTGGCCAAGATGACCGACGAATCGGGCAGCTTCAGCGTTTCTGAGGGCCTTGTGCTGAGTTGTGGCGACCCCAACCGTCTCTCAGATTGTCAAGCCGACGCCAATCCCACAGGATTGGGCGGTGGGTTCAATGATGCCGATTTGTTGGACGTGGCCAACTCTGTCCCTCCGTTAATTGGACAAGGATTCACGGTGGGGTCTGTGCAGGATGGGTGTGTCTTGGAATTTGATTTCGAAGCAGGCGGTGACAGCATCTCGTTCAACTATGTGTTTGGATCAGATGAATACCTCGGCTTCGTCAACACACAATACAATGACATTTTTGCCTTTTTCTTGAGTGGCCCTGGCATCACGGGGCCTTACGCTTCTCCTGCCGCATTTCCCGACGGCGCCATCAACATTGCCCAAGTTCCTGACTCGGACCCCGTCCTTCCCATCACGATCAGCTCGGTCAATGACCAAACCAACAGCCAGTATTACATCGACAACCAAAACCAAGACGGCATTTGCATCAATGGGTACACCACAACGTTCACCGCAAGTGCGGCGGTTCAGTGTGGTGAGACTTACCACATCAAACTGGCCATTGCCGACGGGTCCGACGATTACCTCGAGTCGATTGTGGTCCTTGAAGCGGGCTCGTTCACGTCGAGCGGGTTGAACCTGAACGCCAGCGCCGTCCCCTTGGCCGCTTCCGGATTGGAAAGTGTCGTTCAATACAACGACGCCGTTGGCTTGCCTGAAGTCTTCTCCTACCCCAACGGTGAGTCTTTCCCATACGACGCCTGGGCGATGAACCCCAACCAATCTGTGGAAGTGGACGGTGAATTGATGCAGATTGACGCGGTGGTGATTGAAGGATGCAACGACGCCCAATTCACGGTCCAACGTCCCGATGTGGAAGCCGATTTGCTGGACACGTTGTTTTTGGGCTTGGGTGGGTCGGCGTTTTTGGGTGCCGATTTTGACGAGGCCTTCAACCAAGTCATCATGAATCCCGGCCAAACGGAAAGCGACGTCACCCTTGGCGTGTCGGATGACGGATTGCCGGAAGGGGTGGAATACGTGGAAATTTTCTTTGAATACGTCAACGGATGTGGAGAGCTGGTCGTGACCTCCTCTCGGGTTGCCATTTTGGACCCTGTGCCAGTCAATGCCCTCACCACAGACCCCGGATGCTTGAGCGCCGATGGAACGCAAGCTCTGGGCTACAGCTCAATCACTGGATATGGACCGTTCAATTTCCAATGGGACGGCGCCAACCTTCCGTACAACCCTTTGGACACGGCATCTTGGACCTTAGGACTTACATTGGACAGCATCTTTGACATGACCGACGAGGAGGGAAAACTGATTCCCACGCACAACATCGTGTTGCGTGTTCAGGACCAGTGTCAGGACTGGCATGAGTTCACCCAGGTCATTGAACATCCGGTCATTTCTCCTACGGAAATTTGTGGTGGCGACAACCAAGAATTCCCCATGTTCAACCCAAGCATTCCAGTCCAAGACGTGCTGTACAACGGCCAGTCTTTGCTCAGTGGGGACGTCTCCTCCTCACAAATCAAGGTCAGCGCCACGCCAATAGGGGATCATTGGACGTTGAACAACGTTTCAGCCAATTTGGTCACTGAACGCTGGGTGGGAAATCTGGTGATGATCGACACCTGCGGCTACGAAACGGAGGCCCAAATCACCGTTCGTGATTGTGTCGTCCCCAACGTGTTCACACCTGACGGCTTTGGCCCTGGAGGCAACAACAGCTTCCGCATCCGTGGTCTCGATGGGTTCCAAGGCTCCCAATTGACCGTGTTCAACCGATATGGAGTCGCCGTGTTCAAGGATGCAACCACAAGCGACGACGAGTTCGAGCTGGTCTGGTCTGGGGACTACAGCAATGGCAATCCGGCTCCGGCTGGCGTGTATCAATGGGTCCTCGTCAGATCTGACGGGTTCAAAGACGCCGGTCAGTTGACCTTGTTCCGACAGGAGTGAGTTGCATAGCCTAGGCCTGCTGTTCTCAGCTTGGCCTGCTTAGACCAATGAAATTCCCGTCATGTCAACGGGCTGCGGCAATTCCATGAGTGCCAGCACCGTGGGGGCAACGTCCGCCAAGATGCCGTCCTTCACCTCCTCCACCTGAGCGCCGTGCACCCAAACAGGGACCGGATTGGTGGTGTGGGCCGTGTGTGGCGATCCGTCTTCGTTTCGAGCCAAGTCGGCATTTCCATGGTCTGCGATGACGACAACGGCGTACCCTTGTGATTTGGCACAGTCCATGACTTTCTGGAGGCATGTGTCGGTCGTCTCCACCGCTTTGACAACTGCGTCGAACACACCTGTGTGCCCCACCATGTCCGGGTTGGCGAAGTTGAGGCATAGAAAGTCCGGTTGCCAGGTGGTCAAGGCCTCCACAGCTTTGTCAGCGAGTTCGGGGGCCGACATTTCTGGCTGGAGATCGTAGGTGGCCACTTTGGGGCTGGCCGCCATGGCCCGTTGCTCTCCCTCAAATGCCGCTTCCCTTCCGCCGCTGAAGAAGAACGTGACGTGAGGATATTTCTCTGTCTCTGCCATGCGCAACTGCGTTCTTCCCTGAACGCTCACCACTTCCCCGAGGGTGTTGGTCAGGTTGGGCTTATCATACATGACATGCACCCCTCGAAACCCCTCGTCGTAATTGGTCATGGTGACGTAGTGCAAATCCAAAGGCTTCATGCCGTGCTCGGGAAACGCCTCTTGGGTCAGGACCTGGGTGATTTCCCGGCATCTGTCAGTGCGAAAATTGAAGCACAACACGACATCTCCGGGTCTCATGCGACCGTCGACGCCATCCACCAAAAACGGCTCGACAAATTCGTCCGTCACTCCGCGGTCGTAATGTGCTTGGACCCCTTCGATCGCCGAAGCGTAAGACGCCTTGCTCTGCCCAAGAAGGGTCTCATAGGTGCGAGCCACACGTGCCCAGCGCTTGTCGCGATCCATGGCGAAGTACCGGCCGTGAACTGAGGCGATTTGGGCTTGTTTGCCCTCCACATGGCGTTCCAAATCCCCCAAATACGTCGTGCCCATTTGAGGAGCAGTGTCCCGCCCGTCGGTGAACGCGTGAATGACACAATCGGCCACACCGGCTTCTTCCGCGGCATCCACAAGCGCATGGAGGTGGGATTGCTGGCTGTGCACCCCGCCACGAGAGACCAGTCCCATCAAATGAAGCCGCACGCCTGGCCTTTTAGATTGACTCAGGGCTTCCTGCAACGTCGGTTCATTGGCAAAGCTTCCATCGGCAACAGCACGGTCGATGCGAAGCAAATCTTGGTAGACCACGCGACCTGCGCCGATGTTCATGTGTCCCACTTCACTGTTGCCCATTTGGCCAGCAGGGAGACCCACATGCTCTCCATCGGTCCGCAAGGTGGCATGAGGCGTTTGGGCATTGAGTTGATCCACATAAGGCGTCTTGGCCACGGAAATGGCGTTGTTGCCGTCAGCGTTGCCGAGGCCCCAACCGTCCAAAATGATGAGTGCGGTTTTCACGCGGCAAAGGTAGCACTTGGTTCAACGCCCTTGGGGCCAAACCACGCGCACTGCAAACCCAGACGGTTCGAGGTCTTCCATTTCCAAGGAAGCACCATGAAGCTCGGCCGTTTGCCCAACCAAATGAAGCCCCAACCCGGTCCCTGGTCCTTCCTGATTGAGTCGAATGAAAGGTTCGAGCGCTGCGCTTCGTTGCCCAACAGGAATGCCTTCACCCTCGTCACGCACCTCCATCGCAGCGGATCGATTTCGTGCAAACACATGAACCTCGACCTTCCCTTCGCTGTACTTCAGGGCATTCTCAACCAGGTTCGACGTCGCAAGGCCCCAGAGCGCCTTGTCACCTCTCACCTCGGCTGAAGCACCTTCGCTGCTAAACACTTCAACCCTCCGTCGCTGGGCTTCCCCCATTCGAGAGATGGCCTCTTCAACCATGAACGACCACGAAAACGTGTCCAGCTGCATGGACTCTTTCCGCTGGGCTCGCGTCGCCACAAGCATGTCGTCGACGAGGTTTCCCAAATCATGGATGCCCTGTTGCATGTTGCTCAAGACTGCGCTTTTGTCCTCCTCCTCGAGGTTCAGCCTTCGAAGTGAATCCAAGCCCAATTGCACACTGGCAAGCGGGGTTTTCAGTTCATGCGTGACGCCAAGCAACAGATTTCGTTCGCGGGCGATCCTTGTTCGCTCCTTCCGAAAGCTGCGCTCCAATCGTACCAAGCCCAAAATGAGAAGCGTTGCAAACACGCTGCCCTCTCCCAGAACCATCCATTGGGCATTTTCACCTCCAGAGACTGAGAGAAGGTAGGCCCACCAACCAAACTGCAGAAGAACGTACACACCCAGCCCTCGAACGAGCCAAATGCCACCGCTCCAATTCCTTACTGTCTCTGAGAGTTTCCGTTGTTCTCTTTCTCGAGCCATGGAAACACTGGAGTCAATCTGTCTGTGGCATAAGACATGAGGTAATGCTGTTCATCGCCTTGACGACCGCGCATCACCATGGTCGAACTGACTTGCCATCCGTGTGACGAAAGGACATTCAATGCCTGTTCAACGCTCTCAAAACGATAAGTGGTCAAGTCGTCCAGGTTACGGATGAATTCGGCATCTCTCGTCATTCGCAACACGATGTCGTCGACTTTGAATCGGACGATTTCTGTGTTGGTTTGCTTGAACGAAACCAACTTTCCGTAAAAGAATCCTGAACGGATGCTGGTTCGCATGACCTCATTTTTTGGGTTGCCCTTGGCGGACAAGCTCCCACTTTGGGCAGTTGAGGTGAACACCATTCCGAGGAGACCCGCTGCCAACAACCAAGTTTTCATGTCAATGGATTTGTGAGCGTTGAAGGTAACAAGAACTGTGCGAGTAACCACGTGATGAAGGCGTAAGCTCAAATCACGCTAAAGTTCTATGCTGAGGATGCATGTGTGGAGCTTTCACCAAGAAGCCCCTCCCTCTCCATGAAAAACTGACACGCCATTCCTCACGATTTCCGAGCATCTGCCAAGCGCGATGCATTCCTGGGCTCCAAGCAATGTCGTCCACAACAATGGCCACATCGGCATGCTTTGCCAGCCGATCCACCATGTTGAGCGTAGCACGCTCTTCATGGCAGCCGTCAACATAGATGACATCCCAATTTTGCTCAGCGGTCACGGCATTCAATCGATGTTGAAACGGTCCCATCTCCGATTGAATCAGGTCTATCAAGCCAAGCCGGACCCATCCCTCTCGAGCCTTGCACAGGGTTTGGGGACAACCTTCCCAAGTCTCAACACTCCATCCCGCGGAGGCAACATGCGCCGCAGTCACACCAAGGGATGTACCCAACTCAAGGAATCTTCCCGTTGGTGCAATGCAGCGAAGCCACCTGCACAAGGCCAGGACATCGCGGGGCGGGGTCAGTGAGCGACGCGCAAGATCTTTGATTCGAGCCTTCGATGGCTTTCCATTAACGCCTCGGCTTCCAGCGCCCAAATCCGTTCTGTCGATCCAACTCGAGTCCAACAACAAGTCACGACGCCACGCTTCAATCGCGACGGGTTGCACAAGCCAAGTTTCTTGACTCCGAGGAATCGGCCAATGCCTTGGATTGGACTGCAGCGCCCGACCCCACAAAAAGAGCGTCGGGGAATGGAGTCGACGCCATGACGTTCCGAAAAACCTGGACATGACCGCACTTTGGCGCCACCGGCACCAATTGCGTGTGGCCCATGTCATGTGTCTTGGTGAGTCGACCCTCGTCATCAAGAACAAACATACTTCGCTATCTTCGCGCTCCCCGGGCGGTTAGCTCAGTTGGTTCAGAGCACCTCGTTTACACCGAGGGGGTCGGGGGTTCGA
>JBELLK010000082.1:0-3187 GCA_042088625.1 Flavobacteriales bacterium
TAATGACGTAAGGGCAATCAGGATGGTTTTTCTGATACCGAATAGCCTGATCGTTGACCTTAGACAAGTCTTTGGTGTCGGTACCCTTCAGCTCAATGATGGCAATCACAGATTCGTCAGGCCTAAGGATTGCTCCATCAGCCTTTTTGCTATCAGTTTCATTCTTCTTTTCTCTAATGAGATCGAATCCCTCATTAGGTCTCTTGGTATAGCCAAGAATTTTGACAAAGAGGTCAGATAGAAATCCATCTTGATACTCCTCTTCCTTCATGCCTCGGATTTCCGCTTGCATCCTGGGGTTGTGAAAGTGATGCACATACAAATCGTAGGCAGCTTGGCATGCCTCGGCATTTTGCGATGCGAGGTGTTTCCGGAGAACGGAATTTTGGAATAGACCCATGTTTCGAAGCTAAGTCAACCTCGGCATATCCTCTACCTTCAGTGTCGGTACTTCAAGGTTCCTGAGATAGCCTAAGCTCACAGCCAAGCCCGCATGCCTCATGACTTTTTATAATTGTCGATTCGACGTGATGCACGACAGTGTCGATGGCATCTGCTTTATAGGATCCAATTTCGTCGAATGATGCTAAGATTCGTGGAGCTCAGAATCTAAAGTCGTAAGCTATCTTAAGACTATGTCAGACGTTCAGAAAGCAATGAGCATCGCACTGGATTACCTCCAGTCTAGAGCAAATTTTGAAAAGAAGGTTGAGTCCACAAAAATGAAAGTTTACTTGGGTGGTAACGACAATTTTGTGGGGCGAATTGGGGAGTTTTTGGCCATGCTTTACCTCGAGCAAGTGCACCGGTTGGTGATTGATGATGCTCGCGGAGACAAGCTCAATGAAAGTCGACCCGCAACTGATCTCGTGATTGGACAAACATGGTGGAGTGTCAAATGCTTGACCCCCGAAAACGACAGAATGATAACATCAAAATACCGGTCGATACCACAAGAAGGTGGTTGTCCACCGTTGGTGGTGGTTTGGTTCGGTTTCATGGAAGACGGATCATTGCGAGGGAAACTATTGGCTTATCCACAAGGACTTTCCTCAAGATTTCAAAACAAAAGCCTCTCCATGAAGCAGAGGTTCTTGGGGGAGCGCGTGGACGACGTACCTACAGAAAGGGCTGAGCTGTCATTGGAACATGGGGAACCCAAATGGCAAAAGGTGTCTTCCTTTGCAAGACCCGATCTTTAAAGGGGCATTGAGTTCTCGCAACAGCTTGAACTCTCTTGACCAATTTCGAGTCACTATTTCCGTGTGAAACACTGAACGCTTGATGAAAGTGACTTGCTCAATGAAGGCCCGCTTGCAGAGTTTGTCCAGATTTTGAGTGTTGCCACCTTGCAATAATGATAGACATCGTCGGCTTCGACTTGAGGTCGGGGTTTGCCTTCGTAAAATCGCCCCCAATCGCCACTCCAGGTTTCTGCTCCGGGATAGAGGAGGATGCTTCGGTCCGTCTTCCAATAGAGGTTGTAGACGAACATTTGTTTGAGGTCGGCGTCGCTTGGTCGACCGTCACGAATGAGCTTCCATTTGGTGTCGATGACGATGCGTTCGTCCTGTGGGGTGGTGAGGACGAGGTCGGGTTTGACCAAACGGGTGTTCCAAAATCGCTTTGCGTTTTGGTAGGACACCTTGTAGCCTGATTCCCCCAAGCCTCTCTGAAGGATGCGGTAAATGAATCGCTCCCAGAGGACGTTCATGTCAAACAGGATCGCAAGCACGTCGTCTTCACCACGCCTCAAATCTGGACTGAAATTCAACAAAATCAGCTTGGCCAACCCAAGGGCGTCCCGGTAATGCTCAAGTTTACGTCCTCCACCCAGCTTGTCGAAGGTCGACGCTTGAATCGGAGGAGCCTTAGGCATTTCCGGAAAGCGCAAGAGCAACCGTCGTGCGGTTGATCTGATTTCAGCATTTACGGCGATCCGATCCACGACCTCCAGAGCAGCATGAAGCACATGGTTGGCAAGATGACCATGGTCGTAGACCTGGTGCTCGGTAAAAAAGCGGTCTCGACGCACGATGTTTTGGCGCAAGTGGGGTGCAAACACGAGCTGACCTTTCAACGCGCCGACGTTGCCGCGCTGTCGGCGATAGGTTTTCACCATGCCACGACGCAAGACTTCGTCGCACTCGTCCAAAAAATGCCTGAGGTACAGCTCCAAGAGGGTGTTGTTCCGGAGCCGTTGATGGGCTTTGCTTACGGATCCGACCTTGCTTAGGCCGGAAATTCGAAGCATGTCAATCAGCAGATTTCGCCAGCCATCTTTGCCTTCCTCTGAAGTATCGGGGTGGTTGTCTGCCTTGGGGAGGATCTCTATGGTCAGTCGTGACAGGTGAAGAACGCCCACGTAGTTTTTGAAGCGTACGCCATGGTGGATCAAGTCAAAATACACGTCTTGGTCAGCGTGAATGCGCTGTAGCGCTTCCAAATCACGTGGCTCAAACGTCACGTTGCCCACGACCTGCCCCAGCTTGAGGCGGTCGTATTCAAACACGCGGATGAGTCGTCTCCCTTTCACTTCACCTAGACGTTCTCCTTCATGTAAATCGCACGGTAACCTTCGGGCTTCACTGCAGTGGGGTCTTTCAAATCGTACACCACTTTTTCTTGAAGAAGGTCGGCATCGGGATGGTCGAAGCTGGCAAAGGAGGTTTGGCGCTCATTGCGGACTCTTACAAATGCGTCTCCGAGAATCAGACCAACTTTCCCGAAGTCGCCATAGAAGTACTCCTGAAGCAAGGGGAGGATGTTCTTTGCAAAAACCTGCTGCAAGGATTGAAAGTCGGTCACTTTGTATAAGTAAGAATGGCCAATGCAATGGTCCTTGTCGAGCAGGTGCTCAATGCGCTGATTGATGGTTCTCATCATGGTCCCAACATTAACGCCATCGAATTCCTTATCGTCAAAGTCATGCCAGTTGGGGCCAATTTCTTCGAATTCGAACCTTCTTCGAAGGGCCGTGTCCAAGGCTTCCACACTGCGATCCGCGGTATTCATCGTGCCGTAGATGTCGAGGTTGCTGGGAACCGAGAATTCCTCTTTGGAATAGGGAAGCCTGACGCTCAGTTGGTTGGCTTGGCCCTCCCGCTTGTCGGGTTCGATCAAGGTGATCAGTTCCCCGAAGATGCTTGCCACGTTCCCTCGGTTGATCTCATCGATGAATATGGCG
>JBELLK010000083.1:0-3043 GCA_042088625.1 Flavobacteriales bacterium
CCACGCACCGCATGTCCCTTCAGCATCTGGAAACTCAAAGGGCATGACCTCCCCAAGGGCATGAACAACGCCATTGTAAGCCAGCATGTCAGCTTGGATGACAGGAGCCGTGTTCGCCTGGATCCCGTCGTCATCCACGGCAATGTTGACGGTGCCCGAGTTGTTGTAGGAGGACAAATTCATCCCATTGAAAAGGTCCACGCTTTCGTAGACCCCAGGCACGATGTGGGCGTCGAGGATGTCATCGATGAATTGGGACGACAGCAAGGCGTCGACACTTTCAAACCCGTTGGCTTCTGCCAACGCGAAAAAGGCATCGTCGGTTGGCGCGAAGACCGTGAAAGGACCTTCGGCCGGTTCGTTGTCGTTTAAGATGGGTTGGCCGCGCAGCGCCTCATCCAATCCTTCGGCCAGAAGTGCTTGCTCGAAGATGGTGTGGTCTGGGCTTTGGACGATGACATCCCATGTCGTGGCGCCGGGGTAGCCCGCCGGAGCAAGGATGTCATCGATGACGTGAATCACACCGTTGAAAGCTGTGATGTCTGCATAAATGATGTTCGCGTCATCCACCATCGCGCCGGCATCTCCGATGGAAATGGCGACTGATTGGCCTTCTGCCGTGGGCAACAGCATACCATTTTCCAGGTCATTCGCCATATAGATTCCTGGGACAATGTGGTAAGCCAATGCCGGAATCATGTCGTAGAATGCGAGCATGTCGAACTGGCTTAAGTTCAACAATTCCATCAAGTCATTAACGGCTGCATCTGTTGGAACAAACACTGTGTATTCTTCGTTGCCGGCGAGGTCAACACCTCCCACCCAGCCGGTGTTCCCCGGCTGTCCGTTGATGTAATTGGCGCTGTAATATGTGGAGAACGCCCAGCCAGACTGCCAAGCGGCAAGGTTTTCCAATTCGCCACCTCCAGTGAAATCAGCCATCACATCCGCCAGCGTCTCGGCATCCACAATGACCGTCCCAGTCATGCCAAGTTCAGACTGCACCCCAATGGAAGAAGTGAACGTGTAAACTCCCGGCACGTCGAAAGTGACCGTGCCCATGCAGACGCCGTCGATGTTGCCTTCGGTTTCCTCAAGAAAGAAGGAAACGGGGTTGCTCTCGGCAGTGCCGTCGACGTTGTGCGTGCCTTCCGCGTTCACGAAGGCGACGGTTTGTCCCACGGAAACCGTGAAATCGCTCGGCGTGAAAATGAAGTCAGTCAGGTAGACGGTAGTGTCTGCTTCGCATTGAGCCCAAGCTGTGCCCATGCCCACAGAAACGATCAACGCAAGGATGTTGAAGAGGTGGTTTATCATCAGCCAAGTGGATTGAATAAAGGACTTTGGCATCAGCATCAAGGGTGTGTATGCTGGTACAAAAGACGAGATAAAGGGCACGTCTGGAATTTTTTCAAGCATTCACATCAGAGCTCTACGATCATTCCGAGGCCAGGAAGGACGGCGCCTGTGGCGGTCGAGATGAACCTCGGGTCGTAGAAGCCTGGATTGCTCGTGGATGGGATGGGGTGGCCTGTCGTAGGGTCGCGAACCACATCGAGCTGGTCGGGTTGTGGAGGCGCCGCTGCGGTGATGTTTTGCAGGTCGGCGAACACGTCGAGTGACCAATTGTCAAAGAACCATTTGCGGTCAATGCGCAGGTCCACTTGGTGAAAGGCGCCGTTGCGTTCTGTGTTCAACAAGGCGTAATCCGGAATGGGGGCATTGAAGGTCTCCCAGTTCTCAATCAGCAAGCTTTGATCCAAGGCGTAAGGTGTGTAGGGCAAGCCGCCGCTGAACAACACCCGTGCTCCGACTTCCCAACCGCTGTCCCATTTCTTGCCGCCCGTGAAGCTGACGATGTGTCGGTTGTCCCACGAACTTGGCACCCAAGACTGAAGCGCGAGGTCTTCGCCTGGGTTTTGGTATTCGCTCCGCACCAAGGTATAGGCCAAAAGCCCGTAATACCCCTTGTACAAACGCTGTTGGAGGAGCACCTCCATCCCATACGCCCGGCCCTCGGCATTGAAGGTGACAGTTTCGTTTCCGACCACCCCAAAGTCCGCGCCCAAATTCGCCAGGGCAATGCCTGTGCTCACACTCGTGGGGGACCCGACGTACCCCTTGTAAAAGCCTTCGAGCGACACTGCGGCGTTTCGGGAGGCGATTTCCTTGCGAATGCCCATCACGAGTTGACGGTTGGTGGTGTAGGTCAAGCCCTCCGACCAGTTCAGCAAGGTGGAGGTGCTGTCGGCCCCCACGCCTGCGTAGCCAAGAATGGTGTAAGCAGGCAACTGATGGTAGATGCCGGCATTGGCGTTCCACGTCCAACCGGGGGCAAACGACCAGCTCGCCGACAAACGGGGACTGAATTGGTCAAGTGGATTGGCCAAGGGAGACTCCTCCGGCAACGTCAATCCGTCGGTCGCATCGAGCAAGAGCGCACCGTCCAACCGGACTCCCGCGGAAAGCGTGAGGCGGTTTTCAAGGAGCGGCCGCGACGCCTGGGCGAAGGCACCGTATTTGGCCATTTTGAAATCGGAGCCAAACGTAACCTCGACGCTTCCCACATCCGGCACAAACACAACGTTTCGGGTGCTGTTGTTGTACTTCGCGTATTCCGCATTCACCCCGCCGCTGACCTTCCATCCGCTCGGCAAACTGCGGTAGCGCTCCGCACGGAATTTGTTCTCAATTTCCTGGCTCACGTAATCCAACGTCCGAGGCAAATCGACGTCGTTGTCCACGTGTTTGAAAGCGGTGTTGTTGAGCATGTTTCGGCTCAACACAAACGTCCACTTTCCATCCTGCATGTAACGATCCCACTTCACCCCCTGCATGTAATTCCATTGCTCAGAAACCGGGAGGACATCGAGGATGGCCACCTGGTTGAGGTAATTGGGGGCCGCCGTGTCCGAGGCCAAATCGAGGTTCAACTCAAAATCATCAAGCGCGCCCAACCCGAGGACGGTGACGGCGTTGCGGTCGTCTGGACGCCAAGTCCACTTGTACTGGTAGTCATTGTAGATGGGCAAAAACGGCAATC
>JBELLK010000084.1:0-3023 GCA_042088625.1 Flavobacteriales bacterium
GGCGTTGAACAACTGGCTCGACAGCAACGGCGGAGCTACCGCTTCTGACGCTTGCAGCGAGGTGACCTGGAGCAACGACTACGCTTCATTGAGCGACGACTGCGGCGCAACTGGAACAGCTACGGTGATCTTCACCGCGACTGACGACTGCGGCAACGCAAGCACGACGACTGCGACGTTCACGATTGAGGACAACTTGATGCCTGAATTCACGTTTGTACCTGCAGACTACACAGCGGAATGCAGCGATGAGCATCCATTGGAGATGCCTACTGCCACGGACAACTGCAGCATGGTGACCATCACTGAGGATCCGGACACTACTTATGGCACTTGTGCTGGCGAGTATGTCGTAACCCGCACATTTACAGCTTCCGATGATTGCGGAAATGAGGTCACTGCGGTCCAAACCATCACCATCGAAGACAACACCGCACCGGTGTTCGATCCATACATGAAAACGGTGGTTGTGGAGTGCAGCGAAGGAGATGGCGACGACATCAACTACCTGCCCATCACGGCTACGGACAATTGCAGCAACGTGACTTACGAAGTACAATCCGTGTGCATGTCTGGCGGGTGCTTGTGGACCATCATGAGAATGTGGACCGCAACGGACGCCTGTGGGAACAGCACGACGGAGACTCAGTTTGTCATGTTGTCGGACACCACAGCGCCTGTGGTGACGGCTCCAGCCGATTATGAGCTGATGGCCGATGCCATGGATTGCAGCGCGGACACATCATCAACAATCACAGGCATGCCTGAATACAGCGACAACTGCGGTGCAGTGGATTGCTGGGGTGCAGCGAGCTTGTACGTTTGGCATGAAGATTCTGAATGGACTTACACATGCACAACGGACGATGCTTTGGCCGAGGGTACGCGTGAGCTGACCCGTACGTGGTACGTCCAAGACCGTTGTGGAAACATCGGGCAGGACACCCAAACCATCACGGTGACGGACAACACGGCCCCAGTGGGTTCAGTGACAGACGCCTCTGTGGCTTGTGCGGGCTATGACGCAGCGACGGAGTACGGTTCAACCATGGAGTCTGACAACTGCGACTCTGATGTGGCAGTGTCTTGGGAAAACACCGATGTGATCCCGGGCGACGGTGCAGGTTGCTACACCGTGGAACGCACCTACACTTGGGTGGACGATTGTGGCAATGAGTTCACGGCAATTCAGACCATCACGGTGTTCGACGACGTTGTGCCCACTCCGACTCTTGAGGATGAGATTGAGATTGAATGCTCGGAGTACCCAGACAACAACCTCTACATCGGTTGGTCAGACAACTGTGCTGACAGTGCGGACGTCACCGTGACGTTCGTCGACATGCAAGTATCTGGAGGTTGTGTTCAGCCTGCAGGCATGTACGAGCGTGCGTACACGTTGACAGACGATTGTGGCAATGACACGACTGTTTACCAGTACTTGCGTTTGGTTGACACTACCAACCCAGAGTTGACCATTCCTGCCGACTACACCATTGAGTGCGATGAGACCATCGTCTACGATGACGCTTCTGCCACCGACAACTGTGACAGTGAAGTCCTCATTGGTCTGGAGGAGGAGATTGTGCCAGGCGATTGCCCAGGCTCGTACCAAATCAAGCGCACGTTCACCGCAACAGACGACTGTGACAACGACACGTCGTTGACTCAAACCATCACGGTTCAAGACACCCAAGCGCCTGTGATGACCGCTGCTGCAGATTCCACTGTGGAGTGTGACGGCATGGGCAATGTGGATGCATTGAATGCATGGTTGGCATCCAACGGTGGTGCTACGGCCACAGATGCGTGTGGAGCCGTGACTTGGGGCAACAGTGTCGGAATAATGAGCGATGACTGTGGCTTGACCGGAACAACTGATGTGTGGTTCATCGCCACCGATGAGTGCGGAAATGTCGACAGCGTGATGGCTTCCTTCATCATTGTCGATACGACGAACCCATCGATCGACATGGTGGCTGAGGACTCAACAGTTGAGTGCGACGGCATGGGCAACATGACGGCGTTGAACGACTGGCTTGCCAACAACGGTGGCGCGATGGCTTCAGACGCTTGTGGCGGAGTGACTTGGGGCAACGACTTTGTTGCCTTGAGTGACGATTGCGGCGCGACAGGATCAGCCACGGTGATCTTCACCGCGACTGACGACTGCGGCAATACAAGCTCAACTACTGCGACGTTCACGATTGAGGATACGACTTCGCCTGCTTTGGGTGAGGGTGTCGACTCAACTGTTGAATGTGACGGCATGGGCAACCTCGTTGATTTGAACGAATGGTTGGCAAACAACGCCGGTATCATGGCCGACGAGGCTTGTGGCGATGTGACCTGGTACAACAACTACGAGTGCACATTGGAGGAGGGTGATTTCCTCACCTACAACCAAGGAAGCTTGGGCAACAGCAACTCTGTGGAAGGTTCCGATTACTTGGATGCCAACTTCAGCACAGTCTTCCCCGACGGCGTGACTGTGGGTTGTGCCGATGGCTACGAGTTGGTGTTCACGACTGCAGCAGCGGTGGACACCTACTTGCCATGCACTGGAGGTGCTCAGGATTTGGTCTTGACCCACGGTGGAGCGAACCCAACGGAAGCTGCTCAGGATCCAACATGCTGGGACAACGCCTTTGTGTCTCACCTGTTGACCGCGAAAATCAACGTGGCATTCGATTTGGCAGACCCCAACATGGGCGCCTCTGACTACGCGGCAACTGATTTGATCCGCACGTCTCAAGCGCTGGCTGGCTACAGCCTCGGCGAGATCATCGAGATGTCTGATGCGGTCTTGGGTGGATGCAGCTCTGTCTTCACGCCAAACCAGCTTCGCAAGGCCTTGCGCGATTACAACCAAAACTTCGACAATGGAGTGAACCTCGGTCGCTTCCGTTTGCCAGGTTGTGAGAGCAGCATGTCATTGAGCGACGACTGCGGCGCGACGGGCTCAGCCACGGTGACGTTCACAGCTACCGACGACTGCGGCAACGCAAGCACAACAACTGCCA
>JBELLK010000040.1:0-16385 GCA_042088625.1 Flavobacteriales bacterium
GTCGACAAATTTTTATGGGCAGTTCGGGTGTTCAAGACCCGATCCATGGCAAGCCAACATTGCCGTGAGGGCAAGGTGTTTGTCGATGGCAAGGCCTTGAAGCCAGCCCGCGAAGTGAAAGTTGGAGAGGTGGTGCAGGTCAGGAAGGGAGCAGTCACGTTCGGTTACGAAGTGGTGTCTTTTCCGAGAAGTCGGGTTGGCGCCGCGTTGGTGCCGGACCACATGCGCGACGTCACTTCGCCGGAGGAAATGGAAAAGCTGGAGATGATCCGACTAGCCCAACAGGACCGACCCAAAGGCGTGGGGCGCCCAACCAAGCGCGACCGTCGCGATTGGGAAAAAGCCTTTCGCTCGTGAACGCATCCAACGGCAAGGCGATTCGCGTGGTGCGTGTTTCGCCTCTCGACGTTCGCGAACTCCGTTACAGGGTGCTTTGGCCGCACAAAGCCAAACCTGAAGATTGCCTCATCGACATCGATGAATCACCCGATGCCATTCACCTCGGTGCCTTCATTCCAGAGAATGAGCCTTGGGGTATTGAAATCCCGGGGATGGAAGGCGCCCTGGTTGGCGCATGCTCCTTGTTTCACCAGCACTGCACCCGGACCTCCGTGCCTTGGAAGGAAGGGGAAGATGTCCGGCTCCGTGTGATGGGGACGTTGCCAGAAGTCAGAGGTTGGGGTGCCGGTGCCGAGTTGATTGCCAAAGCGGCTGACGAAGCTCGATTGGCTGGACGGCGGATCTTGTGGTGCGATGCGCGTGAGGTCGCGTTTGGATTTTACGAGCGCATGGGGTTTGGGTACTTGAATGAGGTGTATGACATCCCGGAAATCGGTCCCCATCGCACGATGGCCCTCGATGTATCTTCGCTGCCGCATTGAATCACCTGAGCCATGCCAAGCATCAGCAGCAAAGGGCAATCCATGCCCGACAGCCCCATTCGAAAACTGGCTCCGTTCGCCACGGCCGCCAAAGCCGCGGGGAAGCGCGTCATTCATTTGAACATCGGCCAACCTGACATCGCCACGCCGGCAGTGGCTTTGGATGCGGTGCGTCAGGATACCCGCACCGTCATTGAGTACAGCCCCAGCGAAGGGTTTGCGTCGTACCGTGCAGGTCTCGCAGCCTACTACCAAGGCGTGAACGTCGACGTCACTGCGGACGACATCCTCGTGACCACAGGTGGTTCGGAAGCGTTGGTGTTTGCCTTCATGTCGTGTCTGAATCCGGGTGATCAGGTCATCATTCCTGAACCTTTTTACGCCAATTACAATGGGTTTGCCCAAATGGCGGGGGTGGAGGTGGTTCCCGTGACGGCCTCGCTCGACGAGGGGTTTGCCCTTCCTCCGATTGAGGCCTTTTCGTCGAAAATCAACGAGAAGACCAAGGCAATTTTGCTTTGCAATCCTGGCAATCCGACAGGCACAGTGTATGCGCCCGAGGCCCTCGATGCCCTCGCTGAATTGGTGCGATCGCACGACCTTTATTTGTTCGCCGACGAGGTGTACCGAGAGTTCTGTTACGACGGGGCCAAGCCCAAATCGGTCATGGAGCTCCCCGATCTCGAAGACAACGTGGTGTTGGTCGACAGCGTGTCGAAACGCTACAGCATGTGCGGAGCGCGGATCGGTGCTTTGGTCACGAAGAATCGGGCCGTCCGGAAAGCGGCCATGAAGTTTGCCATGGCTCGCCTGTCTCCACCAACCTTGGCGCAGGTCGCCTCCGAGGCTGCCCTGCAAACGTCTGCCGACTATTTCACGGAGATACGCGAACGTTACGTGGAGCGACGGGACGCTTTGGTGGAGGGCTTACGGGCGATTCCCGGGGTGAAAGTCCCAACGCCCGGAGGTGCATTTTACGCCGTATGCGAATTGCCGATCGACAACGCCGATGCGTTCTGTCAGTGGATGCTTGAGCATTTTGATTTGGATGGCGACACGGTCATGATGGCGCCCGCCACAGGCTTTTACGCCACTGCTGGTGCAGGCACACGACAAGTCCGAATTGCTTACGTGCTCGATGTCGCCGACATCAAACGCGCGGTGGCGTGCTTGGCTGCTGGTTTGGAGCAGTACCCGGGACGGCGCTGATGCGGAGCACTCAGGTCTGAGGGGTTGGGCTCGTACCTTATTTTGCGACCCCAAATCCAAGCCATGATTTTTCGCCTTTCTTTCCTTGTCCTGTTCGTTGCGTTTTCAGATTTGATGCACGCGGATCCAGGGGACACAACGTGGGTGCAGACTTACACCTGGGATGCCCAAAACAACCCTGAGACCGCCTACGACAGCCCGGGACGCAGGTGGTTCGAATTCCCGAGCGGGGAGGACGCCAGTTACCGTAAGATCCTCATGTACCATCGCTTGAAGTGTTTCGAGGACGGCACTGCGGGCAACCTTGGGTACCCTTGTGGAGAGTGGGATTACCTCACGTACAACTACCTCTTTGATCACACGGGGTTCTATGACAGCACGGCCTTGACGCATCCTGTGCATCTGATCAACGACGCGGACTTTGAGGAGGCGTCCTTGATTTTGGATCCTGAGGGCGGCATGCCCGTGGACACCATTTTGTGGCCGCTGCAAGTGGCGTCACACGATTTTCAGGGCGATTCAGAGTCATGGTCTCAATTGGCAGGGGTGCCGATGAACAACCTCCTCACGGTCGATGTGGATTCAGACGTCCGTCACCAGTGGGTCTGGACGGCAGCTGAGTTGGATTTAATCGCTTGGGCTCCAGGCGACTCGGCGTGGAGAATGTCATTGCCTCGGGCAGGCGATTTGGGAGCAGCTTCTGTGGGAAGGGCGACGTTGCGTGCGCGTTGGAGCTCATCGGCCTCGCTTGACGGCATGGTGACGTCGGGTTGGACCACCCTCGTTGACGCCCCCATTGCTGTGGCCGACTTCGAATCGGAATGGGCTCTGGATTTCCTCAGTCCGTTGGTGCGTGAAAGCGAGGGGAACCTGATGCTGGATCTCGTGCTTTCAGACGTTGTGGGGGGCGGTACGATGTCGCTTTTGGGCATGGCTGTAGAAGACACATTGGGCCAAACCTGCGCACCATCGAATTCCTCAAGATTCATCCGCATGGATGGAGACGACCGCATGGAAATCGACCCAGCAGCATTGGCAGGATTGGATACGACCCTGACCATCGAGTGTTGGCTTCGTGGCAATGAAGATGTTCTGCCGGTAAACACGACGTTGTTCGAAGCGGTGAATGCAGCGAACCAGCGGGAACTCAACACGCACGTTCCTTGGAGCAACAGCCGCGTGTACTGGGATTGTGGTTTTGACGGTGGGTACGATCGCATTGACAATGCGGCCTCCGAAGCCCAGCTCGAGGGGCGCTGGGTGCATTGGGCATTCACCAAGGATGCGGAAACTGGGGTCATGAACATTTTCGTCAACGGCACACTTTGGCACACCGGCACGAACAAAGACAACGTTGTGGGAGAAATCGCGCGCATGAACCTGGGGTCTTCGTACAATGGTGGCGTCGATTACTTTGGCGATGTGGCGTCCTTCCGCATGTGGGATGTGGCCTTGTCTGAAAACACCATCGGAGCATGGATGAACAAGGCGGAGTTGGGGGCGTTGGAGTCGCATCCGGCAGTGGATCACCTGATTGGAGCCCTGAACATGGAAGGAGAGAATGGCCAAACCACCAACCAAGGCGCCCTTGCCGGTTGGATCCATGGCAATCCTGGGCGTCACGACTTCAACGCACGGGAGGCGTTTTTGGATGCCAGCCCCATGGACGTGCGTCCGGCACTCCTGTTTGAAGGCGGGCCGACTGAGCCAATCTCACAAATTACCGATGCGTGGTGGTCGGAGGTTGTTGGCATTCCACCTGTCTCAGTGACAACTTGGGAAGTGGAGGGGAATGACGTGGTTTGGACAGATTTGCATTACGGCTGGCCTGTGGCGACGGTCTCCAGCACGTTGACTGCATTGGGAGACACGCTGGCCACACATCCCATCGCGGGCGAAGTGACGGTGTACAACAACGACGTCTTGTCTTATTGGTCCGCGCCGTTTGAGGTCATCGACCGTTACGAACTGGCACGTTACATCACGCCCTATGGCATCAACTTGACCCTCGGTCCGGATGGCTGGGCATGGGTTTTCGATGTGACAGACTATGCTCCATTGCTTAAGGACAGTGTGGAACTCGAGTGCGGCAATTGGCAAGAGCTCCTTGATTTGAAATTTGCGTTCATTGAGGGGACCCCTCCGCGGGATGTGGAGAACGTGACCGCGTTTTGGAAGGGCACCCATTACTTGAACAATTGGGACGAGACCATTCTGCCCCAGACCTACACGCCGGGTCCGAATGAGGAGATGTGGCGACTGAAAACGCGGGCGAGTGGGCACGACTTTGGCCAGGGCAACAACTGTGCAGAATTCTGTTACAACACCCACAGCGTCAAAGTCAACGACTCTCCTCAGTGGAGTTGGGAAATCATGCAAGAGTGTGCAGACAATCCGCTGTATCCGCAAGGGGGTACTTGGATCTACGATCGAGCGGGTTGGTGCCCTGGGGCGGAAGTGCGCACCCAGGATTTTGAACTGACGCCGTTGGTCAATGGGGACGGTGCGTTCTCTGTGGAATACGACGTGACTTACGATCCTCACGGCAACTACAGAATGGAAGGCCAAATCATTGGCTACGGCGCCCCCAACATGGCCCATGACGTTGAATTGGTGGACATCTTGTCTCCAAACAACGACAAGCTGAAGTCCCGCTTCAATCCTGTGTGCGAAGATCCTGTGGTGCTCATTCGAAACACGGGAAGCGAACCTCTGACTCAAGTGGCGTTCACCTACGGCATCAGCGGGACAAGCCTCCAGACCAGCACCATCGAGCTGGACAGTCCGTTGGCCTTTCTCGAAACGCGTGAAGTCGCTTTGCCGTACGACGCTGTGGAGTACATGGTGGGAGACGACGACGCGTTGCTTCAATTCGAGGTTCGGGCAGATGTGGCTGACCATGAGGATGAGGATCCGTCCAACGGATGGATGTACACGACGTTTCGTCGACCTCCCACATATCAATATCCCAACCTCAATGACAACCGCATCATTGTCAGGTTGAAAACGAATGCCGTGCCTGTGGAGACGACGGTGGAGATCACAAAAGCCGATGGTAGCCTCTACTGGGCGCGCAGCTACAGCGACCCCAACACGCAACACTTGGACACCCTTGTGCTCAATGAGGGATGCTATCGATTGACGATTTATGACAGTGGGGACGACGGTCTGAGTTTTTGGGCCAACAACGATGGAAGTGGGTATTGCAGTTTGAAGCGGGTGCTTGGCCCCACGTTCAAAAATTTTGAAGCGGATTTCGGAAAGTCGATTTCACAAGCATTTTACTGGGCCACAGACGTGTACAGTGAGGTGGAAGAGGTTCCGGAAGCGCGTGGGGACTTGGCGGTGTATCCCAACCCGGCCAAGGACCAGTTGACCCTCTTACCCGCAGGCTTCTCAGGCCATACCCAATGGCGCGTTCACAACGCCCAGGGGCAATTGCTCGATGAGGGAGTCTGGACTGCTGAGGCAGGACGTCAGTCCATGTTGGATGCCTCGTCATGGCCGTCAGGCACACTTGTGCTCGTCTTCCAAACCGAGGAGCAAGCTTGGACCAAGTGGATCGTGAAGGAGTGAGGGGTCTTTGGCGAAAAGGTGATCTTTGAGATGATTACCCCCTAATTGTGGAGGGGGTGTTGATGAATTTTTGTCGTTTTGAAGCAGTGACCCCCTCATTTTTGAGGGGGTCACTCTATTTTTGCCAAAAATTCAACCCCATGAGCCTGAGCCGTCAGCAAGCCTTGCACGAAGTCCTGGACCGCGTGCCCAACCACCAGCCCCGACCTGCCAACAAGATCTCCGAGTACTTCGGAGAGAATGTGTTCAACCTCCATGTGATGCGCTCTTACCTGCCCGACGAGGCCTACGACGGCATCCTTGATGCCATGGAAAAGGGTACGCCCATCAGCCGTAAGGTCGCAGACCAGACGGCATCTGCCATGAAAGAATGGGCGATCAGCCGCGGGGCAACGCACTACACGCACTGGTTTCAACCCTTGACTGGAAGCACGGCTGAAAAACACGACAGCTTCATCGCGCCCACAGCCGATGGACGTGCGATTGAAAAATTTGACGGGTCGTTGCTCGTTCAACAAGAACCCGACGCGTCTTCGTTCCCCAGCGGCGGAATCCGCAACACATTTGAAGCTCGTGGTTACACGTTGTGGGACCCCACTTCTCCAGCGTTTGTTTGGGGCGAAACCCTTTGCATTCCCACCATCTTCATCAGCTACACTGGTTACGCACTGGACAACAAGATGCCACTGTTGAAAGCGCTTTCGGCGATTGACAAGGCGGCAACTTCTGTCTGTCAATACTTCGACAGGAACATCACCAAGGTGAACGCGACGTTGGGTTGGGAGCAAGAGTACTTCCTTGTCGACAAAGCGTTGTGCGCGGCGCGGCCTGATTTGGCGATGACCGGTCGCGCGCTTTTTGGCGCTGCCCCGGCGAAGGGTCAGCAGTTGGACGACCACTACTTTGGCGCCATCCCAGAGCGTGTGTCTGCCTTCATGAAGGACTTCGAGATGGAAGCGCACAAGTTGGGCATTCCTGTGACCACGCGTCACAACGAGGTGGCCCCAAACCAGTTCGAGCTGGCACCGGTCTTTGAGGAGGCCAACCTTGCAAACGACCACAACCTGATGTTGATGGAGTTGCTTGAGAAGGTTGCGCGTCGCCATGATTTCCGAATCTTGCTTCACGAGAAGCCTTTCGCCGGGGTCAACGGATCGGGCAAGCACAACAACTGGTCGTTGGGCACCAACACGGGTGTCAACTTGTTGAAGCCAGGGAACAACCCCAAGACCAACCTTCGATTCTTGACGTTCTTCATCAACACGCTCGCCGCGCTCCACCGTCATGCCGATGTTGTGCGTGCGTCGATTGCCAGCGTGGGGAACGATCATCGTTTGGGTGCCAACGAAGCGCCTCCGGCAATCATGTCCGCGTTCATCGGGTCTCAGCTCAGCGAGCTGCTCGACGACCTCGAAGGCAGCATCAAGGCGGGCAAGTTGACCCCTGCGGACAAGACGGCCTTGAAACTCGAGATTGGGCGCATTCCTGAAGTGTTGCTTGACAACACTGACCGCAACCGCACATCGCCGTTTGCGTTCACGGGCAACAAATTCGAATTGCGCGCAGCGGGATCTACCGCCAACTGTGCAGTGCCCATGACTGTGTTGAACACCATCGTGGCAGAACAGTTGAACGCGTTCAAGGTGGCTGTGGACGCACGCATCCAAGGCGGGGACAAGAAGGACGATGCGTTGCTCAAGGAGTTGCAACAGCTCATCAAGGATCACAAAGCGATTCGTTTTGAGGGCAACGGATACGGCGAAGCGTGGGTGAAGGAGGCCAAAAAGCGCGGATTGAGCAACCTCACCGACACGCCGACTGCCTTGGCCGTTTGGGGCCGCAAGGAAGTGGCTGAGTTGTTTGATTCCATGGGTGTTTTGACCCCCGAGGAGTTGGAGGCCCGTCAAGAAGTGGAGTACGAGAACTACATCATGAAGCGCCAAATCGAGGCGCGCATCGCAGGCGACATGGCCACCAACATTGTGTTGCCTTCGGCAATCGCGTACCAAAACATGCTCATCGAAAACATCAGCGGACTGACAGATGTGTTTGGGAAAGACGCCAAAGCATTGACTGCAGGTCAGCGCGAGGTGCTCACTGAAGTGTCAAATGCTGTGAGCGCGTTGCACACCTCCGTGACCAAGCTTCGCGAGGAGCGCAGCAAAATCAACAAGATGGAGGACATCGCAAAGCGGGCAGTGAAGTATGGTTCTGTGGTGACGCCTTTGATTGAAGAGCTCGGCGCGCATTGCGCACGATTGGAACAACTGGTGGACAATGAGATTTGGCCTTTGCCCAAATTCCAAGAAATGCTCTTCACTCGCTGAGTGCTGAGTGGCTCGGCAAACACCGGGCTTTGGACAAATGAAGAAGGCGCCCTGCACATAGGGGCGCCTTTTTTCGCTAAATTCACCGACTGATTCACCAAGCCTAGATTAGGAATGCCTACCAACCTGCAAGCTTCCGTGGCCCGCTTGAGTGCCACATTCATGTGTTCTTTTTTGGCGGTTTTCGCCGTTTTAGCCCAAAGTGATTTGACCACTGAGGCCGACCAGCTGTTTGAGCGTCGTGGCTACCACGAATCCGCCAGGGAGTATGTGGCCATTTACGCCAAAGTCAAGTCTGACATTGACTTGAAGGGGTACTGCGCATTCCAAGCAGGAGAGTCGTACCGTTTGTATCATGAGGCGGCGTCGGCCATTGAATGGTACGACAAGGCGATTGGATTGAAGCATGGCAAGCGGAACACTGACCTGTATTTGGTGTACGGCGATGTCCTTCGCGACCAGGAAAAGTTTGACGACGCCGTGAAGATGTACGAGCGTTTCAAGAACGAAGGAGGAGATGCCAACGTCGCCTCCATGCGAATTGAGAAAACAAACAAAGCGGCGGACATGCTCGAGGAGCCTGAAAGCCGTTATGAGGTGGAGTTGATGCTCACACTCAACTCAAAGGCCTACGACTTCTGTCCCGCATTTACAGGCGACGAACAGGATGTTTTGGTCTTCGCGTCATCCCGCGATTTTGCGAAAGGCAGTGAAGAGGATCCCATCACGGGACAGGAATTCATGGATTTGTTCCGCAGCGAAATGGACAACAAAGGCCGTTGGAGCGAACCGGAGCCCATGGGCAACACGATCTGCACAGAGGACAACGAAGGTGGTGCTTGTTTTGACAGCGAGGGACGTACGATTTACTTCACACGTTGCGTGAACACGAGCAACTCCAACTTGGCGTGCGACATTTTTTACGCCACCAAGCGTGGAAGCAGCTTCGGCGCCTCTGCAGCGCTCGGTCTGATTGACCGTATGGAAGACGACAGTACGCAACTCGGTCATCCGACGGTGTCGCCAGACGACAACATCTTGATTTTTGCATCCGACCTCGCAGGGGGCTATGGAGGCAAGGACCTTTGGTACGTGGAGGCAGAAGACGGTTCGTTTGAAGGTGCCACACCTCAAAACCTCGGCGCGGACATCAACACGGCCGGAGATGACATGTTCCCGCACTTCAGGGACAACGGTGATTTGTACTGGTCGACCAACGGCCGTGACGGTTTGGGTGGACTGGACATTTGGAAGGCAGAGGGTCGAGAAGGGAAGCTTGCGTTTGGCAAGCCCCAAGCTTTGCCCGCCCCCTTGAACTCCGTCTCGGACGACTTCGCCATTTCCTTCAAGCGGGGTCAAGAGGCAGGCATGCTCACCTCCAACCGTGCCGGAGGCAAGGGTTCCGACGACCTGTATGCCTTCGAACTGCCTGCCTTGGAGTACTGCTATGCGGCCTACATCTATGATGAGAATGAAGTGAACCTCGACGGTGCCAAGGTCAGCGTTGAAATGTCGACTGGAGAAACGCTCGAGAAAATGTCAGATACCGACGGGTATGTGGATTTTTGCGAAGGCGAAATCGGAGAGGATGTGACATTCAAGGTGACGGTGTCTCTGGAAGGGTTCCTCGGTCAGTGGAGCAACCAAACGACGGTTGGTCGTGAATCACCCGAGTGGGGTGAAGAATTTTTCCTGGAAGAGATCGTCACCAACAAGGAATACAGCTTTCCTGAGGTGTTGTATCCCTTGGCGAGTGCTGAGTTGTTGGTCGACGACATGGTCAATTCCAAAGACTCGCTCGACTTCTTGGTGGAATTGTTGAACAACGAGGAGAGCTTGGTCATTGAATTGCGCTCTCACACAGACAGCCGTGGTGGGGCTTCGGCAAACATGACGCTGAGCCAACAGCGGGCAGAAACGTGTGTTGAGTACTTGATTGAAAATGGCATTGCAGCTGACCGTCTCGTGCCAAAAGGCATGGGCGAAAGCGAGCTGCTTGTGAGCGACGCCGACATCGCCCGCATGCCTGAAGAAGCGCGTGAATCGGCCCACCAAAGGAACCGCCGCACGCGTTTCACCATTCTGCGATTTGACTACAAATCGGACGAGTAAGTCGTGAGTGACAAGCGGTACGAGGCGAGAGGGGTTTCCGCGGGCAAGGAAGAAGTGCACGCGGCCATCGAGGGCATCGACAAAGGATTGTTCCCTAAGGCCTTTTGCAAGATTGTGCCAGACCATTTGTCTGGCAGCGACGAACATTGTGTCGTCATGCACGCAGACGGTGCTGGGACCAAGTCTTCTTTGGCCTACATGTATTGGAAGGAAACAGGAGACTTGAGTGTATGGAGAGGCATTGCCCAAGATGCCTTGATCATGAATGTGGATGATTTGCTTTGCGTGGGGTGCACGGGACCCATTTTGGTTTCAAGCACCATTGGGCGCAACAAGCATTTGATTCCTGGTGAGGTGATCAAAGAGATCATTCAAGGCACGGAAGCCCTCCTCGAAGACTTGCGCAACCAAGGTTTGGACATCCGTTCCACGGGTGGAGAAACGGCCGACGTCGGCGACCTCGTGCGCACCGTCATTGTGGATTCCACCGTCGTGGCCCGAATGCGACGAGACGAGGTGATTGACAACGGCCGAATCGCCGCGGGCGATGTGGTGGTGGGCCTTGCGAGTGCAGGTCAAGCGACGTACGAATCGGAGTTCAATGGGGGCATGGGAAGCAATGGATTGACTTCCGCGAGGCACGACGTCTTTGGGCAATCGCTTGCGAAGATGTACCCAGAAAGCTTCGACCCTGGTACGGATGAACAGTTCGTGTATTCGGGCTCTTATGGATTGACTGACGCCGTGGAAGGGGTGCCTGTGGACGCCGGCAAGCTCGTGTTGTCCGCAACCCGGACTTATGCTCCTGTGGTGCAGGCCTTTTTGAAGGAACACCGGAACCAGATCCATGGCATGGTTCATTGTTCAGGAGGTGCACAAACCAAGGTGCTTCACTTTTTGAACCCCGGCTTGCACGTTGTCAAAGACAACATGATGGACATTCCCGTTCTGTTTGAGACCATTCAACAAGAGTCGGGGACGTCTTGGGAAGAGATGTACAAGGTGTTCAACATGGGACATCGCTTGGAGGTCTACACCGACGAGGTGACGGCCGACGCCATTGTGGCCACAAGTCGGCGGTTTGGCATTGATGCCCAAATCATTGGCAGGGTCGAACAAACAGCAGGCCCAGCCAAAGTCACGGTTGAGGGTCCCCACGGAACCTATTCCTACATCTGATTCATGGCTTTAGACCGCGAAGATGTTGGCGGTTGGGTGGCCAAGCTTCAACGCATTTCCGATCGCTTTCGGGAGGTTGAGAAGCGCGTGTCCGACCCTGATGTGGCTTCAGACCAAGAAGCCTTTGCGTCATTGATGATGGAGCATCGTCGGTTGAAACCGATGGCGTTGAAGGCCGACGAATTGGTGTCCAGCCTCCAGCATTGGGATGAAGCAGCGGCGTTGGCTTCCTCGGATGACCAGGAGATGAAGGCCATGGCGGCATCTGAGTTGTTGAGATTGACCGATGTTCTTGAGCAGGGTGTGGAGGAGGCCAAATGGATGTTGCTCCCTCATGACGACGCCGACGATCGAAATGCCATCTTGGAGGTTCGCGCGGGAACAGGTGGCGACGAAGCTGCGCTGTTCGCGGGTGATTTGGTGCGCATGTATTTGAAGCATGCGGAAGACAGGGGTTGGAAACACAGTTGGGTGGGTGCGAGCGAAGGCACGGTCGGTGGGTTCAAAGAAGCGGTCATCAGGCTTGAGGGAGAAGGGGTGTTTGGGTGGTTGAAATTTGAGTGCGGTGTGCACCGCGTTCAGCGCGTGCCTGCCACAGAATCGCAAGGACGTGTGCACACCAGTGCAGCCACGGTTGCGGTGCTGCCTGTGGCACGGGAAGTGGATGTGTCGTTGAACCTGAATGACGTGCGCAAGGACACCTTTCGGGCAAGCGGTGCCGGTGGACAACATGTCAACAAGACGGAAAGCGCCGTTCGACTGACTCACCTCCCCACGGGCACGGTTGTCGAATGCCAGGACGGGCGTTCGCAGCACCAGAATTACGAGCGCGCTTTGGAGGTGCTGAGAAGTCGGCTCTACGATGCGGCGCGTGCAGAGGCTGAAGCTGAGCGCGCAGCCAATCGGAAGTCCCAAGTCAGTACGGGCGACCGAAGCGCCAAAATCCGCACCTACAATTTCCCCCAAGGTCGAGTCACTGACCACCGAATTGGTTTGACGTTGCATACGCTGCCTGCTGTATTGTCCGGAGAGTTGGGGCCCGTCATTGAGGCGCTTCATGTGGCCGACCGGGCAGAGCGGTTGAAAAATCTTTGAGAAACGCCACCCTTGACCTTCGGATGAGGTGATTTTGAGGAACGCGATTTTGGACCTTTGCGCCATGGCATCACCCAAGGTTTCTTCTCGGTCACGGACCTCTGCATTGGACACAACAGAAAAGTTGTTCCAGGCCATCCGCCACAAAAAGTCGTTTCTGTGCGTTGGTCTGGACCCAGATCCGGATCGCATTCCGGCAGCGTTTGGGGAAGGCGTAGAAGCCATGGAACGCTTTTGCATGGCCATGGTGGAGGCGACGTCCGAGGTTGCCGTGGCGTACAAGCCCAACCTGGCATTTTTCGAACAGTATGGGTCAGAAGGGTGGGCTGCATTGGAGAGGGTGGCCGAGTCCATTCCCGGAGAAGTGTTGTTGATTGCAGATGCCAAACGAGGGGACATCGGCAACACTGCCACCCGATACGCCCGAGCCATGTTCGAGGGCCTCGGAGCAGATGCCATCACCGTGGCGCCTTACATGGGAAGGGACAGCGTGGAACCGTTCACGGCGTTTTCCGACCGTTGGACGGTGCTTTTGGCCTTGACCTCCAATCCTGGGGCGGACGATTTTGAATTCCACGGCGACCAGCCGCTCTTCATGGAGGTGCTGGACAAAAGCCAGTCCTATGCCGCCGCCGACCGTCTGATGTACGTCGTGGGAGCCACCCGTCCCGAAATGCTCGGCGCCGTGCGACAAAAGGTGCCTCAAGCGTTTCTTTTGGTCCCTGGCGTCGGGGCTCAAGGAGGCACAGTGGCCGAAGTGGCCAAACATGGCATGAACGACCAATGCGGCCTGCTGGTCAACAGTTCGCGAGGCATCCTTTACGCTGGAAGGGACAACGCAAACGTCGAGGAGTGTCAACGAGCTGCTTCAAACGCGGCGAAGGTTTTGCAAGCAGAGATGCAAGCTGCCCTCCAAGCTTCTGGCTTGGTTTGATGCACGTGTACAATTCACGTGTGCGTTTGCAAAACGCACACCTTGACTGAAGGGTGGCGACGCGCACCCTTTGTAGATTCGGGCGATGATGATGTTTCCCTTTCGCGTGTTTCCGAGAATCTACCTCGCCCTTGCGTTTGTGCTGGGTGTGGTGGTGTTCGGCAGTGTGGGATATGTTGTTGTCGAAGGATACTCGTGGGTTGAAGCCCTCTACATGACTGTCATCACCGTGTCGACTGTGGGTTTTGGCGAGGTTCGGGAGCTGAGCGATGGAGGCATGTTGTTCACCACTGTGCTCATCATGGGGAGCATCGGTACGTTCGCGTACTCTATCTCGGCCCTTACCACGTATTTTGTGAATGGAGAATACAGAAACACTTTCAAAGAGGCACGTTTGAAACAAGAAGTAGAGAAACTCTCAGGACATGTCATCGTCTGCGGACTTGGACGTGTGGGTGACATGGCAGTCCAAGAACTCGTGGACCACAACACCCCCGTGGTTGTTGTGGAAAACGATGCCGTCAAAGCGGAGCAGTTGACAGAAAAAGGCCTGCTGGTCATTTCTGGAGACGCCACCCGAGACGAGAATTTGGCGGACGCTGGAATCACCAAAGCCAAGTCCGTGATCACCACCCTTCCCGACGATGCCCAAAACTTGTACGTGGTGTTGGCCGCCCGTGAAATGGCGCCCAACATCCACATCATCAGTCGGGCGTCCATGTCCAATTCAGTCAGCAAGCTCCGAGTGGCAGGCGCCAACAACGTCATCATGCCGGACAAGGTTGGGGGGTCACACATGGCATCGCTGGTTGTGATGCCCGACGTCCTCGAGTTTTTGGATCACGTTCGCATTCAAGGCGCCGACGCCATCAACTTGGAAGAAATCCCCGTGAACGTGTTGCCCGAAGGTCTGAAGGCGACCACCCTGGGAGAGCTTGATGCGCGCAACCGGGTTGGCGTGAACGTTGTGGGTCTGAAGAAGTCAGATGGTGATTTTGTCATCAACCCCGACCGAGACACTCCTCTTGACGATGCGTGCAAGCTGTTTGTGCTTGGCACGGTCGACCAAATCCGAACCCTCAATCGCTTGTTGGGCATCCAGCCTCCTCAAGTTTGATCTCAAATCTTTCCCTTACGATGATTCAACGTCTAGCCCTTCTCGCCTTGTCATGCATGCCTCTTGTCATGCATGCTCAGGACACCATTGACGACCGCATCAATGCGATTATGGAGCCCGTCACCAACGCGATCATGAGCGTCATTTTCTTCACAGTTCCCATTGGTGGCGAAATGCAGGTGCCTTTTGTGCTCATTTGGTTGCTTGTGGGGGCACTCATCTTCACGGTATACAACAAGTTCGTGAACATCACAGCGTTCCGTCACGCACTCGACGTAGTGAGGGGCAAGTACGACGACCCCAATCACAAGGGGGAGGTGAGTCATTTTCAGGCCCTGACAGCGGCGCTTTCCGGTACCGTGGGGGTGGGCAACATCGCGGGTGTGGCGGTGGCTGTTTCATTGGGTGGTCCTGGAGCTACGTTTTGGATGATTGTTGCAGGCCTGTTGGGGATGAGTTCCAAATTCGTGGAATGCACCTTGGGCACGAAGTACCGACGAGTCAATGCTGACGGAAGCATCTCAGGTGGTCCGATGTACTATCTGCGTGATGGCCTTGCAAAGCAGAACAAAAAAGGACTTGGTGCAGTGCTGGCGGCATTGTTTGCCATTGCGTGCATCGGCGGATCTTTTGGCGGTGGAAACATGGTCCAGATCAACCAGGCCACAAGTCAACTCATTGCCGTCACAGGAGGGGAGGCTTCCATGTTTTATGGCAACAGTTGGATCTTTGGCGTGATCATGGCTGTCATTGTGGCGGCCATCATTCTTGGAGGCATCAAAAGCATCGCCAAGGTGACTGACAAGGTTGTTCCCTTCATGGTGGGCATTTACATCTTGGGTGCGCTCGCGGTCATTTTCGGCAACTTGGGTGAAGTTCCAGGTGCATTTGGGAAGATTTTGAACGGTGCGTTCAACAGTGATGCGATGTATGGCGGTTTGGTGGGGGTGTTGATTCAAGGATTCAAGCGAGCGGCATTCTCAAATGAGGCCGGAATCGGTTCGGCTTCCATCGCGCACAGCGCAGCCAAAACAGATGAGCCAGTCAGTGAGGGCGTGGTTGCATTGTTGGAGCCGTTCATAGATACCGTAGTCATCTGCACCATGACGGCATTGGTGATTGTCATTTCAGATTACGGCATGTACGACCAGGCGGGTGTTCTTGCCAGTGCAAAAGCCGGCGAATTGCAGGCCATCAACTTGACGTCTTCAGCCTTCAGTCAAACCCTGTCGTGGTTCCCAGTGGTGTTGTCTGTGGCTGTGATTTTGTTCGCGCTCAGCACCATGATCAGTTGGAGTTATTACGGTTTGAAAGCGTGGACTTATCTCTTTGGCGAAACACGAGCCATGGACATCACATACAAGGCGTTGTTTTGCATGTTCGTGATTGTTGGTTCTGCCATCAGTGCACAGAGTGTGTTTGATTTTGGCGACGCCATGATTTTTGCGATGTGTTTCCCGAACGTGTTGGGCTTGTATTTCATGGCGCGGGAAGTGCGAGAAGATTTGGGGGATTACATGAGGAGGGTGAAGAGTGGCGAAATCAAACGATACGACTGACGACAAAGGGCCTTTTTACAATCCCAGAAGTGCGCTGCTCATCGAGGTGGCTTGCACGGCATTTCTGGTGATGTCGGTGTTCGCGAGTCACGCTTGGCGTCGCCACGTGTGGGAAGAGCGTCGCGCACAAATCCCCGGAGCCACGGTTCCTCAATTGTTGGGTTGGCTGGAAGCCAAGCCCAATCCTGTCTTCAAAAAGAACGACTGGTGGAGAACGCGTCGTAGCCGTGCATTTGGCGCCGATCGGGCGGACAACAATCGAAAGTCCAAAGGAGCGGTGGTCGAGGAAACGCAGCCCGTACTCGACATCAACCACGCCACAGAGGCAGAATGGAAGCGTCTTCCTGGTTGGGGCGAGGTGTTGTCCCAAAGAACAGTGAAATTCCGAAAAGCCCT
>JBELLK010000040.1:16485-18227 GCA_042088625.1 Flavobacteriales bacterium
AGCATCCGAGATTTTGTCCAATCCGAAGTCCTTCCCCACCGCATGGAATGGGATGAGGATCAACACTTCCCACGGGAGTTGTTTGGCAAGATGGGAGAGTTGGGATTGATGGGGATGTTGGTGCCTCAGGAGTACGGAGGTGCGGGACTCTGTTATTATGAGTACAAGATGGCCATTGAGGAGGTTGCCAAAGTGTGTGGCTCCATTGGTTTATCGATGGCGGCCCACAACAGTTTGTGTACGGGACATATTCTCCAATTTGGCAACGACGAACAGAAGCAAAAATGGTTGCCCAAGTTGGCGTCTGGAGAGTGGATTGGAGCGTGGGGGCTGACGGAGGCCAACACGGGTAGCGATGCCATGCGCATGCGTTGCGTCGCGGAACGAGATGGGGACCATTGGATCCTCAACGGCACCAAAAACTGGATCACCCATGGCATCACCGGAGACGTTGCCGTCGTGTTGGCCCGGACGGGCGAGCTTCTCGACAGCCGCGGCATCACGGCGTTTGTGGTGGAACGTGGCACTCCTGGGTTTTCAGGTGGCAAGAAGGAGAACAAGCTTGGCATGCGGTCGAGTGAAACCGCAGAGATGATTTTTGACCAATGCCGCATTCCACACAGCCATGTCCTTGGTGAAGTGGGAGAGGGGTTCATCCAAGCGATGAAAATCCTGGACGGTGGCCGGATCAGCATTGCCTCGTTGGCTTTGGGTATAGCCAAGGGCGCAATGGAAACCGCCACGCAATACGCTAAAGAGCGCGAGCAATTTGGCCAGCCCATTGCCAATTTTCAAGCGATTGCCTTCAAGCTTGCTGACATGGCGACCTCCATTGAGGCGGCTGATTTGTTGACTCTTCAAGCGTGTGGCCTGAAAATCGCAGGCAAGCCTCTGACCAAGGAAAGTGCCATGGCGAAGTATGAGGCCAGTGAGGTTTGTGTTCGGGTGGCCACGGAAGGCGTCCAGATTCTTGGTGGCTATGGCTACACCAAAGATTTTCCTGCCGAAAAATTCTACCGCGACAGCAAATTGTGCACGATTGGGGAGGGCACGAGTGAAATCCAAAAATTGGTCATCAGTCGAGAATTGCTCAAGGATTGACCGGGATTTCTCATTTGTTGCTTATTTTTGTCGCCCAATTCAGAAGAACATGCTCAGCATCCAAGTCAAGGAGGGCGACAACATTGAACGTTCCCTCAAGCAATTCAAGAAGAAATTCGACCAAACGAAGACGATGAAGCAGCTTCGTACCCGTCGTGAATTCGTCAAGCCCAGTGTTTTGAACCGTGAGATGCGCAAGAAAGCTGTCTACAAGAATGGCTTGAATTTGAAGGCGGAGTGATATAACACGATAATTAAGCGACATAATTTTTGGTTATGTCGACACTTTTGGCGATATTGCGGAAGCTTTATCGCCTTTTTCATGTCACACGTTGTCATCCATTCTTCCGAGCACATCGCGCTGTTCTTGGGCTACCTCAAGAAGGAGAAGAGGGGCAGTGACCACACCATAAGGTGCTATCGATCTGATTTGAATCAAATGGAGGCTTTCATGAAGGAAACCTACGACCAGGGTGACCTTACGACCATCGAGTCCGAGTGGCTTCGTTCGTGGGTGGTGGCCATGGTGAAAGCTGGCAAGTCCGCAAGGACCATTCATCGCAAAATGAGTGTGTATCGCACCTTCGTGAAATACGCAAGAAGGCAAGAGCTGATGGACCACAACCCAGCTGAAAATGTCG
>JBELLK010000085.1:0-2924 GCA_042088625.1 Flavobacteriales bacterium
GTCTTCCTACTCGATCTGACAAACGACCCCAAAGGGGTGAAAAAATCAACTGCATGAACGAAAACACACTAAATAAGGCTCCCGTGACCCAAGGTGAAGCCGCAAACTCTTGAGCAAAGAAGGGCAATAATGGCAATACAATCCCAAAACCCATTAAATCGATGACCACGACCAAGAAAATGGCGCCAAGTGTACGTTTGGACGCCTTTGGGGATGCCTGTTGGGGTGCGTCTGGGGATGCCTCAGGGCTTGCTTGCGACGATTCAGACGGTTTCTGTGAACGAGATGATTTTGCCATTCCTTAAAATACCATGTTTGAGGACGATGTTTGACAGCCATGTTTGACAACCATGTTTCACGGCCATGTTTGACAACGGATCACGATAGAGGTAATATCGATTTATGACAAAGCACACACCCCCTACCATTTGGGTACTAGGCGCTTCCTCTGGGATTGGAAAGGCGGTTGCGCTAGCCTATGCAAAGAAAGGTGCGTCCTTGGTGTTGTCTGCTCGACGCGTCGCCGACCTTGAGCAAACCCAAAAGGAGTGCCAAGTCCACACGGATCATGTTTGGGTTGAGCCCTTGGATTTAGCGGACACATCGAGTCATCAAGGCGTTGCAGACCGGGTCAAAAGTCATCTTGGGCACCTAAATGTCTTGTTTCACAGCGGTGGAATTACCAGTAGAACCGAGGCGTCTGAAGCGGCGATGGATGTGGAACGACGTATGATGGAGGTGAATTATTTTGGGGTCATTTCTGTGACAAAGGTGGCGATGCCCATGCTTGAAAACGCAAAAGGGCATGTGGTGGTGATTACGTCGGTCGCTGGAAAGTTGGGAACCCAATTTCGGAGTGCTTATGCGGCGAGTAAGCACGCACTTCACGGATGGTTCGACTCGTTACGCCTCGAAATTGAACCCAAAGGCATGCATGTTACGTTGGTCTGCCCTGGCTATATCGCCACACCCCTCACACTCCACGCCCTCACAAATGACGGATCTGCACTGGGTGAGATGAGTGAAAAACAAACCAAGGGGATGCCAGCGGATGTGTTTGCATCCAAATTATTGGCAAAATTATCTTCAAAGCCTCATGAAGTGATCATTGGAGGCGCTGAGGTGATGAGTATTCGCCTCAAGCGGTGGGCACCCAAGCTTCTACATGCCATCCTTAAACGCTCCAAAGTGACATAACGAGTGTTGTGATTCCATTTCTGGGTCGTACTTTTCAACTATGTGAACCGCTCATTTCACGACCCAAATAAAAGGATATGATTTACACGACTAAAGATCGTTCACTCGATCTTCAAGCGCTGCCTGTATTGCCACCTGCAAACACTGTCTTGATGGCAAGGCCGACCTATTTTGATGTAGAATATGTGATTAACCCTCATATGGAGGGGCAAATCGGAAATGTTGATCAATCTCTGGCGATGAACCAGTGGCAAGCGATGCATGATACCTTGGTGAGTTTGGGGGTCCAAGTTGAAGTGCTAGATGGGGTTGAAGGGCTCCCCGATATGGTGTTCTGTGCCAATCAATCCCTGCCCTTTCTGAATCAAGACGGGGAACCCCATGCGGTCATGAGCCAGATGCACAGTCACCATCGTACGGAGGAGGTAAGTCACATTGCTCAGTGGCATGAAGCACGTGGTGTGGCAACGGTTGCACTGCCTCAGGATGGAGATTTTGAGGGCATGGGAGACGCCCTTTGGCATCCTGGTCGCCGCTTGCTTTGGGGCGGGCATGGCTATCGAACAGATTTAACGATGTATGAAGCGATTTCTTCACTGGTAGAGGCTCCTGTGGTGGCTCTTGAGCTTGTTGACCCCTCGTTTTACCATTTAGACACCTGTTTTTGTCTACTTAATGAGACCACTGTAATGATATATCCAGAGGCATTTACAGAGGATGGGCGTGAACTCATTCACTCCGTTTTTGAGCAGGTGCTTGAAATTGGGCACGAAGACGCGATGGATCGATTTGCACTGAATGCATTTTGCCCGAATGGCCGTGATGTGTTGATACAAAAAGGCTCAGTAGACACGATTTCGGCACTTCACAACGCCGGCTTTGTGACTCACGAATTTGACACATCGGAGTTCATTAAGAGCGGAGGTTCTGTATTTTGCATGAAACTACAAACATGGGCATAACGCACACTTGATTGGACTCGTATGATTCGAACCCTGGCTTCTCTCCTTTTGTTACTCGCCTTAACGGTGCTGCTTGCCAACCCTTTGGGGCAAATTCCAGCTCTCGGTCCTGTTTTGCATCCTGTCACGGGTGTCATTGCCAATGCAGATCGTGTGAATCCACCTGCTGAGCTCACCTACACGCTTGACGGCTTGCAGGATTCGGTTCAAGTATGGATCAATGACCGTGGCGTTCCGCATGTATTTGCAAAAAATGACCCTGATCTATATCTCGTCCAAGGTTTTGTGACTGCACGTGATCGCCTGTTTCAATTGGAGCTACAGACCAAAGCCTCCAATGGAACCCTTCATAAATGGCTTGGCGAGGATATATTACCCTATGATCGAACAACCCGCCGAATCGGGATGACCTATGGAGCAGAACAAACCCATGGAGAGGTCGTTGGTTCTGAGATGGAACCATTACTTCAAGCCTATTCGGATGGGATCAATGCATGGATTGCCCAGCTCCGCCCCTCGGATTATCCATTGGAATACAAATTGTTAGGGATTGAGCCGGGTCCTTGGGAGCCGATCCATGTGAGCAATTTTTTGATGGCCATGACGCGTACCCTGGCCGGTGGGAGCAACGATTTGACCGCGACCAACACGATGGCTCATTTTGGAGCTGACTTTATGGAGGATTATGTGTGGGGCGAAAGTAGATGGGGAGATCCATTCATTACGCCGGAGCGTTCATGGACGTTTAATCCGCTCCGTCGAGAG
>JBELLK010000041.1:0-16242 GCA_042088625.1 Flavobacteriales bacterium
GACTGGACGCCATGACGTGGTTTGGATTCCTCAAACGCTCCAATTCCGATAAGGAGACCCCTGCCGGCAACCGCACGTTGTCGCAGGCAGAACTTGCTGCGCGGGAAGCCCAACAAGAAGCGCAAGAGGCGGCCGACAAGGCCAAGGCTGCCAAAGAGGCCGCCGCCAGCAACCCCAATCGACTGAGGAGCAGCGAAGCCTTCAGGGAGGAGCAACGTGAAAAGAAAAAGCATCGGCGCGAGCGACGCAGAGACAATCAAATTGGCGGCTTGCTCCGCGAAGTGCTGAGCGGCGAAATCCTCGCTCGTGAAGCGCTGGTTCGACAGGTCCCCTTCTTGTTGTTCGTCAGCTTCTTGACCATCCTCTACCTCGCCCTGGGCTACCAAACCGAACGAATCCTTCGTGAAAAGCAGAGGACCCTTGATCGCCTCGAGGAAGCCACGGCAGAGGAAAAAACCCTTCGCTCCGACTTGGAGTCTCAATTGCAGCAAAGCCGTTTGGCCCGATCCACCGCCGAAATGGGATTGGAACAACCCTCCGCTCCCCCCATCCTGATTTCAACTGAAGAATGAGTGCCATGCCAAATACCGGCCGCATATGGGTGGTCTTCGTGGGGCTGACCCTGGTGGGGATGGGTGTCTTCGCGCGCATTCTGACGATCCAAACCGTGGAGCACGAGCAATGGGAAGACCGCGGGGAAGAATTCTCTGCAAGCGTACGTACAATCGTCCCTGCACGAGGCCAAATCCTCGCCGAGGATGGCAGCCTTCTCGCCACAAGCGTGCCCGTCTATGACTTGCGCTGGGACGCCAAGTGCGAGGGCATGCGGTGGGACATGTACGATGCGTATGTCGATTCCCTTTGTTGGGAATTGGGACAAGCTCTGGGAAAACAACCCACCGCCCTCAAGTCCAAATTTGACAACGCCATCGATCGCGGGCATCGAGGCGCGCTGATCGCGAGAAACATTCCCTTCACGGCTTTCCAATCCCTCCGCGACCTTCCCTTCGTCAAATTGGGCAGGTACAAAAGCGGCCTGGTTTTCGAGCGCAAGGAAAACAGACGGCGTCCGTTTGGGAAGCTCGCTGCACGCACGGTGGGCATCGACCGTGAACACCAACGCGTGGGATTGGAACGGGCGTGGAACGACGAACTGGCCGGCGTGGAGGGGCAACAACTTTCGCGGAAGGTCGCGGGCAACCAATGGATGCCCGTGACCGACGAGTTCCTCGTGGACCCGGTTGAAGGGCTGGACGTGGTGACCAGCCTCGACCTGCACCTGCAAGACGTTGCCACAAATGCACTGGAACAACAACTCAGAAGGCATGACGCTGCGTGGGGAACGGTCATCGTAGCTGAAGTCTCAACGGGATTCATCAAAGCCATCGCCAACCTCACGCGCCATGAAGTGGGCGAAAACACCATTGAGTACTGGGAAGATTTCAACCATGCCATTGGGACGGCCGTGGAACCTGGATCAACGTTCAAGCTCGCCACCTTGATGGCATGCATGGAGGAAGGCATGGCGCCCACGGACTCTGTCGACACCGGTGATGGTCAAATCTACTTCCACGGAAAGCGGATGCGAGACAGCAACCACAAAGACGGGGGCCACGGATCCATCCCGCTCACCAAAGTGTTTGAAGTCAGCTCCAACGTCGGTTCGGCACTTGCTGTGAGGGAAACGTTTGGCGAACAACCGCAAGCGTTCCTCGACCGATTGAAGGCCATCGGCGTGACTGACAAAACCGGACTTCGCTATGTGGGAGAGGCGGCACCCAATGTCAAAACTTCCGTGGAGGACCGAGGGTGGACTGGCCTCAGCCTGACCCAAATGGCCATCGGGTACGAAGTGACCCAAACGCCGCTGCAAACGCTTGCCCTGTACAATGCGGTCGCCAACAACGGACGCATGATGCGCCCGCAACTGGTGCGGGATCTCCAAAAAGGCAACGACCTCGTGAAGACGTATGAGCCTTTTGTGCTCAACCCGAGGGTGTGCAATTCGGCCACCTTGGCTGCGTGCAAAGACATGATGGAGGCCGTATGCGACCCTCAAGGCGTGGGCACAGCCCAAAGGTTGTTCGCGGACAAGCCCTACACTGTTGCCGGCAAAACAGGCACCGCCCGCATTGCCACCCGCAATGGATACGAACAGGGCCGTTACCGGGCCTCGTTTGCCGGGTATTTCCCTGCAGACAACCCACGTTACTCCTGCATCGTGGTCATCGCCGACACCAAAAGTGGAAGCTACTACGGCAGCACGATCGCCGCACCGGTGTTCAGGGAAGTGGCCGACTTGATTTACGCCACCGACCCCGCATTCCACACCCTGAGTCGCGGTCCACTCGCTGAGACCCAATCGCTCCCTGCATCCAAAGACGGCGACCGCAAATCCCTGGAAACGCTTTACGCGTCTTTGGGCATGAAGCATTCCGAGGGGATCACCACAGACTGGGTCAAGGTTGACACAGGAGACGATGAAGCCCAATTGCAGTCCATGGACCTGCAAGAATCCGAAGTCCCAGAAGTGCGTGGAATGGGCTTGCGCGACGCCCTGTATCTCCTCGAAAACGCCGGATTGAAGGTGGATTACCAGGGCATCGGCACGGTCAAATCCCAGTCCATTGCTCCCGGTACACCTCTTCAAAAAGAAATCACCACCATCCAACTCAGACTCTCGTGAAACTGCTCTCAGATTTGCTCTACGACGCACGCATCCTCGAGGTGCGTGGCACGACGCATGTCGCTGTTGAACACATTGCAGTGGACTCCCGAAAAGTCCAACCCCTCGGACTGTTCGTGGCCATTCCAGGAACTGTGGTGGACGGCCACCAGTTCATCGAGCAAGCCATCGAATCCGGAGCTGCATGCATCGTCTGTGAACGCATGCCTGAAATCACGCCTGAACATGTGACCGTCATTCAGGTGAAGTCCAGCGCCCAGGCCCTCGGACACATCGCCGCCGCATTCCACGACCATCCTTCACGGGACATGAAAGTGGTGGCCGTCACCGGCACCAACGGCAAGACGACAACCGTGACCCTGCTGCATCAGCTGTACCGCCTGCTCGACCGCAAAGTCGGCATGCTCGGGACGGTGGAAAACCGCATTGTGGACCGCGTCGTCGAAGCCACACACACCACACCGGATGCCCTGAGCCTTCAAGGCCTGTTGCGAGAAATGGCGGATGCCGGGTGCACCCATGTGTTCATGGAAGCGAGCTCGCATGCCATCGTTCAGTCGCGGTTGACTGGAACCCAACTCGCGGGAGCGATGTTCACCAACATCACCCACGACCACCTCGATTACCACGGCGACTTCAACAGCTACATCAAGGCCAAGAAGCAATTGTTCGACATGCTGCCATCGAGTGCGTTTGCCGCCGTCAATGCCGACGACGCACATGCTGAAGACATGGTGGAGCACACCAAGGCCAAGGTGGTCACCATGGCCGTTCAAGGGGTTGCAGATGAGCGTGCACGGTTGATTGAAAACCAAATCACAGGTCTCGTCCTGCACTTGGACGGCCAAGAGCTGTACTCCCAACTCGTTGGAGGATTCAATGCCAGCAACCTCCTTGCCGTGTACGTGGCGAGCAAGTTGCTAGGAACGGACAAAATGAACGCGCTGACGCAGATGTCTTTGCTGAAGCCCCCCGCAGGCCGCTTCGAGCGTGTGCCTGCACGCGACGGCATCACCGCCATTGTTGACTACGCCCACACCCCTGATGCCTTGGACAACGTGCTCAAGACCATTGCCCACGTCCGCACCGGAGGCGAACACGTGATCACGGTGGTGGGCTGCGGAGGTGACCGCGACAAGACCAAACGTCCCACCATGGCGCAACGCGCCGCCCACGGTTCTGACCGAGTCATCCTCACCAGCGACAATCCGCGAAGCGAAGACCCGGCAAGCATTCTCAAAGACATGGAACAGGGTTTGGACCCCATCGAAAAACGCAATTGTCTGAGCATCGTGGACAGACGAGAAGCCATTCGTACGGCCGCGGCCCTCGCCGAACCCGGGGACATCGTCCTGGTCGCCGGAAAGGGACACGAAACCTACCAGGAAATCCAAGGCGAACGCCTCCCCTTCGACGACCGAATTGAACTGAAAGAAGCCTTCGCCCCCACCACCTGAACACCACCCCTCGATCCCACCATGCTCTACCACCTCTTCACCCACCTCCGCGAGATTTACGACCTGCCTGGCGCCGGCCTGTTCAGCTTCGTCTCGTTCCGCGCAGGCATGAGCTTGATGACGTCGTTGTTGGTGGGCATTTTGTTTGGCAAGCGCATAATTGAAAGGCTGCAGTTGAAGCAAGTGGGGGAAATTGTGCGTGACCTCGGACTGGAAGGCCAAATGAACAAGCAGGGCACCCCCACCATGGGAGGTCTGATCATTCTCGGAGCCATCCTTGTGCCCACACTCCTGTTTGCGGATCTGACCAACGTCTACACCCAACTGATGATCCTCAGCACCGTGTGGCTCGGGACCATCGGGTTCATCGACGACTACATCAAAGTCTTCAAAAAGAACAAAGAGGGGCTGGCCGGACGATTCAAAGTCATCGGCCAAATTGGGATGGGGGTGATCCTCGGGGCCGCAATGATTTGGCATCCCGACATCGCGATCAAGGAATTGACGGCCGACGACACGTGGACCACCGTTCGATCCACTGCGACGACCATCCCCTTCATCAAGGACAACCACTTCGACTACGCTTGGCTCTTGTCGTGGATGGTGGACGACGCCGCTCAATACGTTTGGGTGGTCTTCATCCCTCTTGTCATTTTGATTGTAACCGCCGTCAGCAATGGCGCCAACCTCACAGACGGCATCGACGGCCTGGCCACAGGCACCAGCGCCATCATCGGCATGGCCCTCGCAGTGCTCGCTTACGTCAGCTCCAACACCGTCATCGCCGATTACCTGAGCATCATGTACATCCCAGGCTCGGAGGAACTCGTGGTGTTCATCGCCGCATTTGTGGGCGCGTGCGTGGCCTTCCTCTGGTACAACGCCTTTCCCGCCCAGGTCTTCATGGGCGACACCGGATCGTTGGCACTGGGCGGCATCATTGCCACGTTCGCCATTGCCATCCGCAAAGAACTTTTGATCCCCGTGCTCTGCGGGATTTTCCTGATCGAAAACCTCAGCGTGGTGATCCAAGTCGGATGGTTCCGTTACACCAAAAAGAAATACGGCGAAGGCCGTCGGGTCTTCCTGATGGCGCCCCTTCACCACCACTACCAGAAGCAAAACATGCCTGAGTCCAAAATCACCGCTCGGTTTTGGATTGTCGGCATCCTCCTCGCCGTCATCACCATCGTCACGCTGAAAGTCCGCTGATCTCAACCATGAGCCTCACTGATCCCATCCTCATCCTTGGCGCCGGCGAAAGCGGCGTGGGCTCCGCCTTGTTGGCGAAGTCGATGGGAGCGCGTGCGTTCGTCAGTGATGCGGGAGAAGGCCGCGGCCCAAGCGTGAAAGAACTGGAAGCCGCGGGCATTGCCTATGAAGTAGGTGGCCATCAGACGGATCGGTGGGACGACACTGCGACGGTGGTGAAAAGCCCAGGCATTCCAGACACGGCTTCTGTGGTCCAAACGTGCATCGCGCAGGGCAGAGAGGTCATCAGCGAAATCGAATACGCGGCGCGTGCCCATCGCGCCCTGGGCCACACCGATCCTGTCGTCGCGGTGACGGGTGCGAATGGCAAAACGACCACGACCGCCATGATCGACCACCTTCTTCGCAACGAAGGGTGGGACACCGACTGCGTGGGCAACATCGGCACGAGTTGGGCGCGACGTCTCGCCGAACGCGTGTCGAACGAAGAAGGGCAGGCCCAAGCCACCGTCCTTGAAGTGAGCAGCTTCCAACTCGACGGCACGAGCACGTTTCGACCCAACATTGGGCTGCTGCTCAACATCACCCCGGACCACCTCGACCGATACGGGTACGAGATGGCCCACTACGCCGCGTCCAAGTGGCGCATCACCGCCTCCCAAACCGAGGCGGACCATCTCATTTACAACGCGGACTGCGCGTGGACCCAGCGCATGCTGGACCAGCACGGCACGTCCGCCCAACTGCTGCCCATCAGCGCCGACCGACCCCTCGACGAGGTGATTCGGAACGGACACGGTGGCGGTTTGGACTCCCAAGACCATTCACAATTCATCCTCCAACATTTCAATTCATTTTCCATGACCATCCAAAAATTGGCCGTGCAGGGGAAACACAACCTCTTCAACTCCATGGCTGCCGGCATGACCGGCCGCGTGCTCGATCTGCGCAAAGAAGGCATTCGCGAAAGCTTGCAAAGCTTCGAAGGCGTTGAGCACCGACTCGAATTTGTGCAAGAAGTGAACGGCATCACGTTCATCAACGACTCGAAGGCGACCAACGTCAACAGCGTGTGGTACGCCCTTGAATGCGCAACGGCACCTGTGATTTGGATTGCAGGCGGCATCGACAAAGGCAACGACTACAGCACGCTGGTGCCCCTCGTACGCGACAAAGTCAAGCACATGATTTGCATGGGCAAAAACAACGCGAAGCTACACGCCGCGTTCGACAAACTTGTGGACAGCAGCTGGGAAGTAGGGTCCGCTGAAGAAGCCGTCGCCAAAGCGTATGAATTGGGCATGCCTGGGGACACGGCCATGCTTTCGCCGGCTTGCGCGAGCTTCGATTTGTTTGGCAGCTACGAACAGCGCGGACGCGCCTTCAAGGCCGCCGTGCGTCAACTTTGAAGATCACGCGTTGAGATGAACGAACTCCTTGCCGGCATTCGCGAGCGGTTGGAAGGCGACCGCGTGCTTTGGGGCATCGCCCTCGTGCTCACCGTGGCCTCTTTGGTCACCGTGTACAGTGCGATCAGCACGCTCGCGTACAAAGCCGATGGCAACAGCGCCAAATTCCTGTTCAAGCAAATCGGACTGCTTGCAGGGGGATGGGTAGTGATGTTTGGGGTTCACCGAATCCACTTCAAGTACTTTGGCAAATTGGCCAACGTGCTGTTCGTGCTGGCAATCGCAGCGCTCGTGTTCACCTTGCTGTTCGGAACGGACATCAACGACGCACGCAGGTGGATCAAACTCCCGTTCATTGGGCTGACCGTCCAAACGTCGGACTTTGCCAAGCTCGCCTTGGTGGTTTGGGTGGCGCGCCAATTGCAAGTGCGCGCGGACGTTTTGGACGACGTTTGGCAAGGGTTGATGCCCATCCTTGGCGGCATCGGCGCCATCTGCTTGCTCATTTTGCCTTCTGATTTTTCCACGGCTGCCATGTTGGGGGCCATTTGTGTGACCATGCTGTTCGTTGGAGGATTGCCATGGAAACACATGTTCCGCATCGTCGGGCTCGCAGCCGTCGGGCTCATCGGCCTATACGGCATTGGCAAGGCGGCGCCCGAAGCGTTGCCTCGTTTTGGGACTTGGGCCAATCGGATGGAGAGTTTTGTCGGTTTTGCAACCGGACAAGAAGGCGTCACGAGTGAGGAAGATTACCAAATCGAATTGGCTCAGGTCGCCATTTACAAAGGCGGTTTGTTCCCGCACGGTCCAGCATCAGGCACCTCCCGAAACTTCCTACCCCACCCCTACTCCGACATGATTTTTGCCTTCATCGTGGAGGAATGGGGGGCCATCGTTGGCGGTTTGGGCTTGGTGTTGCTTTACCTCGCGTTGTTGTTCAGGGCGTCGAGAACGGCCATCAAATGTGGGTCGACGTTTGGCCGAAACCTCGTGCTCGGCCTCGGATTGATGATCACCGTTCAAGCGCTGGTCAACATGGGGGTGTCGGTCCGGCTGTTCCCCACCACGGGTCAACCGCTGCCACTGGTCAGTTACGGGGGAACCTCCCTTCTGTTCACTTGCCTGTCGCTGGGCATGATGCTGGCCGTCACACGCGTGGTGCAACAGGATCCCGTTTCAGCCGGCGCGACTTCCAATGGAAACACGCTCACCTGATGGGCCTGATTCAAAATGTCCTGATTTCAGGAGGAGGCACTGGAGGACACATCCACCCCGCCCTCGCCATTGCTGACGAGATCAAGCGGCGAAATCCCCAAGCCAACATTCGGTTTGTCGGGGCAATTGGACGCATGGAGATGGACAAAGTTCCCGCAGCAGGCTACGACATCGACGGCCTTTGGATCAGTGGGATTGAGCGGAAACTGACCAGTACACGAAACCTCTCCTTCCCCTTCAAACTCCTCAGCAGCCTCCTTAAAGCACGTCGGTTGTTGCGCACCCACAAGCCGCAGGTTGTGGTCGGCGTCGGCGGCTTTGCAAGTGGACCGTTGTTGGACCAAGCGGCACGAAAAGGCCTTCCCACATTGATCCAGGAGCAAAACAGCTTTCCCGGCATCACCAACAGGCTGCTGGCCAAGCGCGTGAACCGCATCTGCGCAGGGCTTCCCGGGCTGGAGCGTTGGTTCCCCAAGGACCGAATCGTCCTCACAGGCAATCCCTTGAGGTCCCACGTTTGCGACCTCGCCCATGCCGCACCCGAAGGCCGAAGCGCCGCCCTTGAACACTGGGGATTCACAGAAGACCTGCCCGTGGTGTTTGTCATGGGAGGAAGCTTGGGTGCGCAATCCATGAATGAGGCGGTGCAAACCCTCCTGGGCAAATGGCCTCGTCAATCGGAGCGCGGCTACCAAGTGTTGTGGCAATGTGGAAGCCGCCACGTCCAGGGTTGTCAAGCGTGGCTCGACGCCCATCCCTGCGACGGTGTGGTGTGCACGGGTTTCATCGACCGCATGGACCTCGCATACCAAGCCGCCACGGTCATCGCGTCCCGGGCTGGCGCGATGTCCATCGCCGAACTGGCCCTGGTGGGCAAAGCCGCCATCCTGGTGCCCTCGCCACACGTGGCGGAAGACCACCAAACGCACAACGCACGGAGCTTGACAGAATTGGGCGGCGCCATCTTGTTGCCGGACTCCTCCGTTCGAGAGCAGCTTGGCAACCGCTTGACAACGTTGCTCAACGATCCAGAGCAATGCGAAGCCATGGCCGTCGCCATGAAAAAGGCAGCACGCCCTGACGCAGCCGCAGCCGTCGTCGACCAACTCGAAACGCTCGTCTGACCATGTCCGTGCGCACAAGCCACGTGTTCTTCTTGGGCCTTGGTGGCATCGGCATGAGCGCTTTGGCCAGACACCTCAAACTGCAAGGGCACGTGGTGGGTGGCTACGATTTGACCCCCTCTCCACTTCTTGAGACGCTTGCCAAAGAGGGCATGGCCGTGAGCCACTCGTCGGAGCCATCGGACTTGCCTTCCTGGGCGAAAGATGCGACGGATGAAACCCTGACTGTGGTTTGGACGCCGGCCGTTCCAGAGAATTTGCCGCTGCTGACTCACTTCAAGGCGAAGGGGATTGTGCCGATCAAACGAGCAGCCCTTTTAGGCCAAATCACACACGGCCGCCCCACGCTTGCCGTAGCTGGAACGCATGGCAAGACCACAACTTCGAGTTGGCTTGCGGCCATGCTTGACGCCTCCAAATCGGGGTGCCACGCTTTTCTTGGAGGCATCAGCGCGGCCACGGGCAGCAACCACATCACCAGAGCGGGTGCAACCTGGCACGTGGTGGAGGCCGACGAATTCGACCGAAGCTTTCATCACCTCCACCCCTCCATCGCAGCAATCACCAACCTCGAATCCGATCACCTTGACATTTACGGGTCAGAAGAGGCCTTTCGAGTTGCGTTTGAGCAATTTGGAAGTCAAGTTCGAGACGTCCTCCTCCTTCCTGCAGGGCTCGGGTGGCCAACACAAGTCGGTCAACCTTCCTTAGAGCGATTCGCGGTGATCGATGCTGACGAGAAGCCTGAGGAGGGGGTGCATCACGTGGCGCGACGGGAAGGAGACGCCGTGGCCTTCCATTTGGGCGTCAACGGAACAAGCGCGCAAACGCCGGTGACCTTTTCAGCTCGCCCTGCCTTGCTCGGCACGCACAACGTGGCCAACGCATTGGTCGCGTCGGCCATGGCTTGGCATGCCGGTATGTCCGGCGACGTGATCCAACGCGTGGTGGAACAATTTGGGGGCGTACGCAGGCGAATGGAAGTCCATTTGGACCATCTATCCGCAGTCTACGTGGACGACTACGCGCACCATCCAACGGAACTCCAAGCACTGCTTGACGCCATCCGAGAACGTTGGCCCGCCAGAGAAATCACACTCGTATTTCAGCCCCATTTGTACTCCCGGACGCGGGATTTTGGTCATGAATTTGCCGAGGTGTTGGGGAAGGCTGATCGGTTGTTTTTGTTGCCCATTTACCCCGCTCGGGAAGCCCCGATTCCAGGGGTTGATGCACAATGGCTGTTTGATAACATCTCGGGTGCACACACACATTTGACGACTTCAGATTCCATCTTCGGTGACTTGAAGGCACGTTCCGTCGACGTGCTGGTCACGGCAGGCGCGGGCGACATCGATCGCCTTGTTCCGCAAGCCCTCCAGCACATGAGAGCACGCCTCGAATGAAGTCATGATCAAGCGCATCCTCAGCACAACCCTCATCCTTTCCGCACTTGGTGCGATGCTCGGGTTTGCTGCGGCCGAAGCCAAAGAGCGCCGCGTTCAGAAGGTCGTCATTGAAGTGAAGGATGAAAACGAGGTGGGCTTTTTGGATGCCAATCGCATCGAGGGGGCCCTCGGCACGAACCGCCTCGAAGGCGAATTGCTGAACGACGTCGACCTGCAGCTCATCCTGTCCCATTTGACCGACATGGACGCCTGCGAACGTGCAGAGGTGTACGGCCAAATGAACGGCACCGTCCACATTGATGTTTGGCAGCGCCACCCGGTGCTTCGCGTGCACATGACCGAGACTGGAGAAGACCACTACCTCGACGAAGAGGGGCGCCGAATGGCTTTGGATGCGCATTTTACGCCTCACATTCCCGTCATGCATGTCAAGCGAGAGACCCAAGCGCACATGGGCTTCCGCTTTGTGAATGCCACAAAGGACGACCCGTTTTGGAATGCCCTCACCGACCAATTGTCGATGAATGACGATGGCGAACTCGTCCTTCACCCTCGGCTCGCAGGGCATGAGGTGATTTTGGGCAACGCTGACAACTCCGAACACAAAAAGCGCAACCTCCTTGCCTTTTACCGCGCGCAAGTCAAGCGCGGCAATCTCCGCAACTACAAACGCATCGACCTCACCTACCGCGATCAAGTCATCGCCCAACGCTACCCATGATGGACAATCAATCCAATCCCACCCCTGCAGAAATTGTCGTCGGCCTCGACATCGGCACAACCAAAATTGCCTGTTTCATCGGTCAAAAGAATGAGTTCGGCAAAATTGAACTCCTCGGCTACGGCCGCAGCGAATCCGTGGGCGTTTCCCGCGGTGTCGTCGCCAACATTGACCGCACCGTGGCGTCCATCAAGCAGGCCGTGCAAGAGGCTGAGCAAAAAGTCGGTGCCCAAATTCGGTTGGTGAATGTGGGCATCGCAGGTCAACACATCAAAAGCCTCCAACACCGCGGCCTCATCACCCGGGAAAACCTGGAATCCGAAATCGGCCAAGCCGACATCGAAGCGTTGATTGAAGACATGCACAAATTGGTGATGCAGCCTGGCGAGGAAATCCTGCACGTCATTCCCCAGGAATTCACGGTGGACAACGAGCAGGGCATCAAGGATCCGATCGGCATGTCAGGTGTTCGACTTGAAGCGAACTTCCACATCATCACCGGCCAAATGGCCGCAGCCCAGAACATCTACAAGTGCATCCGCAAGGCGGGCCTCGAGGTGGACCAATTGATCCTTGAACCCCTGGCCTCCGCCGCATCGGTGCTCTCCGAGGAGGAGAAAGAAGCCGGAGTTGCCTTGGTGGACATTGGAGGCGGCACCACAGACATCGCCATTTTCCAGGATGGCATCATCCGTCACACGGCCGTCATTCCCTTCGGAGGCAACGTCATCAGCGATGACATTCGTCAGGGGTGTCAAATCATGAAGCGCCAAGCAGAACAGCTGAAGAAGAAGTTTGGGTCGGCCCTCTCTCAAGAGACCAAGTCCAACGAAATCGTTTGCATCCCTGGACTGACCGGACGCAAGCCTAAGGAGATTGCCCTCAAGACCCTCTCCCAAATCATCGAGGCGCGCATGACTGAGATCATCGAGCACGTGCACTACGAAATCCGCAGCTCCGGATTCGGCGACCAGTTGATTGGCGGCATTGTGCTGACAGGCGGCGGCTCGCAATTGAAGCACGTCACTCAGCTCTTTCAATTTGTCACCGGCCTCGATTGCCGTCTCGGCTTCCCCGGCGAACACATCGCCAACGCGCCTGAGGACACGTCCATCCCTTCGTACTCAACAGGTGTCGGCCTTGTCATCAAAGGCTACGATCGCCTTCGCGCGAAAACCCAGGAAGAACCTGCAGCCACCAACGACCGCGTGGCCTTGCCCAACCTGGGCATCCAAAAATTCATGCAAAGCGTGAAAAATTGGTTTGAAACAGAAGATCTCGCCTGACCCCATTTGACCTCTCCCCACAGAAAATCCCATCCCATGCAATTCAACATTCCCCAATCCACGAATTCTCCTATAAAAGTCATCGGCGTCGGCGGAGGCGGCTCAAACGCGGTCAACACCATGTTTGAGCAAGGCATCACCGGTGTGGACTTCATCGTATGCAACACCGACGCCCAGGCATTGGACATCAGCCCCGTGCCTCGAAAGGTTCAGTTGGGGGCGACCTTGACAGGAGGCCAAGGGGCAGGCTCGCTGCCGGAGGTGGGCAAGAACGCTGCCATCGAAAGTTTGGATGAGCTAACGGCACTGCTTGGAAGCGACACGAGCATGGTCTTTGTAACTGCTGGCATGGGCGGTGGCACTGGGACGGGAGCCGCACCCATCATTGCACAAGCCTGCAAAGAACGCGGCATCCTGACCGTAGGCATCGTGACCGTACCCTTCCAATTTGAGGGACGTCGCAGGAACCAACAAGCCTCGGACGGCCTTGAAGCCATGCGCCAGGCGGTGGACACCTTGCTCATCATTCGCAATGACAAGTTGCGCGAGTTGTTTGGCAACCAAACCATCCGCAGCGCCTTCGCCAATGCAGACCAAATCCTGTGCACAGCCGCCAAAGGCATCGCTGAAGTCATCACGTTGACTGGGGAAATCAACGTGGACATGAACGACGTCAACACCGTCATGCGTGACAGCGGCCGGGCCATCATGGGATCTGGAAGTGCGTCTGGTCAGGGGCGCGCACAGAAAGCCGTCAGCGACGCGCTCGAGAGCCCGCTCCTCAACGACAGCGACATCACGGGTGCCAACTTTGTGTTGCTGAACATCACGTTTGGCACTGAGGAAATCCTGATGGACGAAATCATGGAGATCACCGATCACATTCAGGAAGCTGCAGGCCAAACTGCCGAAGTCATCTGGGGCTACGGCACGGACGACAACCTTGGAGAAGACCTTTGTGTGACCGTCATTGCCACGGGCTTTGACGCCGCCACCTTGGACAACACTCAACGTGCATCAGGACCTAAAAAAGTCTGGCTCGACGAGCAACAGGACACGCCGGAAGCCAACGTTCCGCCTGTGGTTCCTTCGCCTGAAGCCGAACCCTTCATCAAAGCTGACGAGGTCACGGACAGCATTGACAAGAACAAATGGGACGTCACCGCGCCCCAGAAAGACCTCTTCGCCCCTTCAGACGAAACCGTTGAGTCCTCCATCCCCTCCGCCGAAGTGCAGGCTGAGCTGCCACAAGACAGCTTGACCCACCGTGAGGTCGAGGAGACGGAAGAGGTCGCCGAACCCACTGCCCATGCCGAAACGCCAGATGTGAATGAAGAAAGCGTCTCCACCAACGACGAGTTCATCATCTACAACCTCGACGACGTGCCAGAACCAGAGGATTTGACCCCGGAGGCACCCGCCGCTGAAAGCAACACCGAGGAAGTGGACGCGCCACAACCCGCTGCGTCACAGCCTTCTGTGCAGCCTTCCCGCGAAGCCTTCGCCGAACGTCAGCGCCAAATCACACGCAGCCTTGCTGAATTCAAAAGCAAGCTGAACCTGCCTGGGCGCATTGCGGACTTGGAAAATGAGCCCGCGTACAAGCGTCGGAACATCTCCATCGAAGACACGCCTCAAAGCTCGGAATCTCAAGTTAGTCGCATGCGTGTGAACGAGGAGTTTGACGAAGAGGGCAACCGCCGGTTTGAGCTGAAAAATGACAATCCATTCCTCCACGACAACGTCGACTGATGGACAACTTGGCCAACTCCATTTCCGAAGGCATCAAGGATGCCATGCGGGCAAAAGACCGCGATCGGCTCTCCGCATTGCGTGACATCAAAAGCAAAATCATGCTCGAGGCGACCAAAGAAGGCGCCGGTGACAGCGTGGATGACGCCGTGACCATGTCCATCCTGAGCAAACTGTTGAAGCAACGCAAGGAAACAGCAGCGCTGTACCATGAGCAAGGACGGCCAGACTTGGCCGCTGAAGAGGAGGCACAAGCCGCGGTCATCCAAGAATTCCTCCCCGCTGCACTGACTGAAGAAGAGATCAAAGCCCGTGTTGATGAAATCATTGCAGAAACTGGAGCTTCCTCCATGGCCGACATGGGCAAGGTGATGGGTTCGGCTTCAAAGGCCATGGCAGGGCAAGCCGACGGCAAGGTGATTTCTCAATTTGTGCGGGCAGCTTTGCAATCCTAAAACCTGAAATGATTGTTTGAAACGCCTCGCCTGTTGGTGGGGCGTTTTGGCATCCGCTCATTTTGACACAATTTTAGTTGTATGTACATCAAATGTTTCTACATTTGCTGCATGAAGACGTCAGACGCTTTGCAAATGGCCTCGTTTGCCTCCCCACAAGAACAGCTCGTCCTGACTGTCTTGCACACCGCCAGTGGCCTTCTGAGCAAGCACCGGATGCTGCTCAAGCCTCATGGCATCACGCCTGAGCAATTCAACATCCTTCGCATCCTCCGAGGCCAGAAAGGCAAGCCCATTGCTCTGAGAGACATAAGCAGCCGGATGATTGACAAGAACAGCAACACTTCAAGGCTGATCGACAAACTCCTCACCAAAGGATTGGTGAAGCGAGAATCGTGCCCTGCCGATCGACGACGCGTAGACATTGCCCTGACCGCAACTGGACAGGAAATTACCGAAGCCCTTAAGAACATCATGGACCGAGAAATGTCTTCATTGGAAGACGTTTGGTCGAATGAAGACGCCCAAAAGGCCATCGAGGTCCTTGACTGTTGGAACGGACAACAACACAAACAAACACATCAAAACCTGAATCGATGAACACATTCATGACCCTTTGTGCCTCCATGGCACTGACCCTGACGGCCTTTGCCACCAACAACAACGACGGCACCACACGATACAAGGTGGACGCCTCTGCCTCCTCTGTGACTTGGCATGCGACGAAAGTCACAGGCGAGCACATGGGTACGGTCAACCTGGCCAACGGCTACTTGTCTGTCACAGAAGGCAACCTCACCTCGGCCAACGTCATTGTCGACATGCAAACCATCGCATGCACGGATTTGGAGGGCGAATGGAGCGACAAGCTCGTCGGTCACCTCAACAGCGATGACTTTTTCAATGTGTCAGAACACAAAACGAGCACGTTCACGCTCCGGAACATGACCCCATTGAAAGATGCTCAGGGCGATGCGACACACTCGGTGACTGGCGAATTCACCATCCGTGGCATCACAAAGAGCGTCACGTTTGACGCCAAAGTGACCAACACCGGTGATGCCTTCGCCGTTGAGGGATCAGCGGTCCTCAACCGCGCTGAGTTTGACGTCAAGTATGGGTCGGGTTCGTTCTTTGACAACCTCGGAGACAACCTCATTCACGACAACTTCACGGTCGGCTTCAACCTCGTGGCGTCGGCCATGTGATTGCCTTCAACTGGAACGCACGCAAAAAGGCCCACTTCCGTGGGCCTTTTTCATTCTGGCAAAACCAGCCGGACATCGAGGCCCGTGTTCACCAAACTCAAATAGTTGCGCGCCACGCCTGCCGTCGAACCCGAGGCCCAAGTGTTCTCAGCCCATGCACTCCGTCCAATGGGACTGGACCAATGCCATCCCACGTACCATCCCGGCTTCTTCTTCTTGGCCCGGCGTTGGATGCCGATTTCCGCGACGATGGGCAGGGCGGCGTAACGCGTTCGGCCTTGATACGCCTGGACCACATGATCCTG
>JBELLK010000041.1:16342-17972 GCA_042088625.1 Flavobacteriales bacterium
CGACGATGGATGCGCAAGCCCAAATCCGATCCGACACGAGGCGTCCATACGGCATCGATTCCTTGACCTTCCAGACGGGTTGGTTCCATGCCCAGTGCGCCCACAGGCACGTGCATGCGTGCGAGCACATCCAACTCCCAAGGCAAACCTGCCTCTACCTGACCATGCGCTGTGGTCGACGTCAACCACCCCATCATCGCGAGGCCAAGCACCACCGCAGTGAACACAAGCAAGCCCCAACGCCAGCCCTTGTGAGGAATGAAATGAGAACGGAATTCCGCATATACCAGATGATTGGCCCGGAGCGCTTCAGCAAACGAAGTTTTGGCCACACCAAACATCACCTCTCCTCCTTCCTCATGGCGCTCGAAGGCAATGCCTTCCTCATCACACCGCTCCTGAAAACGTTGGGCGTACTGCGCTTCACGAAAGACAAACACGTGATATCTCGTGTCGCCTGGGTGCGTGTAATGGTTGACCCACCTCATCAAACGGTGGGCTTGCGTTCGTGCTTGGCGATTGCCTCTTCGCTCGTCTTCCAGCGCGTCACGAATTCCAACGGCCAACGGTGAGACTCAGGCCATTCACGGTCTGGATATCCCACAAAAAACAAGCCCATGACTTTTCCCTCTTCCGGCAATCCAAGCTCAGCTTTGACCTCCGGCAACTTCATGAAAGAAGGAGTCGTCCATTTCGCGCCCAACCCATAGGCCGTGCACATGAGGTGCATGTTCTGCACAGCAGAGGCGACAGCCCACTCCTCGTCCTCTTGGGTGATTCGGCCATTCACATCAGGCACCATGCCAATGCCGATCACGCAATTGCAAGCATCCAACTTATGGCGCAGCTTGGTCAACTTGGCCTGACTGACCTCACCGCCTTTCATGACCTTATGGTACCACAAGGGCATGCCTTTGCGCAGCGCTTCCAATCCATCTTCTTGAAACACCGTGAAACGCCATGGCTGTGTCATCCCGTGGGTTGGTGCCCAAATCCCCGCACGCAAAATTTCTTCCACCACGTCGCGATGAACCTTGCGTCCTGAGTGCTGTTCAGGCGCGAAAGAGCGGCGGTCTTTGATTAACGTCGCTACGTCACTGAGGTTGTGTCTCATGATGCAAAGGTAGTCCGCTCCTCACTGGTGCGAGACGCTTTGGCACCTGGACTCACCCCATCCAAGACCCGCTGTTCACATCCAACGCCTGCCCCGTGAATGTTGCAAGGCGTGAACGCGAATCTCCTTCAGCCAGACCGGAAAACATAAAATCCACCCACTGCGCCATCTCTTCTGGAGAACTCACACGTCCTGCTGGCAACAAGGCTTCCTGTTGGGTCTTAGAATCCTCGTATGAAATCCCTTGGGCATCTGCCATAGCTTGAATGCTGGCTTGAGCCATCTCTGTTTCCACCCATCCAGGGCAAAGGGCATTCACCATAATACCCTCTGGTGACCACTCCACTGCCAACGACCTCACCAATCCAAGCAAACCCGTTTTGCTCGCCACGTAAGCTGTCTGACCCGGCACCCCAAATCGCGCCAACACGCTGCTCGTGACCAGGGCATGCTTGATGCCCGGAGCTGCATTCAAGTGAGGTTTGCAGGCCATCAACGTGTTGTACGTGCCCGTCA